>NZ_JBBDHD010000020.1:0-88304 GCF_044129415.1 Streptomyces racemochromogenes
CCCCCCCCCCCCCCCGCCCCCCCCCCCCCCCCCCCCCCCCCCCCCCCCCCCCCCCCCCCCCCCCCCCCCCCCCCCCGCGCCGGGCCCCCCCCCCCCCCCCGCCCCCCCCCCCCCCCCCCCCCCCGCCGCCGGTGCGGCTCACCGGGATCCACAGCTGGGCCTCGGAGTGGGCCGGGTCGTCCTGGGACGGGCGGGTGCGGAGGATCTCCGGGCCCGGACGGTACTCGTACGGGTTGGAGGGGATCCACTGGGCCGCCACGTCGCCCCACATCCGCTGGAGCGCCTCCGGGAACGGCCCGGTGTTCTCGAACACGGCCCAGGTGCCTGCCGGGCAGTCCAGTACGTCGAGGTCGTCGGGGAGTTCGACTCCGGCGGTGGTGACCACCGCGTGGTAGTAGTCGAGTTCGCTCCCCTCCTCGAAGCCGTCCGACAGGCGCACCGTCGCCGACACCACGCCCTCCGGGTCCTGGTCCGAGAGGCCGACGATCCGCAGCATCGTTTCCGCGGGAATGCTCCGGATGTGCTCGGCGATGCGGGGGTTGACCCCCTGGTAGATCAGCGGGACGCGGGCCTTCTTGCCCACGACCCGGAATGCTTCCTTCTCCACGATGCGGTACCGCATGGTGCTGTTCCCTTCGACGGTGAGGCGAAAGGAAAGCCGGGGCTGTGCGTGCAGAGCGGCACCGGTACGCCTGGCCTCGCCGGGACCGACCCCGTGCACGGCGCGGAAGGCGCGGGCGAAGGCCTCCCCGGAGGTGTAGCGGTAGCGGACCGCGATCTCCAGCAGGGTCGGCTCCCCGGCCAGCACGTCGGCGGCGGCGACGGTGAGCCGCCTGCGTCGGACGTACTCCGACAGCGGCATCCCCGCCAGCGACGAGAACAGCCGCCGGAAGTGGTACTCCGACGTGACCGTGATCCGGGCGAGCTCCGACACCTCGATGTGGTCTTCGAGATGTCCCTCGATGTAGTCCATGGCCTGGTTCAGCCGATCCAGCAACCCCGGCCTCCTTCCCTTTCGATCACCACGTTAGGAAGGAGCAAGCCTGCACCACCCGACATCCTGTGCCCGCTCCGGTCGGGTGTCAGCTGGTCCCGGGGCCGGGGGTGTGGCCGACGCGGTAGATCCGTTCGCGGAGTTCCGTCTCGGCCCAGTCCAGGTCGGCCCGCAGGTCGAGCCAGACCCTGTCCTTGCGGTGGCCGGGCTGGTCGAGCCCGACGGCGACCCGGGTGAACACGCCCTGGAGAGTCTCCCGGGGGTGCCCGGGGCTGGTCACGGAGAGCGCGAAGGAGACCGCGAGGCCGGCTCGTGTGACGGTCATGCGGTCCGGATCGGCCGGGTGCGGGCGGCCTCCGGTGAGGTAGCGCGGATCGTCAAGGATCTTGATCCACTCCACGACCGCGCCCGCGACCTGCTCGTCCAGGATTCCCGCGATGGAGTCGCGTACGGCGGCGGCGGGCTGGTCGGCGAGCCAGCCCAGCCAGTGCCCGGATCCCGTGAGCTTGGCGAAGTCGTCCTTGGGCGGTCCGTAGTTCGGGTTCTCGACGAACTCGCCGGTCAGCTTTCCGTCCTCGCCGACCACCCAGACCCCCTGCACGGCTTCCCCCGGAACGTAGCCGTTCGGGTCCCCGATGAAGGCCGGGTCGATGACCGCGACGGACCCTCCCGGGTTCGCCGCCGCCTCGGCGACGAGCTCGGGCGGAGGCGACTGCAGGATGCGTCGCCGCTCGGCTGATATGTCCCCCATGTGAGCAACCCTTCTGCGGATCTTCGTCGTTCCGATGGGTGCATCGTTCCATGAACGCCGCCTACGGGAACGGCCCGACTTTTGTCCGCGGACAAAAGTCGGGCCGTCGTGGGGAGGGGGGATCGATGGGCGGTCAGCGGTTGCCGGTGGTCCTGCCGTTGCTGTCGATCAGGAGCATGGTCAGTTCCGCGCGCTGCTTGGGCGGCATGTTCTGGCGGATCGCCTCGAAGACCGCCTGGGGGTCGTCCCATGACACCGCACCCGTCTCCGGGCTCGTCGCCTGTTCCGGGATGACCGTCTCCGGCTCCGGGGCGGGGGCCGCTCCGGCCCCGGTCGGCGCGGGTTCCGCTGCGTCGGAGGCCGGGGATGTGGCCGTGGCCGCGGACGGCTCGGCGGGCGGGAGGGTGGGGTCCGGGACGGCCGTCGCAGGGGCTGCCGGGGGAACGGCTGGGGGTGCCGCAGGGGCCGGACTTTTGTCCGCGGACAAAAGTCGGGGCTCCCCGCCCGCCGGTTCCGGGCCGGCTGCGGCCGGGATCGGCTCCGCCGCAACCGGCACGGGGGACGGTTCCGCACCCGGGTCCGGCGCCCGCACCGGCACCGGCGCCGTCGCCGGTTCCTGCACCGTGACCGGCGCCGCGACAGGGGCCGCGACAGGGGCCGCGACAGGGGCCGCGACTGGCGCCGCGACAGGGGCCGCGACAGGGGCCGCGACAGGGGCGGCAACCGGGGCCGGCGTCGTGACCGGCTCGCGGGCCTCGCGCAGGATCTCCCGCTGCGCCGCCTTCGCCCGCGCCTCCTGCGCCTTGTTCTCCTGGAGGAGGTCCAGCAGCGCGGCCGCGTCCACGCCCGGCCGCTCCTTCGCCGCCCGGGCGAGGAGGCGTCCGTCGCGCTCCGGCATGTCACCGGAGCTCAGCATCCTCTGGATCTCCTCCGGGAGTTCCAGCAGCACCAGCTGGTTCGTCACCCAGGACGGCGACTTGCCCAGCCGTTCCGCAGCCCGGGACTTCGCCCCGTGTTCCCGTCCCTGCTCCGCGCAGGAGTCGACCAGCTGCTGCACGCCCCGGGCGCGCTCGATGACGTCGAAGTCCTCGCGTTCGAGGTTCTCCGCCAGCAGGTGGTCGATGAAGTCGGTACGGGAGGCCGCCAGGTCGTCACGTACGACGAAGTCCAGCGCCTCCAGCCCCACGTGCACCGCGCTGCGGAAACGCCGCTCGCCGTTGATGAGGACGTACGCGGCCGCGCCGATCCGGCCCTCGTGGTCCGGATAGAGCGACAGGTACGCGCCCCGGCTGACCGCGACGCACGCCGAGAGCTGGGCCTGGCGGAGCTCCTCGCCGAAGCGGGTCTTCTCCTCGTCCGTGCCGAAGTTCCGGCGGGGGTTGAGGGGAGTGGGGGAGACCTGGTCGAGGGGGACGCGGATCAGCTCGTACGCCGGTACGTCGCCCTGCGCGAGGGCCTTGGCACGGCCCCGCTCGCTGCGGCCGGCGGTGCGGCGCGCGTTGCTGAAGGCGGCGCCGGTACCGAGGAGGTCGCTCTTGCTCATGCCGCGATCCTCCGGGCGATCTCGCGCATCGCCTCGGACTGCTCGCAGTCGGGCGCGTAGTGCAGCAGCGGCAGCTTCACGCGGACCGCCTCGCGCTGCTCCTTCAGATCCGCGATGACGGTGATGACCGGCGGGTCGCCGAACTCCTTCCAGCTGTTGAGGGAGGAAGTGACCACGTAGCCCTTGCGGCTGTCGTAGAGGTTGACCACGAAACCGAGCTGGGTGATCTCGATGCCGAGGTCGTCGACGAGGTCCTCAAGCTGCTCGCTGAGCATGTCGTACGCGTCGGCCGAGGTGTCCTCCGCCTGCACGGGGATGATCACGCCCGAGGTCTTGGGCGACTCGCCCTCGCGGGTGCGGGCGTAGTAGAGCGCGGTGTCCATGGTGTAGCCGAGGCTGGGCGGGCAGTCGACGACGATGTAGTCGAACTCCTTCTCCAGCTCTTCGAGCGCCTTCTCCAGCGCCGTCTCCTTGGTGCGGACGTGGCGGGTGGTGGCCAGCCGGGCGTCGAGGAGGAACGCGTCCTTGCAGGAGGGGAGGAGGAAGAGGCGGCCGGCGAACACACCGTGCTCGATGGGCACGAGGAGGTCGCGGACGCGGCCGTCGATCTCGCCGAGCATGTACTTGGCGAGGCTGGGCTCCTTGATGCTGAGCATCTCGGCCCCGAGGTGGCGGGTGAGGTGGCCCTGGGGATCGAAGTCGATGACGCAGACGCGGGCACCGGTCTCGGCCAGGGCCTGGGAGACGCCGTTGCTGATGGCGCTCTTGCCGACGCCCCCCTTCTGGTTGCAGACCACGATCCTGCGCGCACCCTCGTTCGCGGGGCGACGGCGGCCGGTGGGGGAGGGGTGGGTGTCGAGCCAGAGCCGGATCGACTGGGCGAGGCCCTGGTTGTACGGGACTTCCCGTACCCGGCAGTCCTCCTTGAACTCCCCGTACAGGCCGGTGGGGAGGTACGTCGAGAAGGAGGAGGCCCCCGAGGTGTCGACGGCCGTCGCCGCGGACGCGTCGGCACGCCAGGCGTGGACGCCTTCGGTGACGGCGTCCTGGATGTCCACGCCCAACTGGGCTGCGCGGACCTTGAGTTCCTGCCGCAGGGAGGCAGGCAGCTTCGCGACTACCTTTTCCCTGACTTCCGGATCGTATGGAGCGGTCATGCGGGTACCTTACTAACCTTCCGGCTGGAAGGCGAAGAGGCACACCGAAGTATGTTGCCCTGGTAACGGGCGGGTTGACCGGAATGATCACCGGTTACCTTGGCCCGGGAGCCGCCATCAGCGGAACCGGACGCTCCGGCCGTCGGCATCGACGGGCCCCACGGGGTCCGGTCGAGGCGAGCCGAAATGCCGTGGAGCCCTCATGCGCGGCCTGGAATGCTTCGGTGACCGCTGACCGAAGAGAAGGCTGAAACAACGTGTACGTACCGCCGTCCGCACGGGCTCTCGATGACGACGAGCGTGAGCTCGTGGAGCTGGCCCGCCGCACCATCGACGCGCATACCGACGCCGGGCCCGACGAAGACGGGATCCACACCATGGGCGCCGCGGTCATGGCCGCCGACTACCGGATGTTCGCCGGCGTGAACCTGTACCACTTCACCGGCGGCCCCTGCGCCGAACTCGTTGCTCTGGGAGCCGCGCGAGCCCAGGGCGCCCGCCAGATGCGCTGCATAGTCGCCGTGGGAAACCACGGACGGGGAATCATCGGCCCGTGCGGACGCGACCGGCAGGTCTTCGTGGACTACTACCCCACCATGCGCGTCATCGTTCCCACGCCCGACGGGCCCAGATCCGTCCTCGCCGCCGACCTGATGCCGCTGACCCAGCGATGGACACCGGAGGGCATGAACGGTCTCGACCCGTCGCTCTACCAGGACCCCGAGACGGCCGGCCCCCCGATCATCCGGTTCAACCCCCGCTACCTCGAAGCCGTCCGCTCCGGAGCCAAGACCAAGACCACCCGCTTCCGGGACCCTGCCCGGCTCGGACCGGCACGGCTGGTCTTCGAGTGTGACCCCGAAGTCGTCCTGCCGGCAGACGTGACCGGGATCAGGCAGTGCCGGGTCGGCGACCTCACCGACCAGGACGCCCAGGCGGAGGGGCTGGCGACCGCGACCGAACTCCGTGACGTTCTCAGGCGCCACTACCCGGATCTGGTGGAAGCCGACGAGGTCGACGTCATCAGCTTCCGGATCGACGACAAGACGGGCCCCGTTGCTCCGTCAAGGTGACGGTTCGGAGCTCCAGGGCGTCTTCACCCTCCACAAAAGGCGCTGTACGCCCCGCTGACGGCCTGCGACCACCCGGAAGGTCGCGGCATACCGGGGCGCTGGAGTTCGGCGCTCTGAGGGCCCGTTCTGGCGGTCACTTTTCGCCCCTTGCGCCGGAAATCCAGCCGGCCGCCCCGCTCCACCGGTGGTAGCGCGCCGCACTCGGCGGACGCCCGGGGTCGGTAGCTCCTCAGCCCTGGCGGGCTTGCGGTGCCCCGCCGGGGCGGCTGGGCACCGCGGGCGGCCGCGCGCCCGAGGGGGGTGGGAAGACGGGAACGTGGCTGGGGCCGGGGGTGGTGCGGGTGACCACTGGCCGTGCCCGTTCGACGCACCCCGCGTCGGGGCTCGCGTGCGGTGGTGCGGGTTCGGGCGGGTCGGCAGCGGTACGGGTGTCGTGTAAGAGGCGTACCGGGGTTGCTCTTTTAGTAAGAGGGCGCCGCGTTCACAGGGCTCTGACCTGCGGTTTTGTCCGACCCTATGTGTCGCCCAGGACACATTCGCGGCGCTGGAGTGTATACCTGGCGGACACATATCCCGGAAAACTCAAGCAGGCGTGGACTTTTGGCCGACACCGAGCCGCGTTGCCGCGCCGCAGGTCAGCGCGGTGCGGGGGAGCGGCCGGAGCGCCGCCGAGAACGCGTGGCCGCTACACGAACGTGTCGTCATTGCGACAACCCAAATCAAGCAGGCGTGGAGTTTCGGCGCTCTCCGGCGTCAGAAGTACATGCTGCGTGTACTTTTGGCGCCGCGTTCGAACGGGGCACTGCGCGGAAGGCACCCTCGGCGCGTCGCCGCGTCAAAAGACAAGCTGTGGTTGATTTTTTGGATAGCCTCGGACCGCCTGAGTAACAAGGAGGTCTCGTGACATCTGATCCGCCCGCCCGTCGTCGGCGCGGGCCCCGACCCGTGCCCGCCCCCACCTCCGGGGGCAGCGAAGCCGAGTACGGGGACATCCTGGCGGTCCTCGGCCAGCAGCTCGGGGAGAAGGTCGCCGAAGTCGCCGAAGCCGCGGACCCCGCAGGCCGTCGCCGGCTCAAGGGCGTCCACTTCGAGTACGCCGCCGACCCGAAGGCCGTCCACGACATGGCCGGGGGCTCCGGCTACAGCCTGGCCAGCAACTGGTTCACGCAGCTGCTCGCCCAACTGGCCGTCGCGAACAGCATCACCAAGTCACAGCTGTGCGTCTTCCTCTTCGTGGCCGGCGGACAGGTGCCGGGGACCGGCGTCACCCCGTACACGCAGCAGGAGATCACCGATGGGCTGAACAAGATCGCCGCTCAGAAGGGCGGCAAGATGATCACGCGTTCCACGGTCAACCGTGCGGTGCAGGCGCTGTGCGGCTACAACTGGGTGGAGAAGGCGGGCAGGGGCCGGATCCAGCTCAACGTACGCCTGTGGTTCCACGGAAACAGCAGCGCCCAGCACGACGTACTCGCCGAGATCGCCGACCGGCACGAGCACGACGTCGCGGCCTTCCCCTACGCTGTGGGCCCGCAGGGTGCCCATCAGGAGGAACTCGACCTCGATTTCGGGGCGGCGGCCGACTATCGCGGAAGGAAACGTACCGGGTGATAGTGCTGCCAGGCCCGTCCTCCATCACGGACCACCGCCACCGCTCACGAGGAAGGCCGTCCCATGGCTAACGTCATGTCTCCGATCGTCGCGGAGCGCATCTGGGCCCTGCCCCTGTCCGGGTCCGCCGTCAAGTTCCTCCAGTACCTGGTCGCCCGGAGCGACTTCGGAGGGGCGCTGACGGTCCGGCAGAAGGACATGGCGGTGGAGTACGGGGTCACGCCGCAGGCCGTCAGCGGGCTGATGGCGCCGCTGTGCGAGCTGAACATCGTGCTCAGGCCGCGCAGCGAGGAGCGTACGGGCAACTCCTACCGGCTCCACCCGCTCGCGGCGAAGTACGAGAGCCCCGAGAGCATGGAGGCGGCGTTCCGGGCGGCCCTCGTCCGCATCCAGGCCGGCGACCTGCCCAACCTGAAACTGCCGACCTACCACCAGGCGCCGCCCACGCCGACGACGGGCCGGCCGAAGCTCCAGGTGGCCTGAGCGGAAGCGGGCAAGACGAAGGGCCCTCCACTGGGTGGAGGGCCCTTCGCGCCTGAGTAACTTTCGGCCCACTATATCCGCCGCACCCGGGTTGGGACAGCTGAACCCATGAGGCTCGTCGGGGTCAGGCGGGATCAGCGGGGGGAGAGGAGGCAGAACTCGTTGCCTTCGGGGTCGGCCAGGATCGTCCAGGAGATGGCGGCCCGGTCGAAATCGGGGTCGGTGGCTCCCAGGGCCCGCAGTCGGGCCGCTTCTGCTGCCGGGTCGTCACCCCGGTAGGGGCCGACGTCGAGGTGGACGCGGTTCCAGCCGGTCTTGGGGTCGGGGTTGCGGACGAATTCCAGGTAGGGGCCGACGCCCTTGGCGGAGCGCAGGGTCGCCTGGTCGTCGGTGACCTCGTGGAGCGTCCAGTCCATGGCACCGCTCCAGAACCGGGCCATCTCCCTCGGGTCCGCGCAGTCGACGACCACCGCGGCGATCGGTCCGGTGTCCCGGTAGCGGGGACGGGGCTCCAGGACGCAGAACTCGTTGCCCTCGGGGTCGGCGAGGACCGTCCAGGGGACGTCTCCCTGGCCCACGTCGGCCGGGGTCGCGCCGAGGTCCTTCAGGCGTGCGACGAGTTCCGCCTGGTGGGCGGTCGAGGTGGTGGCCAGGTCGACGTGGACCCGGTTCTTGACCGTCTTGGGTTCCGGGCGGGCGATGATGTCGATGCAGACGGCTTCGGGGCCGGGGTAGCTGAAGCCCACGGGTTCGAGGTTGGTCACCCCGGGTCCCTCGCTGTCGATGCCCCAGCCGAGGGCCTCCGCCCAGAACCTGCCGAGCGCGGAGTCGTCATGGGCCTTCATGTTGATCTGCACGAGTCGCGTTGCCATACCGGAGATCCTAAAGGCGCCTCCGGCCCAAGAACACCCTGATCGGAGGCGGTTGGACGGCTCCGGTCCGGCCTCACGGGCTGCCTCCCTTCCTCCCTTCTGCAGTCCTCGGTCCCTCGCGGTGGTGCCAGGGACTGAAAGCCGTCTCCTCTCCTGGGGTCGTCGCGGGCGCCCTTGTGCAGCGACCTGGTCGCTTCGCATTCGGTCCCTTGGTCCCTCAGTCCCTCAGTCCCTGAGCGTTTCCGCAGGTCAGAGCGGGTTCAAGGGAAAGAGCAGGGACTGAAGGGACTGAGAATCCACTCTTCCAGCCTTTACGTGCGTGCGTGTATGCGCGGGCGTAAGGAGTACTGGTGTCATATTGGCGTCATAACTAGAAAACTCAGTCCCTTCAGTCCCTTCGATTCGGGCAGCAACCGGCTGACCTGCAGGTTTGTCAGTGACCGAAGGGACCAGGGACTGAACAGGGTCTGACGGGGGTTCCGTCCCTGTTCCAGGGGGGACGGGGACCCGGGGGAGGGGGCCTTGAGAGCCGCCGACGCCTTCAGTCCCTGGCCCGAACCCGGGACAACCCGGCATTCGGGACGGATCCCCTCGCCGGGCGCTCCGTCGGGGGCCACCATCCGGAGGGACTCAAGGGACTGAAGAATCAAAACAGTCGCAGCAGCCTGCATCGCCTCGGCGTGTCGCTGCGCTAGGCTCCGGCATTGTGAAAGTTTGGTCCCTTCAGTCCCTGCCCGGGACGGGGCCAACACCCCCACCAGCCCACACAGCCGAACCCAGCCCCGCCGCACCGCCGAGGAAGACACACGTGCCAGCCCCCAGCGCAACGCCGCCACCAGCGGCAGCAGTCGGCACCGGGCACGGCGGCTTGGACGTGGCGCTCTGGCTGGCCTCCAAGGGCATGCCCGTCCACCCCCTCGCCCCAGGGACCAAAACACCCCCCGCGAACTGCGCCCGCTGCCGGGAGCAGCACCACGCCCCGCCCAGCTGCCCCTGCCCGGCGGAGGGACGCTGGTGCCACGGCTTCCACGCCGCCACCACGGCCGCCGACGTCATCAGGGACTGGTGGTGCCAGGAGCCGCGGTTCGGCGTGGGTGTCTCGTGCGGCCCGGCCGGGCTCGTCGTCATCGACGTCGACACCCACCCGGCCCCGCTGCCGGACCGTCAGCGCCTGCTGCCCGGCATCCGCATCGACGACCGGGTGGACCTGACCGGGCTCAGCTCCGGCTACGACACCCTCGCGCTCCTGGCCGCCCTCCGCCGACAGCCCGATCCCGCCCGGGACGAAGGCACCCTGCGCGTCCGCACCCCCAGCGGTGGCCTGCACATCTGGTACCGCGCGCCCCTGGGGAGCCCGGCCATCCGCTCCTCCAGCGGCAGCGGCACCCGTACCGCCCTCGCCTGGCAGGTCGACGTACGGGCCACCGGCGGCTACATCGTCGCGCCCGGCACGCGTACGGCGCAGGGAGCGTACGAGGCCCTGCCAGGCTCCCGTACGCCCGCACCCCTGCCGCTGTGGCTGCACGCCGAACTCGCCCGCACCGGCCACCACCCCGCCCCCCAGGGGCCGGAGGGCGCTGCCGCGCCCGCGGGCGGCAGCACCGGCCCGGCGCGCCCGGCACCGGCAACGGCAACGGCACGGAAGGCGACGGCGAGGGCGAAGGCCGCGGCGACCGCGACCGGGAACGACGACGCCCACCGCATCCTCGCCCCCCTCCTCGCCGAAGTCCGGGACTGCGCCCAGGCCCCCTCCGGCACCGCGTTCAGCGAGAAGCTCAACCGTGCGGCCTTCACCGCCGGAGGCCTCGCGGCCGCCGGCCACATCCCGCTGCCCGAATGCGCCGGTCTCCTCACCGATGCCGCGAACGCGGCCCGCCCGGACCAGCAGCGCCGCAACCGACTCGTCATCGACTCCGCGCTCCGTGCCGGCAGCCACCGCCCTATCCACCCCAAGGGACGCTCATGAGCAGCGCAGGAAGCACCGGCTTCGACGCGCACGCCGCCGCGGAGCAGCTCGCGGTGTTCTCCGCCGAAACCGCCCCCACCGCCGACACCGCGGGAACCGCCGGACCCACCGGCAGGACCGGTGCCGCCGGTACCGCCGCAGCCGCCGACGGCCCCGCCTCGACCGCCCAGCTGCCCGCCCAGCAGGTGGCCACCCTCGTGACGGCGTCCCGCCCCGGTGACTTCGTCCAGTCCGGCCTGCTCGTCAACCTCACCGACCGCGGCAACGCCAAACTCTTCGCCCACCTCCACAACCACCGCTTCCGCCACGTCGAGGGCCTCGGCTGGTACGTGTGGGACGAGTACCGGTGGAAGCGCACCGGCGGCGAGAAGGCGGCCATCTGGGCCGCCGGCGACATGGCCGAGGAGATGCCCCTGCACGACCCCCGGGGCCACTTCACCGACCGCGAGCTCGCCCAGCACCGCAAGCGCGCCATGTCGACCTCCGGCGTCAAGGCCATGCTGTCCCAGGCCAAGGCGTCTCCCGAGCTCGCCCTCGACCCCGACACCCTCGACGGCGACAAGTTCGCCCTGTGCACCCCTGCCGGCGTCGTCGACCTGCGCACCGGCGAGCTCCGCAAGCCCGACCCGCTGCGGGACCTGCACTCGCGCGCGACCTTCCTGGCCCCCGAGGCCAGCCCCACCCCGCGCTTCGCCCGCTTCCTGACGGAGACGTTCGGCGACGACGACAAGGGCAGGGAGATGATCACCTTCGTCCATCTCCTGCTCGGCTACTCCATCACCGGCGACGTCGGCGGCCAGGTCCTGCCGTTCCTCTACGGCATCGGCGCCAACGGCAAGTCCGCCCTCATGGACATCGTCATCAAGATCCTCGGCGACTACGCGGACGTGGCACCGCCCGGCTTCCTGATGGAGCGCGGCAAGTTCAACGAGCACTCCACCGAGCTCACCGAACTGCACGGCCGTCGCCTGTTCGTGTGCAGTGAGCTCAAGCCCCACGACAAGTTCGACGAGGCCCGCGTCAAGCTCCTCACCGGCGGCGACCGGCTCAAGGCCCGCCGCATGCGGCAGGACTACTTCAGCTTCGAGCCCACCCACAAGCTGTGGCTGCTCGGCAACCACCGCCCCGAGGTCGGCACCGGCGGCCACGCCTTCTGGCGCCGCATCCGCCTCATCCCGTTCGACAAGGTCGTCCCCGACCACCGCAAGATCGACAACCTGGCGGAGGAACTCGTCAACCACGAGGGCCCCGGCATCCTCCACTGGATGATCCAGGGCGCCATGGCCTACCTGAAGACCAAGCCGTCCCTCACCGGCCCCACCGTCGTGCGCACCGCCACCCAGGCGTACGCCACCACCGAGGACCACATCGGCCGCTTCCTCGCCGAATGCTGCACCACCGGGGACGGGTCCGACGAGCCGCGGGACTTCAAGGTCGAGCAGGGCGCCCTGTACCGGGCGTACAGCACCTGGTGCCAGGAGGGCGAGGGCCTGCGCCCCGCCACCACCCGCGCGTTCGCCACCCGTATCCGCGCCGAGGTCGGCATCTCCTCACCCGGCGAGATGCTCCGCTCCAACGGCCAGAAGTTCTACCCGGGCCTCGCCCTGCTCGCCGACGAGGCGGGGTGAGGGCGCACCGGGCCGACCGTCGAACGGGGCGGCGCCGGGGCGAACCGCCCGGGCCTACTGTCCGCCACCGCATCCAGCCGCCTACCATGGACACGCAACGAATGAACCAGCCACAGGCCGCCGCCGTCCGGGACACCGGCATAGCCCATGCCCGGCGCCCGGTAGCGTGGCCAGTCCAGCCCGTGCAGCAGCTACGTCAGACCGAGAAGGGACCACGGCCATGAGCTCGCTACTCCAAGCAAGCGATCTCACCCACGAGGACAAGGTGGTGTGGCTGGAAGACCCCGCACAGCTCGACTACGTACGCCAGGCCCTCGACAAGACCCCGCGCCGGCGCGGCAAGCCCCGTTACTACCGGGACGGCCGCATGGTCGGCTTCGCCGAGCTCTGCGACAGCGCGGAGGCCGACCCGGACAGCGGGCTGCAGAAGCGCCGCGTCTTCTACCTCCTCCCGCACGACCGCGATGCGGAACCGGACGGCCTCTACCGCGCCGGAGCCCCCGGCGAGGCGGTGGACCCGCGCACGGTGGAGCCCCGGCGCGTGGGCATGAAGACGGAACGCTCCCAGCGGGGCGTCGCGGGAACGGGCACGCGCACGGTCGCCTGAGGTCGCGCACCCATTCCGGAAACCCGGTCCCTTCAGTCCCTGAGCCGTCCCTGCCGGCGCTGTGACCTGCGATGACCATCAGGGGCCGAGGGTCCGGCCGGTCACGCACCCGGGGACCGGCCTCGCAGACCGCCGGGTTCAGGCCACGGGGGCGCGGCCGTCGCCAGCTCGGGGAACGCTTCCTCCCAGACCTGCCGGACGTGCCGGCTGACCAGCGTGCGCAGCACGGGCCACTGGGCCAGGAGCAGGTCCCGGTTGAGGAGCGTGACGAGTTCCTCGTGCCGCCCCTCGGCCAGGACGACGCGGTACAGGCCCATGCGCAGGCGCGGCCGGTCCAGGTCATAGGAACGCAGCCCGGACCAGGCGACGTGCAGGGGCAGCTCGACGACGCCGCGCGCGGGCCCGGCGAGCGCGTCGAGCGTCCCGGGCAGCCGCCCCGCGTACCGCTCACGCAGCACCTCACCCGCCGACGGTCCGGGCGCGGGGAAGCAGGGCGTGTCCATACCCCGAAGTATCCCCTGCCCCGCCCCGGGGCGTGGTGACCGTCCAGAGCGGCGAAGACCGGCAAGCCCATGGACCAGCGAAGCGGAGCTGCCTACGTGCCTCCCACGCCGAGGTCTCGACGCATGGCCTCCCTCATGGTCATCAGTGGCGGCCACAAGTCCTTCAACAAGTACTTGGCCCGTTCAACCGTGTCGTCCGGCTGGGGAACGCCGCAATCGATACGCCGCAGTAGCCCGTAGAGGACGCTGAGCAGGCCGTTCACGCGACGGACCTCGTCAAGTACTGCGTCCGAGACGAGCATCTGCGCTTCGTCGTACTGGACCCGGTGGGCACTCATTGCCGTGGCGGCAGCCTGGCGAATCTCGTCGGTCAAGGTAGTGGTCGCCATGGCCTGGACATAGTCGGCAAGCGCGTAGCGGCAGGTGCGGGCGACGCTGTTGACCCCGATGTAGCAATTGCGGAGGTCGTCGAGGCGCTGGCGCTCGTTCTCCCGCCTCAGCGTTCGAAGGGATGCGCGTTGAGCCAGATAGCCTGACGTCAGGGTGCCGGCGACACCTGCGATACCGACCAGCAAAGTCGCCAGAGCTGCGTCCACCGGGTCAGTACAGCACTCCAGGCTCACGTTCCGGATCCCCGGCGCGCGACCCTCCCCACGATTCACACGGTGTGCGTGGTGGTGAGCTCTTCAACCCTGCGGGACGTGGAGTCCCCTATGCTCCCGGAGCAGTTGGGGTGAACGGATCGTTCAGGGGGCGGAGCCGCATGGCCGACGGGATCAAGTACGAGTACAAGACCGTGCAGACACTTCGCGGCACCGACGGCTTGGTGATCTCGAAGATGCAGAAGGACGGCTGGGAGCTCGTGGGACAGGGCCAGGGCAGGCTGCGCTCCACGCTCGACTTCCGCCGCCCGAAGAAGCCGCTGCCGCGGCTGTTGATCGGCGCCGCGGTCGGCGGCCTCGTGATCCTGGCCGCCGTCATCGGCGTAGGCGCGGCACTGGAGGGCGGAGGCGGCAAGAAGGACGAGTCGAACAAGTCGACGGCGGCCACTGCGAGCGCAGGGCCCTCCGCCGCGTCGCCTGTGGCCGCTGCCGTGATCACGCCTCAGAACAACCCGGAGTTCGCGGCGCTGCTGAAGCGGGATTCGTGCGACGACGCGAACCGCGACTTCGCGACCAAGCACCCGGGCAAGACGGTGGCGTTCGACGGCTCGATCGTGCACATGGCGCCCCACGGGAACGACGACACCCGTTACGACTTCCTCCTGGGCCCGGGCGACGAGGGGCCGAAGACGGGGATCGGCCCGGCCTTCAAGTACCAGGACGCCAACATCCCCGACCTGAAGCTGACCGGCCGGAACACCCCCGCCACCGTCCGCGCGGGCGACAGGTTCCGCTTCGTTGCCGAGGTGGGCGAATACGACGCGAAGCAGTGCGTCTTCTTCCTCCACCCGGTCTCGACGGACATCCGGTAGTCAGGACGGGCACCCGGCCGCGCCGGCCCTCCCTCGGCCGAGCCGGTTCCACGGCGGTCCGACGGCGGGACCGCGGCCCGGTCAGCGCAGGCGGCCGGGCCAGGGGTGGGGGCCGAGGGTGCGGGTGATCGCGTCCGCGAGCCAGGCGCGCCGGCCCGGGTCGAGGAGCGGGAGGACGGCGTCGAAGTCCTGTTCGTCCTTCGGGCGGGGCTCCTTTGCCTTGTAGTACAGCTGGACCTCGGGCCTCAGGTAGGGGATGCCGTCCGGGCTGACGGCTCCGATCTCGGCCACCGGCAGGCGCACCCCGTCATCGCGCCGCGACACCCACTGCCCGTCCCGCCCTTCGTCCAGCATCACCTGGATCCGCCAGGACCCGCCCGGCGCGGGCCGGCACCAGACGTCGTGGACGCCCGGACGCAGATACTCTCCCGCGCGCCACGGACGCAGGCTGCCGGGCGGGTCCGCGGCCCACCACTCCCATCCGGCGAGGACCTCCTGCACGACGTGCTGGTCGTCCCGCAGGAGCAGGACGTCGATGTCGTCGTGGGGCCGCCATGCGCGGCCGGCGGCCAGCTCGACGGCATGGCCCCCGGCGATCCACCACGGGCACCCGGCACGGCCGAACAGGCCGACGACCTCGCGCAGGGGTGCGGGATCCCAGCGGGCGACGGGCCCGGAGCGCGCCCCGGCCGCCGCGAGGAGGCGGGGGACGGACACCGGGTCGCCGTCGTACGGGACGGGGTCCTCGTCGGGGCCGGGCGGCTCGTACCGGTCGCGGAAGCGGCGCAGGTCGTGCGACCCGTGGACGTGGCGGTGCCGGTGCCCGGCGTCGAGCACCACCAGGACCGGGACCCCGCCCGCCGCGGTGACGGTCCGCCGCCAGTCGTCGCGTTCGGCCCGTGTCCACAGGCCGGGATCGAGGAAGACGGACCGTCCGTCCGCGAGGAGTTGACGGAGCCGGACCTCCAGGTCGGCAAGGAACGGGCGCTCGCGCGCGCCGGACGTACCGCGCGGGGAGTCGGCGCCGCACGCGCCGTACCGCCGGTACAGCCGGGTCACACCGTGCGCTTCCAGGGCGTCGGCCAGGCGGGACTTCCCGGCCCCTGGCGGACCGACCAGCAGTAGGCAGCGCGGCCCGTCGGGCCCTTCGGGCGCAGGGAGGTTCTCGGGCACCCGGCCACGCTACCGCCGCGCGCCCCCACCGCGGCGGCGGGATTCCGGCAAGACCAGTCAACTGGTGGTGTGTCGGGCGGGTGCTGCCTGCGTTCCTGGCGCTTGCGCCAGCCGGGAGGCGGTCGTGTCGTCTCCTTCCCGGTGGGCCGGGCGCCGGGGCAGCCGCGACGCGGGAAGCAGGCCGAGAGCGGCGAGCGCGGCCAGAATCAGCAGAGTAGAGCTCGTTGTTGAAACGGCCGAGCCGGTCGCGCTCGCCGCGACGGCGATGCCGAAGGTCGGCCCGATGTTCATGGCGGTCTGTTTGAGCCCGCTGACGACTCCGGCGTACCCGGGCGGTGCGTCACCGACGACGGTTCCGGTGGCGGTGACCATCACGGTGGCGAACCCGGCACCGACGGCGGCGAAGGCCGCAGTCATGGCCATCCAGGTGCCGGCGGGACCGCACTGGGACAGGCCCGCGATGCCGGCCACGACGAGGACCGTACCGGCGATCGCGGTGCGGCGCGCACCGTACCGGCGCAGTGCGGCGATCGCGGCAGGTGAGCCGAGGACCATGAGCACGGTCAGCGGGAGCACGCGAAGACCGCTGGCGAGCGGATCGAGCCGAAGTACGTCCTGGAGGTAGAAGGTGGCTTTGAACAGCGCGCCGAACAGGCCCGCGGAGGTGACCAGCAGGATCGTCATCGACGCCGTCACCGGTACGGACCGCGCTACGGCCGGCGGGACGATCGGGTGCGTGGTGCGGCGTTCTTGGCAGGCGAGCACCGTTGCGACACCGATGACGACGAAGAATTCGAGCAGCGTCGGTGCGGCGGTCCACCCCCGCGCCGGTACGTCGGCCAAGGCGTGGACCAGGATTGCGAGCGCGACGGCCAGCAGGCCCGCGCTGGTGAGGTTGAGCCGTGGACCGTCGGCCCGTGGAGGTGCCGGCGTCCGTACGGCGAGGGCGAGGACGGCGATGACGAACGCGAGGGGCACGTTGACCCAGAAGACGGCGCGCCATCCCAGATGAGCCACGAGAACACCGCCCAGGAGCGGACCGGACCCTGCGGCCACCGCGATCGCACTGGTGCGGAGGGCGATCGGCTTGCCCAGCCGGTCCGCGGGATACGCCAGCCGTAGCAGCGCGAGCGTCGCAGGCTGCAGGAACGCGGCGAACCCGCCCTGCACCGCGCGCAGGACGATCACCCAGCCGACGGTCGGCGCGAGCGCGATCCCGGCCGAGGCAGCCCCGAAACCGAGGACGCCGACGAGCAGCAGGCGCGGGTGCCCGTACCGGTCCCCGAGGCGTCCGGCGATCACGAGTAACGCGGCCACGGCGACCAGGTAGCCGGTGCTCGTCCACTGGACCTGCGCCACGCTCGCGCCGAGTTCACGCTGCATGCCGGGCTGCGCCATGAGCAGGATGGTTCCGTCCAGTGCGACGATCACCGCACCGACCACGCTGACCAGAAGTGCGATGTGCCGCTGTGCGGGTGCGGTCATGAGGTCACCGGGCCGAGGTGGGCGTCCAGGACTGCCGCGATGAGCCGGTCGCGTTGGGTGGCGTCGGGGGCGCCGTCCAGCGGTGGGGCGCCGAGGGCGAGTTGCAGGCTGCCCCAGGCCCACAGCTGGGCCATGCCGTGCAGGTTCGACCACAGGGCGGCGGCGGTCACCGCGGGCGGAGGTCCGGCCTCGTTCGGCCCGTCGGCGTGCCGCGTGGCATCCCGCTCCGACCGGCAGCGGGCGACGAGTCCGGTGAAGTGCCCGAACAGCGGGAGGGTCGACTCGCGCAGCCTCGGTTGGTCCGATGCCTGTGCCGCGCCGTCGAGCAGGTCGTGCCGCCACATGAGCTCGAACATGCCGCGGCGTTCCAGCGCGTACCCGACGTACGCGCGCGCGAGGGCCTCCAACTGGCCGCGCGCCGTGGGCACACCGGTGACCGCGGCCTCGAACATGGCCGCCAGGTCCTCGAAGCCGCGACGGCCGACAGCCGAGAGCAGCGCGTGGTGGGTGGGGAAGTACCGGCGCGGAGCCCCGTGCGACACCCCCGCTCGCCGGGCTATATCCCGCAGGCCCACGGACGCGGAGCCCTCGGTCAGCACGAGCTCGACCCCGACATCGATCAACCGCTCCCGAAGGGAACTCTCCTCAGTCATAGACAGTGTCTACCAGGCGTCGTAGACGCTGTCTACTCGTCCACTCGCTTGGGTGGCTGATCACGATCCTCAGCGGGTGGCGGAGCCGCCTCGGCCCGCCGGCCGAGGTCGGCCTGGCCTGGCGGCCGTCCGCACGGCGGAGGAGGGGGCCGGCCCGCGCGGCCGAAAATCCGTGTGCGCCGGGACCGTTGCCGGTTATCTTGCCTCGTCATGAACAGGCCAGGGAGGTCCACCGCATGAGCAGCAGCACCACGCCGTCGTCCTTGCCCGAGAGGATCGAGCTGTCGGGGGAGGGGCTCGTCCTGCGCGACTGGACGGAGGAGGACCTGGCCGCGATGCCGGCGCTGTTCGACCACCCCGACGTCGCGTACTGGACGCCGATCGTGTCGCCCTTCGACGACGCGGCCGCCCGCGCCCGGCTGGTCCGGGACCGGCAGCTGCGGCGGGAGGGCACGACCATCCTGCTCGCCATCACCGTCGACGGCGGCGCACCGCTCGGCGAGATCATGCTGCGGCGCGCGCCCGAGGGGGTGGAGATCGGCTACGCGGTCGGTCCGGCGCACCGGGGTCAGGGGCTGGCGGCGCGGGCGGTGCGGGTGATGGCCGCGTACGCCTTCGAGCAGTGGGGCGCGGAACGGGTGATCCTGGAGCTGGAGGCCGAGAACGCCGCCAGCGTGGCGGTGGCCGGCAAGGCGGGCTTCAGGCTGCTCGACGTACCGCTGATCACGGGCGAGGAGAAGGGGCGGCCGTTCGTCCTCCAGACATGGGGACTGGACCGGCCCTGACCACCCTCCTAGTCGAAGGGGTGCAGGCCCGCGATGGCGATGAGTTGGACGTCCATCTCGTCGGCCTGGGCGCGCAGGATGCTCGCGACCGCGCGCATCGTCTCCCCGTCCAGCGGGGCCGAGGGTGCCTGGCCCTCCCCAGCGGGGGCGGGTTCGTCGGCCCCGCTGGGGAGGTCGAACGTGCGCGCGAGGTCGCGGAGCAGTTCGGTGACGTCCTGGGCGGCGACGTAGAACTGCCCGTCGGCGCCGCGTCGTACGGGGGTCTCCGCGTCCCTGTGCCGCCAGACCATCTTCCTCACCCCACTGAGATCACGCCCCACCAGGTGGTGCGTCTCCGCCCGGTCCCATCTTGCTCCCAACGGGTGCCGCCCGCGAAGGGATTCGGGGCAGTCGGCGCGTCGGAGCCCCGATGTCCACCCTTCCGTGGTCAACCCGCCGACGCCCGTCCCCCCACGAGGGCCAGTTCCCGCGGTGTCAGCGGCGGCCCGTCCAGCGGCGGGTACTGGGGTCCCCGTACGGCACCGAGCAGGACGCGCGGCCTGGCCAGCGAGGTCAGCGGAGCCTGCAGCGAGGTGACGTGCGTGAGGTCCTCCACCATGCTGAACCGGCCGCAGCTCGTCCTCACCAGCCGGTCCACGTAACGGGAGAGGATCCGGTCCCGCAGACCCGGAGCACCGCCCCGGACCTCCGGATAGAACACGTCCTGCCCCATGGCCAGCTCCCAGGCCGCGCCGACCGGCTTCGCCATGGCCCTCTGCGCGCGCCGCGCGAGCCGCGGTGCCTCCACACCGCGGGCCTCCACCTCCTCGCGCAGGACGGCCGCCGTCTGCGCGGCGACCGACATGCCGTGCCCGTACAGGGGGTTGAACGCCGCGAGCGCGT
This sequence comes from Streptomyces racemochromogenes, assembly GCF_044129415.1. Taxonomy (GTDB): domain Bacteria; phylum Actinomycetota; class Actinomycetes; order Streptomycetales; family Streptomycetaceae; genus Streptomyces; species Streptomyces racemochromogenes_A. The sequence continues at coordinate 19,641 of NZ_JBBDHD010000020.1, forward strand.
CACCGAGGACGACGAACCGCTCGGGCCAGTCCCGCACCCGCTCGAAGTACCGCCGCGTATTGCGGGTGCTCCTGCTCACCGACACACCGGTGAGGGGTTCGAGGCGGGAGATGATCTCCCCGACCACGGGGTGACGGAGCCCGCGAGGGAACGCCGCGAAGTCCTCGGCGTCCCCCGTCGGCTCGCCCGCCCTGGTCCCCGTCTCCGTGACGATCCACCGGCCGTCCTCCACCGGCAGGATGCTCGCGCTCTGCCCCGGGCGGCCGCTGCGGGGATCCGACTGCACGCTGACGAGCGGGAACCCCTCGGCCCCCGCCGGGGCGCGGAAGACCCGCGTCGCGTAGACCAGGCCGAGGTCCAGGGAGCGCTCGGGCGCCGGGGGCACCCCCAGCTCCGCCAGGTGGCGGGGGGCCCGCGAGGCGCGCCCGCTCGCGTCGACGACGAAGTCGGCCTCCAGGACCCGTCCCGGGCCGTCCAGCCCGCGTACCCGCACCCCGGTGACACGGGACGCGGTGCCGGTGAGGCCTTCGACCCGGGTGCGGGGGAGGACCGTGACCCCCGGTCCGGACAGCACGTGGTCGCGCACGACGGAGTCCAGGAGGTCGCGGCTGCACCCCAGGACGAAGTGGGTCTCGCGGTCCCAGCGCCTCAGCCAGCCCTGGGCGGTGAGCGCGACCATGCCCGTCGGGGTCGGGATGCGGTTCGCGCCGGCGGCCAGCCAGCGGTCGGTGATCCCGGGCAGGACCGATTCGGCAGCCCGGACGCCGCCGCTCCAGAGCATGTGCGCGTGGCGCGCCTGGGGGAGGCCCTGGCGGGGGAGCGGCCCGTCCGGCAGCTCGTCGCTCTCGACGACGAGGACCTCGTCGACCGCGCCGCGCAGTGCGGCGGCGGCCAGCATCCCGGCGAGTCCTCCTCCGATGACGAGCGCGCGCCGGCGGACCGTCCGGGGGCCGGCGGTGCGGGGAGCGTTCACGACGCCGCCTTCCGCGCGGCCGTCGACGGGCCGTGCCCGTTCCTGCCGGTTCCGGAGGCCACCGGGGTCGTACGGGGCGTCGTGCCCCCGGGCAGCGTCATGTCCCGTACCGCGTCCGAGAGGCGCAGGAGACCGTCGTCACTGTCGATCAGGCAGGAGATCCGGCTCCTGTCGCCGGGTGCACGGCTGTCCCCCTCACGGTCGTCGCCGTCGCCGGCGTGGCCTTCGCCCGGCCCGGGACGGGGGCGCAGGGAGTCGAACGCGGCGACGACCAGGGCCGCGTGGGCCGCCGCCTCCGGCCTGAGGGCGCCGGGGCCGTCCATGAGCTCCCGTACGTCCGTGCCCGGCCCCCGTTCCAGGTAGGGGGTGAGGAGGCGGAGGCCGTCCCGGATGTCGCACGTCCGCCGCAGATGGCGCCGGCTCAGGGAGGCCCACGGCGGGATCCGTACCACCTCGTACGGGATGACCACCCGCATGACCTCCCACAGCGGCCCGAGCCGGCGGTACCGCGTGCGGCGCAGCCACTGCTTGCGCAGCTTCTGACCGAGGGCGGGAAGGGCGAACCCGATGCACTGGAGCAGTGAGGAGAGGGCGGCCAACGAAGGGGCCACCGTGGTGCTGATGCCGTCCCAGTCGTGGCCGGTCCAACGCGCGCCGACGGCGAGGAGCTTGCCCGCGGTGTACCCGAGCCCCAGCACCCCTCCGGCCACGATGAGGGCGAGTCCGGCGCGCAGCAGGCCGGCCACCTCCCGGGCCCAGCGCCAGCACAGGACCGACAGGACGGCCGTGGCCACCGCGTGGGCCACGAGGTAGAGGACGATCATCTCGCGGAGGTACGGGGTGGTGGAGTAGTACGTGTCGAAGTCACGGAGGCGTTCGTCAGGGGCGTCGCCCAGCGCGAACAGGCCCAGGAGCGCCACGATGACGGCCGCGTACACCCCGGCGCACCAGAGGGTGGCCGCACGGCGGCGGTCCTCCGGGCCGCCCTGCCACGTCAGCATCAGGTTGATGACGCCGGCGCTCCCGGCCGTGACGACGGCGTAGACCAGCGGGGCCGAGAAGTTGGCGACGCCGGTCAGCGCGTTCACTTCCGACACCGTCGGGGGCGCCGCGAAGAAGAAGACCACGGCACCCAGGGGGATCACCACGCCCACCGAGCGGACCAGCGGATCACGCCAGTGCCGCACGAGCCCGGGCAGGCGCACCACGAAGGACACGAGCAGGAGGAGGGCCGGGAGGTAGTAGTAGACGCTGCTCAACGGGCCGCCCCCTCGGCCGCCGCGACCGCCCGCGAAATGCGGACGACGCCGCGGTCCTCGCCCGCCGGAGCCCGGAGGGCACGCGAGGAGGCGATCACCCGCCGTTCCCGCTGCCTGAACACGTATCTCCCCAATGCCCCTCTTCCCGAGGGCCGGAACCCTTGCCCCGGCGGATTCCGCGCGACCGGTCCGCACCGCCTCGCACGGCGTCGACCGCTTGACCACTTCCCCGCACGGCGACGGCCGGCGGAGTGCCCCGACGTGCTCAGGGGCGCCCGCCGCCCGGCTCGCCGCCGTGTCCGTGTGCGGCCGCGTTCTCGGCCAGGTGGGTGTCGAGCCAGGCGAGCAACTTGGTGCGCTCGCGGTGGGGCAGCAGCGCGGCGCGCAGCGCGATGCCGTCGACACCGTGCCGCTCGTAGAGGCTCGGCCGGCCGGCCCCGGCCGACGCGGCCGCGAGGGCGCTGCGCTCGCCGTGCCCCTGGAGTTCCTGAAGTTCCTGGAGCTGTTGAAGCTCTTGGAGCAGCGTCTTCTCGATGGCGGCCAGGGCGCAGCCCAGTGCTTCGGAGTCCTCCGACTGCAGGAACCCGGCGGGCCGGCGGAAGAACCTCTCCAGCCGTGCGCAGTGGTCCATCGTCGGCCGGCGGTCCCCGCAGAGCAGCGCCTGCACCTGCTGCCGGGAGATACCGCTCTCCCGGGCGATCTCCCCGTGCGAGAACTTCCGGCCGTTGGCCTTGCGGTGGGTCTCGTGGAGCAGGTCGAGCCGCTGCCGGAAGCGCTCGTGGATGTCGGGTTCACCCGCGGGCCGCCCTTCCATCAGCGCCCGGACGACGCCGAGGGGTACCCCGCAGGAGCGGTGGAGCGTCTCGGGGTCCAGGACCTCTTCGCGACTCCGGCCGAGCTTGGCCCCCAGCCCGACGACCCGTTCGACGGCAGCGGTCAGCTGGGCGCAGGGCGCGGGCGGCGCGGAGAAGGCTTCGGTCACGCCGCCGATCCTGCCACGGTCGTGGCAGGTGGGCCATGGATGTTCGGCCAAACCGCCACAGTGGTGGCAGGAACGTGACGGTTTTTCGGTGGCGGCCTGCCCCTGAGGGGATACGGGCCGCCACCGGGCCGGGGTCAGTCGACGTCGAGGTGGTAGGCGCCCGCCCGGGCGTCCGCGAACAGGGTGAACTGGACGTGCGGCGGGCCGTCGGCGCCGTCGGGGTCCAGCTCGACGGGCTCGGCGTCCACCAGGACGTACTCGCCGTACCCGTCGAAGTCGCCGGGCCCGTCCGCGACCCCGACGTGGATCGGGGTCTCGTCCGGCAGGTCCGCGAGAGCTTCACGCAGCCGCGCAGCGGTCCATACCTGCGGGGCGTGCTCGAACATGTCAGCCATGTACAGAAGTTAGGACCAGCGCCGCCGAACCGGGGTGCGCCGCGCCGTCGGCCCCTGCACTCGGAGCGGATCCGGCCGAACCCGGCGGCCCCGCCCGGCCGGTGCGACCGGCGGCCCTGTTAGCTTCTTACCCCGTGCCGCACCACCACGACCGCACCAGGGCCGCCTACGACGGGGTCGTCGAGCTCTACGCGTCGCTGTTCGCCGACCGCCGCCTGGAGGCGCAGCCCTTCGCCCGGGCCATGATCGCCACCTTCGCCGAGCTGGTGCGCGGTACGGGGAACCCGCGGGCGGCCGACGTCGGATGCGGACCCGGACACCTCACGGCCCTGCTGCACGACCTGGACGTGGACGCCTTCGGCCTCGACCTCTCCCCGGCCATGGTCGCCCACGCCCGGCGGGCCCATCCACAACTGCGGTTCGAGGAAGCCCGGATGGAGGACCTCCCCGTGGAGGACGGCTCGCTGGGCGGCGTACTGGCCCACTACTCGATGATCCACACCCCTCCGGCGGAACTGCCCGCCCTCCTCGCCGAGCAGGCGCGGGTCCTGGCACCCGGAGGCCTGCTCCTGGTGTCGTTCTTCGGCACCGACGCCCCGGACCCGGTCCGCTTCGACCACAAGGTGACCCCCGCCTACAGCTGGCCGGCGGACCGCCTGGCCGGCCTCCTTTCCGCGGCCGGCCTCACCCCCTTCGCCCGACTCCTCCACGACCCGGGCTCCGAACGCGGCTTCCTCGACGCCCACCTCCTGGCCCGCCGTGCTGCGACCGAGCCGGTGGCGGGCGAGCGGACCCGGCCGCCTACCATCACCAAATGACCGACTTCCAGCGCGGCTCCGCGGACACGCCCAAGCCGGCCCCGTGATCGAGGACGGCGCCACCGACCAGGGCAGCGTGACAACCGTGCGGCGGGTCGGCGAAACGATCCGCCGCCCCGCGGGCGAGTGGACCCCGGCCGTCCACGCCCTGTTGGCCCACCTGGAGGCGGCGGGCTTCACCCGCGCCCCGCGCGCCCTCGCCACCGACGGCGCCGAGGAGGTCGTCTCCCTGCTGCACGGCGAACCGGCGTACTCCCCCTGGCCGCCCGCCCTGCGATCGACGACCGGCGTCGGGCAACTGGGCGCCTGGCTGCGCGACTACCACGAAGCGGTCCGCGACTTCCGGCCCCCGGCCGACGCCCGCTGGCGGGGCCGGGAGCACGACTGGCGGCCCGGCCTGATCATCCGGCACGGCGACCTCGGCCCCTGGAACTCCATCTGGAACGGCGACCGGCTGACCGGCTTCATCGACTGGGACTTCGCCGCCCCCGGCCACGCCCTCGACGACCTCGCCCAACTCGCCTGGTACGCCGTCCCCCTGCGCCCCGCCGACAAACAGCGCAGGGAATCCCTCACCGAAGACCACATCCTCCGGATCCGGCTCGACGCCCTCTGCACCGCCTACGGCGCACGCCCGGCGGCGGTCCTGGACGCCCTGGACTCCCTCCAGTCCCGCGAGGCGGCCCGCATCGAGCGGCTCGGCGGCCAGGGCCAGGAGCCGTGGGCGGCGTTCCTGGCCCGCGGGGACGCGGCCGAGATGCGAGCCGAACGCACCTGGCTCCACGCGCACCGCGCCCTCCTCGTGGGCACCCCGCCCCCGCCCCGCCGCCCGTTCCCGTGCGAGCCGCCCACCCCGCGTGATACTCCTCGCTGCATGGGGGAACTTCAGACAGCGCGGCTCGTCCTGCATCCGATGACCACCGGCGAGGCCGAACGCGTCGTGGCGGGCGCGCCGGACGGCGAGGCCCGCTGGGCGACCGGATACCCGACCGAAGGCGACGTACTCGCCGCCCGGCGCTTCCTGCGGACCTGCGCCGACACGGGCGACCCCGGTCCCTTCGGCAACTACGAGATCCGTCTGCGCGAGGACGGCACGGCGATCGGCGGCGTCGGCTTCCACGGCCCCGCGGACGAGACCGGCACCGTCACCATCGGCTACGGCCTCATCCCGTCGGCCCGCGGCAGCGGATACGCCTCCGAGGCCCTCCGCGCGCTCCTGCGGCTCGCCCGGGCACGGGGCGCCACCCGCGTGCGGGGCGACGCCGACCACGACAACACCGCGTCCCACCACGTCATGACGGCGGCCGGGATGCGGCCGGCCGGACAGGACGAACGCGTCAGGTACTTCGAGACCACCTGGACCGGAACACCCGACGCCCCTGACGACCGGGAGGCGGCACCCTAGCCCAGCCGGCGCGGGGGCGGGGGCGGTCACCGCCCGCATGCCGTCAGGCGGATCGGGCGGGCGGGCACTCCGGCCGACATCGGGGTGCGCCCGGCGCCTGTGGTCCGGCGCGTGGCCGATTCCGGACGGGAAGCCGTCGCCCGCCGACGCGGCCCCGCCCCGGCAGACGGGGAGCGGGACCGACCCACCCGGCCCCCCGGCCCCCGCCTGCCGGGCCGCCCGCATCGGTCAGGCGACGGAGGCGCTACGACGGAACGCGCTGCGAAGGAACGGTCTCCGCCGCCGAAGGCGGCTCCGGCGGGGTGCCGTCCCCGAACGGGCGTCCGCCCAGCGCCTCCCGGCCGTGCGGTTCGAGCCAGCCCGACGGGTCGGGGCCGGCGGGAACGATCCCCGTCGGGTTGATGTGGCTGTGCACGACGTAGAAGTGCTTCTTGATGTGGTCGAAGTCGACCGTGTCCCCGAATCCCGGCGTCTGGTACAGGTCCCGCGCGTACGCCCACAGCACCGGCATCTCGGTCAGCTTCTGCCGGTTGCACTTGAAGTGGCCGTGGTAGACGGCGTCGAAGCGCACCAGCGAGGTGAACAGCCGGATGTCCGCCTCGGTGATCGTGTCGCCGACGAGGTAGCGCGAGTCCTCCAGCCGCTCCGAGAGCCGGTCGAGGCGGGCGAAGAGACGCTCGTACGCCTCCTCGTACGCCTCCTGCGACTTGGCGAACCCGGTGCGGTAGACGCCGTCGTTCACGTCCCGGTAGATCTCCTCCCCGACCGCGTCGATCTCCGGCCGCAGCGCCGCCGGGTACAGCTCGGGCGCGCCGTCACGGTGGTATGCCGCCCACTCCAGCGACATGTCGAGGGTGATCTGCGCGTAGTCGTTGGTGACCACGGCTCCGCTCGGCACGTCCACGATGGCGGGCACGGTGATGCCCCGGTCGTAGTCGGGGTCGCGGGCGAGGAACGCCTCCTGGAGGCGCTCGATCCCCAGCACCGGGTCACGGCCGCCCGGGTCGAGGTCGAAGGTCCAGCTGCGCTTGTCGTGCGTCGGCCCGGCCACGGCCATGGGCAGGGCCTTCTCCAGCCCGAGGAGCCGCCGCGTGATCACCGCGCGGTGCGCCCAGGGGCAGGCACGGCTCACCACGAGCCGGTAGCGGCCGGGCTCCACCGGGAAGCCGTCGCGCCCGTCGGCGGTGATCCGGGTGGTGATGTACCGGCTGTCACGGGAATACCCCTTGCCGGGGTTCACAATGCTCATCCCCGCCCCCTACCCAGGAACCGCACCGCCCATCGACCGCTCCACCGGGACTCCGCCGTCCCTCGTCCCCGGGACGGCGGTTGCTGCGGCGTGGGCCGACCGTCTCTGACGGCAGCCGGCCCGACCGCGGCACCCACCGCGGCACCGGCACCACGAGGCCGGGCCCCGGCCGAGGGGGAGTCGGCCGGGACCCGGCGGCCCCGCGGAGCGTGCGTCGCGCGGGGCTAGCGACGGAAGGCGTCCTTGACGTCCTCCTTGGCGTGCCGCGCGGCACCCTTGGCCTGCTCGCCCCGGCCCTCGGCGGTCATCCGCTCGTTGCCGGTCGCGCGTCCCAGCACCTCCTTGGCCTTGCCCTTGGCCTGCTCGGCACGGGCCTTGCCCTTCTCCGTACCCGACATCGGAACCTCCTCGTGGTCTACGGAATCGGCTGTCGTGACCGCTCTCCTGTTCCCGATCGCCGCCGTGAAACCCCCGACTTCGCGCGAGAAGCGACGGCGCCCGCCGCACTGCCGTCCCCGGGGTAGAGGCGCCGTCAGGCGAACCGGCCGCTGGCCACCGGCCCCGCGGAGCGGATCCGGGCCCGGGGGCCGTCCGCCCACAGCCCCGCCGCGCGAGCGGCGAACGCGGCCAGTACGGGATCCGGGTCGTCCGGCGTCTGCCCGTCACCCTCCGCCGGAGTGGGATCCGCGGCCAGGATCGCCTCGGCCAGCTCCTCGGCCGACCGGTCGTCGGGCTCGGCCTGTTCCGCCCGCCCGTCCTCGGAGAGCCGCAGGCGGGGCTCCCAGGGAGCGGTCACGGTCTGCACCAGCAGGGTGCAGACGTCGGCCGACGCGCCGGGCGTCTCGGTCCAGCAGGTGGCGTGCTCGAAGAGCAGCTCACCCTCGGCCCGTTCGGTCAGCGCGTGCACCGTCTCGGGGTCGCAGGCGGTCAGGTCGTACGCCACCACCAGCACGTCCGGGGTGCCCGGCCGGTAGGGGGAGGCGGGGACGCCGAGCAGACGGGCCGCCGCCAGGCCGAGTGCCCGGCTGCCGCGGTCCGGCAGCAGGCCGACGGACGCCGGCCGGCGCCCCGTGGCGTCCAGGACCGTCCGCAGCCGCTCCAGGCCGTGCCGGCAGGAGTCGAAGTCGTCCTGGAGGTAGGCCCAGCGGCCGGTCATGCCCTGGTCGAAACCGTGCGGGGAGAGGGTCAGGAGCAGCCCGCCGGTCAGCACGCAGTGCCAGCCGCGCAGGTCCCGCGAGCCCGTCGGCGGCAGGGCCGCGGCACGGTCGAGCATCCGCCCGACCCGTCGGCCCGGTTCCACCCAGACGCCCTCGGGCTCCGAAAGGCCGTCGAAGACCTGCCGGGCCGTGTCGATCCGGCCGGCCATCAGGGCGTTGTAGACCGTCAGGTAGCGGTCCGGCCAGTCGGCCATGAGGGAGTCGTGTGCGCGCAGCAGGGCCAGTGCGTCGGCGTGCCGCTCGACCTGTTCCAGCGAGGTCACCAGTTCCAGGAGCACCCGCCGGGGCGTGAGCCGCGACTCGGGCCGCGGCGTGGACCTGCGGCGGAACAGCCCCGTGCGTTCGGGCGTGCTCGGCGGCGCCAGGGTCAGGCGCAGGGCCGCGCGCAGCGCGGGGACCGCCAGGGCGGGGATGCCGCGCTCGACGCAGGCGTAGCCGAACACGTACAGCCGCTCGGCGTTCGCGGGCCGTGCCGCCAGTGCTGTCGAGGCCTCGGCGAGGTCCGTGAAGCCGGCGCCCGCGGCCAACTCGGCCACGAGCGGGGCGATCTCTTCGGACGCGAGCTCTTCGGCGGCGCGCCGCAGGGTGTGCATCGACTCCTGGGGGTCGCCTGCTTCGAAGAGTTCCCAGGCCTTGGACAGTTCGGGGGTCATGTGTCTCCGGTGGTCGAGGTCGAATCCTCAGGATGATCGCTGGCGCCGGGACGTACGGGCAACGGGATTTGACCCGCGGCCGCCTGCGTCCCGGACGGCCGGACGCCTCCGCTGCCCGCGAGCCTCCTACCGCACCCCTACCGGCGGCAGCGGTTCACACGCCGCGTGCCAGGCGGCGGGCAATGCGGCGACGCCCGTGCGGGCGGCGATCACCCCGCCCGCGATGGCGCAGGTGGTGTCGATGTCCCCGCGCCCGCCGACCGTGCACCACAGGCCCTCGTGCAGGTCGTCGAGGTGTCCCGCCGCACACCACAGGGCGTACGGGACCGTGTCCGGCCCCGACATGCGGTAGCCGGAGCCCAGAACCTCCGCGGCGTGCCGCACCGAGGTGCCCTCCGGCATCCGGGACGCGATCCGCACTCCCGACCGGACGTCGCCGTCGGGGAGCCGTTCGGCGACCGTCCGCAGGAAGTCCGCCCTGGCCGGGGCGGCCCCGCCCCGGCTGCGGGTGGCCAGCGCCGCGGCGAGGGCGACGGCCACCGCCGCGGCGACCGCCTCCGGGTGGTGGTGCGAGACCGCACCCTGGCGGGCGGCCTCCTCGGCGGCCGCGTCGAGGTCGGCGGCGTGCCAGGCCCCGAGCGGGGCGGCGCGCATGGCCGCCCCGTTGCCCCAGGAGCCCTGCCCGCCGAACTGCCCGGCGACCACCGCCCGCCACGGCTCGCCCGCACCGATCCGGCGGAGCACGTCGTGCATCGAGGCCCCGTACCCGCGGTGCGTGTCGTCGGCGTAGGCCGCCGCGAAGCCCAGGGCCAGGCGGTCCTGGTCGACGGCGCCGCCGCCCTCGGCGAGTTCCCGGACGAGAACGACCGCCTGGGCGGTGTCGTCGCTCCACCGCCACAGCGGCTCCGGGGGCGGCGTCCGCGCGGCCAACGCGGCGTCACCGTCCCGGCGCAGGATGCCGAACCAGCGGTCACCGAAGGCGTCGCCGAACGCGAGCCCGTACAGCGAATCCAGTACAGCCGGAGGCACAGTGATCATCGGGCCAGTCTCGCGGCGCGCCGGCGCCCCCCGCACCCCGTTTTCGGACCGGACGGCGGCGGAAACACTGCCGTCCCGCGAAGAGCCGGCCCGTCAACCCAGGCGGACCACCCGGGCCCAGGCGGGCGGGTCCGTGGGAACGTACTCCGGGTCCTCCTCGTCCGCAGCATGGTCGGACCGGGGGAAGAGGCCGACGATCGTACGGCAGGACGGCTGCGCGGAGGGCCACGGCGTCTGTCCGTCCGTCAGGACGACGATCACGTCCGGGCGGGGCCGGCAGCGCAGCGCCCGGGCGAAGCCCGACCTGAGGTCCGTACCGCCCCCGCCGATCAGCTCCAGGTTCTCGGCACGGCACAGCGGTACGGCCACCCCCGCCGCGGCGTCGCACGAGATCACCGAGACCAGGTCGCGGCGGCCGCCCACCGCCCGTGAGATCGCCGCGACCTCCAGCAGCGCGGTGCCCAGTTCGGCGTCGCTGACCGAGCCGGAGGTGTCGATCACGACGCAGACCCGGGTCGGCATCCGCCGCAGGCTGGGCAGCACGACCCCGGGAACCCCGGCCGAGCGCCGCGACGGGCGCCGGTAGCTGTGGTCCTCGCCCGCCCCCGCCCCGCCCACGGCCGACCGGACGGCCGCGCCGAGCAGTTGCCGCCACGGCTGAGGGGGATGGAAGGCCTCGTCGGCCCACCGCCGCCACCCCTCCGGCGCGTCCCCGGGCCGGCCGGTGATCGCCTCGGCCACCCGGAAACGGACCGCGTCCCGCTGCTGCCGGCTCAGCCCGTGCGCGCCCTCCGGACCCAGCTCCCAGGGCCGCGCCCGGCCGTCGGCGCCGCTGCCGCAGTCCAGCCAGGCCAGCTGCGGGGTGTGGCCGGCCATCGAGAACCGGCGCAGGTACTCCTCCATCAACAGCCCGTCGGGCAGGCCCGCCATGGCCGGCCGCACGGCCCCGGCGGGCCTCGGCAGGCCGTCGCCGTAGATGTCGTCGTTGATCTCGAAGTCGGCGGCGATGTTCTGCCGCAGCCGCTGCCCCGGACCGCTCTCCCCGTACTCCCGCGCATACCGCTCGCCGCGCTCGTGGTGGTCCCGCAGCAGGTGGGAGACCTCGTGCACCCACACGCCCGCCAGCTCCTCCAGCGGGGTGCGCGCCACGAAGGACGGGGAGACGTAGCAGCGCCAGTGGGCGTCCACCGCCATGGTGGGCACCGACCGGTCCTCCACCACGTGCAGCGCGAACAGCGCGCCGGCGAGGTACGGGCGGACGGACGCCGCGTGCAGCCGGGCGGCCAGCAGCTTCTCCGTGTCCAGCGGGACGGCCGGGCCGGGCCGCTCGCCGGGGACCGCCGCCCGTACGGGCCTCGGCGGCGGGGGAGGGGCCATGGGACGCGGACGGGGACGGGGGCGCGGTCGCGCGGGGGTGCTCATCGGCGTCCACCCGCGCCGACGCGGCCGGCGGCCTTCGCGGTACGGGCCACCGAGTTCTCCGCCCGCCGGGCCAGACCGACCACCGGGGCGAGCCGCTCCATCGCCTCGGGGATCTCCCAGCCGTCACGGCGGAGGGCGGCCAGCGCCTTCGCCGGGCCGACCAGCAGATCCGGCGCCCCCGTCTCCAGCGCTCTGACGAGGACCGCCCAGCCCGCCTCCCACCGCTCCCGTTCCGGGCGCGCCCCGACGGCGGCGACCACCGCTTCGAGCGCCGCCTGGCGCAGGTCGCCCCGTTCCGGCAGCTCGGCGGTGGCCGGATCGGCCAGCAGGGAGTCCGGGTCGGGCAGCTCCATCCGGTCGACGTGGGCGAGCAGTTCGAGGCCGGGACCGTCGCCGACCGCGCCCCTGACCAGCAGCGCCAGCACGTCGCGGGAGACGGACGCGGCCGTGCCGAAGGCCAGCAGCGTCATCGCGGCCTCCCAGCTGCGGGGCGACGGCCACGCGCCGCCGCGCCGGGTCTCGGTGGTCGGCAGCCGGTGGATCAGCGTGGGCCTGGCCTGCAGGAAGCCGCACACCGCGAGGCGGGCGAACGCCACCGCCCCGGTCAGCGCCGCCGGGTCCAGCCGGGGCAGCTCGGCGCGCGGCCAGACCCCGCCGAGGCCGCGCACCACCACCTCCCGGTCGTGCACCCAGTACAGGTGCACGAACCGGTTGGCCAGGGGCGGGCTCAGTTCCCAGCCGTCCGCGGCCGAGGCCCGAGGATTGGCCGCGGCCACGATCCTTACGCCGGGCGGCAGGTGCAGGGCGCCGACCCGCCGCTCCAGGACCACGCGCAGCAGCGCGGCCTGGACGGCGGGCGTGGCGGTGGACAGTTCGTCGAGGAAGAGCAGCCCCCGCCCGGCACGCACCAGTTCCACGGCCCACTGCGGCGGAGCCATGGGCACCCCGTTCTCGGCCGGGTCCTCGCCCAGGACGGGCAGGCCGGAGAAGTCGGTCGGCTCGTGGACGCTGGCGATCACGGTCGTCAGGGGCAGGTCCAGGGAGGCGGCGAGCTGGGTCAGCGCCGCCGTCTTGCCGATGCCGGGCTCGCCCCAGAGCAGGACGGGCAGGTCCGCGGCCACGGCCAGGGCCAGCGCCTCCAGCTGCTCGTCGGGGCGCGGCTCGGTGGTGGTGGTCCGCAGGAGCGCCAGGAGGTCGCCGGCGAGGGAGAGCTGGGGCCGGTCGCCGGGTGCTGGAAGGGCGGGCAGGAGAGTGCTGGAGGACATGGTGGTCACCTGTGTGGGTTTCGGGGACGGGTGTTCCGTCCGGATGCCGTCGGCGGCGAGGACACGCAGGCGGACGCGAGGACGCGTACGCGAACGCCCGACGTGCGGGGAAGGGGAAGGCAGGGGGCGAGCCCGGGCGGTCAGCCGGGCAAGCCGGTGCGGGGGCGGGTACGCGCGCCCCGCTTGCGGCGCAGATCCCAGGGCAGACGGCGGTCGAGCCGCGGCCGGTGGCCGGGCCCGCCCGTCACGAGCGACGCGGGGTGCACGGGTACCAGCCCCGCGCGGAAGAGCCCGTGGTCGATGCGGCCCTCCACCGCCTCCTCCAGGGCGTCCCGCAGGGCCCCTTCGCGCAGCACCGCGCCCGGGCCGAGGAGCCCCTCGACCACCGCCAGCGCGCCGGTCACGTCGCCGTGGCCGAGCCGCTCGCGGACCGCGGGCAGCGCCTCGGGGCTGAGGTGGACGGTGTCGATCGCCCGCAGGCAGGGCAGGCCCGGGCCGCCGAGCGCCATGAGCAGTTCCTCACGCGCCAGTTGGGCCGGTTCGTGGTCGACGGCCGTCAGTACCCCGTCCCGCAGCGCGATCCGGTGGACCTCCCCGAGGCATTCCACCCGGTGCGGGTCGGTGCCGCCCGCGGAGGCATCCAGGCCGGGCTCCGGCGCCGGCCCGCCCGCGGGAGGCCGTACGGGAACCGGCGCCGACAGCGCGGCGGCGACCAGCGGGTGCAGCCGTTCGGCCCGGACCAGGCCGGCCCGGAGCAGCTCAAGGTCCGGCAACGGCCGCGCCGCGGCCTCGGGCAGCACGGGCAGCGCCGCCACCGCCTGCGCCGGCAGCGCCTCCCGTACCGGACGCAGCACCGGGGCGTGGCTGTCGTCGGGGGCGACGAGCTCGAAGACGCCGCGGCCGCCCGCGCCCAACCGTACGGTCAGCGGTCCGCGAGGGCCGAGGCCGTCGGCCCGCAGCAGCAGTTCGGCCTCGGCTGCCCACTGTTGCGGCGGCCGCGACGGCCAGGGGTCCCACCCCGCACCGCACCTCCCCGCGAGCTCGGCACTGCGCGTGCCGTCCCAGAGGTGGCGGTGCAGGTCGAGCCGGAAGCGCCGGTCGGGGTGGGGATGGGGGTGGTGCGCGGGCGCCCCGTCGCGGGATTCCTCCCACAGCGCCAGCGACATCCGCTGGCCCGCGTCCGCCCAGGCGGGCGGCGTCCGCACCACGAGCCGGGGCGTGGCCCGGCCGGGGGCCCCGTAGCGGGCCAGACAGAGGGTGAGGCCGGGCCGCAGGCGCCCGTCCGGTGCGGTCCGGGGCATGTGCCAGCGCAACAGATCGGGCGACAGACGGCGCAGATCGGCCCGTAGACGGGAGGCGAGGTCGGTGCCGTGGCGGTGGCGCACGGCGCGCAGATCGAGGTCGACGTCGATCCGGGCGGCGGCGCAGGCACCCGCCCAGTCCCCGACGGCTCGGCGGGCCGTCGCGTTCTCGATCATGGACGGTGGCACGGCGTACTCGCGTACGCGTTGCCACATGAGCAGGCGGGCGGGAACCGGTTCCGCGAAGTGAGATGCCATCAGCACTCACCTTGCGCGGACGATTCCCCCGTTCCGGTAGAGGAGTAGGTCTTCATCGGCGGCATCGTAGGCAGACCCCGGAGGACCTGTCACCCGACCTTCGACGAAGGCCCCGGCTCCGGCTCCGGGCCGCCACCGCCGACCCACCGGCCGGACGCCCGCCGACGGACCCCGCCGACGGGCTTCAGGCCCGGTCCGCCGTGACGAGCCAGGCCGTGCCGAGCAGGCGGACCGCGCCGTCGCGTTCGTACGGGCGCAGGTGGTCGGCCAGGACCCGCCGGGCCTCGGCGCGCGCCTCCGGGCCGACCTGGGCGAGCAGGTGGTGGCCGGGACCGGAACCGAGCAGGAAGTCGGCCGCGTCCTCGGCGTCCCCGCCCCACACCCCGTACGCCCGGGTCCGTTCGGCCGTGACGGCGGTGAAGCCGGCCGCGCCGAGCAGCGCCCGCGTGCGGGCGGGGTCGGCGAGGGAGAACATGCCCGGGGTGCCGGGGGCCGTGGCGAAGCCGCCCACGGGCAGGACGCCGTCCAGGGCCCGGAAGGCCTGCATCCATTCGCTGGCCTCCGCTTCGGCCGCGGCGATGAACGCGAGGCGGCCGCCGGGGCGCAGGGCCCGGCCGATGTTGGCGAAGGCGGCTTCGGGGTCGGCGAAGAACATCACGCCGAAGCGGCTGATGGCACGGGTGAAGGAGCCCGGCGCGAAGGGGTGCACCTGGGCGTCCCCCTGGGTGAAGGCCACGTTGCCGAGGCCCTCCGCCTCGGCGGAGGCGCGGGCGCGCGCCAGCAGCGGCGCGGAGAGGTCCAGCCCCTCCGCGGAGCCGCCCCCGCCCTTGCCCTCGCCCTCCGCGGAGCCGCCTGCGCCGGCGGCGCGCCGGGCCGCGAGCCGGGTCGTCCGGCCCGCCCCGCAGCCGATGTCGAGGACGCGGTCGCCGGGGCCGATTCCCGCGGCGCCGAGCAGGGGCTCGTTGAACCCGTCGTTCACCGCGTCCCACCGCTCCTGGTGGGCGGCCCAATAGGTGCCGTCGTATCCGTTCCAGGCCTCCGCCTGCGCGGTGTTGACGATTCCGCCGCCGCCCTGCGTGTCGCTCATTGCCGTTCTCCTCCGGTCCGCGGGCCGAGAATGGGCATCTGCCCAAACCCCAGGCGCTAGGGTATGGGCACACGCCCATACCCGCAATCACCCCAGGAACCGGAGCGCCCCGATGTCACCCCGTGGAGTAGCCATCCCGGATCTGCGCGAACGCCTGTTCGCGGCCGCCGAACGCGTGGTGGCCCGCGACGGCGCCGCCGCCCTGACCAGCAGGGCGGTCACCGCCGAGGCCGACTGCGCCAAGGGAGTCCTGCACACGCACTTCGCCGGGCTGGACGAGTTCGTGGCCGAGCTGGTCCTGGACCGGTTCGCGCGCGCGGCGCGGCTGGCGCAGGCGCTGCCGGCCCGGGCGGGAGAGGGCGACGTGGCCGACAACCTCGCCGAGGTGGCGCTCGCGCTGCTCGACTCCCTCGACCCGGGCGTCGTCGGCCTCGCCCTCACCCGCCCCGCGTCCGCCCTCCACACGCGCGAGGCGCTGCGGTCGGGCTCGCCGGGGTTCACGACGATCGAGGAAGCGCTCCGGGCCTACCTGGAAGCGGAACGTGCGCGGGGCCGCGTACCGGCCGCACTCGACTCCGGCGCGGTGGCACTGGCCCTCGTCGGTACGGTCCACCACCTGCTGATGACCCGCGGGCCCGACGGCCCGGCCCCCCGCGAGACCACGGCCCGCCTGGTCGCCGCCCTGCTCCCCGCCCCCGCGGCACCCCGGCCGGCCTGATCCTCCCGCCCCACCCTTCCGGCCCGCCGGTCGGTCCGCCAGGCCGGAGTCCGACGTTCCCACGCCCGCCCCGTCACGAAGGAGGCGGTGTCCCTCTGGCTGCCGACGCTCCGGGGCGACACGATGGAGCGGCTCCGGGACGCGGGACCGCAGACGAGGTCACCCGTCCCGGCCGAGATCTCCACCCGACCCGAAGGGGTGTGCGCCCATGCCCGACCGCCCGAGCGCCGAGACCGGGGACCGCGTCGAACTCGCCCCCGGCGAGGTTCCGTCCGACAGCCGCTTCGCCAATCCCGACCTCCTCCCCGTCCCGGTCGAAGCCCGCCGCTGGACGACGTACAACTTCACCGCCCTGTGGGTGGGCATGGCGCACAACATCCCCTCCTGGCTGCTCGCCTCCGGGCTGGTGGCCCTGGGGATGGACTGGAAGCAGGCCGTTTTCACCATCGCGCTCGCCAACCTCATCGTCCTCGTGCCGATGCTCCTCACCGGGCACGCCGGCCCCAAGTACGGGATCCCGTTCCCGGTACTGGCCCGGGCCTCGTTCGGGGTCCGCGGAGCCAACATGGCCGCGCTCATCCGGGCCGCCGTGGCCTGCTGCTGGTTCGGGATCCAGACCTGGATCGGCGGGTCCGGGATCTTCGTCCTGCTCGGCAAGGTCTTCGGCGGCTGGGCGGGGGCCGCCGAGATCGGCGGCGAGCCCTGGACGCTGTGGCTGTGCTTCATCCTCTTCTGGGCCCTGGAGCTCGCCATCATCCACCGGGGGATGGAGGCCCTGAGACGCTTCGAGAACTGGGCCGCGCCCTTCGTCATCGCCGGCGCGCTGGCCCTGCTGGTGTGGATCGGGGTGAAGGCGGGCGGCTTCGGCGAACTGCTCGACCAGCCGTCCCGGCTCGGCTGGGGCGCGGACTTCTGGCCGGTCTTCTTCCCGGCACTCATGGGGATGATCGCCTTCTGGTCCACGCTCTCCCTCAACATCCCCGACTTCACCCGCTTCGGCGCGGGCCAGCGTTCCCAGATCCTCGGCCAGACCCTCGGGCTGCCCACGACGATGACCCTCTTCGCGCTGCTGTCGGTGATCGTCACCTCCGGCTCGGAGGCGGTGTACGGAGCCCCGGTCTGGGACCCGGTGGAGCTCGCCGCCAAGGCCGACAGCGTCTTCGGGCTGCTGTTCGCCCTGGTCACCGTGCTGGTCGCGACGATCTCGGTGAACATCGCGGCCAACGTCGTCTCCCCGGCCTACGACCTGGCCCACCTGGCCCCCCGCCGGATCGACTTCCGCCGGGGCGCGCTGATCACCGGCGTGGTCGGCGTGCTGATCATGCCGTGGAAGCTGACGTCCACCCCCGAGCTGTACATCTTCACCTGGCTGGGCCTGGTCGGCGGACTGCTCGGCACCGTGGCCGGCATCCTCATCGCGGACTACTGGCTCGTACGCCGCACCCGGCTCTCGCTGCCGGACCTCTACCGGGAGGGCGGCCCGTACTGGTACGCGGCGGGCTGGAACCTCCGGGCCCTCGCCGCCTTCGTGGTCGGAGGGGTCCTGGCCGTCGGCGGCTCCCACTCCGCCCCCGGCAAGGGCCCGTTCCCCCAGGGCGGCCTGATCCCCTTCCTGAAGCCGCTGGCCGACTACGGCTGGGCAGTGGGCCTGGCCACGTCCTTCCTCCTCTACACGGCGCTCATGAGCGGGGCGCGCCCCCGTCCACCGGCAGCGGACCGGGCGCACGGCCGTCCGGCCTGACGGCGAGGTCCCCCGTCCCCGTACCCCTACCCGTTCCCGTCCCGCGCCGGCCGGTCTCCCCATCCCGCGTCCGCGATGAGGTCGTACCAGTCGGGCAGGGCCCCCTGCGGCAGGTGGCGGCGTACGAGCTGGCCCGGGAAGGAGAGCGGCCCGGCCTTGCGCGGATTGTCCAGGGCCTGGGCGACGATCGCGTCGGTCAGCACGTACGCCAGGTCCTCGCGCGGCAGCTCCGCGTGCACCCGATCGGCGAAGCCGGCGGGGAGCAGCTCCCGGCCCCGGCCCAGGATGTCGGCGGTGATGCCGGCGTGGCAGAGCATGACCTCCGGACCCTTGCGGGCCCCGATCCCCTCGAAGGTGTGCAGGGCGATGGCGTCCCAGGCGACCGCCGCCCGGTCCTGCGACAGGCCGTGTTCGCGCAGGAACCCGACCGCCAGGTCCGCCCCGTCGACCTCGAAGCGCTCGTCGCCGTTGCCCGCGTCGCTGACGCCGATGTCGTGGAGCACGCTCGCCACGAACATCAGCTCGTCGTCGTAGTCGGCGCCCGCCCGGAGCGCCCGCGTCTCGCCGATCGCCCGGCCGAACAGATAGCCGCGCAGGCTGTGGCGGAAGACGACGGGATCCGTGAGTTCCGCGGCGTAGCGCAGCGCGGAGACGGCCAGTTCGGAGCGCGGAAGTTCCACACCGGCGTACGAGAGGGGCGGAGAGGAGGGCCGCACAGCGAGGTGTCCTTACGATGACGTGCCCCGGGCGAGACCGGGGCGGAGGGGATGACAGGACGATCCTGCGGTGGCGGGGGCCGCCCTGACAGTGGCACGAATGACACCATCCGCTACGTTCTGGCCATGGCTGTTGTGGCGATCCTCGCGCTCGACGGGGTCCTCCCGTTCGAACTGTCCGTGCCGGGGCAGATCTTCGGCAAGGCGAACGAAGTGGCGGGGCGGGACCACTACGAGCTCCGCGTCTGCGCGGCGGGCCGCAGAGCGGTCACGGCGGCCGGATACGGCGGACTCGCCCTGAGCACCCCCTGGGACCTCGACGGCCTCACGGACGCCGACACCGTCGTGATCCCCGGTCATGCGGCGTTCCTGGACGAGCCCCCCGCTCCCGTGCTCGGGGCGCTCCGCGCGGCGGCCGGCAACGGGGCCCGGCTCGCCTCCATCTGCGTGGGCGCCTTCACCCTCGCCGCCACCGGCCTGCTGGACGGGCACCGGGCCACCACCCACTGGCACCACGCGGCCGAACTCGCCCGCCGCCACCCCGCCGTCGACGTCGACCCCGCCGCCCTCTTCGTCGACAACGGCACCCTGATCACATCGGCGGGCATCGCGGCCGCCCTCGACCTCTGCCTCCACCTGCTGCGCCGCGACCTGGGCGCCGCGATCGCCGCCGGCACGGCACGCCACACCGTCATGCCCCTGCAACGCGACGGCGGCCAGAGCCAGTACGTCGAACACCCCGCCCCCGACGACCCCGGCAACACCCTCCAACCCACCCTGCACTGGCTGGAAAGCCGCCTCCGCGACCCCTTGACCCTCGACGACATCGCCCGTCAGGCCGCGATGAGCGTCCGCAGCCTCAACCGCCACTTCCGGGCCCAGACCGGGACCACCCCGCTCCAGTGGCTGCTCCGGGCCCGGGTCCGACGGGCCCGCGAACTCCTGGAGACCACCGCCATCCCCGTGGAACGCATCGCGGCGGAAACCGGCTTCGGCTCCTCCGCCGCCTTCCGCCGCCACTTCTCCCGCCACGCCGGGGTCTCCCCCCAGACCTACCGCTCCGCCTTCGGCGCCCCGGACGTCACCGAGGACGCGGGACACCCCCGTCCCACGACACGTCCCTGACGGCCTCACGAACCCGGGGCTCACCGAGGAACCGGCATCCGCCGCGGGCCATCTCCGGGCCCCCGCCACGGCGGGACGCGGAACGAACGGGCGCTCAGGCCTCGGACGGCGGCGCGTCGCCGGCCTGGCGCTGCCGCCGGCGGTGTTTGCGCATGGACACCTGGGAGCCGCAGCCGGTACTGCAGTACAGCCCCGCCCCGTTGCGCGTGCGGTCCAGGAAACCGAAATGGCACGGGGGGTTCCGGCAGGCCTTGATGCGTCCCCAGTCGCCGGTCTGCGCGAACGTCGTCACCGCGGCCAGTACGGTTCCGAACACCCGGGGCACCCCCGTCTGCGGCGAGGCCAGCTCCACACCGTCGGCCGTGACCACCGTCGCCAGCGGGTAGAGCGACCCCACGCGTCGCAGGTGGCGCTCGGCGCGCAGCAGCGGCTCGCCCAGACTCTCCTCGTCCCCCGAGTGCGCGAGCAGCACGGTCACCAGGGCGTCGCGCAGTTCCCGCGCGACGGCGGCGTCGGCGTCGGTCACCACGGTTTCGCCGCCGAACTCCCCGTGCTCCGCCAGCCATGCCGCGAACGACTCCCCGTCCCCGAGCAACTCCCGGCGGCCCGATCCGTCCGCGCGCGTGTTCACGAACGCGAGAACCGTCTCCACCGTCGGCGGGACGGTGCGCGCGGTGGGCTGGGGGGATCCGGACGCCGCAGTGATCATCACCCCACTCTACATCAGGGTGACCGGCGCTAATTCGGCTAGTGGGCAACCAACGAGTCGATCTAGGTTGACGTGTTGCGAGCTAACGGCTTACGGTCGCAACATGAACAAGGAATTCAACCCCCAGGCCCCCTCCCACCGCACCTGGCTGATCACCGGCGCCACGTCCGGCATCGGCCGCGAACTGACGCTCCAGGCCCTGGAGAACGGCGACACGGTCTCGGCCCTCGCCCGCGACACCTCCTCCCTGGACGAACTGGCCGCGGCGCACGGCGAGCGCCTGCTCCTCCTCCAGGCGGACGTGCGCGACGAGTCCGCCGTCCGGGACGCGGTGGCCGGCACGGTCGCCCGGTTCGGCCGTATCGACGTCGTGGCCAACAACGCGGGATACGGACTGTTCGGAGCCGTTGAGGAGGCATCCGACGAACAGGCCCGTGCCGTGTTCGACACCAATGTCTTCGGAGTGCTCAACGTGCTCCGCGCGACGCTGCCGGTCCTCCGGGCCCAGCGGTCCGGGCACATCCTCCAGGGCTCCTCGGTCTACGGGCAGTCCGCCCATCCGGGCGTGGGCCTGCTGGCCGCCACGAAGTACGCGGTCGAGGGCCTGTCGGACGCGCTCGCGGCCGAGGTCGCACCGCTCGGCATCAAGGTCACGATCATCCAGCCCGGCATGACCGCGACCCCCTTCCTCGCCAACCTCGACGTCGCGTCCGGCCTGGGCGACTACGACCAGACCGTCCGCGCGGTCCAGAAGGGCATCGGAGAGCTGCCGGCCTCCGCGTTCTCCGCCGCGGCGCGGGTCGCGGCGGGCATCCGGACCGCGGTCGCCAGCCCCAACCCTCCCCTCCGCCTGGCCCTCGGCACCTCCAGCCCCACCGCCATGCGTCCCGCCCTGGAGGCGCGGATCGCGGACCTGGACGGCTGGCAGCACGTCACCGACGCCGTCGACAGGCCGTAGGGCCACCCGTTCCAGTAGATGAATATGATTGTCGTCGGCTAGGGTGTGCCCGCTCGCCGGGCCACCCCGGGCGGGCCGGGCACGTTCCGCCGTGCCGCGGTGGAGGAAGAGCGAGGGGCACAGCGTGGTTGAGGGCTCGGCGAGCACGACGACGAAACCCCCGCCACCACGCCCCTCCGGCCCGCAGGGCGGCAACGCCGACACGGAGCGGCGCCGGGCGAGGAGCGCCGCGGTCGGTGCGGTCCTGGTCGGGACCGCCGTCCTCGCGGTGCTCGCCGGACCCTGGCTGGAGGTGCGCTTCGGGCTCGCGGCGCTGGGGGCGTGGCGCACGCTGCTGGTCGCCATCGTCATGCAGGGCGTGCCGTTCCTGGTCCTCGGCACGATCGTCTCGGCGGCCATCGGGGCGTTCGTCCCCGACCGGGTCTTCTCCACGATCCTGCCCCGCAACCCCGTCCTCGCCGTTCCGGTGGCCGGTGCCGCCGGAGTGGTGCTGCCCGGCTGTGAGTGCGCCTCGGTGCCGGTCGCGGGCAGCCTCATGCGCCGGGGCGTGGCCCCCGCGGCCGCCCTGACGTTCCTGCTCGCCGCGCCCGCCGTCAACCCGGTGGTGCTCGTCGCCACCGCGATCGCGTTCCCCGGAAAGCCGGAGATGGTGGCCGCCCGGTTCGCCGCCTCGCTGGTCACCTCCGTCGTCATGGGCTGGCTGTGGATCCGGTGGGGACGCGAGGAATGGCTGCGCCTGCCGACCGGGCACACCGGGCACGCGCCCGGGGCGGGCCGGCTGGAGGCCTTCCGGCGGGGGATGCAGCACGACTTCCTCCAGGCGGGCGGCTTCCTGGTGGTCGGCGCGATGGCCGCGGCGACGTTCGACGTCCTCGTACCGCCGACCGTCCTGGAGGCCTTCTCCGGCTCTCCGTGGCTGGGCGTCCTCGTGGCGGCGGCGCTCGCGGTGCTCCTGTCGGTGTGCTCCGAGGCGGACGCGTTCGTCGCGTCCTCGTTCACCGGTTTCTCGCCCACCGCCCGCCTGGCCTTCATGGTGGTCGGCCCGATGGTCGACATGAAGCTGATCGCCCTGCAGTCGGGGGCCTTCGGACGGGCCTTCGCGCTGCGGTTCTGCACGGCCACCTTCGTCGTGGCGATCCTGTGCGCCGTCCTCGTCGCAGGAGTGCTGCTGTGACCGGACGGCCCCCCGCCCGTGCGGAGCACGCCCGCCTGCTGAGCGGCCTCGGCGCGCCGCTCCTGCTGGCGCTGACCGGCACGGGCCTGCTCCACACCACCGTGCGCAGCGACGTGTACCTCCGGTACGTGAAGGAAGGGCTGCGCCCGTACCTCGTCGCGTCCGGACTCCTCCTGCTCGCCCTGGGTTTCGCGGGCCTGGGAGTCGAGCTGGTGCACCGCCTGCGGGAGCCGGCCGGCGACGACACGGACGAGCACGACGCTCCCGTCCACGCCGGTGACGGCCGCGCCCACGGCGATGACGACGACCACGGCCACGGCCACGTCCACGGACAGGGCGCCGGCAGGCACATCGCCTGGCTCCTTGCCGCACCCGCCCTCACCCTGATGTTCGTCGCCCCGCCTGCGCTCGGCTCGTACACCGCTTCGCGGGACGGCTCCGCCTCCGGCGGCGAGCAGAGCGCCTACGGGGACCTGGGCGACGCGGCGACCACCCCCATGGCCCTGGAGGAGTTCATCGGACGCGCCGTGCACGCGCCGAAGACCCTGGACGGCCGCGAGGTCCGGCTGCTCGGATTCGTCTCCGCCGGCAAGAGCCCGGACACCTGGTACCTCAACCGCCTCAAGCTCAGCTGCTGCGCCGCCGACGCCCGGACCCTGCACGTGGAGGTGCACGGCGCGAAGGCACCCGGCAACGACACCTGGGTCGAGGTCACGGGCGTCTGGCGGGCCGGACACGTCACCGTCGAGAACCCCGTTCCGGCCCTGGCGGTCGAAGTCCTCAAACCGGTCCCCCCGCCCCGCAACCCCTACCTCGACGCCCCGCCCACGGACGGCTGAGCCGCCGCCCGGGACGGCCCGGGCTCAGGGGATGGCCGGTGCCGGGACCGTGGTGCGCTCGGGTGCGGTGAGCCGGTCGGCACCGTCGGGGACGGGGACGGCGTTGAAGAGGGCGTCCTGCCGGGCCTGGAGTTCCTTCTTCCGCCCGGGGCTGGTGGAGGGCAGGCGCTGCTCCTCGTAGAGCAGGTGGGTGGCTTCCTGGGCGTGCTTGCTGGCGGGGGTGTGGAACTGGATCTCGTAGAGCTGGCCCGAGCGGGTGGCGCGCCAGCCGGTGTTGAGGCCCTTGTAGCCGCTGGTGCGGCCCCAGGTGTTGGACCACTTGGTGTTGTCGTTGCCCCACGCCGCCAGGACGGCGGAGGCCTGGGTGACGCCGGTGGTGTAGCGCCCGTCCGGCCACTGCAGGGTGTAGCGGACGGCGTCGGTGAGCCTGCCGAGGACGGTGTCCACGTCCTGGGCCGGGTTGTCCTTGAGGGAGGTGGCGACCTTCCGCTTCAGCGAGTCCGGGGACTTCAGCCGCTGGTCGAAGCCGATGAGCTCGGCCCCCGTGATCTGGGCGGCGGCCCGCACGTCGGTGCTGATCGACTTCTCGGCCTGGCGGGCCCGGTCGAGGTAGGCGTCCACCGTGGCGTTGTCGGCGCTGCTGAGCGTGAGGCCGCCGGCTCCCTTCCAGTCGTCGTCGCCGGCGGCGGAGGCCGGGCCGGCGGCGGAGGCGACGGCCATGGTGAGTGCTGCCGCGAGCACGGCCTTGACGACGGGGGAGCGGCCGGTGGTGGGGGTCATGCGGTGTCCGCCTTCACGCTGGTCGGGGTGTGTGCCAGGCACAACCACCCCGGCGGGCAACGGGTTACTGCGCAGGACGAGGCGTACGTCGCCGCCACCTGCCGGGCCGGGCACGCTGACGAAGTGGCTGGAATCGTGGGCTGGCGCGACCCGCCGTGCCTCAGGAGGATTCTCTGCGGCCACACGGGCCGGTCTGGAGGGCGGCGAACTCATGAGGACACTCCGCAGAGGTGTGGGGGACAGGTGGATCGGTGCCTGCGCGCGCGGGGCCGTCTCGATGGCGCTGACGTGCGCCGGGATCGCGATGGCCCCCACCGCGGCGGCGCAGACCACGGCCGGATGCTCGACGGACACCGGGGCGAAGGGCCTGGCGAGCTCGCCGGTGGCGGGCAGCCTGGTGTCCGTGGAACGGGCGGATGGCCGGATCGCACAGCTCCAGCTCTTCTACGACGCGACCGCGACCGCGGGCCTGCCCTTCGTCTGGCACCGCGAACAGAACGGACCCGGCGGCGCGTACGGCGGGTGGCGACGGGTGAGCGCGGCGACCGTGGGCCCCAAGAGCTACGCCACGACGGCGATCGAGAACTCGGCGGGCAGGATGGAACTGCTCTTCTCCACCTACGGTTCCTTCTGCCACACGGTGGAGGACGACGCCGGTCCGGGCGGCTGGAGCACAGCGGACGATTTCGGCCTCGCGCCGACGCCGTACCACGGCGGAGTCGTGCTGTTCAAGGAGCGGGACGGCAGCATCGACGCCTTCGCCTCCGGGGCGTACGGCGCCGGCTCGATGGAGCTGCGCCATCAGCAGAACGCGGCCGCCGGCTGGGGCCCGAGGCAGTCCATGGGCCAGGTGCCGGAGGCCGGCGTGGGCCTGAGCCAGCCGAGCAGCGTGGAGCAACTGCCCGACGGCAGGCTCCACGTGGCGGCGCGCGAGTGGAACAGGGACCGCACGTGGGAGATCTGGCAATCGGTGCCGGGCGGTGGCTGGGGACCCTGGCAGCCGGCGGCCCCGACCACCGCACCACTCCCGGGGACCACCGCCAGGACGCCGACTCCGCCGGCCTCCCCCGGACGCCCGTAGACGCCCGGTCCCCGCGAGGTGGACACCCGGCCGGCCCCCGGGTTCTTCGAGCGGCACGGCCCTGAAGCCGGTGGGTCAGCCGAGACCGGCCAGTTCGGCAAGCGTCCCGCCGAGGACCCGGTCGCGCACCCCGCCCGGACCGGTGACCCGCTCCACCAGGGTCCGGGCGAGGACGGGGTCGCCGTAGGGCGCGTCCGAGCCGAACAGGGTCCGGTCCGGGAGTTCCTCGATGGCCAGCCGGACGGCGAAGACGACGGGGGCCGTGGAAAGCTCCAGATACATGTTCGGGGTGTCCCGCACCAGTTCGACGGCCTGCATCCAGTGCTGCCCTCCCAGCTGGCTCACCACCAGCGGAACGTCGCGGTACCGGGCGGCCAGCGCGGCCAGCGCCGCCAGGTCCTCCGCCGTGGTCGGCGCGGAACCGTGCACGACCACCGGCAGCCGTCCGTGGTCCGCCGCGGCCTGGAGCACGGGTTCGATCTGCCCCGCCCCACCCGGTGCCGGCGTCAACTCGCCGATCCCGTGCAGTCCGCGCCCGACCACCTCCCGTTCCACGAGCGCGGCTGTCTCCTCCGTCCCCAGACCCAGCGGTACCGACAGGAAGCCGATGAACCGGTCCGGCCGCGCGGCCAGCGCGGCGTCCAGCTCCCGCCACGCCCCCCGGTACGCCTCGACCGTGCCGGCCCGGCCGCCGAGCGCCTCGTCCAGGACGGCCATCTCCCGGCGCAGCGCGGCGAGGTCGCCGGCACGCTCCGGGTGGGGCCGGGTGGCGAAGAGGACGGCGCGGTCGACTCCGGCCTCGTCCAACAGCCCCACGTGTGCCTCGACGGGGTCGTGGACGTGGCTGTGCGCATCGATGATCACTGGTTCGTTCCCTCCCACTGGACCGGTCCGGAATCGGTCCGGTCGGAGAACTGTTGCTCCCTGACACCGTTGGAAGGTCAAGTCGAAAGGACGCCGTGGTGCTGATCGGGGAGCTGTCACGCCGTACGGGAGTCAGCGAGCGGCTGCTGCGCTACTACGAGCGAACGGACCTGATCCAGGCCGAACGCCGCGCCAACGGCTACCGCGAGTACGACGACCAGGCCGTGGAGACGGTGCGCCGCGTCCGCGCCCTGCTCGCCACCGGCCTGCCCACCCGCGTCATCCGCCAGGTCCTCCCCTGCACCCATGACACGGCGACGCTGCGTCCCTGTCCCGGCGTCCTGGCCAGGCTGCGCGACCAACTGGACGTCCTCGACCGGCGCGCCGCCGAACTGGAGACCGCCCGCCGCCTGCTGCGCCGGACGATCGCCGCCACCGAGAACGCGGCGCACGCGGCGGACGCGGTGTCCCGCCCGGCCGCCGAGCCACGTCGGCGGTAGCCGGGTGTACGGCAAACGGGTGACGTGCGGGCGGGGGAGGGGAAGGAGACCCAGCGTATCGATTCGCCTGGGTGCGCCCCCTCCTAGGCTCGCTCGCAGTACCGCAGAGCGAGCGACGCCGTGCGTCGAAGGCAGCCGGGAGGCCCCGTGTCCCAGTCCGTGTCCGATTCTCCGCAGCACCGCATCTTCGCCATGCTGGACGTGGACGGTGACGGGGTGGTCACCCGTGCCGAGTACCTGGGGCGGGTGGAGCGGGTGGCGTCCGCCATGGGCCGCGACGCCTCGCACCCCGTGGTCGTCGCCTCGCGGGCGGCGCACGAGGCGGTCTTCGCGGACATGGACGCCGACCACGACGGCCGGGTGACGTTCGAGGAGTACCGCTCGTGGGTGGGTCATGACGCGTTCGAGCGGTCCTGCCGGCCCGCCCTGGGCTCCCTGTTCGACATCGCGGACGCCGACGGTGACGGGCGACTGGCCCGCGGGGAGTTCACCCGCATGCGCACGGCGGCGGGAAACGCCGAGGCCGACGCCGCGGCGGCCTTCGACGACCTGGACGCCGACCGCGACGGGCTGGTCGACCGCGACGCGTACCTGGCCGGAATCAGGGACTTCGTCACCACCGGCACCTCGCCCATGGCCGCCTCGTACGGCACCGGCCGTCCGCTGCTCGACACCGCTCGCTGAAGCCCGCCGCTGGACCGCGACCGGTTCCCCGCCGGCCCGCGCGCCGACGTCCCGGTCCGGCCGGCCGTGGTCCTCGTCCCTCGGGCAGGATGGACGGATGCGGACGACGGAACCGGTATCGAGGGCGGAGGCGCTGGCCGCCACGGGCGAGCGGCGCCTCCTGGGCATCGCCGGACCCCCAGGGGCGGGAAAGTCGACTCTGGCCGCCCGGATCGCGGAGGCGCTGGGGCCGGAGCGGGCCGTGGTGGTTCCGATGGACGGCTTCCACCTCGCGCAGACCGTACTGGAGCGCACGGGCCGCGCCGACCGCAAGGGGGCCCCGGACACGTTCGACGCCGCCGGCTACGTGGCCCTGCTGCGCAGGCTGCGCGCACCGCAGCAGGGGTCCACGGTGTACGCGCCCGCCTTCGACCGCCGCCTGGAGGAGCCGATCGCGGGCAGCATCCCCGTCGCCCCGCACGTACCGCTGGTGATCACGGAGGGGAACTACCTGCTGCACGACGCGGGGGAGTGGGCCGCGGTACGGCCGCTCCTGGACGAGGCCTGGTACCTCGACCCGGCCGACACCCTGCGCGTGGACCGGCTGATCGCCCGTCACGTGAGGCACGGCAAGGATCCCGCCCACGCGCGTGCCTGGGTGGCCCGGTCCGACGAGGCCAACGCCCGCCTCGTCGCCCTGGGCCGCCCCCGCGCCGACCTCGTCATCGACACCGGCTGACGAGCTCGGCCCCGGCGCCACGGTCGTCAGCGGCGCCGCGCGGACCGGGAAGGCAGCGGTGTCCCCAGGCCGCCGCCGGTGGCCGCCGTGGCCGGTGACGGCCCCTCGCCGTGGGCGGCCAGGACGAAGTCCGTGGTGAGGGCGTTGATGTCGGCGGTCCGCTTGACCAGGAAGTGGCTGCCGCCGGGGACCTCGTACCGGACCAGCTCGGGTACCACCTCGCGGGCCCGCCGGGCGTAGGCCAGCGACCGGGCGGCACTCGCCGTACTGCGGTCCCGGTCGCCGTGGATGATCAGCACCCTGCGGCCCGCCAGCTGCTCCACCGGATCGCTCTCAGGAAGCCATGGGGCGATCCCGGCCACGCCGACCACAGCGGAATGGCCCGCGCTCCAGAAGGCCGCGCGGCCGCCAAGCGAGTTGCCGACCAGCACCACGGAAACGTCGCCGTACCGGCGGCCGAGCTCGGCCAGCGCCCAGTCGGTGTCGACGGCCGTATCGGCGGCAGCGCCGTTCCAGCCGCCGAAGCGGTAGCACAGCATGTGCACGGCGATGCCCGCCGCCCGCCCGCGCTCCGTGAGCTCGCCCGCCAGGTCCCGAAGCCCCAGCTGGGCGATCTTCGAGGGCCCCCGCCTACTGCGCTCGAAGCCCCCGGGAAGCAACAGGGCGACCCCCTTGACCGCCCCCTCGCCCTGCCACTGCGTCAGCTCGGCAACGCGCTCGCGCGGTGTGAACACACCTACCCCCCAAGGATGCTGATCACATCACCCTACCGGCCGCCCCCGACGGGCAGCCCTTCGACGCCGCGCCACCGCCCGACCGCCACGCGCGACCACGATCGCGCCGGAACCCGGGCGGGGCCGGTCAGTCCCTCAGGGCCGCCTGCACCACCGCCGCCGGCTGACGGCCGACCGGCCAGGACGTCACGCGCTCCAGGCGTCCCACCGCCCAGCCCAGCCACTCCGCGTCACCGAGCCGGTGAGCGTCGCCTGCGGCGACCGTCTGCGTCATCAGCTCGGCCAAGAGCAGGACATGCGCCGGCTTGTACCACTCGGCGTGCCGGTCGAAGGCCAGCCTCACGTCCTCGTACGGGTGGCGCAGGGTCATGCCGAGGTAACCGCCCCCACGTCCCCTGAAGGGTCCGGGGAGGCCGCCGATCAGGCCCGTCAGCCCCAGTGAACCCTGGTAGCGCGACCCCTTCGTCCCCTGCCCGATCTGGATCCGGATGCCCAGCAGCACCCTGGACCAGGGGATCGGCTCGTCCGCCGTGCCGCCGGCGTGCCGGACCATCCCCTCTGGCCGGAACTCCACCCAGCAACCGTCCGGCCGGTGGGAGTCGCCCACCACCCAACGCCCTTCGAGGAGTTCCAGCGGGCCGTACGTCCTGCGGTCGTCCCCCATGGGCCCATTGGACCACGAGGCCGCCCCCGCACCCCCGGGGCCACCGGCAAAACTGGCGATGACGGTACTTCTGCCAGTGGAATTTCCTGGGCGGGGCAGACCGCGAATGATCTTCTGAAGGCACGAGCGGAGCGCATGCGGGCCCCAACCGGGACCGCCCGCTCGACCGACCACCGCACGCCAGCCATGCAGAAGATGAGGAACTCGTGGAGAAAGCGAACCACCTGGCCTACTGTCGGGCCGGCGTGCCGTTCTACGACCACCCGCCCGCCTCCCGGGCCGGCGCGCCCTTCCCGGCCACCGAGCGCCCCGCGCCCACCGGTTGGCGTCGGGCCCAGGCCGCCAACTGGGTGTACCTGAGCCCCGAAGACGCCCACCTCCCCGACCAGGGCTGGAAGATCCACGTCTCCGCCACCCCCACCGACGCGGCCGAGGTCGTCGACAAGGTGTGGGACTACTGCCTCTCCCGCTCCGTGGCGTTCAAGTTCCTGCCGAGTCCACGCGTCCACCAGTCCACCAACGGCAAGTACGCGCCCCGCGGCAGCAGCGGCAAACTCGTCACGATCTACCCGGTCGACGCCGACGCCCTCAGGACCGTCCTCGACGAACTGGATCCCGTCCTCGGCGCACACCGCGGCCCGCACATCCTCAGCGACCTGCGGTGGCGGCAAGGCCCGCTCTACCTGCGGTACGGAGGCTTCACCCGCCGGGAGTGCCTGGCCGAGAACGGTGAACGCACCCCGGCCGTCGCCCGCCCCGACGGGACGCTCGTCCCCGACGAGCGCACGCCGGTCTTCACGGTCCCCGCCTGGGCCCCGGTGCCCGACTTCGTCGCCGCGCAGATCGAGGCCGGCCGTGCCACCGGGGACGAGCCCGCCTTCCCCTACGGCATCGAGAAGGCCCTGCACTACTCCAACGGCGGCGGCATCTACCTCGCCACCGACAACGCCACGGGACGCCGCGTCGTCCTGCGGGAGGCGCGGCCCATGGCGGGCCTGGACGGGGCGGGCGACGACGCGGTGGTCCGGCTGCACCGGGAGGCGGCGACACTGCGCCGTCTCGCCCATCTGGACTGCGTTCCCGCGCTGTTGGGCACGTTCACCGCCTGGGAGCACCATTTCCTGGTCCAGGAGTACATCGAGGGGCAGACGCTCCAGCAGTTCATGGCCACCGCCAACCCGCTGATCACGCAGGGCCGCGACGCGGAGCAGCGGCGAAAGTACGCGGACACCGTTCTGGACGTCCTGGACCGGCTCGAAGCCGTCCTTGAAAGCGTCCACGCCACGGGTACGGTCTTCGGCGACCTGAGCCCCAGCAACGTGATGCTCCGGCCCGACGGCCGTGTCGCGCTCATCGACTTCGAGATAGCCTTCCGGCCCGGGACCGAGGACCCGGAGCCCAGCATCGCCACCCCCGGCTTCGTCGCCGCGCACGCCACCGGCTTCGACCGTGACCGCTACGCACTGGACAGCCTGCGCCTGGCCCTGCTGCTGCCGCTCACCACGATGCTGGACCTCGACCCGGCGCGCGCCGGACAGCTCGTCGAGGCGGCGGCGGGACTCTTCCCCCTTCCGGCCGCGTGGACCGACCGCGTACGCCGCTCCCTGACCCCTCCGGGGGTCACGGCCCGCCGCGACCGGCAGGAGGCGGCCCTGTTCGCCGCAGCCGCGGACGACCCCGGCTCGCCGTCCGCCCGCGAGCTGACGCGAGCCCTGGTCACCGCCATCCACGCCGGCGCCACCCCCCAGCGCCTCGACCGGCTCTTCCCCGGCGAGCCCACCGCCCTGCACGACGGCGGCTACACCCTCGCACACGGTGCCTCGGGCGTCCTCTACGCCTTGGCCGCCACCGGACACGAGACCGATCCCGAACACCACGAGTGGCTCTGGCAGGCCACCCACCGTGACGTGCAGCACCGACCGGGCCTGTACGACGGCCTGCACGGAGCCGCCCACACCCTCAGCCTCCTGGGCCGCCAGGACCAGGCCGTCGACCTGCTCGACCGTGCCGCCGCCCTCACCACCGACGCGACCCCGTCCGGACTGTACGACGGGCTGGCCGGCATCGGACTCAACCTCCGCCACCTCGCGCGGACCCTGGACGCGCCGAGCCTGCGGACCCGGGCCCTGGAGACGGGCGAACGGCTCGCCACACGGCTCGCCGCAGCCGGACGAGCACCCTCCGCCCGCTCCGGACTCATGCGCGGCTGGAGCGGACCGGCCCTGCTCTTCCTCGGCCTCCACGAGGACACGGGGGAGAGCCGGTACCTGGACCTGGCGCACCGGGCCGTCCACCTCGACCTGCGCCGGTTCCGTGACACCGCCGCGACCGCCGCGGGGGACGACACGGCCGCCGGACCGCTGCCCACCCTCGGGACGGGAAGCGCGGGCATGGCCGTCGCCTTGGCCGCCTACCTCCGCCACCGCCCCGAGGACGAGATCCTCACCGACACCCTCGACGTCCTGCACGGCACCCTGGACCTCGACTTCACCACGTACGGCGGCCTCGTCGCCGGGCGGGCGGGCCTCGCCGCCACCCTCGCCCACAACGGCGTCACCGACCGCCATCCGCATCTGGCGGGCGCCCTGGCCGCCCACATCCGCGACCTCGCCTGGCACGCGGTGCCCTACGAAGGCGGCATCGCCACCTTCGGCGCCCAGAACATGCGCCTGTCCATGGACCTGGCCACCGGTACGGCGGGCGTCCTCCACGCCTTGCACACGGTCGCCGGCCGCCTGCCCGTACTGCCCCTGATCCCACGCCCCCGCGAACGAGAGGAACGAGCGTGAGAGGAAGCCCCCCGCCGGGACGCGCCCACGACGAGACGGGCCTGCGAAAACCAGGCACCACGGCCCGGGGCAAGTGGCCATAGGGCTCACCGCACTCCGGGTTTCCGTTACCACATCACACGCAAGGAGCATTTCATGAACGCGATCCTCGACCTCCAGGTTCTGACCCCGCAGGCCGACTCGGAGGAGCTGGACGGCGCCATCGGCCAGAGCAGCACCATCTGGTTCTGCCACACCGACGTCAACTGAACGGCGGCTTCCCCGGCGGGTTCCCGGAGTCGACGGGACCCCTCTGACCGCTGAACAGCAGCCCGGCCCGGACATCCGTCGTGGAGGTCCGGGCCGGTCCGTCTCCGCCCGCGGGCAGGGGGCGGCCGCCTGCAAAAGATGTGTCATGCATACTCTCCTGGGAACGGTACGGCGGTCGGGACGGGCCGCACTGACCAGGGGACATCCGGACATGGACACCGGTACGCCGGACACCGGCGCGTTCGGCGCGCTTCTGCACTCCCTGCGGACCAGGGCCGGGCTGAGCCAGGAGGAGCTGGCGCACGCTTCCGGGGTGAGCGTGCGGGCCCTGTCGTACATGGAGCGCGGACACTCCCGGGGGCCGCAGCGCCGTACCGTGCAGGCGCTGGCGAAGGCCCTCGGCCTGGACGAGGCCGGAGCCCGCGAGTTGGAGCACACCGCCAGCCTGGGCCGCCCCCGTCCGGCCCGTACGAGGGACGTCGTCCCGCCACCCGCCGCCCTACCGGACGCCGACGCGCACACCGGCGCGCCCGATCTGCTGCCGCGCGCGCCGCGCGGCTTCCACGGACGGGCGGCGGAGCTCGCCGCTCTGTCCCGGGCCGCCGCCGACGAGGCGGCCGTCTGCCTCGTCATCGGACCCGCCGGGGTCGGGAAGACCGCCCTCGTGCTGCACTGGGCCCACCAGGGCCGGGCCGGATTTCCCGACGGGTGCCTCTACGCCGACCTGCGCGGCTTCGGCGACACGGGCGAGCCCGCCCTCATGGAGGTGCTGCGCGAGTTCCTGCCGGCGCTCGGCGTGCCGCACGGCCGGATACCGGAGTCGGCGAACGGCGCGGCCGCCCTGTTCCGCTCGCTCGCCGCCGACCGCCGCCTCCTCGTGATCCTCGACAACGCCCGGGACTCCGAGCAGGTCAGGCCGCTCCTGCCGGGCGGTCGCCGCTGCGTCACCGTCGTCACCAGCAGACACCGGCTGCCGGGGCTGATCGTCACCGACACCGCCCATCCGATCGCCGTGGACGTGCTCGCCCCGGAGGACGGCACGATGCTCCTCGCCGGTGTGCTCGGCACGGAACGGGTCCACGCGGAACCGGCGGCCGCGCGACGGCTGGCCGAACTGTGCGGCGGCCTGCCCCTCGCGCTGCGGGTGGCGGCAGCCCGGCTCGCGCAACGGCCCGGCTGGTCCCTGGGCGAAATGGCCGCCGAACTGTCCGACGAGACCCGCCGGCTGGGTCTGCTGGACGTGGAGGACACCGGCGTGCGGGCGGCGCTGCGCGTGACGCTGCAACAGCTCCCGCGCCACGTCGCCGATCAGTTCGCGCATCTCGGCCGCCACCCGGGTACGCACGTCGACCGGTACGCGGCCGCGGCCCTGGCGGGCACGGACCCGGCGACCGCCGAGGACCGCCTGGAGCGGCTGGCCGTCGCACACCTCGTCACGGAGACCGGGCCCGGCCGATGGACGATGCACGATCTCGTGCGGCTCTACGCCCGGAGCATGGACGCCGGGCCCGAGGCGCTCACGCGCGTGCTCGACCACTACACGGCCACGGCCCTCGCGGCCGTGGCGGCGGCCGAGCCCGGAAACGAGGAGTGTTTCCCGCTTCCGGCGGACCACCTGCCACCCGCCGCCGTACGGGAGTTCGGCGACCGGTCCGCCGCCGTGGCCTGGTACGCGGCCGAGAGGGACGACCTCACCCGCGCGGTGGCCGCGGCGCACGCCGCCGGACTGCACGGCAGGACCTGGCGGATCGTGCTGGCGCTGTGGCCGCTGATCGTGTGGCGCGTCCGGGACGGCTGGGCCCCGCTCCTGGAGACCGCGCTGGAGGCGGCACGGGCCGACGGCGACCAGCACGGCGAGGCACGGGTGCTGAACGTGCTGGGCTGGGTCCTGACCGAGGAGGGGCGCATCGCGGAGGCGCTGACCCACCTGGGGGCCGCCTCCGCGCTCGCCTCCAGGGCGGGTGACGCGGTGGCCGAGGCCAACGCCCTGATCGTCCTGGCCGTGGCACAAGCGGCCCTCGGCAGCCTGGACGAGGCCGCGGAGGGCTGTGAGCGGGCGGTCGAGCTGGCCCGCCGGGCCGGCGACCGGACCATCGAGAGACTGGCCATGCAGCACCTCGCCCGCCACTGGGCCGACGCCGGGAAATGGCGCCGGGCCCTCGACACGGCGACCGAGGCCCTGGCCTTCGAGGACCGGCCGGGCACGGCCGACGTACCCCGCGTCCTGCTGCTCATGGTGCGCGGAGAGGCGCTCCTGGGGCTCGGGAACGAGGCCGAGGGCATCGGCCAGCTCGACCTGGCGGCCCGGGAGGCCGAGTCGTCCGGCTACGAGGACGGGGCGGTACGGGCACTCGGCGTGCTGCTGCGGGTATCGGCCGACGCGGGACTCCGCGCACGGTACGACGCCGCGGTCGCCCGCCTCACGACCCGGACGTGACCCGGGTGCCCCACGCACCAGTACGGTCGGCCCGTGAGCACGGCCGACGATTCCCGCACCGCCCTCGACCTCCTCGACGCCCACCTGGAAGACCTGTGGCGGGCAGCCGACGCACTCCGGCGCGGAAACCCCGCCCCCGTCCCCGCGGCTCCGCCCGAGCCGGCCGACGCCACCGCCGACGCCGCGGCCACGGAACTCCTGCGATGGGGGTACGCGGAGGTGAACGGCATCCCGCGCGCGCCGGCCGACGCGTTCGCCCGAGCCGTCGGCGAAACGCTCATGGAGCTGCGGCGGCGCCGCAGCCCCTGGAACGCGGCGGCCCTGCGCCTGCTGGAGGACCCGTACGTCTTCCTCGCCACGGGCCCGCGCCGGCACGAGGACTGGGCCGAGGACGTCCTCGCCCTGATGCACCGGAAGGTCCCGGACCCGCGCGGCTGGCTGCGGATCGACCACGACCGCACCAACGAGGCCCGCCACGCCGTGCCGGCGTACCCCTTCGACCCGCCGCCCGCCGCCGGGTTCCGGGACCGCCTGCACGAGCTGGAGCCGGCGGGCGCCGTCACCGCGCTGACCGTCATGGCGGAGGAGTGGAACGACGACCGGCCCGTGCGGGACCGGCCGGAGCGTGCCGCCCTGAGGGCCGACGCACGGCTCCTGCTGGAGCGGTACGGCCCGGCCGCCCGGTTCTGGACGAACGCCCGGGACGCGGCCTCGGATCCCGCCCGCGACTTCGTCCGGGCCGGCCTCAAGGGCACGAGGGCCCACCGCTTCGCCACCGACGAGTACGTCAACGGCCTCGACCTCCACGAAGAGCTGGGCCTCGTCGCCGTGTCCGGCGACGAGGTCGGCGTCTTCTGGTCCTTCGGCGCGCACTGACACCGGCTCCCCGCACCAGCCGAACGGCACGAACGGCTCGCGCAGCACGGCCGCGTCGGCTGCGCGGTCCCGCGTGGAACGCCGCTGGGGGCCGCGGGTCAGCGGTCCTGGGCGAGGGCGTACAGCTCGCCGAGCAAACTCCCCTCGGTCGCGACGAGTTCGTCGAAGGAGCCCTGCTCCCGGACGGTCCCCTGATCGAGGACGATCACCCGGTCGGCCATCCGCACGTTGTCGAGCCGGTGGGTGACCACCACCGTGATCCGGTCCGAGGCCATGGCCCGCAGCTCCCGGAAGATCTGGTGCTCTCCTCGGGCGTCCATCTCACTGGTCGGCTCGTCCAGGACGAGTACGGCCGGCTCCCTGTACATCGCCCGCGCGCAGGCCAGCCGCTGCCACTGCCCTCCTGACAGCTCGTGGCCGCCCCACACCGACCGGGCGAGCAGCGTCTCCAGTTCCTTGGGGAGAGCACGCAGGGTCTTGGTCATGCCGACGCGTTCGGCCGCGTCCCAGATCCGCTCGTCGCCGTGCTCGCGGGGCTGGCCCAGGGTGATGTTCTCCCGGGCGGCGAGCGGCCAGTGCCCGTTCTTCTGCGGCACCAGGCCCACCTGCCGCCGCACCGACTCCGCGTCGGCGCCGGCCAGGTCGGTGCTGTCCCAGAGGACCTTCCCGTCGGTCGGGACCGTCAGGCCGGTGAGCATGCGGATCAGCGTGGACTTGCCGGCGCCGTTCTCCCCGACGAGGGCGACGACTTCGCCGCGGTTCAGGGTGAGGGTGATCGGCCGGACGGCCGCGGCCTCCTTGCCCGGGTAGGTGTAGGAGGCGCCTTCCAGGCGGATCTGCCGCGGCGGCTCGGCCCGTGCGGTGCCGCGGGCCGTGGTCATGGCACGGACCTCGTCGATGAACCCGTAGTAGTCGGAGAGGTAGAGCCCGTGGTGGAACATGACCGTCGAGTAGCGGATGATCGAGTTCAGCGCGCGGCCGGCGGTCTGCGAGGCGACGACCGCGGTGCCCGCGACCGCGGTGGTCATGGACCCGGCGAGGACCAGGCCGGCGAGCGAGGCCCACATGCCGAGGGTGAACAGGCCGCCGAGCGAGGCGGCCAGCAGCGTGATCCGCAGATACGGGCGCGCCCCGGCGACCTCCCGCCTCTCGACCCGGTCGCACATGGACCGGTACCAAAAGTGCAGGTAGCCGCGCATGGTGTTGGCCCGGAGTTCGTCGGCGAGCTCGGCCGTCGTCAGCCACCAGCGCATCATGCCCCGGACATTGCGGGCGGAGACGGTCTGGTCGTGGACCCGGTAGTCGACCCGGGCGGCGATCACGCCGCCGAGACCGCGGGGGACGACGGACAGCAGCAGCACGCCCAGGAGCAGCGGATGCAAGGTGGTGAGCACCACGGCAGCGGAGGCGAGCTGGACGAGGCCGTTGGTGAGGGTCTTGGCGTCGTCGGCGAGGTCGACGGCGTGCAGCGCGCCGATGTCCGCCGCCTGGCTCCGGTCGGCGAACCCTTCCGCGTCGTAGGCGGCGAGTTCGGCCCGCATGTGGAGATCCACGAGCTGCAGGTCCGCGGCGGAGGCGATCTTCGGATTCAGGCGCCGGGTCGCCCAGTCCGCGAGGATCCACATGGACGCGCCGGTGGCCATCGCGACGACGGCGACGGCCAGCGCCGGCCACGCACGGGCCAGGCCCTGTCGGGGGTCGTCGACGATCAGCTGCGGCAGCGCCTGCGCGACGGCGGTGAGCATCACGGCCGTGCCGATGCCGGACAGCAGCTGGCACACCACGATCGTCAGGGCCATGCGCCGGTCGACGCTCCACGCCAGGCGGGCCGTCTGGATCAGGGCCGCGGGAATGCGGCGGGCCATGTCCCACAAGGTGGCGTCGTCCATCGCCCGCCGGTGTTTGCGCCCGTTGTAGTCGAGCTCCGGTGGTGCCGATGGCTGCGGAGGGCCCGTCCGCGCGGCCGGGAGGGACGCCGCCTCGCCGCTGACGCGTGCTGCGCCGGCGGCCGGAGAGTCGCCCGGGTGGTGCGGTGCGGTCATGCGAACACCCCCGCCATCAGCCGGTCCAGGGTGCGCCGTCCGCGTGCGGTGACGCCGGGTCCGTCGAGCTTCGGTCCCCGGACCAGGCAGCTCACCGCGTCGATCGCCGCGAGGCACTCCTGCTGCCGGGAGGTCGACCACATGAGGTTGCGGTCCCACGCGTCGCCGTGGACGTACGCGAGCGGCAGCGGCGGCACGGCCCGCAGCTCCTCGGCCAAGTGGCGCACGAGGTTCTGCTCCGGCGCGTTCAGCCGGTCCCCGGCCACCGCCAGGTGTCCCTCGGCGCTGTCGGCCGCGGCCTGCGGAGACTGCGCTGCCTCGGCCCGTCGAGGACCGGACAGGTCGCCGGCCGCGTGGAGGCGGGCCAGCAGGGCGCCGCCGCGCCGGTGCGCGCGGGCTTCCTCCACGGACGAGAGCGCCGGCTGCTTGAGCGGCCGTCCCGCGGCGGCGGTCAGCAGCAGTGCCGGATCCTCCGCGCTCGATGCACGCAGCTGCGGCGCACCGCCGGCGCCGAGGGCCGGTGCGGCACTTCGGAGCGCGAGCGTCTCGCGCTCGTACCTCACGGCCTCGGGGGAGACCTTGAGGGAGAAGCGGAGTGCCCCGGGCAGGTCGAGCCGCCAGACGCGGGAGCTCTCGCGTGGAGGGCTGACGTCCCTGACGGCGGGGCGGGCGCCGAGGGCCCGGGCGGCCCACCCGATCAGGGCCGGGGGCGCGGTGGTCGGGTTGGTCATGCCCCCCACCCCGACGACGGCCGTGATGCTGCGGCGAACAGGACGCGGCGGACGTCGACGGGCCGCCGGTGCGCGAGGGCCTCGGCGCCCGTGGCAGGAGGGTTCGCGAGAACAGGGTGAAGGGTGGCCAAGCGGACGGGATTCACGGTTTCTCCTCGGTTCGGAAACGGGTTCTGTTCGATTCACACCTACGGGGAAGGAGGCGGGACGGTCGCCCGAGCGGTGAGTCGCACGAGGCGTCGACAGCACCCGTCTCCTTCGGTGGGGTGTGGCTGTGCCCTACGGACCGACCCTCGCCCACGCCACCGACATTCCGCGGGCACCAGCACCGCGATCCGGTCATCCCCGGCCTCCCCGCCATGAGCCGCAACCCGCGAAGGGGAAGGCTCTGACCTGGGTTGATGTCGGGAGAAAGGATTCTCGAACTTTCGGGTCCGGCCCGGAATCCGGCGCCGGCGAGAGTGGCTCGATCTGGTCTGCGGCCGGGTGAGTACCCGGAGCGTCACGCCCCCGGTCGACCGCGACGGGGGCTAGCATCGGCACCTTCGACGCGGTCGGCGCACGCCCGGGCGGTGGTCTCCCGTTCCGTGCCCGCGCCCGCGGACCGGCCGCTCCGTTCGAATGCGCCGTCCCCTGCTGCGCACCCCCTGTGGAGCTGCGCCGCGCACGAGGTCACCAGGAGAGCCATGCCCCCGCCCCGCACCTCAGAGATGAGCTCCCGGTGATCGTTCTCCCAGAGGCGTTCGTGCGGGTCACCGTGGACCGCGAGGGCCCGGCCGGCTCGGCCTGGCTGGCTACCCTCCCGGCCACGGTGAGGGAGCTGGCCGAGCGCTGGGACTGCACGCCGGACGGTGACCCGCTGTACGGGGGCGTCGGCATCGTCGTCCCGATGCTGCGCAAGTCGGCCGGGCCTGTGGTGCTCAAGGTGTCCTTTCCCCATCCCGAGAACAGGTCAGAGCCGGAC
This sequence comes from Streptomyces racemochromogenes, assembly GCF_044129415.1. GTDB lineage: Bacteria > Actinomycetota > Actinomycetes > Streptomycetales > Streptomycetaceae > Streptomyces > Streptomyces racemochromogenes_A. Next base: position 59,056 of record NZ_JBBDHD010000020.1, read on the forward strand.
GCGCTCGCGGTCTGGGGCGGGCGCGGCGCAGTCCTGCTGCACGAGCGGGACGACGACCGGTACGCCATGCTCCTGGAGCGGGCGCATCTCACGACGCTGGCCCAGGCCGCGCAGGGCGACGAGGTGGCGGCGATCGCGGGGAGCGTCAGCCGTCGCCTCGCCGTACCCGCGCCCGCCGGACTGCCCCGGCTTCAGGACCGGGCCGCCGGGTGGGAGGAGCAACTGCTGCGGGACGCCGGGGACTTCCCGGGCGCCCTTGCCTCCCGGACGGTGCAGGCCGCGATCGCGACGGTGCGCGAGCTCGCGCAGCACCAGCCGGACACCCTCCTCCACGGCGACCTGAACGCGCGGAACGTCCTGGCGGGCACCCGAGAGCCCTGGCTGGCCGTCGACCCGAAGGGCTGGGTGGGCGACCGGGCGTACGACTGCGGCACGCTGACCAAGTCCCGGTCGGTCGTCCTCGCCGAACAGGGGGACCTGGCCGGGGGGATCCGCCGCACCCTCGACGCCTTCACCAGCGCCTCCGAGCTCGATCGGGAGCACGCACGGCGGTGGGCGCAGCTCAGCGCGGTCCAGGCAGCCTACGGCGGCCGCCGACGCGGGTTCCGCCGGGGCCGAAGCGGAGCCGAACGGGCTCGGCTCATCGCCCTCGTCGACGAGTTGGCGCGCCTCCTCACCGGTGCGTGACGCCCCATGACGCCCAGGCCGCCCGCACCGCCCTACGGCACCGTCAGGAGCAGACGTCCGACGAGTACGTGCGCCACGCCCGCTCCCGCCCGTACCTGATCGTTTCCGCGCTCGGCCGCGCTGGAGAGGATCGTGGCGGCGGCGCGACAGCCGTCGCAGTAGCCGGCCCGATCCGGGCGAGAGCGGGCCGCGGGAGCGGGATCCGGTGCCGGTGCCGGTGCCGGTGCCGGGCGGCTGTCGGTGGCTTGTGGATGCTGTCGGTGGGATGTCGGTGGCGGCTGCCATGGTTCGAGAGGTCCTGCCGGACACCCGTCCGGCCTGGAAACCGAGGAGGGGGATCTCTCGTGTACGACGTGGTGATCGTGGGAGCCGGCCCGGTGGGTCTGGCCCTTGCCTGCGAGCTCGGCCTCGCGGGCTGTTCCGTACTGGTGCTCGAACGGGAGCCGGAGTTCGGCTCCCCCTTACGCTCGGCCCCGCTCGGGCGGCGCGGGCTGTCCGCCGCATCGGTGGAGGCGTTCTACCGGCGCGGACTGCTGGACCCGCTGCTGACGGCGTCGGGCGGTCAGCACCTGTTCGGACCGGCCCCCGAACCGGGTGCTCCGGACCGTCCCCGGTTCGTCGGCCACTTCGCCGGCATCATGCTCGACGGGGACCAGGTCGACCTCGCCTCCCTCCCCCTCCGGCTCCCGGCCCCGGCGCCCGAGGTCGTCGCGACGGACCTCGACGCGGTCGACGCGGTGCTGTCCGAGCGGGCGTCCAAGCTCGGAGTGGACATCAGGCGCGGCGTCACGGTCTCGGCCGTCTCCCAGAACGGGGAGAGCGTGGTCGCACGAGCCGGTGCGGACGCCTACGAGGCACGCTGGCTGGTCGGCTGCGACGGCGGACGAAGCACGGTGCGCAGGCTCGCGGGCTTCGAGTTCGTCGGTACCGAGCCGCAGTTCACCGGCTACACCATGCAAGCCGCTCTCGCCGACCCCGAGGCGCTGCGCCCCGGGTTCCATCTGACGCCGACGGGCATGTACGTCCGGATGCCCGCCGACGGGCACATCGCCATGATGGACTTCGACGGCGGTGCGTTCGACCGTTCACAGCCGCTGACCCGCGACCACCTCCAGGCGGTCCTGCGCCGCGTGTCCGGCACCGACGTGACGATCGACGAGGTCCGCATCGCCTCCAGTTTCACCGATCGGGCCATGCAGGCGACGGCCTACCGGCGGGGGCGCGTCCTGCTCGCGGGCGACGCCGCCCACATCCATTCCCCCCTCGGCGGGCAGGGGATGAACACCGGCCTCGGCGACGCCGTGAACCTGGGGTGGAAGCTCGCGGCGACCGTGCGCGGTCATGCGCCGGACGGGCTCCTCGACACCTACGCCGCCGAACGGCACCCGATCGGTGCGGCCGTACTCGACTGGTCGCGCGCCCAGGTGGCGACGATGAGGCCGGACCCGTACGCCCAGGCGATCCAGGCGGTGGTCCGCGATCTCCTCGGGACCCGTGACGGAGCGACCTACGTGTCCGAGAAGCTGTCGGGGTCGTGGATCCGGTACGACCTCGGCAGCGAGCACCCGCTGGTCGGCCGCAGTGCCCCCGACTTCCTCTTCGAGAACGGCACCCGCCTGGGCAACCTCATGGAGGACGGCCGGGGCGTCGTGCTCGATTTCGGCACGGACCGGCTCCTGCACGCTTCCGTGACCGGCTGGGAGGACCGGATACGGTACGCGGCCGGCCCGCCGGTGAACGACCTCGGGCTGGGTGCCGTGCTGGTGCGGCCCGACGGCGTGGTCGCCTGGGCGGGCGACCGGCACCCGGACCGCGAGGAGTTCCAGCACGCCCTCGGCCGTTGGTTCGGCGGTCCGGCTCCTGCCGGACGCACCGGCGGGGCCCGCCCCGACCCGGCGCCGATTCCCTCGTGAGCACCGGCGGCCGGCCCCTCGGCCGGGCCTGACCCTCCGCCACGACCTCGTCCCGGAGCCGGGGGTCAGGCTGCCCCGGCGAGGGTCGCGGCGAGCTTGTCCAGGACGTGGGGCCACCCCTTGCCCATGCCCGCGAGCGCCTGTCGCCCCATGGGGGAGTCGAGGTCGAAGCCGGCGTGGGTGAGGACGAGGCGGGTGCCGCCGTCCTGCGGGTGCAGGGTCCAGGTGATGGTGGTGTCCAGCGTGCCCTCGGCGAACCGGTAGGCGAGCAGGCGCTCTTCGTCCACGTCGGTGACCTCGCAGGCCTGGTGGCCGAAGGCGTTGCCCATGTCGAGGGTGAAGCGGTGGCCGACGACCGGTTTGATGTCGCCGGCGGCCCACCAGCGGGCGTGCAGCCCGGGGTCGGTCAGGGCCTTCCACACCGCCGCCGGGGGGTGGGGCAGGTGCTTCTCGCAGGTGATCGTGTCGCTCTCGGTCGTCATGTTCCGTTTTCCTCGTCCAGGAGATCGGACAGCGCCTGAAGTCGCTGCTTCCAGTAGTGCTCGAACGGATGCAGCCACTCGCTCACCTCGGCCAGCCGGGCCGGTTCGAGGTGGTAGAAGCGGTGCCGGCCGCGCGGCTCCTCCCGTACCAGTCCGGCGGTACGGAGCACCGCGAGGTGCTCGGAGACGGCGGGGCGCCCGAGATCGAACATCCCGGCCAGCTCGCCGGTGGAGCGAGGCCCTTCGCGCAGGCTCTCCAGCAGTCTGCGGCGCACGGGATTGGCGAGCACGCCGAACACATCCGTAGGCATGAGCCCAAGATACGTCGGGAATCTCCGACGCGTCAAAGATTCCCGACGTATCCCGCCCGGGCCCGGCCCCCCCTGGGCTCAGCCGAGGGTGGCGAGGCTCCCGCGGACCTTCTCCGCGAGGGCGGGCGGCAGCTTGCCGTAGCCGCTCTGCACGGCCCCGTCGCCCTCGGCGACGACGGAGCCGAGGAAGGGCCGCGTACGGGCCAGGGCGGCGCCGTCGTTGCCCCGGTCGCACAGCACGGCGTAGCCGATCTGCACGATCGGATAGGCGCCCGCGGCCTTGGTGGTGAAGTCCGGTTCCAGGGCGAGATCGGCCCCGGTGCCCGTGATCCGGGCGGTGGTCAGGGCCTTGGTGGCCGAATCCGTGCCGACGCCGACCGGCTCGGGCGCGCCCGTCGCCAGCCGGACCGTGGTCAGGCCCGTGGCCTCGCCCCCCGACCAGGTGAACGAGACGGACCCGGTGGTCTGCTTGACCGCCTGGGCCACGAGCGCGCTCGCGACGCCCGGGCCCCCGTTGACGGCCGCCAGCGAGGACTGCGGGACGCTTCCCCAGCCGGTGGGGACGACCTTGGACAGGTACTGGGTGAAGGTGAGCGTCGTGGAGGACTCGTCGGTCGGGGAGACCACACGGATCGCGGTGTCGGGCAGGAGCCGGCCGGGGTTGACGGCCGCGATCTCCGGATCGTTCCACCGGGTGAGCTGGCCGCGGAAGATCCGGGCGAGGGTGGGCGGGTCCAGGGTCAGCGAGTCCACGCCCGGCAGGTTGACGACGACGGCCACGGGCAGCACGCCGAGCGGCAGCTGGACCGGCTTCCCGCCGGGGCAGCGGGCGGCGGCCGCCTCGGCCTGTGCCGCCGTCAGGGTCCGGTCGACCACGGCGAAGTCGGCCGAGCCGGCCCCGAACTGCTGGATTCCGGCACCGGAACCGGCGGGCACGTAGGTGGTGCGGGAGCCGGGGCAGGCCTCCTGGTAGCCGGCCGCCCAGTGGTCCATGGCCACCTTGAAGGAACCGGCCCCGGCGGCGTTGACCGCCCCCGCGGGCCCACAGGCGGGGCCGTTCGGGCCGGAGCTCGGCCCTCCGGAGGCCGCGCCGGAGCCGTGGCCCCCCTCGCCGTCGTCCCGCAGCTGTTGCCAGGCCGTGATCCCGCCGGCTCCGAGGGCCAGCGCGGCCGCCACGGCCACGACGACCCTGGTCCGCCGTCGGCGCCGGGGCGGAGCGTCGGCTTCCCGCCTCGACCAGCCGACGTCCTCCCGGACCTGCTCCGCGTCCCCCTGCCGGTCCACAGGTCCCGCGTCCTGCGCCGGCTCGGGCCCTCCGGATCCGGGCGGCGCGCCCGCCCCGGCGGGCAGCGGCGGCGGTACCGCGGTGACCGTGGGCGGGGGCCCGAAGACACCACCGGGCGCCGGGGACCCCCCGGCCGCCGGGACCGGCGGGGCGGCCCCGGCGGCCGGGCCCGGGACGACGACCCGGTCCGGCGCAACCGGTGCGGCGGGAGCCACGGCGGTTGGGGTCCGGGGGGCGTAGGCCCCGTCCGCCGCGGACAGCTTCGCCTCCACGAGGGCCAGGAGGCCGGCAACCGCGGGGCGGTCCGCCGGGTCCTTGGCCAGGCAGGGTTCGACCAGCGGAAGCAGTTCCGGCGAGAGGTCTGTCAGGTCCGGGGGCTCGTGGACCACCAGGAACCCCACGGCATCGGGGTGGCCGCCCTCGAACGGGCCCCGTCCCGTGGCGGCGTGGACCAGAACCGAGCCGAGGGCGAACACGTCCGCGGCCGGGCCCACATCACCCCGCCGGAACTGCTCCGGCGCCATGAACGGCGGCGTGCCGATCGCCACCCCGGTCCGGGTCAGCGCCGTCGCGCCGGCCCCCGCCCCGGCCACGGCCCGGGCGATGCCGAAGTCGATGACCCGCGGGCCGTCCTCCGCGAGCAGCACGTTGCCGGGCTTGAGGTCCCGGTGCACCAGCCCCACGCGGTGGATGTCCCGCAGCGCTTCCACCAGCCCGGCCGCCAGCACCCACACCTCGGCCGTCGGCAACGGACCCTGGTGGCGCACCCGTTGGGCCAGCGAGGGGCCGGCCACGAACAGGGTGGCCAGCCACGGCGCCTCCGCGTCGACGTCCGCGTCCACCACCGGCGCGGTGAACGCCCCGCTCACCTGCCGGGCGGCCGCGACCTCCCGGCGGAACCGCTGCCGGAACGCGGGGTCACCGGCCAGGCCGGGCTGGATGACCTTGACGGCGACCTGCCGCCCGGACAGCGACCGCGCGCGGTAGACCACGCCCATCCCGCCCTCGCCGAGCCTGCCCTCCAGCCGGTAGCCGCCGATCGTGCGCGGATCACCGTCCCGCAGCGTCACGTTCCCAACCCCCGCCATCCCGACCGTCCGACGAACGGACCGGGACCAGGGTAGTCCCCGTTCCCCGCCGGGAACCGATCGTCACCCGTGCCGGGGCGGGCCCTCAGACCGCCTTGCCTTCCTTCTGCTCCTTGTAGACCGCGGTGATGTCCGCGACGTCGGATGCGGGCGGGACCTCCACGGTCCTCGTGCCTCCGAAGGACAGGAAGTCGAGCGACACGCTGGTCGTGCCGAAGGCCTGGTTCACCCGGGCCGGGGCGCCCTTCTCGTCCAGCCACACGTCCGTCACCACCTCGCCGGAAAACCCGAGGTTCTTGTACATGTCCTCGGCGGCGGAGCCCATCTTGGCGGCGGGGATCGACGCCCGGTAGTGCTTGGTGCTCTTCCCGTTGACGGTCTCCACGCCCACCCAGGCGGCGTCCCTGGCGTACTTCAGGCCCTTGAGGCCGGCCGTCGGGTCACCCTGACCCTGGGCCATACCGGCCGCGCCCTTCTCGCCCACGATCGCGGCCGCCTCGACCTTCAGCCAGGACTTCCCCTCGTACGGGCCGCTCTCCATCCGGTCGACCCGGTAGTAGTAGGAGCCGTTCACCATCCGGATGGTGACCGTGCCGTCCTTGACCAGGTTCTCCATCCGGACGTCCTCGGCCGGCATCGCCGTCTCCATGGCCAGGCCGCCGTCCCCCCACGAGTAGAGGCCCTTCATCGTCACCGTCCTGCCATCGGTCGCCGGGCCGGCCATGGTGGCGCTGATCTCGGCCGAGCCCGCCTTCGAGGCCTCGTCCGAGACATGGGACAGCGCCTGGAGCACCGTCTCGGCCGACTCACCGGCGGCCTTCTGCGTCACCGCCGCGGCGGAACAGCCCGCCGTCCCCGCCACCACGGCCACCGCAGCGACGAGACCGGTCGTCGTCCTGGTCTTCATTTCTTCCCCACCCTTTGCACGCTCACGTCGCCCGTCCGCCGGCTTTGCGCCGCCGCGCGGATCCCCGGATCCCCTGACAGGCCAGAATCGGTGGATCATCGCACGCGCCTCGGACATCGGGGGCTGCGCCCCCACCGGCTCCGCCGGCCGACGCCCGCAGAGAGGTACTGCCGTGAACCGCATCCCCCCTGACCCGACGGTGCTCCACCCCTTCCCCGGGCAGCCGCGCGTGGTCCTGCTGAAGCCGCTGGTGACCTCGCCCCTGATCGAGGTCGGGGAGTACTCCTACTACGACGATCCGGAGGACCCGACCGCGTTCGAGACCCGCAACGTCCTCTACCACTACGGCCCGGAGAAGCTGCGCATCGGCAAGTTCTGCGCGCTGGGCACCGGGGTGCGGTTCATCATGAACGGCGCCAACCACCGGATGGACGGCCCCTCCACGTTCCCCTTCCCGATCATGGGCGGATCCTGGGCCGAGCACTTCGATCTGATCACCGCTCTGCCCGGCAGGGGCGACACCGTCGTCGGCAACGACGTCTGGTTCGGCTACCACGCCATGGTCATGCCCGGAGTACGCATCGGGCACGGCGCGGTGATCGCTTCCGGTTCCGTGGTCGTGGACGACGTCCCCGACTACGGCATCGTCGGCGGCAACCCCGCCAGGCTCCTGCGCACCCGCTACACCGACGACGAGATCGCCCGCCTGTGCGCCCTCGCCTGGTGGGACTGGCCCACCGAGCACCTCACCGCACACCTCCGGGTCCTCATGTCCGGCACCGTCGACGAGCTGGAGGCCGTCGCACCACGCTCCTGAACCCGGCCGCGTACCCGTACGGCTCGGCCTTCGGCAGCGGCATCAGGGCCTCGCCCTATCATCGAAGAGATGTTCCGTACCGGGGTGCGATCACCGGCGACGCCGCGGTTATCCTCGGCGAGGTGGTTGCCGTCCTGCGCGCACCCCGACTCAGAGCGCCTCGCGCCGTCGGCGTTGTCCTCCGCGACACGGCGTAGGCCACCCCGGCTCCTTCGGGGGCCGGCCGGAACGCCGCCAGTACCAGCACGACGACGGGACCCCGACGTGACCTCAATGCCCGCAGCACGTGTGCCGGGACGGACCTGGACGGTCCGCCTCACCGGCCATCCCGACCACACGGTGTCCGTCACGTGCAGCACCGCCGCCTGCCGGATGCCTCCCCGCTCGAAGGACGCCGCGGGCATGCGCCGCTTCGCCGCGGAACACGCCAAGGCCCACGGCCGGATCGCCGGCGCCCGGCCCAACGCCGCCTGCAGCTGCGGCAGCGCGGAGTGCGCACTCCACGAAACCCGCGTCCACTGCGCCGGGACCGGCCTGCTCGTACTCGTGCACAACCCGGCCGTGGGCCAGGTGTGGACCCTGGCCGAGGTCTGCCAGGCCTGCGCCCGCCACATCCCGCACATCACCATCCTGGCCACGGCCAAGCCCACCCTGGGCGCGCCAGCGGCCCCGTCCGCGGAGCAACCGGCGCAGCGCGCCGCAGTACCGGGCGGCTTCTCCTCCCCCCAGGCCGCTCCCGACCCCGAACCGCGCCGCCGCCGCGCCCCCCGCCAGCGCCGCTCCCGGGGCTGAGACCGGCGAGTCCCCAGTCCGACGACCGGGCACGATCGCCGGAAGACCAGGCCGTCGTGGCCGTCAGATCAGCGGGGGGCGTCCCAGACGCGTCATCCGCCACACCGTGCGCCACCTCATGGGCTTGCGGGGCCCGCACGGAGTCCGCATTCCCTCGGCGAATCCGCCGCACCATGCCTTCAGGCCCGCGAAGGACCGGACGCGTGCCAGGGTGAGGATGATCCAGACGCCGAGATAGACCGGGACCAGCGGGACGGGCAGCCGACGGCGCGCGAGCCAGACCCGGTTGCGGGCGGTGAACCGGTAGTAGACGGCATGCCGGGCGGGAGAAGTCCTGGGGTGCTGGAGGACAAGTCCGGGTTCGTACAGGACCTTCCAGCCGTCGTCCAGGGCCCTCCAGGCGAGGTCGGTCTCCTCATGCCCGAAGAAGAACTCGCCGGGCCAATCACCGATCCGGTTCAGCATCGGAACCGAGAAGGCATGGCCCCCACCGAGGAACGCGGTCACCAGGCCGCGGCGCATCGGATCGTCCGCCCGCAGCCGGGGCACCCAGCGCCGCTCTGTCTGCCCGTGCTCGTCCGCGACCCGGAACCCGACGATCCCCAGCCTGGGATCTGCCGAGAACAGCTGCCGGACCGTGCGGAACACGTCGTCGGCGATGAGCAGCCCGTCGTCGTCGAGCTCGACGACGACGTCGACCTCGCCCGATTCGCGCAGCATCCGCAGTCCGACGTTGCGGCCGCCGGGGCAGCCGAGGTTCTCCTCAAGCGGGACCTTGGTCACGTCCGCCGTGACGTCGGTGAGAGGCGTCGCGTTGCCGATCAGAACCACTCGTGTCGCAGGCACGTCCTGCTTCTCCACGGAAGCGAGCAGGGCTTCGAGCTCACGCGGGCGGGTGCCCATCGTGACGATGACGACTCCGATGCGAGGCAGCGACATGGCGGCGAACTCCAGTGATCGACGAAGGTGCCGAGGCTAGTGGTGATCCGAGTGGGCGGCCAGGCGTGCCACGGACCGCCTGGAGCCACCGTCGCCTTCTGGCGGGACTTCGTTCACCAGCCCGTCTGCCCGCTCACCACCCCAGCTGAGAATAGGGCCGGCCTTCGGAGACCGCGGCGATGGCCGTGCGCGTGTAGGAGACGAGGCGGTCCGGGAGCTCGTGGCGCGGCCACCACTGCCAGGCCAGACACTTGTCGGGCTCGCGGACCTCGGGGGTGCCCTCCCACCGGCGTGCCCGGAACACGAGCTGCATCAGGGGCAGGCTGCCGGGGGCGTCGACGACGTGCACCACGTGCGCGAGCTCCGCGTCCGCGGGGTCGATGACCAGCCCCGCTTCCTCCCACGCCTCGCGGACCAGGCACGCGAGGGCGGACTCCTGCTCGCACCGCCCGGCGAGGTAGTGCCAGGTGCCACCCGCGTACTTCGACTCGGGGTGACGCAGACCGAGAAGGACCCGGCCTTCGGCGTCTTCGAGGTGGAGGTGGACTCCGACCCCGTTCAGCACCGTCCGGCTGCCCCCGTCCCACACGCGAGGAACCACGGCCGGACCGGTGTCCGGGGGGTTCTCGGCCGCGTGCCGGCGAATGAGGTCCCCGGTGGCGGGACTCAGGCGCAGCCGGTCCACGTCGCCGGGCGCGAACCAGCGCAGCAGCACCCCCTCGTGCAGCGTGAGACGGTCGGGGTCGCCGCGCCATCGGCCGGCGAAGACCCGGACCGGGACGCTGAGGCCGCCGATGCCGGTGGCGGTCTCCACGGCGTAGGGCTGTACGTCATCGAGGCGGAGGCCGGGCACTTCCTCGGACAGCTCCCGCAGCAGGGTGTCCTCAAGGCTCCGGTCGTCGTGCGTGCGGCCGCCGCCGAGAAGGGCGAACGCCCCCGATTCCCGGATCACGCCGGGCTTGTGGTCGCGCAGATGGAGCAGGTACCGGCCGGCTCCGTCGTGGATCAGCGCGGAGGCGTTCACCGGCTCGGGCCGGCCGTCCAGCCGCGCCGCGAGGAGTTTCGCGCGCAGCGTCGGCGAGGTGACCTCCGACTGCGGGAGCCACCGGGCGCCGGAGACCTCCTCGTCCCGCAGCACGATCCTCGGCGGTTCCTCGCCGGCGAGGTGGAAGACGTAACGGACGTCGTAGTGGCGGTGGGCCGGTTCCCCCTTGGACGGGACGGCGTCGATGTCGTGGACGTCGATGTCGATGGGAGAGCCGAGCAGCCGCCGGGTCAGGCACAGGGCGCCCGGCGCGATCCCGGCCTCCTCCGACACCCCGCGCAGCGCCGCGGCGAGCAGCGTGCGGTCCCCGGCCTCCACGTGGCCGCCCGGCGCGGACAGGAGGCCGCCGGTGGCCCGGTGCCGCACGTGCAGGACCCGGCCCTGCCGGTCGATGACGACGGCGCTGCACGTGATGTGCCCGGGCAGCGTCGTCCGGGCGGTCGCGTCGACGGGCCGGTCCAGCGCGGCAAGGAGCCCGGCCAGGGCGTCACGCTCGCCGGGGTGCCGGCCGAGATACGCCTCGACGGTCCTGCGGATCGCGCTGGAGCTGGGGGACATGGGTGTCGTCTCGCTTTCGAAGTCGTGGGGGCGGGGCGGGCTGAGGGGAAGGGGGCGCTCGGACGGATCAGCCCGCCGTCTCGTGACCGGCCGGCCGGGCGCTGCGGGGGCCGGGCACGCCGTCGGGTGCCGGCGCGATCCCGTACTGCGCGGCCTGGGCGGTGAACATCCCCTGGTACAGGCCTCCCGTACGGGACATCAGGTCCTCGTGGGTGCCGTCCTCGACGACACGTCCCTGATCGAGCACGTAGATGTGGTCGGCGTGCATGGTCGCGGCGAGCCGGTGGGTGACGAGCACGACCGCGTGCCCTTCCCCGGCCAGGGACCACAGCCCCTGGAACGCGGCGATCTCCGCATGGGGGTCCAGCGCGCTGGTCGGCTCGTCGACCAGCAGGAACGGCGCGCGCCGGTACCTGGTGCGAGCCGACCCCAGCTTCTGCCACTGACCCCCCGAGAGCTGGACACCCCGTTCGTAGCCCTTGAACACGATCGAGTCCCAGCCGTACGGCAGGCCCTCGACCAGCTCCAGCACGCCCGCCTCGCCGGCGGCCCTGCGGACGCGGTCCATGTCCCGGGGACGGTCGCCGGCACCGATGGCCACGTTCGCGGCGGCCGTCATCTCCCAGCGCGGGAAGTCCTGAGCCAGCAGCCCGACTTCGGCGAAGACCCGGGCGCGGTCGGCCGCACGCAGCTCGACGCGCTCGCCCGACTCGCCCACCCACCACACGTCTCCCTCGGCGGGGAGCAGCAGTCCGGCCAGCACCTTCGTGAGGGTGGTCTTCCCCGAGCCGTTCGCCCCCACCAGGGCCGTCACCTTCCCCCGCGGCACGCGCACGCTCACGCCCTTCAGGGACGGGCCGTCGGAACCCGGATAGGTGAACGAGACCGCCTCCGTCCTCACCTCCCGCACCGGCGCGGGCAGCGGCGTGCCGGTGAGCGGGATCGCGTTCTCGCCCGCCACCTTGATCGCGTCCTCGGTGTCGGTGAGGAACAGCAGCTCCTCGTACAGCCGGTTCACCTGCTGCACCAGCGACGTCAGGCGCGCCGTCGACGTGCGGATGGCGATCACGGCGGTCCCGCCGACGGCGAGCGGTAGACCGCCGGTCGCCAGCAGCCACCACAGCACCCCGTAGCAGGCCAGCGATGCCGTACCGGCGAACGCGCCCGCGACCAGGTCCGTGGATGCCTGTGCCCGGGCGAGGCGCCGCTGCTCGGCCTCCGTCTGCCGCGACATCTCCTCGTAGCCGGAGAGCAGTTTCACGCCGGCGGCGTGCACGCGGAGCTCACCGGCGGCGTGCGGGCGGGTCAGGTAGGCGAGCAGGGAGGCGATCGCCCTGCGGTGGTCGACCCAGGTCATCCGGGAGAGGTAGTCGCGGCGCGCGGAGCGGACCGCGCCCCACCCCTTGGGCAGGGCGATCGCCAGCAGCATCGGCAGCAGCGCCCAGTGCAGTGCGGCGAGCACGATCGCGGCCGCCACCATGCCGATCACCACGTTGCCGACGCCGACCGACAGCCGGAGCATGGTGCGGGACGAGTCCGTGCCGAACCGCCCGGCCTCCAGGATCCGCTGGACCTCCGGCCGCTCGGTCGCCTCCACCTCCACCCCGGTGACGGCCGTGTAGTAGCGGGCGGAGACCGCCCGCTCCACCTGGGGCTCCAGCCGGCCCGACATGGCCGTCGACCAGGCCGACAGCACGGCGCCGGCCACCGCGGCGACGGCGAGCGCCACCAGGGAGGGCAGAGCGTCGCGGAGCTTGTCCACCGTCGGACCGTCGGCGAACAACTGCGCGAGCACGCCGTTGACCGCCACCAGGCCCCACGCGGCCGTCACGCCCTGCCCGAGCTCGGCCGCCACGACCCCCGTCAGCGCGCGCCGGTCCGCCTTCCAGCCGGTGCGCAGCACCATGCCCACCATGCGCGGCAGCGCGGCCGCCATGTGCCCGAACTTCAGCCGGGTCAGCGGCCCTTCATGCCGGACGTAGGACTGGTCGTAGCGCAGCCTGCCCCCGTACAGCTCCCGCTCGGCGTCCGAGATGCCGTCCGCGGTCTCGTCGCCGCCTGGTTCGACCGACGTCAATGTGTTCCCCCTCTGGACGTGATGGTGGCGTCGCCGTGTTCAACGACGCCGCACGATTTCGAGCATCTGTTCCTTTCGGACGTGTTGTGCGCCCTGCGATTCAGCGGTTTCCCGAAGGTGTGCACTGCACCGACCCGTGCAGCGCAAGGACACGGCGCCCGGGGCGATTGGCCGAAACGCCGACGGTCGGTGTCGAAGCGTTGCCGGCGGCGAAGTGACCTCGGAGGACGGCACCACGGTGTCGCGGGGGCGGGTCTCGTCGGCGCGCCTGACCGGGTCACGGCTGCCCACCGGGGGTGGTTGTCGTATCCCCGTTCTAGAGTTCGGCCCATGTCCCGTCATACCCCCGGCCGTCCGGTCGACGTGGAAAGCGTCTTCCCCGAGCTGCTTCCCTTCCGCCGTGAGTCCGTCCGCCTGCACCCCCGCCCCGGTTCTCCGGCCTGCCGGGACAGCTCCGTCGGTGGTCCTCTGCTGTGGCCCGCCGACGAACCATGGCCGGTGTGCGACGCGGAACACTACGACCCCGACACCACGAGCCGGCTCGAACCCGCCGCGCCCATGGCCCCCATCGTGCAGATCCGCCGGGCCGACGTACCCACCCTGCCCTTCCCCGAGGGCACCGATCTGCTCCAGGTCCTGTGGTGTCCCTACGCGCACGGCACCCACTGCCACCCGCTGCCCCGGGTGTACTGGCGAGACTCCCTCGCCATCGGAGCGGTGGGGGAGACACCCGTCCCGTCGGCGACGGGGCTTCCCGACGGCTGGTACCCGGCGCCCTGCGTGGTCCACCCCGAGCGAGTGACCGAGTACCCGAGGAATGACACTCCCCGGGATCTCCGCGACGCACTTGAGGACCGTTTCGAAGCCCTGCTGGCCGAGACCGGGCTGCGGTACTCATCGCATCTTGCCGACGCCCCGGGAACCAAGCTGGGCGGCTACCCGGGCTGGCGCCAGGAGCCCTGCTGGCCGGACTGTGCCACGTGCGGGGGCCGGATGGACCACCTCCTGACCGTGGCCGAGGGTGAATTCGACAGCGAGTCCTGGCGTACGTGGCTTCCCGAGGAGGACCGGACCACCGAGAGCGCCGAGACCCGGCGGCTGTGGGAATCCGAGGCGTTCAACCCCACGCGTCTGGACACCTGCGGCATCAACGTCTACGTCTTCGAGTGCCGCACCTGTCCCCACCGCCCCGTCGGGCACTGGTCGGACCGCTGACCCTGGTCTGACAGAGCGTGAGATAACGGATAGATAACGGCCCTGGTTACGGTGGCGCACGGCCTCGGATCCCCGAGCGTTCAGTCCAACGATCAGCAGAAGGAGAACCATGCGCCATCTCCGCCGCAGTGTCCCCGTTCTCGCGGGCCTCTCCGCAGCCGCCCTGCTCGCCGGTGGCGGCGTCGCCCAGGCCGCCACCGGGACCATCGAGTACTACGGGACGAAGATCACCAACCCGGTCGACGGCCAGTGCTACAACACCATGAACGCCTCCAACGTCGGGCAGCGCGAGGTGGTCAACCACACCGACCGCAAGCTGAAGGTGTTCCTCGTCGCCGAGTGCGCCGAGGGCAGGGAGGCGCAGGTGCTGGAGCCCGGCCAGACCTACCACGCCAGCAGCACCTGGTTCCCCGTCGTCTCCGTACGGCGCGTGCAGATCGTCTGAGCCCGTGCAACGGCAAGGCGCCGACGGGCGGGACCGCACACCGGCTCCCGCCCGTCGATGCCTTGCCAGGGCGGCGACGTCGGCTCCGTGTGCGGCGGAGCGGCCGCGGGGAGTTCACCGGGGCCAGTACTGCGCCAGGGCTCCTTCCCGGTAGGGGGCCGGACTGACGCTGAGGTCGCCGGAGAAGGGCCGGTCCAGGACGAAGACGAGGAGCAGGCTGAACGCGACCAGCGCGGCGACCGAGGCGACGAACAGCACCTGGACCAGCATCTTGCGCAGACCGTAGAGGAAGGTGAGGGGGATCAGGACGAGCGCGCCGCCGAAGGCCAGGGCCTGGAGCAGGGGCGGCAGTTCCTGGCGTGCCATGGTGATGCGGGCACGGCGTTGGGCGGCCATGTCGTTGAGCTGGTTGGCTGCCTGTTCGTAGAAGACCTGCTCCGCCTGGCTCTGCGGGACATACGTCTGGAGTGCTTGGAACGCGTCCTGCAGATGGACCTCGGTGGCTCCGTAGCTGGGATTTCCGGCGCGCATCCGGGGCCATTGGTCCTCGACCACGGCGTGGACGTAGCCGCTCACGGCCGTGTCGACCCGCTCGCGCACCGGCTTGGGGAACGCCGCGGCGTCCCGGGTGATGAGTGCCGCGCTGGTGGCTTCCTTGGCGACGATGGTCTGGGCTTCCTCCAGTTGTGTCCACAAGGTGACGATCACGAACGCGAGGATGATCCCGTAGATGGCGCCGAACATCCCCAGCGTGACGCCGACCATGTCGTTGTGTTCTCCGCGGGCCAGCGACGGATGCCTGCGGCGCAGCAGCACGGTGCCGGCGACGGCCAGGACGACGGTCGCTCCGACCGTGCCGAACGCCAGGGTGAAGGTGCTGTAGTGGTTGAGCAGCCATAGCGACATGTGCGTGGAGTGTAGGGTCGGCGCCCTCCCGGAAATCCTGCCTCACAAGGCGCCCCGGGCGGGCGCGGAGGCCCTTTCACACCACCGAGTGAAAGCCGCCCCGCCGTCGCCGTCGTCGTCGCGGCGGCAAGTCGGTGCCAAGTGCATACCAAGAGGGGGCGGCGACGGTGTCGTATCCGCTGTCGGCATTCGAACCTGGAGCAAACGAGCGTGTCCCCCAGCAGTGCCCCCCGAGGCCCCCACCTTCACGAAGCGGGCGTCGCCCGCCCCCTCGCCCCGGCGGGTGAGCGCAGTGCCGGACGCGGTGCCGGACGCAGCGGCGCGACGACGCCGCTCGACTCCGCGCCCCCGGGCGTCCTGGACGCCTACCGCACCTGCGAGTTCGTCACCCTGGCGAAGGACGGAACGCCCCTGGCCTGGCCGACGGCCGTCGCGCGCCGCGAGGACGGGACCCTGCTGCTGACCACGTCCCTCGCCTTCGCGCAGAAGGCGTTCAACATACGGCGCGACGGCCGGGTGGCCCTGCTCTTCTCCGACCCGACGGGCAGCGGACTCGAACACGCCCCGCAGATCTTCGTCAGCGGCCGCGCCGAGTGCCCGGACACGGTCATGACGGGCCCGCGGGGCGCCGAGGAGTACTGGCGCATGCTCTTCGAACGGCAGCCGCACAGCCGCGCCTACCTCCGGTTTCCCATGAGGCCGATGATGTCCTGGTACTACCTGCGGCTCCTCATCACGGTCGAACCGGAACAGGTCATCGTGCGGCCGCCGCTGGAAGAGCTGCTGAACCAGGACCTGCCGGTCGTCGCCACCGGCACGCCGCCACTCCCCGGAGCCGAACAACTGGGGCGCACGCCCTCGGCGGTGCTCGCCGCGCGCAGTGCCTCGGGAGCGCCGCTCCTGGCCCGCACCCGCCCGAATCCGACGGCCTCGGGCTTCCTCGTCGAGGTGCCGCCGGACTGCCCCGTCGAGCCGGGGCCGGCCAGCCTGCTGGTCCACCGGCACGACGAACTGCTCAACCACATGTACAACGCGCTCGTGCGCGGCGAGCTGCGGCGCACCGACGCGGGATGGCTCCTGGAGCCCTCCACCGTCATCGAGCCCATGGGCTCGGGCCGCGCGAGCGACGCCCTGCGGGTCCTGCGCCGGACGAAGAGGTCCACCGACCGCTACCTCCGGCGCCGCGGCCTGCGTCGCCCCACGGTGCAGTGGGACCGCTTCCGCGCCCTCGCGGAGCCGGGGCCGCGGATGGACGGGAGCTGAGGGTGCCGAGCCGCCGTCCTGCGGAAGGAACCTTTGTGCGCACCCTGTTGAACCGCCTCGCCACCGTCCTCGCCCGGCCTCGGCGCCCCTGCGCCCGCCCCGTGCCCGCGGGGCCGGACGGGCCCGCACCGCCCTTGTCGGTGATGCGGGCCCCGCACCACTGACGAGGGACCGTCTACGATGTCCTCGTCATGATCACATTGCAGGTGCTCGGTCCTTTCCGGGTCGAGGTCGACGGCCGTCCGGCCGATACCCGGGGCCGGCTCGCGCGGATGATCCTGGCCCAACTGCTGGTCGCCCGCGGGTCGGTCGTCCCCACGGAGCGCATCATCGAGAGGCTGTGGCCGACGCGCGTCCCGCCGAGCGCGCAGGCCTCGCTCCACGCCTACGTCGCACGCCTGCGCCGGGCCCTCGAACCGGAGCGGCCGCCCCGCACCCCGGCGCGGATCCTGGTCAGCGCACCCTACGGCTACGCCCTCGCCGTGGAGCGGGGCGCGGTCGACGCCTGGGTGTTCGAGGACCAGGTGGCCGCCGTCCCGGCGGCGGGGCTGCCCGCGCACGAGGCCGCCGAGGGCCTGACCCGGGCGCTCGCCACCTGGGGCGGACAGCCGTACGCCGAGTTCGCCGACGAGCCGTGGACCGCCGGCGAGCGCACCCGCCTGGAGGAGATACGGCGCAGCGCCCGCGAGCGGCTCGCGGCGGCACAGCTGCGCTGCGGACAGGCCCCGCGGGTACTCGCCGACGCGAGGGCGCTGAC
This sequence comes from Streptomyces racemochromogenes, assembly GCF_044129415.1. GTDB lineage: Bacteria > Actinomycetota > Actinomycetes > Streptomycetales > Streptomycetaceae > Streptomyces > Streptomyces racemochromogenes_A. The sequence goes on from NZ_JBBDHD010000020.1 coordinate 76,543, forward strand.
CAGGGAACAACCGCTCCACGAGGAGGGCTGGCGGCTGCTGGCCCTGGCGCTGTGGGCCCACGACCGCCAGGGCGATGCCCTGGCCGCGCTGCGGCAGGCCCGGCGCCTCCTCGATGAGGAACTGGGCGTCGATCCCGGCCCCGCCCTGCTGGAACTGGAACAGGCACTGCTGCACCAGCGGTTCGACCTGCTCCACCGGGAGACCGGCGGATCCGGCACGCCCGGCACCCCCGCCCTGCCCGCCGACCGGCCGCAGGCGGCGCCCCTCGCCCCGGCGACGGCAGGGACACCGACCGCGCCCGCCCGCCACGCGACGCCCACCACCCCGACGGTGCTCTGCGCCGACCGCCTCCTGGGCCGCGACGAGGAGCTCGCCCGGATCGCCGCCGCCGCCGACCGGGCACGCGGCGGCCGGGCCCAGGTGGTGCTGGTCTCCGGAGAAGCCGGAATCGGCAAGTCGAGCCTCCTGGAGGCCACCCTCCGGCAACTGCCCCCACAGGGCTGGCTGTCGTCCTTCGGACAGTGCCCGGAGACCGAGGGCGCCCCGCCCGGCCGGGCCTGGTTCGACATGCTGCCGGCCCTCGCGCAGGCCGCCCCGCCCGGGCCGTACGCCGAGGAGCTCGCCCCCCTCCTGGCCCCCGGCACCGAGACCGGACCCGCCCAGCCGGACGGCAGCCCCGCCCGCCGTTTCCGGCTCCACAAGGCGCTGATCGGCTGGCTCCGCGAGACGGCCCTGCGACAGCCCCTGGCCGTCTTCCTGGACGACCTCCACCGGGGCGACCAGGAGAGCGTCGAACTGTTCCTCCTCTGCGCCGAGCACCTGCGCGACGTCCCGCTGCTCCTGGTGGGCTCGTACCGTACCGGCGAGGGCGACCTGACCTCGGCACTCGCTCGCCTCGCCGCCCACCCGAGCCCGCCCGTACGGCTGGCACTCGCCGGACTGTCGGACACGCAGGCGAAGGCGCTGCTGCGGCGCACGACGACCGCCATGAGCGACCGGGCCGCGGCCGCCCTGGCCGAACGGGCCGACGGAAACCCCTTCTACCTGCGCGAGAGCTCGCTCCTGCTGGCCGAAGAGGGGGAGGAGAAGGCACTGGCCAGCATCCCCCAGGGCGTCCAGGACGTGCTGCGGCGACGGCTGGCCCTGCTCGCGCCGACCGTCACCGCCGGACTGCGCCTGGCGGCCGTCGCCGGACGCGAGGCGCCCGTCGCCCTCCTGGTCCACGCGGCGGACCAGGACCCCGACCAGCTCCTCGACGCCCTGGACGCGGGCATCACCGCGGGACTGCTCACCGAACCGCGCCCGGGCACGGTCCGCTTCAGCCACGCCCTCGTACGCGACGCCCTCGAAGCCGACCTCACCCGCCTGCGGCTGGCCCGCATGCACTCACGGCTCGGCCGCAGCCTGATCGCCCTCGGCTCCGACGACGTCGCCGCCACGGCCCACCACCTCCTGCGGGCGGCATCGGTCGTCACCGCCGACGCCGGGCCCGCGGTCCACCACGCCCGCCTCGCGGGCGAGCAGGCCGTACGCCGCTACGCGCCGCAGAACGCCGAAACCCTCCTCGGCGAGGCCCTGCGCCTGCTGACCGACCACCCGGCCGCCTTCGCCGGCCAGGACGCCCCCCTGCTGCGCGTCCTGCTGCTCGGCCGGCTGGTCGACTGCCGGATCCGGATGGGCGCCGTCGTACCCGCCCGCGAAGCACAGCGGGAAGCCGTACGGGTCGCCCGCGCCGAAGGGCGGCCCGACCTGCTGACCGCGGCCTACACGACCTGGACCGAACCGACCCCCTGGCGCGTCCGCGCGTACGCGGACTGCGACCCCGAGGCCGTCGAGGAACTCGGCGGGCTGCTGGAGGGGCCGGACCTGGCCGACCGTCAGCGGTGCCTGCTCCTCGACCAGCTCGCCGACGCACTGGACGACACCGATCCGCGCGCCCTGACCGTCGCCCACCAGGCCGTCGAGCTCGCCCGCGCGGTGGGCGAGCCGCGCCTGCGCGGCCTGACCCTCACCTCCCTGCTGCGCCGGATCGACTGCGAACTCGACCCCGGCGCCTACCTGCCGCTCCAGGAGGAACTCACCGAGGTCGCGGCCTCCCAGGACAACCCCGAGTACTCCTGGATGAGCGCCTACACCGCCGCCCGCATCGCGGCCGCCCGCAACGATCCGGCCCGCATGGAGGAGTGCCTCGTGCGGGCGGACGGGATCGCCCGCACCTACGAACTCCAGGGCGCGTTCGCGGTGGCCCGGCTGCGCCGCCCCATGCTCGCCCTGGCACAGGGGCGCTTCGACGAGGCGGAACGGGAACTGGGCTCGGCGGTGGCCGAACTGCGGGCCAGGGGAGCGGTGGACCTCAGCGGACTCGCGGGTCTGGCCATCGGGTGCATACGGCTGCAGCAGGGCCGCCTCGCGGAGGTCCTCCCCGTGCTCCTCGCGGTGTGGGAGCAGTACCAGCCGCACAACGAGGCCCTCACGGCACTCGCCCTGCTCGCCGCGGACCGCCCCGCCGAAGCCCGCGAGGTCTTCGCACGGCGCGCCCCGCTGCTGCCCGACTTCGCCTACTCCATCCTCGCCGGGCTGCGCGGAGCGGCCGCCGTCGCCTTCGGCGACCGCCGGGCGGCCGCCGAGGTCTACGCGGACCTGCTGCCCCTCGCGGGGCTGGCGGGAGGGGCCAGCAGCCTCAGCCTCGTCTTCCGGCCCGTCGCCCAGACCCTGGGCGAACTCGCCCGGTTCCTGGGCCGCCCGGACGAGGCCCGGCGCCACTTCCACGAAGCCCTGCGGGTGGCCGCCGCCTGGGACTCACCCCACTGGGAGGCCGCCGCCCGGGCCGCCCTGGACGACCCGCCGACGGCGCCCGCGCCCGCCTAGGGCCCGGTCAGCCGCCGGTCAGCTCGGCCGTGAACCGCCCCGCCAGATCGAGGAACTCCTCGGGCGAGTCCGTCGTCAACTGGAGGTCCACCAGCACCTCGTCGGTGTCCGCCCGGCACATCGTCCGCAGGTGGTCGCAGATCTGCCGTACGGTTCCCCGCTGATGGGTCTCCGCGGGATCCGCCTCGGCCGTGGTGACGTGGGCGTTGACGCGGAACACCCGGCGCAGCGCCGCCGGGTCGCGCCCCGCCCGCTCGGCCGCCTCGCGGGCGACCGCCCACAGACCGTCGAAGTACGGCAGCGGCATCGAGGCGGCGAGCCAGCCGTCCGCACGCCGCCCGACCCGCTCCAGGGCGAACGGGGTGAACCCGCCCAGCAGGAGCGGGGGCCTCGGGCGCTGGACGGGTTTGGGCAGGACGGTCGAGGGCGGGATCGTCCACAGCCGACCGGTGTGGGCGACCGTGCCGGACCGCCACACGGCCTCCAGGACGTCCAGGGTCTCCTCCAGCCGCGCGCCGCGCCCCTGCCACGGGACCGCGGCGGCCTCGTACTCCTCACGCATCCAGCCCAGCCCGAGCCCCACCTCCAGACGTCCGCGGCTGATCAGGTCGAGGGTGGTGAGCGCCCGTGCCAGCACGAGGGGCGGCTGCCACAGGGCGTTGAGCGTGCTGCTGCCCAGGCGCACCCGCTCGGTCGCCGCGGCCGCCACGCCCAGCGCGAGCAGCGGATCGAGGTGCGTGCCGTAGCGGGCGGGCATCGGCCCGCCCGGGTAGCCCTCGGGCGGGGTCAGCGGCGCCAGGAGCCGGTCGGCCACCCAGAGGCTGTGGCAGCCCAGCGCCTCCAGGGCCGTACACAGGGCGCCGGCGCGGCCGGGGTCGGCGAACGGGCCGAACTGGGGGACGGAGAATCCGATGCGCATCGGTGGAGGTTCCTCGATCGGTACGGGAAGTGCGGGGGACGGTGGGACGGTGGGACCGGACGCGGCCGGCCGGTCCGACGGCTCACACGGTGGTCGTGCGCCGGCCGCGGATCCGGCGGGTCTCGCGCCGGTACTGCCGCTGCCCGAGCAGCTTCCACAGCACCCGCGCCGGGACGGGCAGACGGGCCAGGAACTCCCGGCGCTCCTCGGGCGGGCAGTCCTCCAGGATGGCTCCCAGGGCGATCAGCAGCCGGTCCCTGGGCGTCTCGGCGAGGCCCCGCTCACCGACCGCCCGCCAGTCCTCCTCGCCCACGTGGCGCGCGACCAGCGGCATGACCTCACGCTCCTCCTCGTCCAGGTGGGCGCACAGCTGCCGGTGGTGCCTGCGCAGCGCTTCGGCCAGCTCGTCGCGGTCCTCCGACAGCGCCCGCGCCTGCCAGCGGTCCATGAGCGCCTGGACCTCGTCCATCCCCTCGGTCAGCTCCCGGTGCTGCGCCTCCATCGCGAGGACCTGCTCGGCGTCGAGGTCGAGGTGGGGGAGGAGGACCGGCCAGAGCATCTCGTCCTCGCCGGTGTGGTGGGCGTGCAGGCCGACGGTGTACTGCCGCCAGTGCTCGGCGAGGACCCGGGCGCGCGCGGTGTCGGAGGGCCGGACCTCCTGGACGAGTTCGGCCAGCAGGCGCGACTCGCGGCGGAACACCTGGTGGATCATCGCCATCTCGCGGGTGTAGGGGTGGACGGCCGGGTCGGAAACGTGGTTCGTGGTCATGCGACCCAGTCTTCGGAGCGGGGTTGCCCGGGACTTGCAGCCGACTTGCCGCCCCCGGCACCGCCGAGGAACGCCCGTGAGGGGTGGTTTCGCGCCGTAGCGGGAAATTTTCGCTGGTTTGAGGTGGGGCGACCCGGTTTCGGGAGGCCGTGAAGTGGCGTTTCGGCGCTGAAGGTACTGGGCCGGACGGGTGAGCGCGTCGTTTCTGCGCTGTCGGCCCCGGAAGCCGCCGGACTACAACTTCGTTCCATGATCAAGCACTTCATGCGGCGCGGTCTTCCCGTGCTCGCCCTCGCGCTCCTGCCCGTACTCGCCTCCGTCCCGGCCGCCGACGCCGCGCCCGCGCCGGCCGCCGCCCCCGCCGCCCGCAGCGACGCCCACTTCTACGGCGGCTCCACCCTCTACAAGAACCAGGCGTGGACCTCCGGCAACGGCCGGACCGTCCTGCGCGTCCAGAGCGACGGCAACTTCGTGCTCTACAAGGACGGCCGCCCCGCCTGGCAGGCACCGGGCGTCTGGCCCAAGGCCAACCGCGCCGTCTTCCAGGAGGACGGCAACTTCGTCGTCTACGACGCCAACGGCAACGCCGTCTGGGCGGCCGGCACCTGGCACAAGGGTGCCTACCTGTCCGTCCAGGACGACGGCAACGCCGTCGTCTACAACGGCGCCAACCAGCCCGTCTGGGCCACCAACACCGGCGACTGACCACACCGGGCCCCAGTCCGACGAAGCCCCCGCCGGCCCCCACCCGGCCCGGCGGGGCCCTTCGGGCGAGCTCCGCGTCAGCCGGCCGGCGGTACGCCCGGCTGCGTCCCGGTGCGGCGGAGGGCGTGCCGCGCCGCCCCGGCCCGCTCCCCGGCCCCCGCCCCGCGTACCCGCAGGTGCGCACCCGCCAGCAGCGCCAGCACCGCCACCGTCAACGCGGCGTTCACCGTGTACTTGACGGTGAGGGACACCTCCCCCAGGGGATCCACCGCGAACGACAGACCCGCGTTGACCAGCAGCGCGGCACCCGCGACGGCCGGCACGTGATGGCCGCCCCACCCCGCGGCACGGGAGCACCACAGCAACAGACCCCCGCCGAGCGCCAGGACGGCGGCGTCCAGGGCGGCTCCGGTCCAGGTCGGGGGCGACAGCTGGTGCGCGGCCAGCAGGACCACGGCGGCGCCCCCGGCCGCCCACGGGGACACGGCCCGCCGGGACACGGTCCGCCGGGACGCGCCGGCGGGTCGGCGCGGTACGGCGAACGCCGCGGCGACGAGTGCGAGCACGACCGCCGCCGTCACCCCGAGCCGGACGGGACTCGCCATGAACGTCCGCGTGTGCTCGTGGGTGAACACCACCACCGCCAGCAGGTACAGCACGGCCATCACCACCGTCCCCGCACGGCCGAGCCACGGCCGGCGGGCAAGCCGCGGAACGCACGCCTCCACCACGGCGACCGGCGCGGCGAAGCTCCAGATCACGTGCCCCCCGACGAACCCCAGCACCTGCTTGACGCTCACACCGAGAACGGGGACGTACGTCGGCATCCGATCCCGGTCCCACGACGGCTCGTCCACGAAGTCGGGGTTGAAGAGGCTCTGGTCGACCAGCCCCGCCTGGACCAGCCCGAACGCCGCGCTCAGCAGCAGGATCGTCGGCCAACCGCGCCCCGTCCTGCGCGCGGTCTCGCGGATGAGCACGGCGACGGTGCCGTAGAGCGGGGCCAGGTAGAGCAGGCCGGTCAGCAGCTCCAGCGGACGGCCGATGATCTGGTCGTACCCGATCAGGTACTCGGCGCAGACCGGCGCGAGGAGGAGCAGTCCCAGGGCCGGTAACAGCCTCCGGAGCACGGTGGGCTTCGGGGCGGGCGGGGCGGCGCTGTCCACGAGGTGTTCCTTCGCTGACGGAGCGGGCTGAGGGAGCCGACCGAGACGATCGGACAACGGCCTCAACATAAACCGAGTGCTCGGTCTATGAATCCTCCGCGAGGATGAGACAGGATCAGCACCCCGGAGGAAGGACGCCGACAACGTGAGGACCGTCGACCCGGTCAAGCACCAGGCCCAGCGCCGGCGCATCGTGAACGCCGCGGCCGCCCTCTTCGCGGCCAAGGGCTTCGAGCGCACGACGACCGCGGACATCTGCAAGGCGGTCGGGATGAGCGCGGGGAACCTCTTCCACTACTTCCCGAACAAGCGGGCGATCTTCCTCGCCGTCTTCGACGGCGACCGGGAGGAGAAGGCCGAACGCCTCGCCCGGGCGCAGGCGGTCGACGATCCGTGGGAAGCGCTGCTGGAGACGGTCGACCTGCTCGCCGAAGCCGCCGTGGAGCCCCTCGTCCCGCACCTGGTCATGGAGGCCATGGTCCAGGCGTACCGCGACCCGGAGCTTGAGGCACTGCTGAGCCGGGACAACGCCACCGAACACGCGGCGGTGACCACCCTCTTGACGCGGGCCGCGGCCGCCGGGCGGATGGACCCGGGCCTCGACCCGGACGACACGGCCACCTGGGTCCTCGCGCTCATCGCCTCGCTCTACACCAGCGCCGCCACGGACCCCTCCTTCCGCCCGGCCGAACAACTCCCCACCCTCCACCTCATCCTGCACCGCTTCCTCCAGGCCCGGCCCGCCTGACCGTGCGGCCGTGCGGACCGGGGCGGTGGCCGAGGCGGGGGGACTCAGCCGGCGGCGACAGCGGTGTTCTGACAGGCCGTCAGCAGCCAGCGGCCGTCGTCCTGCCTGGACATCACGTACAGCGGGGCGCCCTCGCTCCCGGCGCCCGGGCTCAGGTAGAGCTGGCGGACCTTGACCGCCGCGACGTCGGAGCGGATGAAGAGCACGTGGACCACCTCATAGGTGACCTTCCCGTCCCAGTCGGCGGCCGGGAGCACCTCGCGGGTGAACGCCGAGATCGCGTCGAGGCCTAGGAGGACCTTGCCGCCCGCGGTCGTCCAGACCGCGTCGGGGTGGAAGAGGGCGAGGAACCCGTCGGGGTCCTTGTGCTGCTGGGAGTGCTCGACGGCGGCGACGACCCGCTCGATGGCTTCGATGTCTGCGGCGTACGCAGCGGATTCCGTATCCATGGGGACCACGGTGCTACCTCAAGCGCGCTGGAGGTCAAGAGGCGGCCGGCCGTGCACCGAGGAGCCCCGCGTGCATCCCGCTGGACGCCGGGGACCGCGTCGCCGGCCCGAAGGCCCCGCCGCCGTTCGCGGCCCTCAGGTGCCGGGGCCGAGGGGTCGCTTGTAGTACCGCCAGGGGAACCATCCCCTGCCGACGGGGATCCACCCCTCGTTCTGCAGCCGCCGGTGCCGGGCGGGGGAGGGGAGGGCCACCCGGGAGTGCTCCCAGGGGTGGCCCGAGGCCTCCACCTCGTGGAAGAAGGGCCCGTAGCCGACCATGTGCCACCCGTCGCGGCCGGCCTCCTCCAGGGCGGCCATCTCGTTGAAGGCGGTCAGCCCGCTCAGGGTACGGCGCGCGGGGCCGCCGGGTCCCGCGGCGGACGGTGCCGTGGTTTTGCCGGCGAAGCGCTGCTGGGCGGCCTGGCGGCTCACTCCCAGCACGCGTCCCACGGTGTCCCAGCTGTGCCCGGCGGCCCTGGCGGTCTGCACGGCCTCGCGCAGCAGCCGGCTCGCCTCCTCGGCGCCGACGCGTGAGGCGTCCAGCAGCCGCAGGTACCCGTGGGGGTCGTGCTCCAGCGATGCGGCCAGCCCCTCGGACGCTCCGAGCACGGCTGCGGCGATCCCCTCCCGGATCCGGTCCATCTCCGCCGGGTGAAGCAGCGGCTGTTCGCTCATCGGCTCAGCCCCGCAAGGGGTTCGAGGGCATCGAGTACGGCCGCGTCACGCCTCGCCCGCTCTGCCGCGTCATGGTCCGCCGTTCGGGCGGCCAGCGCGGCCATGCCGGCGATGAGGACGAGCCCCGCGACGACGAGTGCGCCGCTGGCCCAACTGCCGAACCGGCCACCGAACATCACGGCCAGGGCGGGCAGACTCATGGCGAGCGGCACGGTGGCGGCCATGGAGGCCCGGGCGGGAAGCTTCAAGATCAACATACGTCAATGAAACCTTGACACTCCTCGCCCTGTCGAGATTTCCTTGACGCCCCCCGTCGGGGCCCCGGCCGGTGTGGAGCGGCGGGAGCAGAGCCGCGGGCGGTCACCCCGGGAGCGGACGGTGCCGGCCGAACGACCCATGGCGCAGCGGAGCAGGACGCACCGGCGCGGGGCACGTGCGCGCGTTCGGGCCTCCGCTGGTGAGGACCAGCCTGGTCCGGCCTTCTCCGCCCCGTTTTGTAACGGGCTCCGATCCTGAACGGTGGACCAGACCGTGCCTGCCTCCTTTGCCGTTGCCGTCACCCCTGTCGGCCCGGGCCACACCGTTGTCGCCGTGTCCGGCGAACTCGGCACGGCCACCGGCCCCGGCCTCGCGAAGGCCATCGATGCCCTTGACCTGCCGGGGCTGGACCTCACGTCGACCTGACGGCGGGTGACGGGATTCAACCGTGATCGGCAGGGTAGGCGACGGCCACAAGATCGATCAGTTGGCGGAAGGCAGAACCCATGTTGATGGCTCACCCGGCTGTGCTCCCCGGCCTCGTCGACCGCTACTGGGCCCTGTCCGTACTGGATGCCGCAGGCGATGCCTCGCCGGTACGCAGGGAGATAAGGGACGTCGAGCACGCCCTGTGCGTGGCCACAGGTACGACGGACGTGCACGCCGCGCTGATAGCCGCTCGGCACCGCCTGCCGGGCGCGGGCGCCCTCGACGACTCCGTGCTCGCCCCCCGCTGACCGTGCTGCCGCGCTCCCGTCAGCCGGAGCCGGCTCCGGCATGGCCCCAAGAGTGGCCACGCAAGGGATTTCCGAGGCCGTCCACGCCATCGCGCTCCATGCGTACGACCGCATGATCGGCCTGGACGCAGGGCCTGAAGCACTCGCTCGCCTCCGACGCGTGCGGCGTCCCGCTCGGCCTGGTCGCCGCCGGGGCCGACCGCCACGGCTCGCCTCTCCTCGGCTCTCGGACGGGTGGGGCCCCTGCCCGAGGATGTGAACGTCAACCTCGACCGGGACCATGACGACGACAAGTCCCGCACGCTGCACGGGGAGTTGGGCTTCAGTCCCAGTCCTGCAGTTGCCGGAGAAGGTCGGCGTCGCCCTCGATCCGCAGCGAGCCGGCCGGGATGCGCATGTACATGAGCAGGGCCACCTCGCTCGCCGTGCCGTAGACGGCGACGGTGGGCTTCCTCTCGGCGGCCTCCGTCGCGGTGAGGCGGGTGAAGCGGGAACCGGCGGCGTCCACCGTCTGGCGCCAGGAGCCGGCCTCGGCTGCGTGGTAGTCCATGGTGGCGGGCTCGCCCGGCCACGGGACCGTGACGGTGCAGACGGTGGCGAGGAACTCCTCGATGGCGTCGACCGCCTCGGCCGTCGGCAGCTCCTGCGGGTGGCCGGAGGCCAGCTGGGCGTCGTAGGTGTGGATCAGCGATTCCGGGACGCGGCGGCGGGCCACGGCGGCCACCGTGTGCGGCGAGGCCAGCGGTTCCCACCAGCCCCAGCAGCCCCGGTCCGGGCCGGCCTCGCGCAGAGCAGTGAGCAGTTGCTCCGTCGAGTCGGCCAGCCAGGATATGAGGGCCTCGCGCTCCCTGGGCGCCGCCAGCCCGTCCTTGCTCGGCCGCTCGTCGCCCGGCGCGGTGTTCAGCACGATGCGGGCCCAGAAGCGGTCCCCCTCACTGAGGTGGTTCGCCAGGTCGTACAGCGCCCAGCCCGGGCAAGACGGGACGTCGGCGTCGAGGCTGGGGGCCGCGGCGACGGCGGCGCGGAAGGCGGCGGAACGCTCGTCGATCCTCCGCAGCAGGGTGGGGAAGTGGAGATGATCAGTCACGCGGACCTTGTATCACCCGGACCGGGCCTCTCGCACTCGGTTGAGACGTCGTTCGACTTGGCGAGTCGTCGGTGGTTGGTGAGGGTGGTAGCGATGGCCGTGAAGCCAGGACTCGATCGGCGCTGGTCGGCCGCCCTCGGGTGCCCACCCGCGCCGCCGAGCTGCTCGCCGACCGCCTGGGCGTCCCCGCCGACGGCGGCGCGGTGGCGGAGCTCTCCCGAGTCGGCCTGATCCCCCGGACCGGCTCCTACAAGGGCCACGCCCTTTACGACGCCCTCGCGCGGGAGCAGTTCACAGACCGTGCCGGTCAGGAATGGGCCCACCGCGACGGCCGCCTCCTCGACCGCTGCGCCGCTGCCCGCCACCTCGGCGGTCGCGACGTCGACTGGGACCAGGTCGTCCGCCTCGGGTGGATCGCCCCGTCGGCACGGTGGCTCCCATCGGTCGGCGGACTGGCGGACTGGCGGGCTGTCGCGCCCTCGCCCCGGGCCGCCGCTCTTCGCTCGCCGCCAGTTGCGTCCAGCGCGGTGGTCGGGCGTATCCCTCGGTAATGGAGGCGGTGACATGAACTGACACAGAGAACCTGTGCAGCGGGTGGGTGATCTTTTGGCCCCCGTTGTCGCTGGAGTCAATCGTCGGCGGGACAGGTATGGCAGCGTGCCATGCTGGGCTTCGTGCCTGGCGGCGGACGTGGAAGTGCTCCCCGGCAGGCCGGCATCGATCTGGGGCGCCGGGCGGGTGGCTGGTGAGCTGATCGGAGGGCCAGACACCGTCCGGGAGATGTACGAAACGGGAGAGCTCCATCCGCTGATCAAGGAGGCGGTGGCGAAGGCGAAGAAGTGAAGCCGAGCCTGGTGCGGTCGCCGAGCGCCGTCGTCGCCGGGCCGAAGCACACGTGCGGTGCCCGGCGCGGCCGTTCGGCCGGGCGAAGGCCGCGCGGAGCGGCAGACCGCTGAAGACCGAGATTCCCCCTCAGCACGCGTGGAGCCGGCCCCCCTCGCCACTCTTGGACGTCGTTTCCCTTGGCGGTTCGGCTCGTCATGCTGGGCATGACGAGTCTCGCCGAGCGGCTGGTGCCGGATGAGTTGCGCACTGTCGGACCAGGCGGCCGAAGGGCCCGGGCCGGGGCGGCCGGCGATCGGTGGAGGCGAGCAGGTTCCCTGCTGCGTCACGACGACCGCCCCGGCTGCTGTCGCGCGTACCCCCGCCGGGCGCTCCCACCCGCACCGAGTGCCGTGTTCCCCCCGGAGAGTGACACAACGGCGGTGGGGGGGGGGGGGGGGGGGGGGGGGGGGGGGGGGGGGGGGGGGGGGGGGGGGGGGGGGGGGGGGGGGGCGGGGG
>NZ_JBBDHD010000200.1:0-8623 GCF_044129415.1 Streptomyces racemochromogenes
GGGGGGGGGGGGGGCGGGGGGGGGGGGTTGGGGGGGGGTGGGGGGGGGGGCGGGGGGGGGGGGGGGGGGGGGGGGGGGGGGGGGGGGGGCCCCCTCCCCTTCTTCTGGGCGTCGCACGCCTACTGGGTGTCGTTGCCGCCGATCAGGCCCGGGTCCACGGGCAGGCCCGGGATCGGGTTGGTCGCCGGGCCCGCCGGGGTGTCGCCCGCACCGCCAGCGGCGGTGCCGGGGCGGCTGTCGCCGGGCTTGCCGTCGCCGGGCTTGCCGGGCTTCCCGGGCTTGCGCGGGGTGGTCGGCGGGTTCGGCGTGTTGCCTCGGCCGCCGCCGTTGTTGCCGGTGCCGCCGCCCGGGACCGAGGGATCGGGGATGTGGACGTTCGCGAAGGGCGGGGCCTCGCGGCCGGCCAGCGCGCCCGAGACCGCGTCCTTCCAGATGGGGCCGGGCAGGCCACCGCCGAAGACCTTCGGGTAGTACTGCCCGCCGATGGTGATGTCCTCCATCGTGATCTTCTTCGCGCCGCCCGAGCCGACCCACACCGCGCCGGACATGTTCGGGGTGTAGCCGACGAACCAGGCGTTGTAGCGGTTGTCGGTGGTACCGGTCTTGCCCGCGTTGTCGCGGTCGGTCAGGCCGGCCTTCTCACCGGTGCCGGAGTCGACCACTCCGCGCAGCAGGTTGTTGATCGTGTCGGCGGTGTCCTGGGACATCGCCCGCTCGCACTTGCTCTTGGGTACCGCGAGCGCCTTTCCGTGGGCGTCGGTGATCGACTCCAGGGCGATCGGGGTGCAGTAGACGCCCCGGTTGGCGAAGGCGGCGTACGCGTTGGCCATCGTCAGCGGGGACATCTCGGCGGAGCCGAGCGCGATGGAGGGCTCCTCGGGCAGCTTCACCCCGCTGGCCGGGACCACGCCGAGCTTCTGCGTCATCTCCGTCACCGGGCAGAGCCCGATGTCGGAGATCATCTGCACGAAGTAGGTGTTGATGGACTTCTCCATCGCCGTCCTCAGCGCGTACGGGCCCTGCTCGTCCGCCGTCTCGTTCTGGGCGGTCTGCAGCTTGCCCCCCTCCAGCGGCAGGTTCTGCCACGGCGGCGAGCCCTCGCAGCGCGAGACGGGGCTCGGGTAGTCCATCTTGTTCGGAGCCGAGTAGACCTTCGTCGGCTCCATGCCCTTCTCTATGGCCGCGGCCGCGATGAAGGGCTTGAACGTGGAGCCCACCTGGAAGCCGAAGTTGGAGCCGCCCATCCGCTTGTCGACGGAGTAGTTGATCTGCGTCTCGTTCTTCCCGAAGCCGTACGGCTTGGACTGCCCCATCGCCAGGACGCGGCCCGTGCCCGGCTGGACCATGGTCACGGCCGTGGCGATCGAGTCGTCCTGGTTGACGTGGTCGCGGATCGAGTTGTTCGCGGCGTCCTGCGACTGCGGGTCCAGGGTGGTGCGGACGGTCAGACCGCCCTGGTTCCAGACCTTCGCCCGCTCCTCGCGGGTCTTGCCGAAGACCGGGTCGGACAGGAAGGTGTTGCGGACGTAGTCGCAGAAGAAGCCCGCGCCCTTGACGGCGGTGATGCAGCCGTTCTTCGGGCGGGTCACCTTCAGGGTGACCGGGAGCTTCTTCGCCTCGTCCGCCTCGGCCTGCGAGATGTCCTTCACGTCGGCCATCCGCTGGAGGACGACGTTGCGGCGCTTCATCGCCTCCTGCGCGTCGTTCACCGGGTCGAACCGGCTCGGCGACTGGACGACGCCGGCGAGCAGGGCCGACTCCTCCAGGGTCAGGTCCTTGGCCGGCTTGCTGAAGTAGCGCTGGGCCGCGGACTCGATGCCGTAGGCCGCCTGTCCGAAGTAGGTGATGTTGAGGTAGTTCTCAAGGATCTTCTTCTTCCCGAGCTCCTCCTCGACCTGGATCGAGTACTTCAGCTCCCGGATCTTGCGGCCGAGGCTCTTCTGCTGTGCTTCGGCGACCTTGGTCGGGTCGTCGCCGGCCTCCTCGACGAAGACGTTCTTCACGTACTGCTGCGTCAGCGTGGAGGCGCCCTGCGCGGCGCCGCCCTCCTGCGCGTTGCGGTTGACCGCGCGCAGGACGCCCTTGAGGTCGACGGCGCCGTGCTCGTAGAAACGCGAGTCCTCGATCGCGACGATCGCCTTCTGCATGTACGGCGAGATGGCCGTGAGGGGGACCACCTGCCGGTCCCGCGAATACACCGTGGCGATCAGGCCACCCTCGGCGTCCAGAATGGTGGTCCGCTGGCTCAGCGGAGGCGTTTTGAGATTGGCCGGGATCTCATCGAAGCCCTCGACGGTGCCCTTGGCGGCGAGGCCCAGCGCACCGGCGCCCGGGATCGCGATGCCGGCGAGAACGACTCCGGAGAGAACCGACAAACCGAGGAACCTGGTGGCCTGCTGCGGCCCCGTGAGCCCTGCGCCCGAGCGCTTCTTTCCCATGGAGGGCAGCCTACGTTCTCATTCACCGGACACGCGCGAATGCCTTGGCCTAAGCTGTCCCCAACTGTCACAGCAGTGTGGTGCGACATCAACCCCTCGGCTTGATTTTCACCCTTCCCGAATAGGGTGGACGCATGTCCGAATCTCGCCCTTCGCTCTGACGGCCGTTCGTCGGCGCTTCCCTGATTTCACCCGAATCGCCGGAATGGCCGGGCATGTCGCCGGATCACTCCGTCGGGTGATCTGCCGCTTACCCATAGTCCGTTCGGACCATTCAAGATTGGGCCCGTCGGGGGTGTTGCACCGTCCCCGCCTTCCGTAACGTCCTCAACTGGCAGCGGTGAATATGCCGCTACCGCCGTGGGGGAGCCTCGATTCGGGAGAGGACGGCACCGGGATGGGCTGGGTAACCGACTGGAGTGCGCAGGCAGCCTGCCGCACTACCGATCCGGATGAACTGTTCGTTCAAGGAGCGGCACAGAACAGGGCCAAGGCAGTGTGCACCGGATGCCCGGTGCGGACGGAATGCCTGGCCGACGCGCTCGACAACCGTGTCGAGTTCGGAGTGTGGGGCGGAATGACCGAGCGGGAACGTCGCGCCCTGTTGCGCAGGCGTCCCACCGTCACCTCGTGGCGACGGCTGCTCGAAACCGCTCGCACGGAGTACGAGCGCAGTACCGGCATCCTCACCGTGGATGTCGGCGCGGAGATCGACGTGGAGTACGAGACCTACGCGGCAGCCGGGTAATCCGCCCGGACGCCGCGTCGGCGCCACCCGTACCCACGGTCAAGCTCCGGTCGGAACCCCGGCCGCGAGTCGCTCTCCGATGGCCCGCAGCCCGGCGAGGTCGTGCACATCGCCGGGCAGGGCGGCCACTTCGGCCACCGCCACCTCGGGATGCAGCGAGGTGAAGCGGTCGCGCGTGCGTTGCTCGCGCGCGATCACCTGCATCCGCTCCGCGTGCAGCCGCAGCAGCCCCGCGGTGATCGCGTCAGCGTCACCGGGACCGCCCGTGCCCGCGCCGTGCGATCCTGCCGGGGCGTCGGCGCCTTCCGCGCCTTCCTTGCCGTTCACATCCGGGTCTTCCACGTCGTCCACGCCGGGGGAGCCGTCGTCGGCGGCGTCACGAAGTCCAGCTTTCCCGGACTCCTGATCGACAATGCCGCCTTCTTCAAGATTCTCTGCGGCCGCCAGGGCCCGCTCCGCGGACAGCTGCCGGGCGTCGCTGCCGTGCACCCGGTTCAGCACCAGGCCGGCCAGCGGCATCTTCTCCGCGGCCAGCCGCTCCACGAAGTACGCGGCCTCGCGCAGCGCGTCCGGTTCGGGCGCCGCGACCACCAGGAAGGCCGTGCCCGGCGCCTGGAGCAGACGGAACGTCGCGTCCGCGCGGGTGCGGAAGCCCCCGAACATCGTGTCCATCGCCGCCACGAACGTCTGCACGTCCTTCAGCAGCGAGGCCCCCATCAGCTTGCTCAGCGTGCCGGTCATCATCGACATGCCGACGTTCAGGAACTTCATCCCCGCCCGCCCGCCGACCTTCGCCGGAGCCATCAGCACCCGGATGAACTTCCCGTCCAGGAAGGACCCGAGGCGCTTGGGCGCGTCGAGGAAGTCCAGTGCGGACCGGCTCGGCGGGGTGTCCACGACGATCAGGTCCCAGTCGTCCTTCGCCCGCAACTGGCCCAGCTTCTCCATCGCCATGTACTCCTGCGTGCCCGCGAAGCCGGCCGACAGGGACTGGTAGAAGGGGTTCGCGAGGATCGCCCGCGCCCGCTCACGGTCGGCGTGCGCCTCGACGATCTCGTCGAAGGTCCGCTTCATGTCCAGCATCATGGCGTGCAGTTCACCGCCGTCGCCGTCCACCCCGTCGACCCTGCGCGGGGTGTTGTCCAGCGAGTCGATGCCCATCGACTGCGCCAGCCGGCGCGCCGGGTCGATGGTCAGCACCACCGCCTTCCGCCCGCGCTCGGCCGCCCGGACGCCCAGCGCCGCGGCGGTCGTGGTCTTGCCGACCCCGCCCGCGCCGCAGCACACGATGATCCGGGTCTCCGGGTCGTCCAGCAGCGCGTCGACGGCCAGCGGCCGCGGTGTGTCCAGGCCCATGGTGTTCCCGCCCCCGCTCATCGCGCGTCCGCCTGCTTGCGCAGCTCGGTCGCCAGCTCGTACAGCCCGGCCAGCTCCATCCCCGATCCCAGCAGGGGGAGTTCGTACGTCGGCACGTCCAGCCCCGCCAGTACCGCGCGCTGCTCCCGCTCCAGCTCGACGCGGCTCGCGTGCTCGGCGGCCTGCGCCAGCAGCGGCTCCACCAGCCGCTCGGCCAGCCCGCCCCGCCGGGCCCCGCCGAGCCCGGCCCGGGACAGGGCCCTGGCGATCTCGGGGCGGCGGCCCTCGGCGGCCGTGCGCAGGGTGTCCTCGTCCAGGTGGTGCGGGCGCACCATGTTGACGATGACGCGCCCGAACGGAAGTCCGGCCGCCCGGAGTTCGTCGATGCCGTCCGAGGTCTCCTGGACGGGCATCTCCTCCAGCAGGGTGACCAGGTGCACGGCGGTGTCCGGGGACTTGAGCACCTTCATGACGGCCTGCGCCTGGTTGTGGATGGGCCCGAACCGGGCCAGCCCCGCCACCTCGTCGTTGACGTTCAGGAAGCGGGTGATCCGCCCCGTCGGCGGCGCGTCCATGATCACGTGGTCGTAGACGAACCGGCCGGCCTTGTCCTTGCGCCGCACGGCCTCGCACGCCTTGCCGGTCAGCAGGACGTCCCGCAGGCCGGGCGCGATGGTCGTCGCGAAGTCGATGGCCCCGAGCTTCTTCAGGGCGCGCCCGGCCGACCCGAGCTTGTAGAACATCTGGAGGTAGTCCAGCAGCGCCCGCTCCGCGTCGATGGCGAGCGCGTACACCTCACCGCCGTCCCCGCCCGGCGCGACGGCGATCTTCCGCTCCTCGTAGGGGAGCGCTTCCGTGCCGAATAGCTGTGCGATGCCCTGCCTGCCCTCGACCTCCACGAGTAGAGTCCGCCTGCCCTCGCGCGCGAGGGCCAGCGCGAGTGCGGCGGCGACCGTGGTCTTGCCGGTGCCGCCCTTGCCGCTGACCACCTGGAGCCTGCTCACAACCTCCGAGCCTAACCACTCCCGCTCAGGCGTTACGCTCGCCCCCATGACCAAGAAGTTCGAATACGCGACGGTCCCCCTGCTGGTCCACGCCACCAAGCAGATCCTGGACACCTGGGGCGAGGACGGCTGGGAGCTCGTCCAGGTCGTGCCCGGCCCGAACAACCCCGAGCAGCTCGTGGCCTACCTCAAGCGGGAGAAGGCATGAGCGGCGCCGTCGAGGCCCGGCTCGCCGAGCTCGGCCTGACCCTCCCCGAGGTCGTCCCGCCGCTGGCCACCTACCAGCCGGCGGTGCGCTCGGGCGCGTACGTGTACACCGCGGGCCAGCTCCCGATGGTGCAGGGCAAGCTCCCGCTGACCGGCAAGGTCGGCGCGGAGGTCTCGCCGGAGCAGGCCAAGGAGCTGGCGGCGACGTGCGCGCTGAACGCGCTGGCCGCCGTGAAGTCCGTGGCGGGTGACCTGGACCGGGTCGCCCGCGTGGTCAAGGTCGTCGGCTTCGTCGCCTCGGCCCCCGACTTCACGGGCCAGCCGGGCGTGCTGAACGGCGCGAGCGAGCTGCTGGGCGAGGTCCTCGGTGAGAAGGGCGTGCACGCGCGCAGCGCGGTCGGCGTGGCGGTCCTCCCGCTGGACGCCCCGGTCGAGATCGAGATCCAGGTGGAACTCACCCCGGACGCCTGAGCCGCCTCCTCGGCGTGCCGCTGCGCGGGGGCGGGCCCCCTGCGCGCCCTTCGCCCGTTCCAGGGGCTCCGCCCCCGCGCCCGGTGTGAGGCGCCGGGGCCGGAGCCCCCGGGAACGGGGTCCGGGGCCGGGGGAACGGGCGGAGGGCGGGGCGGGGAGACGGTTCCGCGCAGCGGGACCGCGCCGCCACGGTCAGGGACCCCGTCCGGCAGAGGTGGCTCTCGAACATCGGGCCGGATGGTCGTAGCATCCGGCCATGCCGAATGGTCAGCACGGACAGCCCTCGCCCGAGCAGCCCCCCGCCGGAGGCCAGTGGTACCCCCCGGAGTGGCCCGCCCGCATCCGGGCCCTCGCGGAAGGCGCACTCACCCCGGCGGAGCCCAGGCGCGCCGCCACGGTGATGCTGCTCCGTGACACCCCCGGCGGCCCTGCCGTGCACATGCTGCGCCGCCGCGCCTCCATGGCGTTCGCCGGCGGCGCCTACGCCTACCCCGGCGGCGGGGTCGACCCCCGCGACGAGGACCACCGCATCGGCTGGGCCGGCCCGGACCAGGAGGCGTGGGCGGCCCGCCTCGGCACCGACACGGCCACCGCCCAGGCGATCGTCTGCGGTGCGGTCCGCGAGACCTTCGAGGAGGCGGGCGTCCTCCTCGCCGGGACGACCCCCGACACCGTCGTCGGCGACACCACCGGGGACGACTGGGAGGCCGACCGCGCGGCCCTCGTGGGCCGGGAACTGTCCTTCGCCGAGTTCCTCGACCGCCGCGGCCTGCTGCTGCGCTCCGACCTGCTCGGGGCCTGGGCCCGCTGGATCACCCCCGAGTTCGAGCCGCGCCGGTACGACACCTGGTTCTTCGTCGCCGCCCTCCCGGAGGGCCAGCGCACCCGCAACGCCTCCACCGAGGCCGACCGGACCGTCTGGATCCGCCCGCAGGACGCCGCCGCCGGCTACGACGCCGGCGAGCTGCTGATGATGCCGCCCACCATCTCCACCCTGCGCTCCCTGGAGCCGTACGGGGCCGCCGCCGACGCCCTCGCGGCAGCCGGCGCGCAGGACCTCACCCCGGTCCTGGCCGAGGCGGCGCTGGAGGACGGCGTGGTCGTGCTCAGCTGGCCGGGCCACGACGAGTTCACCAAGCGCGTCACCCTCGGAGGAGGCCCCGCATGACCGATGCAGCGGCCCTGCCCGGCCAGCCCCGCGGAACGGTCGTCTCCGGACCGGCCACCGCCCGCGCGGTCAACGTCCTGGCCCCCAACGCCTCGGCCATGACCCTGGACGGCACCAACACCTGGCTGGTGTCCGAGCCCGACTCCGAGCTCGCCGTCGTCATCGACCCGGGCCCCCTCGACGAGGCCCACCTGCGCGCCGTCATCGCCACCGCCGAGCAGGCCGGCAAGCGGATCGCGCTCACCCTCCTCACCCACGGCCACCCCGACCACGCGGAGGGCGCAGGCCGCTTCGCCGAGCTGACCGGCACCAAGGTGCGCGCCCTGGACCCCGCGCTGCGCCTGGGCGACGAGGGCCTGGCCGCCGGGAACGTGATCCGCACCGGCGGTCTGGAGCTGCGCGTCGTGGCCACCCCCGGGCACACCTCGGACTCCCTCTGCTTCCACCTGCCGGCCGACCGGGCCGTGCTGACCGGCGACACGATCCTCGGCCGCGGCACGACCGTCGTCGCGCATCCCGACGGCCGCCTCGGCGACTACCTGGACTCCCTGCGCCGACTGCGCTCCCTCACCGTCGACGACGGGGTGCACACCGTGCTCCCGGGCCACGGGCCGGTCCTGGAGGACGCCCAGGGCGCCGTCGAGTTCTACCTGGCCCACCGCGCCCACCGGCTCGCCCAGGTCGAGACGGCGGTGGAGGACGGCCTGGTCACCCCGGAGGCCGTCGTCGCCCACGTCTACGCCGACGTGGACCGCTCGCTGTGGCCGGCCGCCGAATGGTCCGTCCGCGCGCAGCTGGAGTACCTTCGTGATCACGGACTGATCCCGGGGGGACCTGAATGAACACGCTGTACCTGCTGTTGGCGCTCCTCGCGGTGGCGGGCTGGATCACGTCCACGGTGAACGTGCGGATGCGCGCCCTGCAGGACAGGGCCGACCGGCTGGAGCGCCGGCTCGGACTGGTGCTGGACCACCTGGGCATCGAAGAGCCGGAGCCGGCCGGGCTGGACGCGGTCCGCGCGCTGATGCGGGAGGGACGGACCGTCTCGGCGATCAAGACCTACCGCGAGATCACCGGCGCGGGCCTGGCGGAGGCCAAGAAGGCCGTCGAGTCCCTGGACCCGGCGCCGCAGGACCGCTAGGGCCTGTCGTCACACTCCCGTCTGCCCCGCGACGCCTGGCACGTGCTCTCGCCGCACCGGGCGCAAGCCGAGTACGTCCAGTACGCGGGC
>NZ_JBBDHD010000201.1:0-8586 GCF_044129415.1 Streptomyces racemochromogenes
CCCGCCGGCGGCGGCCGCGCGGCCCGCGGCGTCGGCGGCGGCCCGGGCCCGGTTGGCCCGGGAGTCCTCGGGCTCCAGCGGGATCGGGGATCCGCGCAGCGGCTCGTCGGCGGTACGGGGCAGGGTGAGGCGGAACTGGGAGCCGCCGCCGGGCTCGCCCCAGGCCTGGAGCCAGCCGCCGTGCAGCCGGGCGTCCTCGACGGCGATGGACAGGCCCAGGCCGGTGCCGCCGGTGGTGCGGGCCCGGGCGGGGTCGGCGCGCCAGAAGCGGTTGAAGACGCGGGTGGCCTCGCCGGGCTTGAGGCCGACGCCGTAGTCGCGGACGGCGACGGCGACGGCCCCGCCGGCCGAGGCGAGGCGGACGACGACGTCGCGGCCCTCGCCGTGCTCGACGGCGTTGACGACGAGGTTGCGCAGCACCCGCTCGACGCGCCGGGGGTCGGCCTCGGCGATGACGGGCTGGGTGTCGCCGAGGACGCGGATGCGGGTGCCCTTGTGCTCGGCGAGCGGTTCGGCGCCGTCGATGACCCGGCGGACGACGTCCCTCAGGTCTATGGGCTCGGCCTGGAGGTCGGCGGCGCCCGCGTCGAAGCGGCTGATCTCCAGCAGGTCGGCCAGGAGCGACTCGAACCGGTCGAGCTGTCCGGCGAGCAGTTCGGCGGAGCGCGCGGTCACCGGGTCGAAGTCGACGCGGGCGTCGTGGATGACGTCGGCTGCCATGCGGACGGTCGTCAGCGGGGTGCGCAGCTCGTGGGAGACGTCCGAGACGAAGCGGCGCTGCAGCCGGGACAGCTCCTCCAGCTGCTGGATCTTGTTCTGGAGGTTCTGCGCCATCTTGTTGAAGGCCTCGCCCAGGCGTGCGATGTCGTCTTCGCCGGTGACCTTCATCCGCTCCTTGAGCCGGCCGGCGGAGAGCCGCTCGGCGATCCCGGCGGCCATCCGGACGGGGGTCACGACCTGGCGTACGACGAGCCAGGCGATGGCGCCGAGCAGCACGACCACGAACACGCCGGCGGTGGCGATGGTGACCTTGACCAGGTTGAGGGACTCCTCCTCCTGGGTGAGCGGGAAGAGGTAGTACAGGTCGTAGGGGTCGCCGTTGATGTCGGTGAGCCGCTTGCCGACCACCAGGGCCGGCTCGGGGTGCTTGCCGGTCCCGGCGGTGTAGCGGATCTGCGAGAACGTCTTGAAAGTGCCGGTGTTGTGGTTGACGGCCTTGCGCAGGTCCAGCGGGACGCTGGCGGTCGGGTCGACGTTGCCGGAGGCGCGGGCGCCCTTGACGCCCTGGCTGGTGGGGGCCTGCTCGCCGGTGCCCGCGCCGAGCGCGGCCACCTCGAAGGCGGTCTGCCCGCCGCTGGCGAGCTGCTTGACGAGCGAGTTCATCCAGGTGCTGGCGTCGCGGCCGACCTTGTTGTCGGCGGCGTCGGCCGCGTCCGAGGCGGAGGGGGTGTTGGCCTTCTCCTGTGCGACCGCGAACCCGCCGGCGGCCTGGCTCTGCGCGGCCTCCTCCTTGGCGTCGAGGAGGCCCTTGCTGACCTGGGCGATGACGACGAAGCCGAGCGCGAGGACGACCGCCAGCGACATCAGCAGGGTCGCGGCGACCACCCGCAGCTGGATGTTGCGCCGCCATATGCGGACAGCCGGCAGCAGCGGCCGGCGCACGAGGCGTACGCACAGCCGCAGCAGGGGGCCGCCGGGGGCTCCGTCGGCCATCTGACGGAGCTGCCGGCCGCCCCGCAGGGCTCCCCGGCGGGAGCCGCTCCGGGCCTTGCCGGACTGCACGTCAGCTGGGTCCGGCCTTGTAGCCGACACCGCGCACCGTCACGACGATCTCCGGGCGCTCGGGGTCCTTCTCGACCTTGGAGCGCAGTCGCTGCACGTGCACGTTCACCAGGCGGGTGTCCGCGGCGTGCCGGTAGCCCCAGACCTGCTCCAGCAGCACCTCGCGGGTGAAGACCTGCCAGGGCTTGCGCGCGAGGGCGACCAGCAGGTCGAACTCCAGCGGGGTCAGGGCGATGGAGGTGCCGTCGCGCTTGACCGAGTGCCCGGCCACGTCGATGACCAGGTCACCGATGGCCAGCTGCTCGGGCGCGGGCTCCTCCGAACGGCGCAGGCGCGCCCGGATGCGGGCGACCAGCTCCTTCGGCTTGAACGGCTTGACGATGTAGTCGTCGGCACCGGACTCCAGGCCCACGACGACGTCCACCGTGTCGCTCTTGGCGGTGAGCATGACAATAGGCACGCCCGACTCGGCGCGGATCAGCCTGCACACCTCTATGCCGTCCCGTCCGGGCAGCATGAGGTCGAGCAGCACCAGGTCCGGCTTGGCCTCCCGGAAGGCAGCCAGTGCCTTGTCACCGTCCGCTACGAACGACGGCTCAAAACCTTCTCCACGCAGCACAATGCCGAGCATCTCGGCCAGCGCGGTGTCGTCGTCGACGACGAGGACGCGTCCCTTCATGGTTGACATCATCCCATTAGCCAATCGTTACCTGGCGGTGAGCTGTCCCACAGCCAAAAGGGCTGGAAATCGCCCCTCGGACCTGCGTGGAGATCAGGACGGACAGTCTGCCCCGGATCCGCGCGACAATTGAAGGGACGAGCGGACGGGGTTCCAGGGGACGGCCGGTCCTTCCCGGGCCTCCCCATGGCACGATGACAGCCGACCAGCGCGCCCGCCACGGCAGGTGCACGTGAAGGAGCGACGATGAACGACTCTCCGGGCTGGGCCGCGCCCGGATCCCCGTCCGACGGCCAGGGCCCCGACGCCGCCCAGCAGCCGCCCTCGGAAGGCGCCGGCGCCTCCAAGTGGTCCGCCGCCCAGCCGCCGCCGGGCCAGTGGGGCAGCCCCGCCGCCGGCCAGACCCCGCCGCCCCCGCCGCAGCAGGGCGCCGGCTGGGGCTCGTACCCCTCCACGCCCGGGCAGCAGCCCGCCACCCCCTACGCCCACGGCAACCCCGGCGGCGGCTGGGGCGGCCCGCCGCCCGCCGCCAAGCCCGGCGTGATCCCCCTGCGCCCCCTCGGCCTCGGCGAGATACTGGACGGCGCCGTCGCCACCCTGCGCGGCCACTGGCGCTCCGTGCTCTCCATCAGCCTCGTCGTCGCCGCCCTGACCGAGATCGCCCTGCTCGCCGCCCAGCGCCTCACCATGGACAGCCTCCCGCTGCCCTCCACCGAGCCCGCCACCCCGCGCGAGGCCGTCCGCGCCCTGGGCGACACCGGCCTCCTGTACGGCTTCCAGTACTACCTGGAGCTCCTCGGCCTGATCCTGGTCACCGCCCTGCTGGCCCCCGCCGTCAGCCGCGCCGTCCTCGGCCGCACCTCCACCCTCGGCGGCACCCTCCAGGCCGTACGCCCGCTGGCCCCGCGCATGCTCGGCCTCACCGGCCTGCTCATGCTCGGCGCCCTCGCCGCCGGCCTGCTCCCGGCCCTGCCGGGCCTCCTCGTCGGCAGCGCCGCCCTGGCCGCCCTCGGCGTCCCCGTCGGACTGGTGCTGCTCGCCTGGTTCTACGTGACCTTCGCGCTGGCCCCGCCCGCGCTGATGCTGGAACGCGGTACGCCGATCACCGCCCTCAAGCGCTCCGCCAAGCTGGTCAAGGGCTCCTGGTGGCGCGTCTTCGGCATCAGCCTGCTGACCTGGGTGATCCGGACCATCACCTCCACCGTGATCGTCATGCCCTTCGCCGCCATCGCCGTGGCCACGGCCCCCGGCGGCCTCAGCGGCTTCCTCGACGGCTCCGCCGCCCGCAACTGGACCGTCCTGATCATCTCCGGCATCGGCTCGGTCATCGCCGCCACCGTCACCACCCCGATGCAGACGGGCGTCACCACCCTCCTCTATATCGACCAGCGCATCCGCCGCGAGGCCCTCGACCTGGAGCTCGCCCGCGCCGCCGGCGTCGAGGGCTACGACAGCACCTCCCCCACCGCCCCCACCGGAGGCTGACGCGCCGCATGAGGACGGGGGGACCCATCACCATCGCCGCCACCGCGGGCGGCGACACACCACCGCTGACCACCGGACGCGAGGCCGCCCGCGAGGCGGCCGAGCGCGAGCTGGCCAAGCCCATCTACCACCAGGACGAGCCGGGGCTGCTCCAGCGCGCCCTGGACCGCTTCTGGGAGTGGCTGGGCGAGTTCTTCGACCGCGCCTCCGGGGCCACCCCGGGCGGCGGCCTCGGCCTGCTCGCCATCACCCTGGTGGTCGCCTTGGCCGTCGCCGCCCTCTGGTGGCGGCTGGGCACCCCCCGCCGCGCCGCCCGCAGCGCCACCGCCCTCTTCGACGACGGCCCGCGCAGCGCCGCCGACCACCGCGCGGCCGCCGACGCCCACGCCGCCGCCGGCCGCTGGAACGAAGCCGTCCGCGAACGCATGCGCGCCGTCGTCCGCTCCCTGGAGGAACGCACCCTCCTCGACCCGCGCCCCGGCCGTACCGCCGACGAGGCCGCCGCCGAAGCCTCCCGCTCCCTCCCCGCCCACGCCGACGAGCTCCGCGCCGCCGCCCGCGCCTTCGACGACGTCACGTACGGCGGCCGCACCGCCGACCCCGACACCTACGCCCGCCTGCGCACCCTCGACCTCACCCTGGACCGCACGAAGCCGACCCTGACGGGCCCCACCCCATGACCGGCCACCAGCCCCCGCCCCCAGGCGACGCCACCGAGCCCGGCGGAGCCGCGACGGAGCCCAGTCCCACCCCCACGGGACCCCACCGGGCCGCCACCGAGCCGCCCGGCCGGGCCGCGACCGACCCGTCGGACGGCGTCACCGCCCCCGCACCCCGCCCGGGCCGGACCCCCGCCACCCCGGGCACCGCGCCGGCCCCCACCGCTCCCGCGCCCGACCGCGCCCACGCCACCGAGCCCGGCGGAGCCACCCCCGCACCCGGCCCCGCCGACCCGGCCCGGGGACGGGCCGGGCGGGCCGCCACCTCCGCCGCCCTCACCCCCGCCCAGCTCTGGACCCGGGCCCGCGGGCTGCTCCTCGCGCTCGCCGTCCTCCTCGCCGCCGCCGTCGCCCTCGCCGGGCTCCAGGCCGGCGACCGGCACGGCCGCCTCGACCCCCGCTCCGCCGACCGCGACGGCAGCCGCGCCCTCGCCCAGCTCCTCAAGGAACGCGGCGTCACCACCCGCGTCGTCACCAACGCCGACGAGGCCGCCGCCGCGGCCGGCCCCCGCACCACCCTCCTCGTCGCCGACCCCGACCTCCTCGGCCCACCCCAGCGCCGCGCCATCCGCTCCGCCATCGACCTCTCCGGCGGCCGCACCGTCCTCGTCGCCCCCAGCAGCACCGTCCTCCCCGAGCTGGCCCCCGCCGCCCGCACCCGGGGCTTCGCCCACCAACGCGACCTCGACCCCGCCTGCACCCTGCCCACCGCCACCACCGCCGGACGCGCCGGCACCGGCGACGGCCTCCGCTACACCACCGACCTCCCCGGCGCCACCGGCTGCTACCCCAGCGACGGCCACGCCACCGTCCTCGTCCTGCCCGGCACCACCAAGGGCGGCGACACCGTCCTCCTCGGCTCCGAGCGCATCCTGCTCAACCGGCGCCTCACCGAGGAGGGCAACGCCTCCCTCGCCCTCCAACTCCTCGGCTCCCGCCCCGAACTCGTCTGGTACCTGCCCACCCTCGCCGACATGCCCGCCGACGGCCCCGCCGAGGACAAGAGCCTCCTCGACCTCGTCCCGCCCGGCTGGTACTGGGCCCTGCTCCAGCTCTTCGCCGCCGCCGCGGCCGCCGCCCTCTGGCGCGCCCGCCGCCTCGGCCCCCTCGTCACCGAGGACCTGCCCGTCGCCATCCGCGCCTCCGAAACCACCGAAGGCCGCGCCCGCCTCTACCGCAAGGCCTCCGCCCGCGACCGCGCCGCCACCGTGCTGCGCGCCGCCGCCCGCGAACGCCTCGCCGCGCTGGTCGGCGTACCCGCCTCCCAGGCCCACGACCCGACGGCCCTGACCGCCGCCGTCTCCGCCCGCCTGCCCGCACCCCCCGACGCCGGAAGCGACGTCACCACCCTCCTCTTCGGCCCCACTCCCGCCGACGACGCGGCACTCGTCGCGCTCGCCGACCACCTCGACGCCCTCGAAAGAGAGGTCCGTACCTCATGACGGCCACCACGGACAGCGCCCGCTCCTCCCTGGAAGCGCTCCGCACCGAGATCGCAAAGGCCGTGGTCGGCCAGGACTCCACCGTCACCGGTCTGGTCGTCGCCCTCCTGTGCCGCGGCCACGTCCTCCTCGAAGGCGTCCCCGGCACGGCCAAGACCCTCCTCGTCCGTGCCCTCGCGGCCTCCCTCGAACTCGACACCAAGCGGGTCCAGTTCACCCCCGACCTGATGCCCAGCGACGTGACGGGCTCCCTGGTCTACGACGCCCGCACCGCCGAGTTCTCCTTCCAGGACGGCCCCGTCTTCACCAACCTCCTCCTCGCCGACGAGATCAACCGCACGCCCCCGAAGACCCAGTCCTCCCTCCTGGAGGCCATGGAGGAGCGCCAGGTCACCGTCGACGGCACCCCCCGCAAGCTCCCCGAGCCCTTCCTCGTCGCCGCCACCATGAACCCCGTCGAGTACGAGGGCACGTACCCGCTCCCCGAGGCCCAGCTCGACCGCTTCCTGCTCAAGCTCAACGTCCCCCTGCCCTCCCGGGCCGACGAGATCGGCGTCCTGACCCGGCACGCCGCCGGCTTCGACCCGCGCGACCTGCACTCCGCCGGCATCCGCCCCGTCGCCGGCGCACGGGAACTCGAAGCCGCCCGCGAGGCCGTCACCCACGTCACCGTCTCCCCCGAGATCACCGGCTACGTCGTCGACCTCTGCCGCGCCACCCGCGAATCGCCGTCCCTCACCCTCGGAGTCTCCCCGCGCGGCGCCACCGCCCTGCTGGCCACCTCCCGCGCCTGGGCCTGGCTCACCGGCCGCGACTACGTCACCCCCGACGACGTCAAGGCCCTCGCACTGCCCACCCTGCGCCACCGCGTCCAGCTCCGCCCGGAAGCCGAGATGGAGGGCGTCACAGCCGACTCCGTCATCACGGCGATCCTCAGCCACGTCCCCGTCCCCCGCTGATGGCCCTCACCGGACGCGCCGCCCTCCTGGCGGCCCTCGGCAGCCTCCCCGTCGGCCTCCTCGAACCGAGCTGGACGGGCCTCCTCGCCGTCAACGGCACCATCGGCCTGGCCTGCGCCGTCGACTACGCCCTCGCCGCGCCCGTCCGCACCCTGCGCCTGGCCCGCTCGGGCGACACCTCGGTGCGTCTCGGCGAGACCGCCGACGTCCACCTCACCGTGACCAACCCCGGCACCCGCCCGCTCCGCGCCCGCGTCCGCGACGCCTGGCCCCCCAGCAGCTGGACGCCGGGAACGGAAGCCGCCGCCTCCCGCCACGAGGTCACCGTCCCCGCCGGCGAACGCCGCCGCCTCACCACCCGCCTGCGCCCCACCCGGCGCGGCGACCGGCGGGCGGACCGCGTCACGATCCGCTC
This sequence comes from Streptomyces racemochromogenes, assembly GCF_044129415.1. Lineage (GTDB taxonomy): Bacteria > Actinomycetota > Actinomycetes > Streptomycetales > Streptomycetaceae > Streptomyces > Streptomyces racemochromogenes_A. Next base: position 7,482 of record NZ_JBBDHD010000201.1, read on the forward strand.
GTACGGCCCGCTGGGCCTCCTCGCCCGCCAGGGCTCCCACACCGTCCCCTGGACGGTCCGCGTCCTGCCCCCGTTCACCAGCCGCAAGCACCTCCCGTCCCGCCTCGCGCGCCTGCGCGAACTCGACGGCCGCACCAGCGTCCTGACGCGCGGCGAGGGCACCGAGTTCGACAGCCTCCGCGACTACGTCCCCGGCGACGACACCCGCTCCATCGACTGGCGCGCCACCGCCCGCCGCCCCAAGGTCGCCGTCCGCACCTGGCGCCCCGAACGCGACCGGCACATCCTCATCTGCCTGGACACGGGCCGCACCTCGGCCGGCCGCGTCGGCGACGCCCCCCGTCTGGACTCCGCCATGGACGCGGCCCTGCTGCTGGCCGCCCTCGCCACCCGCGCCGGCGACCGCGTCGACCTGCTGGCCCACGACCGCCGCACCCGCGCCCTCGTCCAGGGCCGCGCCTCCGCCGACGTCCTGCCGGCCTTCGTGAACGCGATGGCCGGCCTCGAACCCGAACTGGTCGAGACGGACTCCCGCCACCTGGTCTCCACCATCCTCCGCAGCGCCCCGCGCCGCTCCCTGGTGGTCCTCCTGACGAGCCTGGACGCGGCCCCCGTGGAAGAGGTCCTGCTCCCGCTCCTCCCCCGCCTGACCCAGCGCCACACGGTGGTCCTGGCCTCGGTCGCCGACCCCCACATCGCGTCGATGGCCGCCTCCCGCGGCTCGGTGGACGCGGTCTACGAGGCGGCCGCCGCGACCCAGACCCAGTCCCAGCGCCACCGCACGGCGGACCAGCTCTCCCGCCACGGCGTCCACGTCGTCGACGCCACCCCGGACACCCTGGCCCCCACCCTCGCGGACACCTACCTGTCCCTGAAAGCGGCGGGCCGGCTCTAGAGGTCGACGCGCTTCAGGTCGACACGATGACGGTGGGGGATCGTCTGGTACCAGACGATCAGCCACTCGTCCTCGTAGGTACGCAGCCGCACGGGCGCCGGAAACCCTGGAGCACCCAGCGTCTGCATGCAGGCCGTAAACGCAGAAAAGCCCCGCACCAGAGCTGGTGCGGGGCTTTCCCACAATGATTGTTCGGCGGCGTCCTACTCT
>NZ_JBBDHD010000202.1:0-8485 GCF_044129415.1 Streptomyces racemochromogenes
CGCCGGCCGGGGGCGGGCCCGGCGGCGGGCCGGGCGGCGGCGGGGGGCCGCCGAAACCGCCGGCGGGCGGCTGGCTGGGGGGCGGCGGGGTACTCATCTGCTGCTACTGCCTCTCGGTGGGCGGCTCGGTGGACTCGTTCACTTGCCGAATGCCATCAGGAGCTTCTCGTCCGTGCTGTTGCCCGCGAGGGAGGTCACGGACAGGAAGAAGCGGCCGTCCTCGAAGGACCTCCTGGAGAACATGAAGGAGCCCTCGATCTTCGCGGCGGGGCCCGAGGGCAGGCGGAGCAGTGTCGTGGGTGCGCCGCCGGCGGCCGGGTACGAGAGGATCTCGCCGGGCTGGTCGAGGGTGCCGGTGTGGTAGGCGATCAACTGGCCGCCCGCGGCCTTGAGCGGGGTCAGGCCCTGCTTTTCCCCTGCGGCCTGGCGCCACTTGGGCTTTCCGGTGGCGAGGTCGAAGGCGACGATCTCGTTGTTGCCGCCGCCCTTGGTGTCGGTCGTGAGGTAGAGGGTGTCGCCGTCGACGGCGGCGTCGCCGCAGCCCTGGAGGTCGTCGAGGGTGCTGCCGCCGCAGTTGACGGTGAAGGAGCCCTCGGCGGCCATGGCGGAGCGCTTCTTGCCGTCCGCGGTCAGCGCGATGACGGCACGTTCCTTCGTGTCGCGGTTGCCGATGTCGAGGACGGCCGGGGCGACGGAGTAGACGCCGTTGACCTGCCAGCCCTTGGGGAGCCGGTAGGCCCAGGTCTTCTTCCCGGTGACCGGGTCGGCGTCCTGGACCTCGACGATGTGGTCGTCGTCCATGCACAGGGCGATGCCGAGGAGCTTGCCGTTGCCGGCGGCGTACCGGGTGGGCTGGCAGCCCTCGGGAACGTTGCCGGAGAAGAGTTTGTCGCCCGTGCTGATGCGGTAGGCGCTGGTGCCGCCGAGCCGGTTGACGACGACGGTGTCGCCGGTGAGGTTCAGGCCGGCGCTGCCGCCTCCGTCGAACATGCCCTCCTTGGCGACCTCCTTCGTCCAGCCCTCCTTGCCGGCCTTCAGGTCGATCAGCTTCAGCTGGTTGCAGGAGGCGTTGGAGCCGGTGCCGTCCTTGACGACGACGACCGTCCTGCCGTCGGGGGTGCTCTGGCCGGTCAGCCCGCAGATCTCGGCGCGGGTGTCGACCCTCCACTTCTCCTTGCCGTCGGTCACGGAGTAGCCGACGACCGCGGTGCCGAGGGTCTTGGCGACGGTGTCGCCGACCACCCACTGGCCCTTGGCGGGGATGCCCATGCCGGGCCCCTGGAGTTTGACGGTCTTGAGCCAGAGCACCTTGTCCTCGCCGGGCTTGCGGCCCGCGTTGAGGTCGGTCTGCTCGGCGCTGCCGTTGCCGCTGCCGTCGCCCTTGTCGACGGAGGGGGAGCCGGAGGGCTTGGGGTCGGCGGGGGCGGAGCCCTGCGCGACGGGCTGCTTGGGACCGACGTCGCCGCTGCCGAAGGCGAACCAGGCGCCGGCGCCGAGGACGAGGACGCCCGCGACGGCCGCCGCGACGATCACCGCGCCCTTGCGGCGGCCGCCGGACGGCGGTCCGGCCGGGGCGCCGGGTGCGCCGGGCGGCGGGAAGCCGTACCCGCCGGGCCGGGCCAGGGGCTGGGGGACGGTCGGCGGCTGCTGGGCGTACGGGTTGCCGCCCTGGGGCGGGTAGCCGTAACCCTGCTGGGGCGGGCCGGGGAGGTGGCCGTAACCGGAAGGGGGCGGTGGCTGGTTCGGCGGCGGCTGGGGCGGCTCGGTCATCAGCGCATACCTTCGGCTTCAGGCGGTCGGTGGGCGGGGAGGTACCCCGAGATCGAAAAGAACCGACCCTTTGTATCACTCGTGGCCGGTACGCGACGGGCCGGTCGCACCCCTGTTCCCAAGGGCGGACCGGCCCGTGACGCGCCTGTTATGCGGCCGCACGAGGCCTTCGGCTCAGGCCTCTTCGGCCAGTTCCAGCCAGCGCATCTCCAATTCGTCGCGCTCGGAGATCAGTTCGCGCAGCTCCGCGTCGAGCTTGGCGACCTTGTCGTAGTCGGTGGAGTGCTCGGCGATCTGGGCGTGCAGGTTCGACTCGCGGTCGGACATCTTGTTCAGCTGGCGCTCGATCTTCTGGAGCTCCTTCTTCGCGGCGCGCGAGTCGCCGGAGGAGGTCGACTTGGCCGCGGCGGCCGGCGCGGGCGCCGGGGCCGCCGCCTCGATCATCCGCCGGCGGCGCTCCAGGTACTCGTCCAGGCCGCGCGGCAGCATCCGCAGGCTGGCGTCGCCCAGCAGGGCCATGACGGTGTCGGTGGTGCGCTCGATGAAGAACCGGTCGTGGGAGATCACGATCATCGAGCCGGGCCAGCCGTCGAGGAGGTCCTCCAGCTGGGTGAGGGTCTCGATGTCGAGGTCGTTGGTGGGCTCGTCGAGGAACAGCACGTTGGGCTCGTCCATCAGCAGGCGAAGGATCTGCAGCCGGCGCCGCTCACCGCCGGAGAGGTCGCCGACGGGCGTCCACTGCTTCTCCTTGGTGAAGCCGAACTGCTCGCACAGCTGCCCGGCCGTCATCTCCCGGCCCTTGCCGAGGTCGACGCGGTCGCGGACGCGCTGGACGGCCTCCAGGACGCGCAGCGACGGGTCGAGCTCGCCGACCTCCTGGGACAGGTAGGCCAGGCGGACGGTCTTGCCGACGGTGATCTCCCCGGAGGCGGGCTGGACCTCGCCCTGGGTGCGGGCGGCCTCGGCGAGGGCCCGCAGCAGGGAGGTCTTGCCCGCGCCGTTGACGCCGACGAGGCCGACGCGGTCGCCCGGGCCCAGGTGCCAGGTGAGGTGCTTGAGCAGGGTCTTGGGGCCGGCCTGGACGGTGACGTCCTCAAGGTCGAAGACGGTCTTGCCGAGGCGGGCGTTGGCGAAGCGCATCAGCTCCGACTTGTCGCGCGGCTCCGGCACGTCGGCGATCAGCTCGTTGGCGGCCTCGATGCGGTAGCGGGGCTTGGAGGTCCGGGCGGGGGCGCCGCGGCGCAGCCAGGCCAGCTCCTTGCGCATCAGGTTCTGCCGCTTGGCCTCCTCGGTGGCGGCGATCCGCTCGCGTTCGGCGCGGGCGAAGACGTAGTCGCTGTAGCCGCCCTCGTACTCGTAGACGGAGCCGCGCTGCACGTCCCACATGCGGGTGCAGACCTGGTCGAGGAACCAGCGGTCGTGGGTGACGCAGACGAGGGCGCTGCGGCGGGTCTGGAGGTGGCCGGCCAGCCAGGAGATGCCCTCGACGTCGAGGTGGTTGGTCGGCTCGTCGAGGACGAGGAGGTCCTGCTCGGCGATGAGCAGCTTGGCGAGGGCGATGCGGCGCCGCTCGCCGCCGGAGAGCGGGCCGATGACGGTGTCCAGGCCCAGGCCGAAGCCGGGCAGGTCCAGGCCGCCGAAGAGGCCCGTGAGCACGTCGCGGATCTTGGCGTTGCCGGCCCACTCGTGGTCGGCCATGTCGCCGATGATCTCGTGGCGGATGGTGGCCGCGGGGTCGAGGGAGTCGTGCTGGGTGAGGACGCCCATCCGCGTCCCGCCGCTCTGGGTGACCCGGCCGCTGTCGGGCTCCTCCAGCTTGGCGAGCATCCGGATGAGGGTGGTCTTGCCGTCGCCGTTGCGGCCGACCACGCCGATCCGGTCCCCCTCGGACACGCCGAGGGAGATGCCGTCGAGCAGGATACGGGTGCCGTACACCTTGCTGACTGCCTCGACATTGACCAGATTGACGGCCATCAGACGCGCTCCAGGGAAAGGTTTGTGGATCAGCCCCTCAGCCTAACGCTCCGCGCCGACGCCGACCGTTCCACCAGCCAGGCACCCGCCAGGGCCATGCCGATGGCGGCGGGCGCGGTGACCGGGACGGCGACGAGGGTGGCGGTGTGCCCCTCCAGGATGCCGCCGAGGCCGGTCATGGACAGGCCGAGGATCCCCAGCAGGCACAGGGTGGTGCCGAGGGCGGCGGCGGGCCCGCTGCCGGGGGCGGCCTCCGCCGGGGAGGGGGCCTCGAAGCGGCGCAGGCACGCGACGAGGACGGCGGTGAGGCCGGCGGCGAGGAGGATCCTGACCGGGACCTGCGCCCACCAGGCGGCGGTGGCGGGCTCGGGCAGGTCCAGGCCGAGGGCGAGCTGGGCGGCGTACACGCCGAGCATGGCGGTGAGGTGCCACAGGAACGCGGTCATGGCGACCCCGTTGGCGGCGACCACCCCGCGCCAGACGCGGGGCCGGGCGAGGAGGGCGGCGGCGGGCCGCGCGAGCAGCTGGACGGCGCCGACCAGCCACATGCCGTGGCAGAGCAGGGCGAGGGTGGGCGGGGCCATGTTGGACACCTTCTCGCCGGGCATCCCCACCATCGACAGCGGGTACGGGCCGACGGCGACGAGCAGCACCGCCCCGGCGAGGCCGGCGGCGCCGAGGAGGGCGGGGCGGCGGATGCGGCCGTCGGCGCGCAGGAAGCCGAGCTGGTGCACGGCGAGCCAGACGAAGGCGAAGTTCAGGAACTCGGCGTACGGCAGGTGCAGCGCGAAGCGCGCGACGTCGACGAGGGCGGCGGCTGCGGCGAGCGCGGCGAAGGCGGCCCACCCCCAGCGGGCGTGGGCGCGCAGCAGGGGCGGGGTGAGGGCCACCATGGCCAGGTAGATCCCGATGAACCACAGCGGCTGGGTGACCATCCGCAGCGCGGCCCCGGCGAGCGGGCCGCGGTCGGCGCCGGCGAGCTGCACGACGAGGGCGAACGCGGCCCAGCCGAGCACGAAGACCAGGGTGGGGCGCAGCAGGCGGCGCAGCCGGGCCCGCAGGAAGGCCGCGTAGACGGGCCGGCCGGCGGAGCGGCGCTCCAGGGACCGGTAGGAGAGGGCGTGGCTGAAACCGCCGACGAAGAAGAAGACGGGCATGACCTGGAGTCCCCAGGTGAGCACCTGGAGCGGCGGGACGAGGGCGAGCAGGTTGCCTGTTCCGGCGGCGCTGACGGCGGCCATCAGCCAGTGGCCGAGGACGACGGTCCCGAGGGAGGCGACCCGGAGCAGGTCCACGTACCGGTCCCGCGCGGCGGGGGTGGCGGCGGCGAGTGCGCGTGCGCTGGCTGTCATGTCCCCTACGCTCGCGGCCCGGGCCGCCCCGGAACAGGGCGCTGCTACTCATCCGGGGCCTGGGTACCCGTGACGGCCGGGGGGCCGCCGCGCGGGGCCGGGGTGTCCCCGCCGCGGACGGCGTGTTCCGGCCCGCGCCGCGTTCGAGCGCACCGGGCGCGGAGCGTCCGGTACCGGGGCCAGGGGCGGAGCCCAGGCCGCGGGAGCGGCGCAAGGGCGGGACGGGGGGGACGGCTCCGCGCAGCGGCACCACGCGCACCCCCGGCGGGACCGGTTACGCCAGGACCGTGGCCCCCGCGGCCGGCGAGGCGGTGACGCGGGTCGCCCGGCAGGTGCCGGAGGCCTCCAGCCCGGCCGCCACCTTCACCGCCGCCTCTGCGTCCCGCACCAGGAACGCCGTCGTCGGCCCGGACCCCGACACCAGCCCGGCCAGGGCTCCGGCCGCGACCCCCGCCGCGAGGGTCTGCGCCAGCTCCGGCCGCAGCGACAGCGCCGCCGCCTGGAGCCCGTTGGACCGCGGCAGCACGGCCGCGAGCGCGTCGGGGTCGCCCGAGGCCAGGGCGGCGAGCAGCTCCGGGGAGGCCTGCGGGACGGGTACGTCCGTGCCCTCCGTCAGCCGGTCGAACTCGCGGAACACCGCCGGCGTGGACAGTCCGCCGTGCGCCACCGCGAACACCCAGTGGAAGACGCCCGCGGCGACGGGGGTCAGCAGCTCCCCGCGCCCGGTGCCCAGCGCCGCCCCGCCCAGCAGGCTGAAGGGGACGTCGCTGCCCAGCTCGGCGCAGAGCGCGAGGAGCTCCTCGCGGGGGGTGCCGAGCCCCCACAGCGCGTCGCAGGCGAGCAGCGCCGCCGCGCCGTCCGCGCTGCCGCCGGCCATGCCGCCGGCGACGGGGATGTTCTTGGCGATGTGCAGGTGCACGGCGGGGGTGATCCCGGCCCGGGCGGCGAGGACCTCGGCGGCCCGCGCCGCGAGGTTCGTACGGTCCAGGGGCACCTGGTCGCTGTCGGGGCCCTCGCAGCTGACGGTGGGCCCGTCGCCGGTGGTCGCGGTCGCGGTGACCTCGTCGTGGAGGGAGACCGCGAGGAAGACGGTGGCGAGGTCGTGGAAGCCGTCGGGGCGGGCCGCGCCGACCGCAAGCTGCACGTTGACCTTCGCGGGGACCCGTACGGTCACCGCCGTGCGCGGCGCGGCGCTCACAGCGCGGGCTTCTGCGCGTCGGAGGGCTTGTGCTCGGCGATGGCCGCGAACTCCTCCACCGTCAGGGACTCGCCGCGGGCCAGCGGGTTGATCCCGGCGGCGGTCAGCGCGGCCTCGGCGGCGGCGGCCGAGCCGGCCCAGCCGGCCAGCGCGGAGCGCAGGCCCTTGCGCCGCTGGGCGAAGGCCGCGTCGACGACCGCGAAGACCTCGGCCTTGGAGGCGGTGGTCGCGATCGGCTCGGAGCGGCGGACGAGGGAGACGAGCCCGGAGTCGACGTTCGGGGCGGGCCAGAAGACGTTGCGGCCGATGGCCCCGGCGCGCTTGACGTCCGCGTACCAGTTGGCCTTGACGGAGGGCACCCCGTACACCTTGTTGCCGGGGCGGGCGGCGAGCCGGTCGGCGACCTCGGCCTGGACCATGACGAGGGTCCGCTCGATGCTGGGGAACCGGTCGAGCATGGTCAGCAGGACCGGCACGGCCACGTTGTACGGCAGGTTCGCGACGAGCGCGGTCGGCGCGGGGCCGGGCAGCTCGGTGACGAGCATCGCGTCGGAGTGGACGAGCGCGAAGCGGTCCTTCTTCTGCGGCATCCGGGCGGCGATGGTGGCGGGCAGCGCGGCGGCCAGGATGTCGTCGATCTCGACGGCGACGACCCGGTCGGCGGCCTCCAGCAGGGCGAGCGTCAGCGAGCCCAGGCCCGGGCCGACCTCGACGACGACGTCGTCGGGGCGGACCTCGGCGGTGCGCACGATCCGGCGGACCGTGTTGGCGTCGATGACGAAGTTCTGGCCCTTCTGCTTCGTCGGGCGCACGCCGAGGGCGGCGGCCAGCTCTCGGATGTCGGCCGGGCCGAGGAGGGCGTCGGAGGGGGCCTCGGAGGCCTGGGGGGTCCCGTGGGGCTGCTGCTGCTCTGCGGTGCTCACCGGTAAAGCCTACGGCCGCAGTGCGGCCACGGACTCGCCCCCCGCTGCACGTAGAGCTTCTTCGCCCGGAACGTCTGCTCCCCGGCGGGGGCGTCCTGCGGGCGGCCGCTGCCGCCGAGGGCGTGCCAGGTGGTGACGTCGAACTGGTAGAGGCCGCCGTAGGTGCCCGAGGCGTCGGTGGCGGAGGGCCGGCCGCCGGACTCGCACTGGGCGAGCGCGTCCCAGTCGAGGTGGTCGGCTCCGGCGACGGAGGACGGCAGGGGTTTCGTGCCGACCTTGACGAGCTGGCTGACGGGCTCGCGGACGACCTCCTCGGCGATCCTGCGGGCGGGCTGGTGGACCCCGTTGACGGTGCGCAGGGCGTACGTGACCCGGCGCGCGCCGGGGCGTCCGGCGCGTTCGACGACCTCGGTGCCGGCGAACAGGGTGTCGTCGTCGACGCGTTCGGTCTCGTAGGGGATGCGTTCCTCGCGGACCTCGCGGGTTCCGGTGATGCGCAGGACGGTGACGGTCTGGCCGTCGCGCGGGAAGGAGTCCGGGGGCACGGAGGTGGTGTCCTCGCCGCGCAGGGTGATGCCGGCCTGGTCGAGGGCCTCCCGGACGGTGGCGGCGTTGGTGCGGATGGTGCGTTCGCGGCCGTCGGCCATGAAGGTGACGCCGCGTTCGGTGCGGACGCTGAGGGTCAGTCCGGTGCGGGGGACGGGGGCGGTGCGGGGGGCGGAGAGGAAGGCGCCCTCGACGCGGACGCCGAGCTGGCGCAGGGCGGCGTCGACGGTGCGGGCGGTGGTCCACATCTGGCGGCTGGTGCCGTCGAGGGTCAGGCGCAGGGGGCGGCCGTAGCGGACGACGACCTCCTCGCCGTCCTCCAGGGCGGAGCCGCGGGCGGGGGCGACGAGGTCGTGGGGGCCGACGCCGAGGCCTTCGGCGGCGAGGAGGTCGTCGACGTTCCCGGCGAAGGTGTGGAGGGTGCGGGGTTCGCCGTCGACGGTGAGGTGGACGGACTTGTCGGCGGCGACGAAGGCGGTGGTGCCGCCGGCGAGGAAGGCGACGACGAGGGCCTGGGGGACGATGCGGCGCCAGCTGTCGCGGACGGCGGCCCCCTGCCCCGCGGCGGTGCGCGCCCGCCGGCGGCGGCCGGTGGCGGGGGCGGCGGCCGTGACGGGGTGGGGGTGGTCGGGGGCGGGGGCGGGGGCGCGGCGGGGAGGTGCGGGCGTGAGCGTGAGCGGGGTGCTGGTGGTGCGGGCCGGGGCGCTGACCACCGTGCAGGA
>NZ_JBBDHD010000203.1:0-8445 GCF_044129415.1 Streptomyces racemochromogenes
ACCACCGACGCCCGCCACCGCGCGGACGCCAAGAGCGCACTCATCACCCTCGTCGAACACGCCCTCATGGCACGGCTTCGGTAGCAGAGCGGAACCGCGGAAGGCCCCCGTGCCGTGGCACGGGGGCCTTCGCCGTACCCGGACGACCGCACCGGACGCCCGCACCGGACCGGACACGGACACGGCGAAGGCCCCGCACCGTGGACGGTGCGGGGCCTTCGGACGTGCGCTGCTGCTCAGCCCTGCCAGCTGTGCGGGGCCTGGAAGCCCCGGCTGCGCTCCAGACGGCGCCAGCCGGCGGTGGAGCGGCGGGTGGGGGCGGCCTCCTCGGGGGTGGCGGCGGCGCGGGCGAGCAGGATCGCGGTGATCGCGGCAAGCTCCTCGGGCGCGGCGTTGCCCTTCTCGACCTTCAGCAGGGTGTCGGTGGCGATGCTCATCGTTGGCAGGTCTCCTCAGCTCGTTACTGCGGCGGGTTGCCGTGCTTGCGAGACGGCAGATCGGCGTGCTTGGTGCGGAGCATCGCGAGGGCGCTCACGAGCACCCCGCGGGTCTCGGCGGGGTCGATGACGTCGTCGACGAGGCCGCGCTCGGCCGCGTAGTAGGGGTGCATCAGCTCGGCCTTGTACTCCTTGACCATGCGGGCACGCATGGCCTCGGGGTCCTCGGCGTCCGCGATCTGCTTGCGGAAGATCACGTTGGCCGCGCCCTCCGCGCCCATGACGGCGATCTCGTTCGTGGGCCAGGCGTAGGTGAGGTCGGCGCCGATGGACTGGGAGTCCATGACGATGTACGCACCGCCGTAGGCCTTGCGCAGGATCAGCGAGATCCGCGGGACGGTGGCGTTGCAGTACGCGTAGAGCAGCTTGGCGCCGTGGCGGATGATGCCGCCGTGCTCCTGGTCGACGCCCGGGAGGAAGCCGGGGACGTCCAGCAGGGTGACGATCGGGATGTTGAAGGCGTCGCACATCTGGACGAAGCGCGCGGCCTTCTCGGAGGCGTGGATGTCCAGGACGCCGGCGAGGTGGCCCGGCTGGTTGGCGATGATGCCGACGACCTGGCCGTCGAGGCGGGCCAGGGCGCAGATGATGTTGCGCGCCCAGCGCTCGTGGATCTCCAGGACGTCGCCGTCGTCGACGAGTTCCTCGATGACCTTGAGCATGTCGTACGGGCGGTTGCCGTCCGCGGGGACCAGGTCCAGGAGGACGTCCGAACGCCGGTCGACCGGGTCGGTGTTCTCGTGGACCGGGGGGTTCTCCCGGTTGTTGGAGGGGAGCATCGTGATGAGGTAGCGGACCTCGGCGATGCAGGTCTCCTCGTCGTCGTACGCGAAGTGCGCGACGCCGGAGGTCTCGGCGTGCACGTCGGCGCCGCCGAGGCCGTTCTGGCTGATCTCCTCACCGGTGACGGCGCGGACGACGTCGGGGCCGGTGATGAACATCTGCGAGGTGTCCCGGACCATGAACACGAAGTCCGTCAGCGCCGGGGAGTACGCGGCGCCGCCGGCGCAGGGGCCCAGCATGACCGAGATCTGCGGGATGACGCCCGAGGCCCTGGTGTTGCGCTGGAAGATGCCGCCGTAGCCGGCGAGGGCGGAGACGCCCTCCTGGATACGGGCGCCGGCGCCGTCGTTGAGGGAGACCAGCGGGGCACCGGCCGCGATGGCCATGTCCATGATCTTGTGGATCTTGGTGGCGTGGGCCTCGCCCAGGGCGCCGCCGAAGATGCGGAAGTCGTGCGCGTAGACGAAGACCGTGCGGCCCTCGACCGTGCCCCAGCCGGTGATGACACCGTCGGTGTACGGCTTCTTCGCCTCCAGCCCGAACCCGGTCGCCCGGTGCCGGCGGAGCTGCTCGACCTCCCGGAAGGAACCTTCGTCGAGCAGGAGCGCGATGCGCTCGCGGGCGGTCAGCTTGCCCTTGGCGTGCTGCGCCTCGGTCGCGCGGTCGCTGGGGCCGCGCCGGGCCTCCTCGCGGAGGGAGTGCAGCTCGGCCACGCGCCCGCGGGCGTCCGTCGGCTCGCTCGGAGTCTGGTCCACAACGGTCATGTACCGACCTTACGAAGCCGGGCCGTCAAAACCCTCCGTTGAATCCACACAGTCTCCGACCCCTCCGGCTGTGCGGGCCGGACAGAACCGCCGGGGCATGCATGGACTCCCCCAGCGCGGACCCCCGCCCTTTGTGGGTGTCCTACAAAACCACGCCCGAACGGGTGATGTAGTTGAAATTTGAACGGAATGGCTCTAGCGTGGTTCTTGTTCAACATTGAACCAATCGCAGACTTCCCAGGAGGACGTCATGGCTCTCTTCTCCCGCCGCAACCGCACCGCCGACGCCGCCCCCGCCGAGAGCGCGGTCACCACGCTCGACGTCGACCCGGCCCTCGCCGCGCTCACCGGTGACTACCTCGTCGACGCCGCCCACAGCAGCATCGGCTTCACCGTGCGCCACGCGATGGTGACCAACGTCCGCGGCTCCTTCGCCCGGCACGAGGGCACCCTGCACCTCGACGGCCGCGACCCCGCGCGCTCCACCGCCTCCATCGACGTCGAGATCGCCTCGGTCTCCACCGGCATCGCCGACCGCGACGCCCACCTGCTGGGCAGCGACTTCTTCGACGCCGAGCTGTACCCGCGGATGACCTTCCGCTCCACCTCCGCGGCCCGCGTCGGCGCTGACACGTACCGCATCAGCGGGGACCTGACCATCAAGGACGTCACGCGCCCGCTCTCCATCGACCTGGAGTTCACCGGCTCCGCCACCGACGTGTACGGCAACGAGCGCGTCGGCTTCGAGGGCTCGGCGGAGATCCTGCGCTCCGACTGGGGCCTGACCTGGAACGCCGCACTGGAGGCCGGCGGCGTGATGGTCAGCGACAAGGTGAAGCTGACCTTCGACATCTCCGCGATCAAGCAGGCCTGACCGGCGCCTCCGGGGGCGGCTACCAGCCGCCCCCGCCGTCGAAGCCGCCACCGCCGCCGAAGTCCCCGCCACCGAAGTCCCCGCCGCCGAAGTCGGACGGGTTGAAGTCGGCCCCGGAGACGTCCCCGCCCTCGAACCCTCCCCCGTCCATGCCGCCGCCGAAGTCGGAGGCGTAGGCCGGGGTGGACATCATCGACCCGAGCAGCGTGCCCATCAGCAGGCCGGGCAGCAGACCGCCCCCGAAGTAGCCGCCGGCCCAGGGGCCGTAGGCCGGGCCTGCCTCGTAGTAGGGCCGCCGGCCGTACTCGGTGTCCACGGTGCGCACCGCCGGGTCCAGGCCGTCCCGCAGCCGGACGGCGTCCGCCGTGCAGACCGGTACCGTGCGTGCCGCCCCGCCGGGCGGGGCCCACTGGGCGTCCTCGGTGCTCGGTCCGTGCCGGGGGTCGAAGAAGCAGGGCGCGCGCCGCTCGGGCACGGGCTCGCCCCGCCGCCGGGCGTCGAGGCACGCGAGCGCGTAGCGGCCGTCCTCCAGCGCCTGGGTCACGCCCTGGACCTCCTCGGGCCGCCGGACCGAGGCCATGATCTGCTTGGCCCGCTCGTAGGAGTCGAGCCCCCGCTCGTAGTCCCCCCGCATGGCGTCGTCGGCGCCGGGCTCGCCGGGGTGGAAGTCGAGCCGGTCGAGCTCCTCGCCGAAGGCGGTGATGTCCTCGTCGACGACCACGCTCAGCCGCGCGAGCGCCTCCCGCCGGGCCTCTTCCTTCTTCTTGCGGTTCCGCTTGACCAGCAGGTACCCGCCCCCGCCGGCGAGCACGGCCACCGCGCCGAGGGCGATCAGGGCCCCGGCGGAGGACCCTCCGCCGCTGCCGGCCCCGCCGCCCCAGGAGGCCGGCGCGTGGCCCTTCATCTGCGGGAGGGCCTGGTCCACGAAGGCGTTCAGCTCGGTCGCGGCGTCCGCCGTCCCGCCCGCCTTCACCGCGTCGGTGAGGTTGCGGACGGCGTTGCGCGGCATGACGACCGCGTCGGCACCGGCGTTGAAGCCGTCGCCGAGCCGGATGGCGTACAGCCCGGTGATCCCGGTCTCGGTGCGGACCGTGCGCAGCACGCTGTCGGCCGGGAACGCGGGGGTGGCGGGCAGCACCGCGACGAACAGCGGCTTGCCGGCCGCCTTGATCTTCGCGGCCAGGGCGTCCGCCTGGGCCTGCGACAGCTGTGCGGAGGCCCCGGGGTCGACGTAGACCGGGCCCTTCTTGAGCGCCTCCGCGACCGCCGCGGTCCCGCCGTCGGCCGCGGCCGCCGTGGGGGCGCCGCCGAGCGCGCCCACGGACAGGGCCAGCAGCAGACCGGACAGCATCGCTCCTACGCGTACGGACATCAGCCTGGTCCTCATGAGGACGACGCTACCCGAACCGGCCTTTTGCCGTGTGAGCCGGACATAAAGGCCGCTCTGGGGGCTATTCCGCCGGTTCCACGCCCGCGTGGAGGAGGCCGTAGGTGTAGGCGTCCTCCAGGGCCTGCCAGGAGGCTGCGATGACGTTGGGGGCGACGCCGACCGTGTTCCATTCGCGGGTGCCGTCCGTCGTGGAGATCAGGACGCGGGTCGTGGACTCCGTGCCGTGCTTGCCCTCCAGGATGCGGACCTTGTAGTCGATCAGCTCGAACTTGGCCAGCTGCGGGTAGAAGCGCTCCAGCGCCACGCGCAGGGCCCGGTCCAGGGCGTTGACGGGGCCGTTGCCCTCGGCCGTGGCGACGATGCGCTCGCCCTTGGCCCACAGCTTGACGGTGGCCTCGTTGGCGTGGGTGCCGTCCGGGCGGTCCTCGACGATCGCGCGCCAGGACTCCGTACGGAAGTACCTGCGGGCCCGGCCCTCGGCCTCGGCGCGCAGCAGCAGCTCGAAGGAGGCGTCGGCGGCCTCGTACGTGTAGCCCGCCAGCTCGCGTTCCTTGACCCGTTCGACCACGCGGGCGATCAGGGCGCGGTCCCCGCCGAGGTCGACGCCGAGCTCCCTGCCCTTGAGCTCGATGGAGGCGCGGCCGGCCATGTCGGAGACCAGCATGCGCATGGTGTTGCCGACGCGTTCGGGGTCGATGTGCTGGTACAGGTCCGGGTCGACCTTGATCGCCGAGGCGTGCAGGCCCGCCTTGTGCGCGAAGGCGGAGACGCCTACGTACGGCTGGTGGGTGGAGGGGGTGAGGTTGACAACCTCGGCGATGGCGTGCGAGATGCGGGTCATCTCGGCGAGGGCGCCCTCGGGGAGGACCGTGCGGCCGTACTTGATCTCCAGCGCGGCGACCACGGGGAAGAGGTTGGCGTTGCCGACGCGCTCGCCGTAGCCGTTGGCGGTGCACTGGACGTGCGTGGCGCCCGCGTCGACGGCGGCGAGGGTGTTGGCGACGGCGCAGCCGGTGTCGTCCTGGGCGTGGATGCCGAGGCGGGCGCCGGTGTCGGCGAGGACGGTGGAGACGACCGCGGTGATCTGCGCGGGCAGCATGCCGCCGTTGGTGTCGCAGAGGACGACCACGTCGGCGCCGGCCTCGTGGGCGGTGCGCACGACGGACTTGGCGTACTCGGGGTTCGCGCGGTAGCCGTCGAAGAAGTGCTCGCAGTCGACGAAGACGCGCCGGCCCTGGGAGACCAGGTGGGAGACGGTGTCGCGGACCATCTCCAGGTTCTCGTCCAGGGTGGTGCGCAGGGCGAGCTCGACGTGCCGGTCGTGGGACTTGGCGACGAGGGTGATCACCGGGGCGCCGGATTCGAGGAGGGCGCGGACCTGGGGGTCCTCGGCGGCGGAGCCGCCGGCCCGGCGGGTGGCGCCGAAGGCGACCAGCTGGGCGTTCCTGAAGTCGATCTCGGCGCGGGCGCGGGCGAAGAACTCGGTGTCGCGGGGGTTGGCGCCGGGCCAGCCTCCCTCGATGAAGCCGACTCCGAAGTCGTCCAGGTGCCGGGCGATGGCCAGCTTGTCCGCGACCGTGAGGTTGATGCCCTCACGCTGGGCACCGTCGCGCAGGGTGGTGTCGAAGACGTGGAAGCCGTCGTCGAGCGCCTCTGCCGGCGCAGTCGCCTCTGTCGTCGTCATGCTGATCTGACTCCTGTCGGATGAGTGGTTCCGGAGACCGGGGATCCACTGCCCCCATCATCGCGCGCTGTCCGTTTCCGGCATGATTTCGGCCGGTAAACGAAAAGACCCCTCGCGGGTGCGAGAGGTCTGCGCGCGGGTCTGAGGCACGGTGGCCGCTGCCGCGGAGGTCGTCCACGGTTCAGCGGTCACAGAGGACCGGCGCGCTGCTGGCCATAATCATGAGCTGAGCAGACACGCTCGCAGTCTGTCACACGCTCCAGCGATCCTGGACGCCGGTCTCAGCATGCGGGCATCCGCGGTCCGGCAGGCGACCCTCGGCCCGCGCGGCCTAGGCGGCGAGGGTTTCGGCGAGGAACTCCTGTACGTGTTCCAGGATGTCCTCGCGCCCTATGCCGGGCAGGCCGACGGCCACCTGGATGCTGAAGCCGTCGAGCAGGGCCCGCAGGCGGGCCCCGAAGCGGTCGGGGTCCACCGCGCGGAACTCGCCGCGCGAGATCCCCTCGGCGAGCAGGGCGACGAGGTCGCGGTGCCAGGCGCCCTCGATGGCGGCCTGCCGGTCGCGTTCGCCCGGGCCCGCGTTCTGGGAGCGGTTCCAGACCTCCAGCCACAGGGTCCAGTGCGGGTCGCGGGGGCCGTCGGGCACGTAGAGGTCCACGTACGCGCGCAGCCGTTCGCCCGCTGCCCCGCGGCGCGCGAGCAGGGACCTGCGCCGGGCGCCGAGGGCCGCCTCGCTCCATTCCAGGGTCTGCAGCAGGAGCTCGTCCTTGCTGCGGAAGTAGTAGAGGAGGTGGCCGCTGCTCATGCCGACCTGCCGGCCGAGGCCGGCCATGGTCAGCCCGTCGAGTCCGCGTTCGGCGATGGTGGCCATGGCGGCGGCGAGGACGTCCTCGCGAGGGGGCGCGTTCTTGCGCGCCGCCCGTACCGGTGCTCCGCCCGCCGCCATGGGTCACTCCTTCGTCAGATCACGGGGCCGCCTCGGGTTCAGACCTTCGGCTGCTGCTGGGTGATGCAGTGGATACCGCCACCCCCGGCGAAAATCGTACGTGCGTCAACGAGGGTCACGGTCCGCTCGGGGAAGAGTCCGCGGAAGATCTCGGCGGCCTCCTCGTCGCGCGGGTCGTCGAAGGCGCACAGCACCACGCCGCCGTTGCAGAGGTAGTGGTTGATGTACGAGTAGTCCACCCACTCGCCGTCCGCCTCCAGCACGGTCGGCGCCGGGATCTCCACGACCTCCAGCTGCCTGCCCCGTGCGTCGGTGGAGGCGCGCAGGATGGCGGCGATGGTCTTGCAGCGCTCGTGGTCCGGGTGGGCGGGGTCGGGCTGCGTGTGGACCATGACCACGCCGGGGCGGGCGAAGGCGGCGACGATGTCGACGTGGCCCTGGGTGCCGTAGGTGCCGTAGTCGCCGGCCAGGCCGTAGGGCAGCCAGATGGCCTTGGTGGTGCCGAGGTGGGCGTGGATCTCGCGCTCGACCTGCTCGCGCGTCCAGTCGGGGTTGCGGCCCTTGCCCAGCTGCACGGTGTCGGTCAGCAGGACGGTGCCCTCGCCGTCGACGTGGATGGCGCCGCCCTCGTTGACCAGCGGGGTGCTGAAGGTGCGGGTCCCGACGATGTCGGAGATGTGCCGGGCGATCTTGGAGTCGTGGTCCCAGCGGGCCCATTCCTGGGCGCCCCAGCCGTTGAAGGTCCAGTCGACGGCGGCCAGCTCACCGGCGTCGTTGGTGACGAAGGTCGGGCCGATGTCGCGCATCCAGGCGTCGTCGAGGTCGCGCTCGACCAGCTCGACGTCGTCGCCGACGATCGCGCGGGCACCGGCGGTGTCGCCGGGGGCGACGACGAGGGTCACCGGCTCGTACGCGCGGACGGCGCGCGCGACGGCGCCCCAGGCCTGGCGGGCCTCGGCGAGCTCCTGCTCGTTGGTGAAGGTCGGGTTGGGGCTGGGCCAGGCCATCCAGGTGCGCTCGTGGGGGGCCCACTCGGCGGGCATCCGGAAACCGTGGTCCACGGGCTTGGCGGGCTGTGCGTTCATGGCGGGGTCCTAACGGGCGGTTACAGGAAGTACAGGCGGTTGAGGGAGACCGATTCGGCCGCTTCGGAGCGCAGCGGTTCCCCGTCGAGGGAGACGAGTCCGCTGCGCGCGTCCACGTCGACCGCGCCCACCCGGGAGTTGAGGAGCATGTCCTTGGGGCCGATGCCGCGGGTGCCGCGTACGGCGACGCGGCGGCGGCGGGTCGGCATCTCGTCGGAGCCGAGGGCGGCGGCGGCCGCCGAGACGAAGGCGACGGAGATGTCGGCAGCGGTGGCTCCGTAGGAGCCGAACTGCGGGCCGAGGACCAGCGGTTCGCAGGTGTCGGTGGCGGCGTTGGGATCGCCGGTGACCCCGTAGGCCGGGAAGCCGGACTTGAGGACCAGCTGCGGCTTGGCGCCGAAGAACGCCGGGCGCCACAGCAC
>NZ_JBBDHD010000204.1:0-8383 GCF_044129415.1 Streptomyces racemochromogenes
CGTTGATTTTTGGCACGCTGTTGAGTTCTCAAGGAACGGACGCTTCCTTCGTACTCACCCTCTCGGGCTTTCCTCCGAGCTTTCGTTCTTGCGATTCAGACTCTATCAGAGTCTTTCTCGCTCGCTTTCCAGGTCCTTCGCTTTCGCTTTTTCCCTTTCCGGCGGCTCCGACTCTATCAGTGCTTTTCCTTCTCTCCGACCACCCTCCGTCGCACCACAAAGGCACGCCGAAAAGGAGTGGGGATCGAGATCGTCACTGCTTGAGGAGGAGTCCCGTCCATCGACTGTTCGCGAGATGTTCACGGAACACGTCTCGGCGGGAGTCACGACAGTACAGCTCCCGTGCAGCGCAGGCAAATCCATTCACGCGTATGGTCTAGTCCACCGGTCTAGTCCACTAGTCTCCGTGTCTAGCAGGTGCGCCCGGGTCGGGAACCGGCATCGGGCGAACCTGTACAAGCTGTGCAATATCCTTCACACGAAGCAGCCCCACCCCCTGGGAGGCCCCCCATGACCAGCGTGACGTCCCCCCTCGCCGGACGCGCCATCGGACTCGCGGCAGTGCCCGACCCGGTGTTCTCCGGCGCGATGGTGGGTCCAGGCACCGCCATCGACCCCGTGCGCGAGCCCTCGGCCGCGGTGTCCCCCGTCGACGGTGTGGTCGTCTCCCTGCACCCGCACGCGTACGTCGTGGTGGACGGTGAGGGGCACGGCGTGCTGACGCACCTCGGGATCGACAC
This sequence comes from Streptomyces racemochromogenes, assembly GCF_044129415.1. Taxonomy (GTDB): domain Bacteria; phylum Actinomycetota; class Actinomycetes; order Streptomycetales; family Streptomycetaceae; genus Streptomyces; species Streptomyces racemochromogenes_A. Next base: position 741 of record NZ_JBBDHD010000204.1, read on the forward strand.
CGTCCAGCTCAACGGCGAGGGCTTCGAGCTGCTCGTGAACAAGGGCGACACGGTGGTCCGCGGCCAGGAGGTCATCCGCTGGGACCCGGCCGCCGTCGAGGCCGCCGGGAAGTCCCCCGTGTGCCCCGTCGTGGCGCTGGAGGCGACGGCCGACTCGCTTTCCGGTCTGGTCGAGTCCGGGGACGTCAAGACCGACGACGTCCTGTTCGGCTGGCAGTAGGACCTCAAGGCGTCCGCCTGCTCCCGCGGGCGAGTCGGACATCCACCGCGGCGGCTCCGCCCGCCGCTCAATCGGAGACGGTGAAATGGAGACAACGCTGCGAGGCGTCGGCGTGAGCCACGGTGTGGCGATCGGCGAGGTGCGGCACATGGGTACGGCCGTGCTGGAGCCGCCGGCGAAGCAGATCGCCGCGGACGAGGCGGAGCGCGAACAGGGGCGCGCCCGTCAGGCCGTGGAAGCCGTGTCGGCGGACCTGATGGCCCGCGGCCAGCTGGCCGGCGGCGAGGCACAGCACGTGCTGGAGGCCCAGGCGATGATCGCCACGGACCCCGAGCTGATGTCGGACGTGGACCGGCGGATCGTCGTCGGCAGCACGGCCGAGCGCGCCGTCTACGACGCGTTCGCGTCCTACCGCGACCTGCTGGCGGGAGCCGGGGAGTACATGGCCGGCCGGGTGGCCGACCTGGACGACGTGCGCAACCGCATCGTGGCCCGCCTGCTGGGCGTGCCGATGCCGGGTGTGCCGGACAGCGACGAGCCGTACGTGCTGATCGCGCGGGACCTGGCCCCCGCGGACACCGCGCTGCTCGACCCGGCGCTGGTGCTCGGCTTCGTGACCGAGGAGGGCGGGCCCACCAGCCACAGCGCGATCCTCGCGCGGGCGCTCGGCGTGCCGGCCATCGTGGCGCTACCGGGTGCCGGGGAGATCGCCGAGGGCACGGTCATCGCCGTGGACGGCAGCACGGGCGACCTGTTCGTCGAGCCGAGTGCCGAGAAGCGGGCGGAGCTGGAGGCCGCGGCCGCCGAGCGGAAGGCGGCGCTGGCCGCCTCGTCCGGTCCGGGCGCCACCTCCGACGGGCACAAGGTGCCGCTGCTGGCGAACGTGGGCGGGCCGGCGGACGTGCAGGCGGCCGTGGAGGCCGGGGCGGAGGGCGTGGGCCTGTTCCGCACGGAGTTCCTGTTCCTGGACGACAGCGAGAAGGCCCCGTCCGAGGAGAAGCAGGTCGAGTCGTACCGCAAGGTGCTCGAAGCCTTCCCCGAGGGCCGGGTGGTCGTGCGCGTGCTGGACGCGGGGGCCGACAAGCCGCTGGACTTCCTCACGCCGGCGGACGAGCCGAACCCGGCGCTGGGCGTACGGGGTCTGCGTACGCTGCTGGACCACCCGGAGGTGCTGCGTACGCAGCTCACGGCGCTGGCCAAGGCAGCCGAGGGGCTGCCGGTCTACCTGGAGGTCATGGCCCCGATGGTGGCCGACCGGATCGACGCGAAGGCGTTCGCGGACGCCTGCCGCGAGGCCGGTCTGGTGGCGAAGTTCGGTGCGATGGTGGAGATCCCCTCCGCCGCTCTGCGGGCGCGCTCGATCCTGCAGGAGGTCGAGTTCCTGTCGCTGGGAACGAACGACCTCGCGCAGTACGCCTTCGCCGCCGACCGCCAGGTCGGTGCGGTGTCGCGGCTCCAGGACCCGTGGCAGCCGGCGCTGCTCGACCTGATCGCCATGTCGGCCGAGGCCGCCAAGGCGGAGGGCAAGAGCTGCGGTGTCTGCGGTGAGGCGGCGTCGGACCCGCTGCTGGCCTGTGTGCTGACGGGTCTGGGTGTCACCTCCCTGTCGATGGGTTCGGCTTCGATCCCGTACGTGCGGGCGACGCTGGCCAAGTACACGCTCGCGCAGTGCGAGCGCGCGGCCGCGGCCGCGCGGGCCGCGGACAGCGCCGAAGAGGCGCGCGTGGCCGCGCAGGCGGTGCTGTCGGGCGAGTAGCCGGACGCGCGCCGTACCGATCGAGGGGCCTTCGCCGGCGGCGGGGGCCCCTCGGTCGTTTCCGCACCGGGCGGGCCCTCGGCTAGTCGTGGGGGCCGGGGCCGTCGACCTCGTATCCGGCGCAGTATTCGACGCCGGGTTCCGGGGCGACGGGGTCGCCGGTGTCGGCGTCCGTGCAGTAGGCGTCGAAGACGGCGGCGGCGCTCAGCGCGAGCAGGCGGCCGCGGTCCAGGCGCCAGCCGTGGACGCGGTCGCGGAAGCCCTCGGTGGTGCTGCGCAGGACCAGGCCGCCGGGGCCTCCGAGGGCGAGGCCGGCGGCCAGGACGGTCAGGAAGTCGAGTTCGTCGCGGCCCCGTGTGCGGGGCGGGCCGCCCGGTTCGGCGGGGCCTTCGGCGTGCAGGACGGCGGTGAGCTGCTCCTCCTCGGTGGGGATGCTGCACACGAGGTGGTGGTGGCCGGGGCCGGCTCCGTCGACGAGGCGGCGCAGGAGGGTGGAGGCGCGCTCGAAGGAGGCCCGGCCGATGTCCTCGCCGCAGTCGGCGCATTCCCCGACGCCGGCGAGCACGGCGCCGGCGTACTCCCAGGTGGCCTGGCGGACGGCCGCGTCGACGAGGAGGGGTACGAGTTCCTCGACGGGCTGGCCGGTGTAGGGCAGGGCGGGACCGCAGGCGAGTTCGGCGGTGAAGCGCGTCCGGGTCGGGGCGCTGTCGGGGTCCAGGCCGTGTTCGGCGCAGTAGTCGGCGTACTCGTCGGGGTCGAAGAGGGCGACGGTGGTGTGGATGCCCTGGGCCGCGAGGGAGCGGAGCAGGGCGTCGATGTGGCGGAGGTAGTCGGTGTAGTCGTGGTCGGGGTGGAAGGCGAAGGTGGGGTAGTCCCGCATGGCCGCGAAGTCCCTGGCGTCGGCGAGGAGGCCGACGGTGCTGGGGACCTCGCGGCGCAGCTCGCGGCGGAGGCGGGAGGTGGGTCGGGACGGGTCGGGCGTGGTGTTCATGGCTCCCCCTGAGTGGCGCGCCGGGCGGCGCGACGACTTGCTCACTCAGCGTAACCATGCCCACTGACAGTCACCGCCGGGTGCGGCCGAGCTCCTCGTAGAAGGCGAGCAGGTCCGGGTTGTCGACCGAGCCCGGGTTGACGGCCTTGGCCATCGGGGTGCCCTGGAGGAGGCGCTTGACCGGGACTTCGATGCGCTTGCCGGTCAGGGTGTGCGGCACCGCCGGGACCTCGATGACCTCGTCGGGGACGTGGCGCGGGGAGAGCTGCTCGCGGATGGTGGCGGCGATCTTCTTGCGGAGGGCCTCGTCGAGGACGGCTCCGGGGGCGAGGTGGACGAAGAGCGGCATCCAGTAGCCGCCGTTCGGCTCCTCCAGGCCGATGACCAGGGACTCCTTGATCTCGGGAAGGCGTTCGACGGCCTCGTAGATGTCCGCGGAGCCCATCCGGACGCCCTGCCGGTTGAGAGTGGAGTCGGAGCGGCCGTGGATGACGACGGATCCGCGGTCGGTGATGGTGATCCAGTCGCCGTGGCGCCAGACGCCGGGGAACATCTCGAAGTAGCTGTCGCGGTAGCGGCTGCCGTCGGCGTCGTTCCAGAAGTGGATCGGCATGGAGGGCATGGGGGCCGTGACGACGAGCTCCCCGACCTCGCCGGTGAGGGGCTTGCCGGAGGGGTCCCAGGACTGGAGGTCCGTGCCGAGGCAGGCGGCCTGGAGCTCTCCGATGTGGACGGGGAGGGTGGGGACGGCGCCGGCGAAGCAGCTGCACACGTCGGTGCCGCCGCTGACGGAGGCGATCCACAGGTCGTCGGCGACCTCGTCGTGGAGCCAGCGGAAGCCGTCGGGCGGCAGCGGGGATCCGGTGGTGGCCACGCACTTGACGGCGGAGAGGTCGAAGTCGCGGGCGGGGTGCACCTCGGCCTTCTTGCAGGCCATGACGTAGGCGGCGGAGGTGCCGTAGAGGGTGGCCCCGGTGCGCTCGGCGATGCGCCACTGGGCGCCGGTGTCGGGGTATCCGGGGCTGCCGTCGTAGAGGACGACGGTGGTGCCGGTGAGCAGGCCGGAGACGAGGAAGTTCCACATCATCCAGCCGGTGGAGGTGTACCAGAAGAACCGGTCATCGGGTCCGAGGTCGCAGTGCAGGCCGAGCTGCTTGAGGTGTTCGAGGAGGATCCCGCCCTGCGACTGGACGATCGCCTTGGGCGCGCCGGTGGTGCCGGAGGAGTAGAGGATCCACAGCGGGTGGTCGAAGGGGACCGCTTCGAAGACGGGTTCGGTGTCCGAGGAGGTCAGTTCCGACCAGGCGCGGGTGCCCTCCGGGGCGGGCGTGCCCAGGAGCGGGATGTGGACGACGGCGCGCAGCGAGGGCAGGCCTTCGCGCAGCTCGGCGACGGTCTGGCGGCGGTCGTGCTGCTTGCCGCCGTAGCGGTAGCCGTCGACGGTGAACAGGACGACGGGTTCGACCTGCTCGAAGCGGTCGAGGACGCTGCGGGCGCCGAAGTCGGGGGCGCAGGAGGTCCAGACGCCGCCGACGGCGGCGGTGGCGAGGAGGGCCACGACCGCTTCGGGGATGTTGGGGAGGTAGCCGCTGACCCGGTCGCCGGGGCGGACGCCGAGGGCGCGCAGCTCGGCGGCGAGGGAGCCGACCTGGCGGCGGAGCTCGGCCCAGGTGACGGGGGTCGGCTCGTGGGTCTCGTCGACGTGCAGGAGGGCGGCGTCGGCGGCGCGGGCGGGGTCCTCGGCGGCGCGCAGGGCGTGCTCGGCGTAGTTGAGGGTGGAGCCGGCGAACCAGCGGGCGCCGGGCATGGTGCGGTCGGCGAGGACGCTCTCGTAGGGGGTGGTGAACCGTACGTCGAACCACTCCGCGACGGCCTGCCAGAAGGTGTCGAGCTCGTCGACGGACCAGCGGTGCAGCGCCGGGTACCCGCCCTCGGCGGGGGCGTCGAAGCGCTCGGCCGCCCAGGCCTGGAAGGCGGTGACGCGGGCCGCGGCGATCCTGTCGGGGCCCGGGGACCAGAGGGGTTCCGGCTGGGTGGCAGAGGTCATGGGTCGGCTCCCGGTCAAGTCTGTGGCTCGCGCTTCGTGTGCGTACGGTGCCACCGCTGCGGCGGTGTGCGCGCGGCGGCTCACAGGGACGATGCCATGTGATCGACATCCGCACCAGGGCCGTCTCCGGGGCCGGGTGTTCCGTTCGCGGGTGAACGGCAGCTGAACGCCGCCCGCTCGGCGGGGGGCCGGTGGCAGGGTGACGCCATGGACGGTCGTGAACTGGTGCGTGCGGTGGCAGAGATCGGTACGGCGCGCGGGCGGCGCGCCTGGCGCGCGGCGCTGCGCCACCGCCGGACGGACGCGGAGGGGCTGCCTCCGCGGGGGCCCGAGCGGGCTCGGGTGCCGGGGCTGCTGGAGGGTACGGAGCCGCGGCCGGGCGGGGGCGTGCTGCGGTTCGCGCGCAGCGAGCTGACCGTGCGGGTGGTCGTGGGCGGTGCGGTGTTCTGGGGCTGGGACGGCGCCGCCGCGGAGCCCTCGTACGCGGTGCTGGGCGGCGGGCCGGAGCCCGATCCGCGGGCGGTGCTGGAGCCGGACACCGGGGGCGGCTGGCGGGTGGTCTCGGAGCGGGTCACGGTGGCGGTGTCCCGGCACGGTGCGGTGGAGGTGCGGACCCCGGGCGGGGCCGTGCTGCGGCGGGAGCTGCCGCCGCGCTGGTGGGATCCGGTGGAGGGGGCGGCTCCGGGCGGCTCGCGGTGGCTCCAGCGGGCGGAGGTGCCGGCGGACGCCCGGTTCTTCGGGCTGGGCGGGCGGGCGCGGGGGCCGCGGCTGCGGGACGGGGAGTACCGCTTGTGGAACACCGACCCGAAGGGCGGGTTCGGGCCGGGCACCGATCCGCTGTACATCACGATGCCGGTCCAGGTGGTGGTCGCGGACGCCGGGACGCACCTGGCGTTCTACGACAACACCTGGGACGGGCGGGTGGTGCTGCGCGAGGGCGAGGAGGGGGCCGGTTCGGGGGCGGACCGGCCGGGGTCGAGCGAGCTGCGCCTGGAGGGCGGGCCTCCGCGGTGCTGGGTGCTGCCGGGGACCCCGGCGCGGGTGGCGCAGGGGTGGGCGGGTCTGACGGGGTCGCCGGCCGTGCCGCCGGAGTGGGCGCTGGGGTACCAGCACGCGCGGTGGGGTTTCGGGGGCGAGGCGGAGGTGCGCCGGGTGGTGGCCGGGTACGCGGAGCGGGGGCTCGCGCTGTCGGCCGTGCACCTGGACATCGACCACTACGACGGGCACCGGGTGTTCACGGTGGACCGGGAGGCGTTCCCCGATCTGCCGGGGCTGGCCGGGGAGCTGGGCGGGGCGGGGGTGCGGCTGGTGTCGATCGTGGACCCGGCGGTGAAGGCGGGGGACGCGGTGCACGCGTCGGGGCTGGAGGTCGGGCCGCACGGGGCGTTCGTGCGGGACGGGAAGGGGCGGGAGGTGCGGGGGGAGGTGTGGCCGGGTGAGTGCGCCTATCCGGACTTCACGGATCCGGCGGTGCGGGAGTGGTGGGGCGGCCTGTACGGGGAGCGGCTCGCGCAGGGTTTCTCCGGGTTCTGGCACGACATGAACGAGCCGGTGTCGTTCGCTCCCTGGGGGGACGCGACGCTTCCCCGGTCGGCGCGGCACGTGCTGGAGGGGGCGGGCGGCGATCACCGGGAGGGGCACAACGTGTACGCGCTGGGGATGGCGCGGGCGGGGTGGGAGGGGCTGGTGCGGCTGCGGCCGGGCGAGCGGCCGTTCCTGTTCTCCCGGTCGGGGTGGGCGGGGATGCAGCGGTACGGGGGCACGTGGTCCGGTGACGTGGAGAGCAGCTGGGAGGGGCTGCGGGCGTCGCTGGCGCTGGTACTGGGGCTCGGGCTGTGCGGAGTGCCGTACTCGGGCCCGGACGTCGGGGGCTTCGGGGGCTCGCCGTCGCCGGAGCTGTACCTGCGGTGGCTGGAGCTGGCGGCGTACCTGCCGCTGTTCCGGACGCATTCGGCGATCTGGGCGGGGCGGCGGGAGCCGTGGGAGTTCGGGCCGGAGGTGGCGGAGGGGGCGGCGCGGGTGCTGGCGGAGCGGGAGCGGCTGCGGCCGTACTTCGTGACGCTGTCGCACCTGGCCAGGCGGACGGGGGCGCCGTACGTGCGGCCGGTGTGGTGGGGGGCGCCGGAGGACCGGAGGCTGCGGGACTGCGAGGACGCGTTCCTGCTGGGGGACGCGCTGCTGGTGGCGCCGGTGCTGGAGTGCGGGGCGGACCGGCGGGCGGTGCGGTTGCCGCGGGGGCGGTGGTACGACACGGCGACGGGGGCGGCGCACGAGGGGCCGGGGCAGGTGCTGCTCGACGCCCCGCTCGGGCGCGCGCCGGTGCTGGCGCGGGCGGGGTCGGTGCTGCCGGTGCGGCGCGGGGACGGGTCGGTGGGCCTGGAGGCGTGGGCTCCGGCGCGGGGGCGGACCGGGGGCGGGGTGGTGGTCCGGGATCCGGGGCCGGGGTTCGAGGCGGGCGAGGTGGAGCGGTACACCGTGCGGTGGGCCGCGGAGGCGGTGGTGGTGGAGGACGAGGGGGGCGCCGTGGTGAGCGGGGTGGAGGTGCGGGGGGTCTAGGTGTTCTGTCCCGGGAGGTTGTGGACGGGTGACGCAGGTCTCGGCTGAGGGATCTTGAACGGGTGAGGGCCTT
>NZ_JBBDHD010000205.1:0-8201 GCF_044129415.1 Streptomyces racemochromogenes
GGTGGCCCGCGCGGGCTCCTTGGCGTCCTCGCCGCCGTCCTCTCCGTCCGCCCTGGCCGCCGCGGCGGCCGCGGCCCCCGCACCGCCCGCGGCGACGACCCCGCCGGCCACCACGCCGGCCGCCTTCGCCGCGTACCCGGCGGCGAACCACCCGATGACCGCGACCGGCAGCAGCGCGGGGATCCCCGCGTTCACGTCCTTCAGCTCCCCGGCGGCCAGCCGGCACTTGGCGCACTCCTCCAGGTGCCCCCGCAGCCCCCGCTCCGCCCGCATCCGCAGCCCGCCCCGGGCGTACGCGCCCAGCCGGTCCGCGTACCGGGCGCAGTCCCCGCCCGCACTGAGCGCGGAACTCACGTGCGCCTGGAGGTAGGCCTGCTTGAGGCCCTCCCGGGCCCGGCTGGCCAGTACCGCCGTCGCGTTGGCGCTCAGCCCGAACAGCGGGGCGATCGCGCTCGGCGAGGAATCCTCGACCGTGGTGTGCCACAGCACGGCCTGCCACCGCTCCGGCAGGCTCCGGAAGGCCTGCATCGCGAGGGAGCGCTCGGCCTCGCGCATCGCCCGGACGTCCGCGCCGAGTTCCAGGGTGTCGTCCCCGGACAGCGCGCCCAGTGCCCCGCCGCTCTCCGCGCCCGCGGCCGCCTGCTCGGCGAACACCGCGAAGTCCTCGACCAGATGCTCCCGCCGGGTCGTCCTGGCCCAGGCCGCCGCGACCCGCCGTACGGTGGTGAGCAGGTAGGCCCGCACCGACTGGTCCGGCCCCGCACCGCCCCGTACCGCCTGGAGCGTCCGCGTGAACACCTCGGCGGTCAGGTCGTCGGCGGTGTGGGCGTCCCGGCAGCAGGTCCGCGCGTAGCGCCGTACGGCTTCGGCGTGCCGGCGGAACAACTCCTCGTACGCCCCGTCGTCACCCCCGCGCATCCGGGCGACCAGGTCCGCGTCGGACGGCGGCAGCTCGCCGCCCCCCGGCCCCGGTGCGGCATGGCGCCGGCGCCCGGGCCTGCGCTGGGCCGGGACCTGACGGTCGGGCAGGCTGCCCGCCGAGACCTCGCCACTCGCGCCACCGACGCCACCGGGAGACTCGTCCCGCCCGTCCACGCTCATCGCGGAAGCCCCCGCACGACACACTCAGACCGGTCCACCGATCCAGCGTGTCACACGGCACGGGTGCCCCGGCCCGCCTTCCCCACCGTCCACCCGTCCGGGGAAGCCCCGGCGAACCGCCGGACCGCTCCTCACCCCTTCGAGTGACCGGCCCTGCCCGCCGCCCGGTTGACCCCCCCCGCCGCCCGGCCCGGCCCGGCCGGCCCCCACCCCTGCGGGGACCGGCCGGACCGTCGGTACGGACGAACGGACACGCGACCGGACGTGCGACCGGACGTGCGAGCGGGCGCGGCTCACGCCGTACGGGAACGCAGGCCCTCCAGCAGGATGTCCAGCAGCCGGGCCGAAGCGGCGGCCTGCTGCGCGGGGTCCGGCAGCGCGGGCGCGGCGGTCGCGATCACCAGCAGCACATCGGCCACCGTGACATCGGCCCGCAGCTCCCCGGCCTCCCGCGCCCGGTCCACCAGCCGGCCGACGACCTCCAGCAGCGCACCCGCTCCCGCGTCCTCCGCCGGCTCGTCCTCGGCCGGGGTCCGCGCGCCCACGACGCGCAGCTCCGGCACCCCGCCGGCGGCGGCCTGGCGCTGGTGCGGAACGCGCGCGGCGCCCTCGCCCCCGGCGGCCTCGTCCTCGGCCGCGTCGACCCGCAGCACCTGGGGCGGCAGCAGCCGCCCCGCGCCCGAGGCCACGGAGGTGCGCAGGAAGCGCGAGAGCGCCTGCCACGGCTCCTCCTCCTGGCCCAGCGCGGACTTCGCCTGCTCCGTCAGCCGGGCGGTCTCCTCCTCGGCTATGCGCCGGACCAGGACGTCCTTGCTGGGGAACCGCCGGTAGACGGTGCCGACGCCGACACGCGCGCGGCGCGCCACGTCCTCCATCGGAGCCCCGTAGCCCAGCTCGCCGAAGACCTCGCGCGCGGCGCGCAGGACGTGTTCGAGGTTGCGCTGCGCATCGACGCGCAGCGGCGTCGAACGGCCCGTGCCGTGGGTGGTCGTGCCCGCGATCACGCGGCCGCCGCTCTCTGCGGACAGAGCGGTGGCAGAACCATGGAAATCGGAAATATGCATATGTATCCCCCGGTAATCATCTGTCTCCCCCCGGAGACACTCCCCGCCTTCGCGTCGAGGGGGGCCACGGTCATGAGGGCCCTGGTCCTACTCCTCGACGAGATACGAACATAGTTGAGCCAGAGTCAATTCAGAAGAGGCAGCCCCCGACGGAGCACCGCCCGATCGGAGCATTCACCCCCACTTTTCCGCCACAAGCCCCCGGAATCACCCCCTCCGCCTGGCCTGACCTGCAGACTTTCCACCCCGCCCGGCTCCTCCCACAGCCCCGCCCCACCCTCCCCACCGGTCACACAATCGGCCGGGCCTGTGGACAAACTCCCGGCCACGATGCGTCATGGGATGGTGAAGGCTGCTAACTCGCGGGGCGACGCCCCCGGTACCCCGCCCCGCACGCGCATCCTCGTCATCGGCGGCGGATACGTCGGCATGTACACCGCCCTGGGCCTCCAGCGGAAACTCAGATCCGGCGAAGCCGAGGTCACCGTGGTCACGCCCGAGCCCTACATGACCTACCAGCCCTTCCTGCCGGAAGCCGCCGCCGGCGCCATCTCCCCGCGCCACGTCGTCATCCCCCTGCGCCGCGTCCTCCACCGCTGCCGCATCGTCATCGGCCAGGCCCAGCGCATCGACCACGCCAAACGGACCGCGACCGTCACCACCCTCGCCACCCCCGACGAGGGCACCGGCGACATGGAGATCGAGTACGACGAACTCGTCCTCGCCCCCGGCTCCGTCTCCCGCACCCTCCCCGTCCCCGGCCTCGCCGACTACGGCATCGGGTTCAAAACGGTGGAAGAGGCCATCGGCCTGCGCAACCACGTCATCGAACAGATGGACATCGCCTCCTCCACCCGCGACCCCGCCATCCGCGACGCCGCCCTCACCTTCGTCTTCGTCGGCGGCGGATTCGCCGGAGTCGAAGCACTCGGCGAACTGGAGGACATGGCCCGCTACGCGGCCCGGTACTACCACAACATCAAGGCCGAGGACATGAAATGGGTACTGGTCGAGGCCAGCGACCGGATCCTCCCCGAGGTCGGCCCCGAAATGGGCACCTACACCGTCCGTGAACTGCGCCGCCGCAACATCGACGTCCGCCTGGAGACCCGCCTCGAATCCTGCGAGAACCGCGTCGCCGTCCTCAGCGACGGCGCCCGCTTCCCCACCCGCACCGTCGTGTGGACCGCCGGCGTCAAACCCCACCCCCTCCTCGCCGCCACCGACCTCCCCAGGAACGAACGCGGCCGTCTGCGCTGCACCTCCTTCCTCACGGTCGAAGGAGTCGAACACGCCTGGGCCGCCGGCGACGCCGCGGCCGTCCCCGACATCACCGCCGAAACCCCCGGCAGCACCTGCGCCCCCAACGCCCAGCACGCCGTCCGCCAGGCCAAACAGCTCGCCGACAACCTCGTCGCCGCCCTCCGCGACCAGGCCCTGACCGAATACGCCCACAAATACGCGGGCTCCGTCGCCTCCCTCGGACTCCACAAGGGCGTCGCCCACGTCTACGGACGCAAGATCAAGGGCTACCCCGCCTGGTTCATGCACCGCACTTATCACCTCAGCCGCGTCCCCACCTTCAACCGCAAAATGCGCGTCCTCGCGGAATGGACCCTCGCCGGACTCTTCACCCGCGAGATCGTCTCCCTCGGATCCCTCGAACACCCCAGGGCAGAATTCGAACTCGCCGCCGGCGGAGGCCACGCACACCACCCCCCGCGCCCCGCCCCCAACCCCCCGGAAGACGGCAAGGGCTGACGTTGTCAGTGCGGTCCGCCACACTGGACGTGTGACCATAGGTGGGCTCACACCTGCACAGAGTGACGCCCCACGGAGTGACCAGCAGCAAGCGACCGACCACACGGGGCACCTCCCGGCACCACCGGGAGGAGACACCGCGACCACTTGCGACACCACGAGGCTTGAACGCAGTGAACTTCACGCGCTGGAGCGCCCGGTTTCCCGGAACGCAGCGCCGCGCCGCCGCCCGGAACGAGCACGCCGCAGCCCAGGCCAAAAGGGGTGAAGGCTCCGTCCCGGCAGCCCGCGGCGCCGCCGCCCACCCCGTCACGCCCTCCGAGGGCACCCCCGCCGAAGCCACCGTCTGCGGCACCGGCAGCGCCCCGCTCCCCGCCGTACCCTCCCTCGACGAGCTCTCCGTACGGGAGGTCCTCGGACTCCTCCCCGCCCTCGTCGCCCTCGTCCACGGCCCCGAGCACCGCGTCGCCTACGTCAACGACGCCTACACCGCCGGCTTCGGCCCCCGCACCACGGGCGCCCCCGCCCACCTCGCCCTCCCCGAACTCGGCGAGCTCGGCCTCCTCCCCCTCCTCGACCAGGTCCAGCGCAGCGGCAAACCCCGCACCGCCAAGAACCGCCAGGCCCCCGGCGGAGGCAGCTCCTACACCGTCACCTGCACCCCCGTGCAGTTCCCCAAAGCCGACGCCGACGGCCGCCCCGATCCCCACCACACCGGGATCCTCGTCCACCTCGCCGACGTCACCGACCACGCCGAAGCCGTCGACCGCCTCCGCGCCAGCGAACGCCGCCAGCGCGAAGCCGCCGTCACCCTCCAGCGCTCCCTGCTCCCCCAGGAACTCGAACAGCCCGACGACCTCCGCATCGCCGCCACCTACCAGCCCGGCGGCACCGAAGCCGCCGTCGGCGGCGACTGGTACGACGTCATCACCCTCGGCGCCGGCCGCACCGCCCTCGTCATCGGCGACGTCATGGGCCGCGGCGTGCGCGCCGCCGCCGTCATGGGCCAGCTGCGCACCGCCGTCCGCGCCTACGCGCGCCTCGACCTGCCCCCGCACGAGGTCCTCCAGCTCCTCGACGGGCTCGCCGCCGAGATCGACGCCAGCCAGATCGCCACCTGCGTCTACGCCGTCCACGACCCCAACGAAGGCCTCCTCGCCTACGCCTCCGCCGGCCACCTCCCCATCCTCGTCCGCGACGAGGACGGCACCGTACGCCGCGCCGCCGACCCCACCGGCCCCCCGCTCGGCACCGGCGGCTGGCTCCACACCTCCGGCACCATCGCCCTCGGCCCCGGCTCCACCGCCGTCCTCTACACCGACGGCCTCGTCGAACGCCGCGGCGAGGACATCGACGAAGGCGTCTCCGCCCTCGAACGCGCCCTCGCCGGAGCCCAGGGCACCCCCGCGATCATCTGCGACCGGCTCATGCGCGCCCTCGGCGTCGACGCCGACCACGACGACGACGTCGCCGTCATGGTCCTCCAGCAGCCCGCCCGCACCGGAGCCGACGCCGAGCTCTTCCACAACGCCGCCCTCGAACTCCTCGGCGGCGTCGAGGCCGCCCCCCGCGCCCGCGCCTTCGCCCAGGGCGTCCTCACCTCCTGGCGCTTCCCCGTCGAACTCAGCGACCTCGGCGTCCTCGCCGCCAGCGAACTCGTCGCGAACTCCCTCCAGCACGGCACCCCGCCCATGCGGCTGCGCCTGCGCCGCACCGACCGCCGCCTGATCGTCGAAGTCACCGACGGCGACGACCACCTCCCGCGCCGCCGCCGCGCCGAACCGGCCGACGAAACCGGCCGCGGCATCTCGATCGTCGCCACCATCGCCTCCGCCTGGGGCTCCCGCCGCACCCCCGGGGGCGGCAAGGCCGTCTGGTGCGAGTTCGCCCTGCCCGACAAATGACCCCGGACAAGGGGAGAGGCCCCGGTCCACAAGGACCGGGGCCTCTCCCCTTTCCACCTGCCTACGCGGCCACCCGTTCCACCGGCTGCTCCGCATCCCTGACAGCCACCGCCGGGCCCTGGGCCACCACACGGCCGCCCAGCAGCGACGGGTTGTCCTGCACCGGGCTCAGCTGCCTGCCGAGCCGCAGCGCCAGACCGGCGATCCCCAGCGAGACCAGCACGAAGATCGCGATGTACAGCATCGGCACCCCCGCGCCCAGCGGCACACCCAGCGGCCCCAGCGCCAGCGCCATCTGCTTGACCAGCGCGAACGCCGAGTTGTACTGCCCGACCGACCCCTCCGGAGCCAGATCCGCCACCAGCGGGGCCAGCGTCGGCGACAGCATCGCCTCACCGATCCCGAACAGCGCGTACGTGCCGATGAAAGCCGCCGCGGCCATCGCCGCGCTGCCGTGCCCCAGCCCCGAGAACCCGGCGATCAGCCACGCCACGCCCCAGATCAGCCCCACCAGCGCGATGACCCGCGACCGGCGGCGCTTCTCGACCAGCTTCAGCACCACGAACTGCGCCACGACGATGGCACCGGTGTTGGCGGCCAGCGCGAACCCGAGCGTGGAGGGGGAGATTCCCGCGGCCTCCGTACCGAAGGCCGCCAGACCCGACTCGAACTGTCCGTAGCAGGCGAAGAAGAGGACGAAGCCCAGCAGACACAGCTGCACCATGGCCTTGTGCCGCAGCAGCCGCTTCCAGCCTCCGCCCGCCGCCTGGGACGGGTCCTTGGGCAGCGCGTCCTTGATGCTCGGCGCCTGCGGCATCCGCACCGTGGCGATGACCCCCGCCAGCACCAGGAACATCACGGCCTCGATGCCGAACAGCAGGGTGAAGCTCCCGGGCCGGGTCACGTCCACGATCTGGCCGCCGGCGAGCCCGCCGATGCCCAGACCCAGGTTCTGCATGAAGAACTGCAGCGCGAACGCCCGCGTACGGGTGGACGGCGTCGAGCACCACACGATCATCGTGGCCAGCGCCGGCTGCATCACGGCCTGCCCGGCACCCAGCGCCAGGGCGGACAGCAGGATCGGCACGACGCCGGTGGAGAGCCCGAGGGCCAGCGCCCCCGCGGCCGCGGCCACGGCCGCACCCATGACGACCGGGACCGGACCACGCCGGTCGATGACCCGGCCGGTGAAGGGCAGTGCGAGGAGAGCACCCAGGGCGAACGCCACGAACGCACTCGTGGCGGCCATGGAACCCAGCCCCCGCACCTGCGCCACATAGATGTAGAGGAACGGAACCGTGAAGCCGATGCCGAACGCGGTCAGCGCGTTCCCGGCCTGGATCCGCCGCATCGCAGCGCCCATCACCTTGGTCACTTCTCACCTGCCCTGATAGCTAAAGCCTGAAGACTTCATACCTAAAGTTCGATGCTTAACTCTACACATCGAAGGAGTTAGACGCCAACGGGTTCGTGGGATACTTCGGCCATGCCTGACACCCCCGACGGCGCGACGCCGGTCCACGAGCCGAGCCTCGACGAGCAGATCGCCGTCTACCAGCGCGAGTTCCAGGACCTGGATCCCCAGGTGGAGAAGGTCGTGTCGGCCCTCAGCCGCCTGAACCGCCGCATGAACGTCGCGTACGGCCGCCAGACGGCCGCCCTCGGCATCAGCAACGCGGAGTGGGAGGTCCTCAAGGCCCTCGTCCTCTCGGGCGCCCCGTACCGGATGGGCCCGAGCGAGCTCGCGAAGCAGCTGGGCCTCACGCCGGCGGCGATGACGCACCGGATCGACCGGATGACGGCCGAAGGCCTGGTCACCCGGGAGCGCGACGAGTCCAACCGGGTCCGCGTGATCGTCGAGCTGACGGACGAGGGCCGGAGCAAGTGGCTGGACGCGATGCGCGCGGCCACGGTGTTCGAGGAGGACCTCCTCCAGGACCTCTCCACCGCGGAGCGCGGGGTCCTCGGGGACATGCTCACCCGGGTCCTGGACCGCGTGGAGGACCTCCAGTCCCGCTCCTGACCCGACCTCAGGGGGCCTGACGTCCCGAGTTGACAGGCCCCTCACTGATCCGTAAGGTTCTTCGAGTTGCCCCAGAGCCGGAAGGTTCCGAGGTCAACAACTCCGCCGCCTCGTTGCGGCAACCCACTCAGCGCGATCTCCCACCGGGAACAAATTCGGCATGCCCGAATCCATTTCCGAAGGCCCGATTATCGGTTGCCGGGAAAATCCGCTAGAGTTCAGGAGTCGGAAGGGCCCAACAGCCCGGAAGACAAACCCCGCTGACTGGGGGTCAGGCCCGAAAGGATCTGATAGAGTCGGAAACGAAGAAAGAACGAAAGCCCGGAGGAAAGCCCGAGAGGGTGAGTA
>NZ_JBBDHD010000347.1:0-370 GCF_044129415.1 Streptomyces racemochromogenes
GCGTCACCCATCGGGCCGCCGATCTCGAAACGCCCCGTCGGGTTGACCAGCAGCCGGTAACCCTCGGTGTCCAGCTTGATGCCGTCCTCGACGAGCTGCGCGAGCACGTGCTCGACGACGAACTCGCGGATGTCGGGGGCGAGCAGGGAGTCCAGGTCGATGTCCGCGGCGTGCTGCGTGGACACGACGACCGTGTCCAGGCGCACGGCCTTGTCACCGTCGTACTCGATGGTGACCTGGGTCTTGCCGTCGGGGCGCAGGTACGGGATGGTCCCGTTCTTGCGGACCTCGGACAGGCGGCGGGAGAGCCGGTGCGCGAGGTGGATCGGCAGCGGCATCAGCTCCGGCGTCTCGTCGCACGCGTAGCCGA
>NZ_JBBDHD010000206.1:0-8168 GCF_044129415.1 Streptomyces racemochromogenes
GGGGGGGGGTGGGGGGGGGGGGGGGGGGGGGGGGGGGGGGGGTGGGGGGGGGGGGGGGGGCGGCGGGCGCCCCCGCCGCGCGCCCCCCCCCCCCCCCCCCCCCCCCCCCCCCCCCCCCCCCCCGGTCACCAGGAGCGCCGGTACTGACCGGGCACCGGGATCCGGGCACCCAGTTCGGCGGCCGCGCGGCGGGCCCAGTACGGGTCGCGCAGCAGTTCCCGGCCGAGGAGGACCGCGTCGGCCTCGCCGTTGGCCAGGATCTTCTCGGCCTGCCCGGCCTCGGTGATCAGACCGACCGCGGCGACCGGCAGGGAGGTCTCGGCCTTGACGCGGGCGGCGAAGGGCACCTGGTAGCCGGGGCCCGTGGGGATCCGCACGCCCGGGGCGAGCCCGCCGGTGGAGACGTCGAGGAGGTCCACGCCGTGTTCCTTCAGCAGGACGGCCAGGCGGACCGTCTCGTCGGCGGTCCAGCCCTCCTCCTCCAGCCAGTCGGTGGCGGAGATCCGGAAGAACAGCGGGAGCTCCTCGGGCCACACCGCCCGTACGGCGTCCACGACTTCGAGGGCGAAGCGGGTGCGGTTCTCGAAGGAGCCGCCGTAGGAGTCGGTGCGCCGGTTGCTGTGCGGGGAGAGGAACTCCCCGATGAGGTAGCCGTGGGCGCCGTGGATCTCGACGACCTTGTAGCCCGCGGCGAGGGCGCGCCCGGCCGCGGCCGCGAACTGGCGGGTGATCTCGTGGATCTCGTCGGTGGTGAGCGCGTGCGGGACGGGGTGGCCCTCGTCGAACGCCACCGGGCTGGGGGCGCTGGGCCGCCAGCCGTGCGCGTCGGGGCCGACCGGCGCTCCGCCGTTCCAGGGCCGGTCGGTGGATGCCTTGCGGCCCGCGTGGCCGATCTGGATGCCCGGGACGGCGCCCTGGGACGTGACGAAGGCGGTGATCCGGCGGAGGGCCTCGACCTGGGTGTCGTTCCAGATGCCGAGGTCGTAGGGGCTGATCCGGCCCTCCGGGGAGACGGCGGTGGCTTCCTGGATGACCAGGCCGGTGCCGCCGGTGGCGCGGGCCGCGTAGTGCGCGAAGTGCCACTCCTGCGCCACGCCGGCGTTCGGGCCGAAGGCCTCGGCGCTGTACTGGCACATCGGCGCCATCCAGATCCGGTTCGGGATGGTCACCGAACGGAGGGTGTAGGGCTGGAAGAGGGCGGCGAAGGCAGCGGGTGCGGCACTCATGGGGTTCTCCAGATGTCACCGGACGCGCGCCGGGGATCGGCGCGGCGCTAAGTACGAGAGATACCGTACTACGTAATCCCTCGTAGTACGAGAGATCCCGTACAAGCGATCCGGAGGTGCGCGGCGGTGCTCCCGGCCCCGCCTCGGCGGGCGTTGTCAGTGGCGGGGTGCAGACTGGCGGGAAACCTGCCGTATCAGGACAAGGACGTCCGGAGGTGTCGGCCATGACCGACGTGCTACTGCTCGCGGGGACCCGCAAGGGGCTGTTCATCGGCCGGCGCCGGGGCGCCGGCCCCTGGGAGTTCGACGGTCCGCATTTCAACGCCCAGGCCGTCTCCGCGGTCGCCGTCGACACGCGGGGGCCGGTCCCCCGGCTGCTGGTGGGCGGGGACAGCTCCCACTGGGGGCCTTCCGTCTTCAGCTCCGACGACCTGGGGGCGAGCTGGCAGGAGCCCGCCGCACCCGCGGTGAGGTTCCCGAAGGACACCGGCGCCTCCCTGGAACGGGTCTGGCAGCTGCACCCGGCCGGCCCGGAGGCCCCCGGGGTGGTCTACGCGGGCACCGAGCCGGCCGCCCTGTTCCGCTCCACCGACCGGGGCGGCTCCTTCGAGCTGGTCCGGCCGCTGTGGGAGCACCCGACCCGCTCCGCGTGGGTGCCGGGCGGCGGCGGGGAGGGCCTGCACACGGTGATCACCCATCCGGCGGACCCGGCGGCGGTGACGGTGGCGGTCTCCACCGCCGGGGTGTTCCGCACCCGGGACGGCGGCGCCAGCTGGGCCCCGTCCAACCACGGGGTCTCGGCGGTGTTCCTGCCCGATCCGAACCCGGAGTTCGGCCAGTGCGTCCACAAGATCGCCCAGGACGCCGGGGACCCGGGCCGGCTCTACCTCCAGAACCACTGGGGGGTCTACCGCAGCGACGACGCGGGCAACGAGTGGACGGACATCGGCTCCGGCCTGCCCTCCGACTTCGGCTTCGCCGTCGCCGCCCACCCGCACCGGCCGGGCACCGCCTACGTCTTCCCGCTCAACGCCGACTCCGACCGGGTCCCCGCCGGACACCGCTGCCGCGTCTTCCGCACCAGCGACGCCGGAGCCACCTGGGAGCCGCTGGCGAAGGGGCTGCCGGACGGGGACCACTACGGCACGGTGCTGCGGGACGCCCTGTGCACGGACGACGCCGACCCGGCGGGCGTCTACTTCGGCAACCGCAACGGCGAGCTGTACGCCAGCGACGACGACGGCGACAGCTGGCGGCTGCTGGCCGACCACCTCCCCGACGTGCTCTGCGTACGGGCCGCCGTCCTGCGCTGACCTCCCGCCGGGGAGCCCGGGCATCTGGGAGTCTGGCGGGCATGGACGCCTACCCGCCCCCGCGGCTGCGGCAGTTGACCCGGCCGGAAGAGGTCACCCCACGGCTCCGGGAGGAGCTGATCGACTGCTGGGAGGCGGTGGTCAACTCCGGCGGCGCGGTCATCGCCGCCGAGTTCCCGCTGCCCCCCGTGAGCCGGACCGACGTGGCCCCCGTGGTCGACGGGCTGGTCCGCGCCCTCGACCCCCGCCTCGGCCGGATGCTCGTCGCCACCGTCGGCGGCGCGCTGGCCGGCTGGCTGGTCGTCCGCCGCGACCGCCACCCGCTCGTGGCACACCGGGGCGCCGTCAACCACGTCCAGACCCTGCCCCGGCTGCGCGGCCGCGGGATCGCCACCGCCCTGATGGAGCGGGCCACGGCCGTCGCCCGCGAGGAGATGGGCCTGGAGCGGCTGGGCATCGCCGTCCGGGGCGGCGTCGGCCTGGAGGAGTTCTACCGCAGGCTCGGCTGGGCGGAAGTCGGCCGGTGGCCGGGCGCGCTGCGGGTCGCGCCCGGCGACGACCGGGACGAGATCCTGATGGCCCTCGTCCTCTGACAAAAATGCCCCGCGGGGGTTACGGTCTTATGACCGTTTGCCGACACCGGTACGCATTCCTCGACGGAGAGGAACAGCTGGGATGAGCAACGACCCCTTGCACGGCGACCTTTCGCACCGCGGCACTTCGTCCCCTCCCTTGTACCTGGAACCGAGGCTCGCACCGCGCGCGGCGGCCCTCCTGGACGCGCCGGCGTTCCTGCACACCCTCGTCGACGCCCTCGGATCCCCGCTCAACGTGATCCTCCCCGACCAGATCGCCGACAACGTCCGCGGCTTCCGCGCCGTGTTCGCCCGTCACCGGCTCACCGGACGGATCTTCTTCGCGCACAAGGCGAACCGCTCCAGCGCCCTCGTCCGCCGGCTGACCACCACCGGCGCGGCCCTCGACGCCGCCTCCCTCGCGGAGTTGCGGCACGCCCTGGGATCCGGGTTCGCCGGAGCCGAGGTCATGGCGACCGGCCCCAAAGACCCCGAGTTCCTCTGGCTCGCCGCGCGCAGCGGGGCCCTGGTCAACGCCGACGGACCGGACGAGCTGGAGCGGGCGGCGGCGCTCGTACGGGCGCACGGACTGCCGCGCCTGCGCGTGCTGTTGCGGCTGTCCGGGTTCGAGGCGCCAGGGGCCCGGCGGCTCTCGCGCCGCAGCCGCTTCGGCACCTCCGTGAAGTCCCTGCACCAGCTGCTCGACGTCCTCGACCGCCACCGCGCACAACTGGAGCCCGTCGGCGTCGGCTACCACCTCGACACCACCAGCGTCGAGGAGAAGGCGGCGGCGCTGGAGGGCTGTCTGCACGCCATGGAGGAATTACGGGTCCACGGCCACCGGCCCGGCGCGGTCGACGTCGGAGGCGGCTTCGGCGTCAGCTACCTGGCCCACGCCGCCCAGTGGGAGCGCTACACCACCGAGCTCACGCGCGCCGTCATGGGCGCCCGCCCGCCGCTGGCCTGGGGCGGCCACGGCTACGGGCTGCGCGCCGAGAACGGCACCCTGCGCGGCGCGCTCGGCCTCTACCCGGCCCACCGGGCCACCGCCGGCCCCGGCTACCTCGACGAGCTCCTCTCGCATCCGGCACCCCGGCTGGGCCGTCCCCTGGGCACCCTCCTCCTGGAGAGCCTCTACGACCTGTACGCGGAGCCCGGCCGCGCCCTCGCCGACCAGTGCGGGCTGACCCTCGGGAGGGTTCTGGAGGTACGGCCCTCGGACACCGGGGAGCCGCTCGTACGCCTCGCGCTGAACGCCGGAGACGTCAGCCTGGAGGACCACGGCGTGCTCATGGACCCGGTGCTGCTGCCCCGCGAACCGGCCCCGGCCGGCGCGGGCGGCCCGGTGGCGGTGCACCTCATGGGCAACCTCTGCCTGGAAGCGGACCTGATCACCCGCCGGAGCGTCTTCCTGCCCCGGCTGCCGCGTCCCGGCGACCTCCTCGCCTTCGCCAACACCGCCGGGTACTGCATGGACTTCGGCGCGACCCGCGCCCAGGGGCAGGCCCTCGCGCGCAAGGTCGCCGTCCACCGGGAGGGGGAGGACGGCGACTGGCAGTGGTGCCTGGACGAGCAGTACTGGCCGCTCACACCTACGGGGGAAGCGCAGGGATGAGGTACGACAGCATCACCGAAGCCATCGGCGGGACACCGCTGGTCCGCATCGACCCGGCCGTGCACGGCCTGCGCCACATCGACCTCTACGCCAAGCTGGAGATGCTCAACCCCTTCGGCTCGCTCAAGGACCGGGCCGCCTGGAACATGACCCGCGACGAGCTCGCCGGCGCCGCCGAGCGCGGTGAGACGGTCGTGGAACTCTCCAGCGGGAACACGGCCAAGGCCCTGGCCCTGATCGCCGGGCTGCACGGGCTGCCGTTCAAGAGCGTCACCAACCGGATGCGGATCCCCGAGATCAAGGACCTGCTCCTGCTGCTCGGCGCGGAGATCGAGGAGCTGCCCGGACGCAGCGAATGCCTCGACCCGACCGACGAGGACGACCCGCTGACCCTCTTCCACCGTCAGCTGAACCTGCCCGGCAGTGCCCACCTCCACACCGACCAGTACTTCAACGCCCGCAACACCGAGGCGCACGCCACCGGGACCGGTCCGGAGATCATCGCGGACCTGGACGGCCGCGCCCCCGACTGGTTCGTCGCCTGCGTGGGCACGGCCGGCTCGTCCACCGGCGTGGCGCGGGCGCTGCGGGCGCACGACCCGGCGGTGCGCGTCGTCGGCCTGGTCGGGGAGAAGTCGGACTTCATCCCGGGCATCCGCACCATCGACGAGGTGCAGGAGGTCGGCATCTTCGACCCGGCGACGTACGACACCCTGGAGCCGGTGACCTCCGACGAGGCCATCGAGGGGATGCTGACGCTGCTGCGCCGCTGCGGCCTGCTCGCCGGGCCCACCGGCGGGGCCGCGTACTTCGGCACGGTCCGCCACCTGCGGGAGCTCGACGCGGGGCTGACGGAGCGCAGGACGGCGGTGTTCATCGTCTGCGACCGGGTGGAGAGCTACGTCGGCTACGTCCGCCGGCGCCGACCGGACCTGTTGGGCCTGCCGGCGGTGCGGAACTCGGTCGCCACGCTGACGGAGGCCGAGGTGGCCGCGGCCGCCGTCATCGGGGTCGACGACGCCCGCAAGTGGATCGCGGAGCGGCAGCCGCTGGTGGTGGACCTGCGCGGCCCCTTCGCGTACGCGGCGCTGCACATCGAGGGGTCCGTGAACATCGTGGACGAGCTCTTCGACGAACTCGTCCGGGGCGGGCTGCCGTTCGGCCGGAGCCGGCCGGTCCTGCTGGCCTGCCCGGTGGGCGAGAAGTCGGCCCGGTACGCGGCCCTGCTGACCCGCATGGGCCACCCGGACGTGCGCAGCCTGGCCGGCGGGATCATCGCCTGGCGGGACGCCGGTGCTCCCCTGGTGCGTGACTGACATGGCCGCCCCCGCCACCGAGCTGGCGGCGCTCGCCGACTGGCAGCGGCCGCTGCGCGCCCAGTTCCCGATCATCGAGGGCCATCCGGGCCTGGTCTACCTGGACAGCGCCGCCACGTCCCAGAAGCCGCGGCCGGTCCTGGACGCGGTGCAGACGTACCTGACCACCTCCAACGCCAACGCGGCACGCGGCTCCTACCCGTGGGCCAACACCACGACGGCGCTGGTGGAGGGCGCCCGGGAGCGGGTCAAGAGCTTCCTGGGGGATCCGGATCCGGAGCGGTCCTCGGTCCACTTCACCAGCGGGACCACGGAGGGGCTGCGGACCGTCGCGCGGGACTGGCTGCCGTTCCTGCTCGTCGACGGGGACGAGATCGTCGTCCCGTTCGCCGACCACCAGGCGAACCTGTCGCCCTGGCTGGAGGCCCGCGACCTGCTGGCCCGCCGGGGGGTGCGGGTACGGGTGCGGGAGCTGCCGTACCAGGCGAGCTCCGGGGACTACGATCCGCGGGCCCTCGCGGCGGTCACCGGCCCGCGGACCCGTTTCGTGGCCGCCACCCACGTCCACCACGTCTACGGCGTGGACATGAACGTGCACCGGATCCGGCAGGTCGTCGGTCCGCAGGTGCCGATCTGTCTGGACGCGGCGCAGAGCATCGGCCACCTGCCGGTGTCGGTGGCGGGCCTCGACGTCGACTTCGTGGTGTTCTCCGGCCACAAGGCCCTGGCCCTTCCCGGGACGGGCGCGGTGTGGGCCCGGGGGCTGCGCGGCCCGCGGCTGCGGCCCGGCGGCTGGAGCGGGACCCCCAACACCGTCGGGATCGCGAGCCTGGTGGCGGCCCTGGACTGGCTGGAGGCCGCCGGCACCGGGCGGATCGAGCGGTGGACGGTGGCGCTGACCGCGCTGCTCACCGACGGCCTCGACCGGATGGACGCCTACGAGGTGCTGGGCTGCCGGACCAGCCTGTCGGCCGGGTCCCGGGTGCAGCGGCGGCGCAGCCTGGTCACGTTCCGGCACCGAGGGATCGACTCCCGGGACCTCGGGTTCATCCTTTTCAGCCACGGGTTCATGGTGCGGACGGACGGCCACTGCCAGGCCGGAAGGGCGGCGCAGGAGGGCTCGGTGCGCGTCAGCCTGCACGTCCACAACACCCCCGAGGAGGTGGAAGGGCTCCTCTCCGCCCTCGCCAGTCTGCAATGATTTCCATGAGCGGCGGGATGTGGCTTCGGCGGCGGAGGCAGTGCGAGCGGCATGGGTGCGGGCACGGGCGGAGTGAGTACGGGGACGGCGGCGCGCTGGGTGGAGCGCTGGGAGCGCCAGCAGCGGCTGTACGCGGTGGACCGGGAAGAGAGGTTCGCGGTCATCGCCGACCTCGTCGAGTACGTGGCGGGCGGCCGGCCCGCGCCGCTGGTGCTCGACCTGGGCAGCGGTCCCGGGTGCCTGGCCGCGCGGCTCGCCGCCCGGCTGCCGGGGGCCGAGGTGTTGGCGGTGGACGCGGACCCGCTGCTGCTGGAACTCGGCAGCGCCCACTACGGGCACGCCCTGCGCTACGTCAACGCGCTGATCGGCGAGCCCGGCTGGCTCGACCGGCTGGGGCTGGACCGCCCCGCGGACGCGGTGGTCTCGACGACCGCCCTGCACTACCTCGGGGAGGGGACCCTGCGGCAGGTCTACGGGGAGCTCGCCGGCGTGCTGAGGGCCGGCGGGATCCTGGTCAACGGGGACCACATCAGCCCGGACTCCGCCGCGCTGTCCGAGCTGGCGCGGGACGTGGGGCGCCGGCACGCCGAACGCAACGCCGTGTGCGGCCACGAGGAGGACTGGGAGTCCTGGTGGTCGGGCGCGGCCGGCGACCCGGAACTGGCCCCGCTGCTCTCGCGCGACGGCGAGGGCGGGCGGGCCCCCTGCGAGGGCAACGACCTGACCGTGTCCGGCCATGTCGCGCTGCTGCGCGACGCGGGGTTCGCGGACGTGGGGGTCGTGTGGCAGGTCGGCCCGAGCCACGTCCTGGCCGCCGTCCGCTGACCGGCCGGCCGCCGTCCGCTCCTAGGGCCTGTCGTCACACTCCCGTCGTCGCCCGGAGGGCGGCCCCGCGGCGTCATGGGGGTCCCCCCTGGTCGAG
>NZ_JBBDHD010000207.1:0-7914 GCF_044129415.1 Streptomyces racemochromogenes
CCCCCCCCCCCCCCCCCCCCCCCCCCCCCCCCCCCCCCCCCCCCCCCCCCCCCCCCCCCCCCCCCCCCCCCGCGCCGCCCTCGCCCCCACGGTGCTCGCCCTGGGCACGGTCAGCCTGATCACCGACGTCTCCTCCGAGATGGTCACGGCCGTGCTCCCGCTCTACCTCGTCGCCGGACTCGGGCTCACCCCGCTCGGCTTCGGCCTCCTCGACGGCGTCTACAACGGCGTCAGCGCCCTGGTCCGCCTCACCGGCGGCCACCTCGGCGACCGGCTCGGCCGCCACAAGGCGCTCGCCGGCATCGGCTACGGCCTCTCCGCCCTGTGCAAGCCGCTGCTGCTGCTCGCCCACACCCTGCCCGCCATCGGGGCCGTCCTCGCCCTCGACCGCACCGGCAAGG
Organism: Streptomyces racemochromogenes; assembly: GCF_044129415.1. Classification (GTDB taxonomy): domain Bacteria; phylum Actinomycetota; class Actinomycetes; order Streptomycetales; family Streptomycetaceae; genus Streptomyces; species Streptomyces racemochromogenes_A. The sequence continues at coordinate 402 of NZ_JBBDHD010000207.1, forward strand.
GGCTGCGCACCGCACCGCGCGACGCGCTGATCTCCCTGGCCGCCGCTCCCGAGGAGCGCGGCCGGGCCTTCGGCGTGCACCGGGCCATGGACACCGCCGGCGCGCTGATCGGACCCCTCCTGGCCTTTCTGATCCTGCGCGGCGCCGCCGACGGCTACGACGCCGTCTTCACCGTGAGCGCCTGCGTGGCCACCCTCGGCGTGCTGGTGCTGGTGCTCTTCGTGCCCGGCCGCCGCACGGTGCCCGCCCGCGACACCGCCCCGGTCTCCCTGCGGGCCTCCCTCGCCCTGCTGCGCCGCCGCGACCTGCGCCGCACCGCCCTGTGCGCCCTGCTGCTGGGGCTGTGCACCGTCAGTGACGCGTTCGTCTTCCTGCTGCTGCAGAAGGCCACCGGGATCGCCGACCGCTGGTTCGCGCTGCTGCCGCTCGGCACCGCCGGAGCCTTCTTCCTGCTCGCGATGCCGCTCGGCCGCCTCGCCGACCGCGTGGGCCGCCGCCGGGTCTTCCTCGGCGGCCACCTCGCGCTGCTGCTCGCGTACGGCCTCCTCCTCACCGGCGCCCACCACCCGGCCCTGCCCTACGCGGTCCTCCTGCTCCACGGCGCCTTCTACGCCGCCACCGACGGCGTGCTCATGGCAGAAGCGGCCGGAGCCGTGCCCGAGGAGCACCGGGGCGGCGGGCTCGCCCTGGTCCAGACCGGCCAGGCCCTCGCCCGGTTCACCGCCTCCCTCGGCTTCGGCGCCGCCTGGACCGTCTGGGGCGCCCGGCCGGCGCTCTCCGTGGCCGCCGTCCTGCTGGCCCTCGCCGTGGCCGGCTGCTCCCGGCTGAGGCCCGGCGGCGCCTGACCCCCTGCGCGGCCCCCGCCGGGCCGCCCGTACCACCGCACCCCCACACGAGGAAGACCGAAGACCCCCATGACGCTCCAGCGCCGGATCCTGATCCTGGTCACCGCCGTCGTGCTGCTCACGGCCGTCGGCGTGCTCGCCGTCGTCCGCGCCGGCTCGCGGGCCGACGAGAAGGACCGGGCCCGGCCCGGCGGACCGGAGATCTCCCCGGGCGCCGTCTCCCTGGCCTCCGGCGGCGGACGGCGCATGGTCTTCCGGAACATGGCCTGGGGGCCGCACCGGGACGAGCTCACCTCCGTCCCGGCCGCGGCCCCCGACGGCCCCCGCACCGCCTCCGGGGTGAAGTGCCTGCGCTTCCACGCGGCCGCCGGCACCGGCGTCTGCCTCCGGTCCGACAAGAGCGGCGTCCAGGAGAGCTACCGCGCGGTCGTGCTCGACGCCGGCCTCAAGGAGGTCGCGTCCCGCCCCCTCGCGGGGATCCCCACCCGCGCCCGGGTCTCTCCGGGCGGACACCTGGTGGCCTGGACGGTCTTCGTCGGAGGGGACTCCTACGCCGGCACGAACTTCTCCACCCGCACCTCACTGCTCGACCTGCGCACCGGCCGGTACGACGCCTCCCTGGAGGACTTCACCGTCCTCCTGGACGGCAGGACCTACCGGAACGCCGACGTCAACTTCTGGGGGGTCACCTTCGCCGCCGACGAGAAGACCTTCTACGCGACCCTGGCCACCGGCGGCCGCACCCACCTGGTCCGCGGCGACCTCGCCGCCCGTACCGTGACCGTGCTGCGCGAGAACCTGGAGTGCCCCTCGCTGTCCCCCGACGGGACCCGGCTGGCGTTCAAGAAGCGGGTGCCCGGTCTGCCCGAGGACGCGCCCTGGCGGCTGTACGTCCTCGACCTGGCATCCATGAACGAGACCCCGCTCGCCGAGGGGCGCAGCGTGGACGACCAGGTGGTGTGGACCGACGACCGGACCGTCCTCTACTCCCTCCCGGGGGACTTCGGCGCGGACCTGTACTCCGTGCCGGCCGACGGCAGCGGCGCCGCGACGCGCGTCACGGCCTCGGCCCTCGCCCCGGCCCTCCTCGGCTGAGCGGCCGGGGGAGGGCGCGGGAACGAGGGCCGGACGGGCGGGAGCCCGCAGGGGCGCACGCGGGGCGCCCGCAGGACCGTTACGCCGGAATCAGCGTCCTGCGCCTGCGGCGGCGGGGCGCGGCCGCCGACATCCGCAGCTCGATGATCGAGCGGACGGTCGGCCACTCCTCGTCCAGGATCGAGTAGAAGGCCGTGCTGCGCACCGCCCCGTCCAGCCCCCGCGAATGGGCCCGGCGGACCCCCTCGCAGGTGAAGCCGAGACGCTCCATCGCGGCCCGCGAGCGCCCGTTGCGGGCGTCCGCCCGCAGCGAGATGCGGCGCACGCCCCAGGTCTCGAAGGCGTGGCGCAGCATGAGCAGCTTGGCCTCGGTGTTGATGCCGGTCCCCTGTGCGGCCGGGGACAGCCAGGTGTTCCCGATCTCGGCCGCGTCCGGGATCGCCGTCGCCGGATCCCCGAAGGGCACCCCCGGTACGGCGGGCCAGACGAGCGGACCCTGCCAGTAGTCGAGTTCCAGGAACCGGGTCGACCCGACCACCCGCCCGTCAGAGGCTCTGACCACGGCGAACGCAAGGGATCGACCCGCTGCCTGATCGGCGAGGGCGCGGTCGATGTACTCGTGGGACGCCTGCAACCCGTGCGGCACGGGAGTGAAGGCGTAAGTCGTACGATCCTCGGCCCCGGCCGCGGCCAGGGCCTCGGTGTGGTGGGGGGCGAGGGGCTCAAGCCGCACGGAGCGGCCGGCGAGGAGTACGGGTACGGGCACGGAGCCTTCGGTCCTTCTGGGCGGTGGGGTGGTTGCACAGTCTGCGTTTCTGACGTCACCCCCCGCGCAAAACGCGAGTGAAAGGCAACGGGCTGTCAGGTGAACGCGAGTGGCTCAATGTAGCCCCTCAGGGTCCTCTCATGAACCCCCTATTTGGCAATGGCGCAAAGTGTGTTTTCGATGACTTTGGTCCGACGGCCGAAGAGCCCTCCCGGACGGCGGCCCCGACCGCGTCCCGCTTCCACGAAACCCCCTCTGACCTGCACGGATGTGAGGAAGATCCGGTGGCGGAGGGAAAGCGCCTCCCGGCGGCCCCTCCGGCGGGGCACGGCCGGGCCGGGACGGCGCCCGGAGGCGGGCGGACCGGGGGCGGGCCGGGCAGGGGGGCGGGCCCCGCCGGAAGACCGCCGGGCGGCTTCTCGCGGAGGGAACGGGTCCGTGTGCCGGAGGAGTCATCGACACGATGCTGGCGTCCCCCGCCGGCACCGGCCAGCCGGAGGCGGCCGCCCGGGTCAGCGCGGCGGCAGGCGGCGCCGGCCCGCGCGAGCTCGAAGTGGCCCATGTGACAGACCGGCGACCGGCCCACCCCGGCGGGCCGTTTCGGTGATCCAATGGAGCGGTGACGATACGGTTCCTGCCCGCGCCCGGAGCGCCCCGCCGCCTGGCCGCGGCCCAGCTGAGCAACTCCGTCGGCGACGGCGCCTACTACGTGTGCTCCGCGCTCTACTTCACCCGCGTGGTGGGCCTCTCGCCCGCCCAGATCGGCCTCGGCCTGACCCTCGCCTGGGCGGTCGGCTCGGTCGCCGGAGTGCCGCTGGGAGCCCTCGCCGACCGGCGCGGGCCCCGCGGCACCTCGGTGCTGCTGGCCCTCGCCACCGCGGCCTCGGTGGCCTCCTTCCTGTTCATCCGGTCCTTCCCGGCCTTCCTGTGCGCCGTGGTCCTCTACGCCGTATCCCAGTGCGGCCTCGCGGCCGCACGGCAGGCCCTCCTCGCCGGGCTGGTGGCCCCGCGGGAGCGCACCGGCGTCCTGGCCCACCTCCAGTCGACCCTCAACGCCGGGCTGGCCCTCGGCGCGGCCCTGGGCGGCCTCGCCCTCGGCGCCGGCACCGAGCGGGCCTACCTCGTGGTGTTCGCCCTGGACGCGGTGAGCTTCCTGGTCTGCGCCGCCGTCCTGCGCGGGCTGCCCCCGGTCGAGCCCGCCCCCGGCCGGGCGGCGGGGGAGCCGCGGCTGGCGGTGCTGCGCGACCGTCCGTACGCCCTGGTCACGCTGCTCAACGCGGTCCTGCTGCTGCGGATGCCGCTGCTGAGCCTGGCGATCCCGCTGTGGATCGCCGAGCGCACCCAGGCCCCGGGCTGGCTGGTGTCGGCCCTGTTCGTGCTCAACACCCTCGCCGTGATGCTGTTCCAGGTGCGCCTGGCCCGGCCTGTCACCGACCTGGACAGCGCCGGGCGGGCGCTGCGGCTCTCCGGGGTTGTCATGGCCCTGTCCTGTGCGGTGTTCGCCGTGTCGGCCGTGCCGTCCTCGGGGTGGGCGGCGGCCGCGCTGCTCGTCGCCGGCGCCGCGCTCCAGGCCGACGCCGAGATGCGGCAGTCGGCCGGGTCCTGGCAGATCGGCTTCTCGCTGGCCCCCGCCGAGCGGATCGGCCAGTACCAGGGGTTCTTCGGCACAGGGGTCCCCGTCGCCCGCACCCTGGGCCCACTGCTCCTGACCGCGCTGCTCCTGCTGTGGGGGATCCCCGGCTGGCTGCTGCTCGGCGGCCTCCTGCTGGCGGCCTCGTTCGCCATGGGCCCGGCCGCCCGCCGGGCCGAGGCCAGGGCCGAGGAGCGGGCCCGGCGGGCGCCGGCCGGGGCCGCCTCGCCCGGGCTCTCCTGACCCCCCTCCCGGCGCGCCGGGGCGGGGAGGGGCCCTGCGATCATGCGGGGATGGACTTGGACGAGGTACTGGGCGGGCTGGCCGCCGTCGGACCCTTCTTCACCGTCCCGTACGGCGCGCGACCGCCCGGACCCGGCTTCCGGCCGCTCACGGAGCTGTACGGGGAGGCGCTCGGCCCGTACGTCGCCGAGGTGGGCCGGCGGATCGGCACCGGCCCGGACCGGGTGGCGGCCTCGACCGCGCAGTTCGGGATCGTCTCGCGGCTGTGGTCCCTGGGCCTCGGCTGCGCCGCCCTGGGCGGGCGGGTGCCGGACCTGGCCCCGGAGAGGGTCTGGTGGCACCTGCCCGACGGCGGCTCGCTCCGGCTCTGGCTGCCCGCCCCCGCGGCCGTCCTGCCCGCGGAGGCGCTCGGGGAGACCGTGCTGGGGAACCTGGCCGTGCTGGACGCCGCGCTGCGGCGGGCGTACGGGGTCTCGTCGCAGGTGCTGCGCGGGAACGCCGCCTCCGGGCTCGTCGGGTCCCTGCGCGTCCTGCTCGACCGGGTGGCGGGGGACACGGCCGTGGAGCTGGCCGCCGCCCTGCTGGCCGACGGCGGGGCCCTGGCCGGCACGGGGGAGTTCGTCCACGAGGAGGGCCTCGGGGTGGCCTTCGTGCGGCGCAGCTGCTGCCTCTACTACAAGGTGCCCGGCGGCGGGCTGTGCGGGGACTGCGTCCTGCGGACCCGGTAGCGCGGAGGGGGGGGGGGGGGGGGGGGGGCCCCCCCCCCCCCCCCCCCCGCCGCCCCCCCCCCCCCCCCCCCCCCCGCCCGCGGTTCCGACTAGAAGGTCAGGTTCCAGGAGTCGATCTTGCCGGTGTCGCCGCCGGCGTTGTCGTTCACGCGCAGCTTCCAGGTGCCGTTGGCGACCTCCGAGGAGGCGTCGACGGTGTAGGTCTGGTTGATGTTGTCCGCGCTGCCGCCGGCCCGGTTGTGGACCGTGTAGACGGTGCCGTCGGGTGCGATCAGGTCGACCTTCAGGTCACCGATGTAGGTGTGGACGATGTTCACACCGACCTTGAGGGTGGCCGGGGCGTTGCCGGTCACGCCGGTGACGGTGATGGGGCTCTCCACCGTGCTGTTGTCGGCGATCGCGAAGTCCGCGGTGTTCTCGAAGTACTTGCCCGCGGGAGGGGTGGCGCCGACCGCCTTCAGGGCGTCGACCTGGCCCTCTCCGAAGAAGGAGTTGTTGGCCGTCGTACCGGTGCAGCGGCCGTCCGCCGGGCAGGCGATGTCGTTGGCCTGGGTGGCCAGCTTGTCGCGGATCTGCGCCGGGGTGATGCCCGGATTGGCGCTCGCGATCAGCGCGGCGACGCCCACCACGTGCGGGGTGGCCATCGAGGTGCCGCTCTTGGTGCCGTACTTGCCGCCGGGCAGGGTGGAGTAGACGTCCTGGCCCGGGGCCGCGACGTCGATGACGCCCTGGCCGAAGTTGGAGAACGAGGCCTTGGTGGTGCCGGTGCCGTTCGCCGCGACCGTGACCACGCCCGGGAGCTCGGTCGGGATGTCCAGGCAGGCGTTGGTGATGGTGCGGGTGACCGGCGTCGAGTCGTTGGGGCTCGCCGTGTCGGTCGTCTTGTGGGCCAGGTCGTAGTTCTCGTTGCCCGCCGCGGCGATCTGGAGCGAACCCTTGCCCTCGGCGTACTCCTGGGCGCGCTTGACGCCCTCGATGATGGCGGCCTGGTCGATGTTGTCCGGGCAGTTGAACTGCCACGGGTCGGTGTAGTAGCTGTTGTTGGTGACCTTGAATCCGTGGTCACCGGCCCACACGAACCCGCAGATGGTGTTCTCGGCGAAGAAGAACGAGTTGCCCGGCTCGGCGACGCGGACGGCGGAGATCTTCACGCCCGGGGCCACGCCGACGACGCCCTTGCCGTTCTTGGCGGCGGCGATGGTGCCCGCGACGTGGGTGCCGTGGGTGTCGACGTCCCGCCACGCGCCGGTGCGGGTGTCGGGCTTGCCGTAGGCGCAGGAGACGGAGTCCGCCGCGTTGAAGTTCGGCGCCAGGTCCTGGTGCTGGTCGTCCACACCGGTGTCGAGGATGCCGACCTTGACCGACGCGGAGCCGGGGTTGACGGCCCAGGCCTGGTCGGCCTTGATCTGCGTCATGTCGGCCCGCGCCGGCTCGCCCGCCGGGGTGCTGGCCTGCGCCGGGTTGGCGGGCAGCGCCGGGTTGTAGGCGTCGGCGGGCACGTCCGACGTACGGGTGGCGCCGACCTGCTGGACCCCGCTGACGCCGCGCATGGCCGTGGCGAAGGAGGCCGAGGAGGAGTGGGCGACGATGACGCCGATCTGGTCGAAGTACGAGAAGACCGTGCCGCCGTTGGCGGTGACGGCCGAGCGCACCGCGGAGCTGTCGCCGGGGGTGGTGATCACGAGGTAGGCGCGGGTGCCGGCAACCCAGGTCGCACTCTGGGAAGAAGCCGGGGACGAGGCCTTGGGGGCCTTGGGGGCCACCGCGACGGCGGAGCCCGAGGGGCCGACCGGAGCGGTGCCGGCGAGCGCGGCGGGAGCTCCGAAGGTGAGGGCGGCGCCGAGTGCGGCAGCCACCACCAGGGCACGTCGAGGTCGACTGGATATGTGGGGTATCAAAACGTCCTCCGATGACCCGGAGGGTGCTGGTGGCACCTACCGGGCCGTACGAAACGAGTGGTGGACGCAAGATGTCAGACGCGCGGCCCCGTAGGGAAGTACCTTTTGCAGCGCTCGACTTGAGACGCGGTGGCCGAAACTCGACGCCGGTGGGCCGGTGTGGGCGTTCCACGCCCTTCGCCGGAGTTGCGCGGCTGCGGCGGTTGTGCCGGAACCTGTCCGGATCCGGCCCGGCGGGGGGGGGGGGGGGGGGGGGGGGGGGGGGGGGGGGGGGGGGGGGGGGGGGGGGGGGGGGGGGGGGGGGGGGG
>NZ_JBBDHD010000208.1:0-7896 GCF_044129415.1 Streptomyces racemochromogenes
CTCACGGGGGTCCGATTCGTACCGATTCACCCTATCCGAGGGCTCGACGCGGGGCGCTGTGGCGGGGGCGGGAGGGGGCGGGGGGGGGGCGGGCCCCCCCCGCCCCCCCGGGGGGGGGGGGGGGCGCCCCCCGGAATCCGGAGGGGTCAGGCCGTCGACGCGATGTCCGCGTAGCCCTCGATGTCGCGCGGGTCGCGCCGCCCCGGGCCGATGTAGCGGGCGGAGGGGCGGACCAGGCGGCCCGTGCGCTTCTGCTCCAGGATGTGCGCGGACCAGCCGGCGGTACGGGCGCAGCTGAACATCGACGTGAACATGTGCGCCGGGACCTCCGCGAAGTCCAGCATGATCGCGGCCCAGAACTCCACGTTCGTCGCGAGCACCCGGTCGGGGCGGCGTGCGTGCAGCTCCTCCAGCGCCGCCTTCTCCAGCGCGGCGGCCACCTCGTAGCGCGGGGCGTCGAGCTCCTTGGCGGTGCGCCGCAGGACGCGGGCGCGCGGGTCCTCGGCCCGGTAGACGCGGTGGCCGAAGCCCATGAGCCGCTCGCCCTTGTCGAGGGCCTTCTTCACGTAGGCCACGGCGTCGCCGGTGCGCTCGATCTCCTCGATCATGCCGAGGACGCGCGAGGGCGCGCCGCCGTGCAGCGGCCCGGACATGGCGCCCACGGCACCCGACAGGGCGGCGGCGACGTCGGCGCCGGTCGAGGCGATGACGCGCGCGGTGAAGGTGGAGGCGTTCATGCCGTGCTCGGCGGCCGAGGTCCAGTAGGCGTCGACGGCCTTGACGTGCTTGGGGTCGGGCTCGCCGCGCCAGCGGATCATGAACCGCTCGACCACGGACTCGGCCTTGTCGATCTCCCGCTGCGGGACCATCGGCAGGCCCTGGCCGCGGGCGGACTGGGCGACGTAGGAGAGCGCCATGACGGCGGCGCGCGCGAGGTCGTCGCGGGCGGTCCGCTCGTCGATGTCCAGGAGCGGTTTGAGGCCCCACACGGGGGCGAGCATGGCGAGCGCGGACTGCACGTCGACGCGGATGTCACCGGAGTGGACCGGGATCGGGAAGGGTTCGGCGGCCGGCAGGCCCGGGTTGAAGGCGCCGTCGACCAGCAGGCCCCAGACGTTCCCGAAGGAGACGTGGCCGACGAGGTCTTCGATGTCCACCCCCCGGTAGCGGAGCGCTCCGCCCTCCTTGTCGGGCTCGGCGATCTCCGTCTCGAACGCGACGACCCCTTCGAGTCCGGGTACGAAGTCGGACATGCGGCGGCTCCCTCAGATAGTGCGAACACGCGCGGTTCCCGGCGTGATTCGCGGTCCGGCGCGGTCATCACCGTTGATGCCCGGCACGGCCGGTGGTCATCCGTGCGGGGACCCTCGGACCGGCCCCAAGATTTTGTCCGTTCCACCGGACCTTCGGAAGCGTGACATACGGCACACCCCTCGCCCGGTTGCTGCGGCAGGATGGCCGTGTGACCGATGAGGACATTGACCCCGCCGCCATGCGCCAGCAGTACCGATCCGAGATCGTCGAGGAGGCGGGTCTCGACGGGGATCCGATGGCGCAGTTCGCCCGGTGGTTCCAGGAGGCCGCCGACTCGCACCTCTTCGAGCCGAACGCGATGGTCGTCTCGACCGCCGACGCCGCCGGCCGGCCCAGCTCCCGCACCGTGCTGCTGAAGCAGTTCGACAGCCGCGGCTTCGTCTTCTTCACCAACTACGGCTCGCGCAAGGCGCGGGAGATCGACAAGAACCCGTACGTCTCGCTGCTCTTCCCCTGGCATCCGATCGCCCGGCAGGTGATCGTGACGGGCCGGGCGGCCCGGACCGGCCGCGACGAGACGGCCGCCTACTTCCGGTCCCGGCCGCACGGCTCCCAGCTGGGTGCCTGGGCGAGCGAGCAGTCGCGGGTGATCGCCTCGCGTGCCGAGCTGGACCGCCGGTACGCGGAGCTGGCGGAGCGCTATCCGGAGGGCGAGCAGGTGCCGGTGCCGCCGGAGTGGGGCGGGCTGCGGGTGGAGCCCGACGCGCTGGAGTTCTGGCAGGGGCACGAGAACCGGCTGCACGACCGGCTGCGGTACGTCCTCGACGGGGGCAAGTGGCGGATCGAGCGCCTCTGCCCCTAGAGCGCCCCTGCCCCTGGGGCGCCTCTGCCCCCTGGGGCGGCGCAGACGCAGACGACCCGCGGGCTCGGGTTCCTCTCCTGCAGTGAGAGGAGCCGGCCGGACGTGCCGGCGAGCCCGCGGGTCGGGTGACTGCTTGGGATTGGCACCGGGCGGCTAGCCTCCGCCGGGCACCGCACTGGGTGCGTTGCTGACGACGGGCCCTTAGCCCGCAGCCACCTCACGCGTCCGGTTTCCGTACATTTCGGGAACCACCTCCCTTCTCGTGTACGGCAGAGCCTAGGCCTCCTCCCGGAGGGTCTCAAATTATTTGTCGAGCTCCGCGCGGATGGCGGCAACTCCCCTGTGCACGGGCCGGGTTGCTCCCTACACTGGCCGTCCGCCATCGGGGGAGGGGTGCCATGGGCGCCGAGGTGCTGCCGCGCGACTACCGGATCCGGTCCCAGCAGATGACCGCCGTCTACGTCGCCGTCGGCGTCGGGCTGCCCGGTATCGCCCTGTCCGTGCTGAACCTGGACGACGTCCCCGGCGCGGTGAAGCTGGTGGTCATGGCCCTGGTCCTGCTGCTCTTCGGCTGGCTGGTGTGGGCGTCCAAGCGCTGCGCGACCTCCGCCGACCTCAAGGGCATCCGGGTCCGCCGGTTCACCGGGAGCAGGCGGCTGGCCTGGGAGGACATCCAGGAGATCCGGGCGGTGCGCAACCCGAGCGCGGGCATGGGGCAGAACCAGCCCACCCTCATCTCGTACGCCTACGACGGCGAGGGCCGCCGGGTCCAGCTCATGTACGTGGACGACAACCACGTCGACGTCGAGCGCGAGATCGCCGCGATCCGCGGTGCCTGGGAGGAGCTCCGCGGCCCCGACTGGGCGCCCGACCCGCAGGCGCGCGAGCGGATGGAGCGGCAGGCGGTGCGCGAGGGGCGGATGCTGAAGGCGACGTTCTGGGGGTGCGGGATCTTCTTCGTGCTCTTCGTCGTCGCGATGGTCGTCATGGTCGTCGCCACCTGAGCGACGGCGACCCCTATCGGACATTCCGGGAGGATTCCGAGAAGCGGGTGTGGTCTGTGTCACGTTCCAGTTCAATGATCTGACGTGCCGCACACGCGAACACCTGCAGGGGGTGCCAGGTGAGTGCTTCCGGACGTGGTGAGACCACCGACGATCTGCTCGCAGCGCTGCTCGACGGGATGGACGCCGCCCTGTGCGCGTTCGACGCCGACGGCGTGATCACGCACTGGAACCGCGAAGCCGAGCGGATCCTCGGCTGGAGCGCCGCCGAGGCGGTGGGCCGGCGCGGGTTCGCGGGCTGGGCGGTGCGGGCCGCCGACGCGGACGACGTGCAGGACCGGCTGATGTCGGCGCAGGACGCGCCGGGCCGCCAGGTGCACGAGTTCGCGTTACTGACCAAGGAGGGCGGCCGGATCCTCGTACGGACCCAGTCCGCCGGGGTGCCGGGCGCCGACGGGAAACCGGCCGGGGTCTACTGCGCCTTCAGCGAGGTCCACGCCCAGATCGACCTGGAGCGCTCCATCGCGCTCAGCGAGGCCCTGATGGACGACGCCTCCTGGGGTGTCGTCCTGGTCGACGTGGACCTGCGCCCGGCGGTGGTCAACGCGCACGCCGCCCGCGCGTTCGGCGCCGGGCGCACCACGCTGCTCGGCCGGCCGCTCGGAGATCTGCTGGCCCGGGGCGTCGAGGAGCTGGAGGGGGCGCTCCAGCACGTGCTCGCCGAGGGGGCGCCGCCGGGGCCGGTGGAGCTGTGGGTAACGGTGCGGACCCCGGAGGGGGAGCGGCGGCGCTGCTGGCGGAGCGGGTTCCTGCGGCTGGCCTCACCGCTCGCGGAGGAGCCGGTGCCGCTGGGCGTGGGGTGGCTGTTCCAGGACGTCACCGAGGCCCGGCAGGCGGAGCTGGACAACGGGCAGGCGCGGTTCCGGGCCAACCAGCTGCACCGGTCCGGGCGGGCCGCCGCGGAGTGCGCCGACCCGGCGGAGGCGGCGGCCGTACGGCTGGACTTCGCGCTGGCGGGGTTCGCGGAGCACGCGCTGGTCGACGTACTGGCGGCGGACGGGCAGCGTCTGGTCCGCGCGACGGCGACCCCGTCGGGGCTGGCCCTCCTGCTGCCCCGCCCGGGGGCGATCCCGGCCCGCTACGAGGCCGCCCACCCGGCACTCCAGGCGCTGGACCGGATCGGCCCGGTCCGCGCCAGTGCGCCGGGGGCGGCGGGCAGCGAGGCCGCGGAGGGGTGGGCCCGGGTCCGCCAGTGGCCGGCGGGGGCCGCGCACGCCCTGTGCACGGTGCTGCGCAGCCGCGGGCGCACGCTGGGCATCCTCACGTTCGTCCGAGGCCCGTCGCGTCCCGCGTTCGACCGGGCGGACGCGGCGTACGCGGAGGAGGTGGCGTCGCGCGTCGCCTCCGACCTGGACCTCGCCTCCGCCCCACAGACCACGCAGGGTCCGGCCTAGTGCCGGAAGAAGATCCGGTCCCCGTACTCGCGCATGACGCGCCCGTTCCACTCGTGCCCGCCGTCGACGTTGCCCGACCGCAGCAGCGGCGGCTCCACCCCCCGCGCGGCCAGCTCCCCGGCCGCGGCCGCCATCACCGCCTGCATGATCGCGCTGGTCACCACCGTCGACGCGGGAGCGAACGGCGCGTCGATGCCGTCCGCCGTCAGCTCCGCGTCGCCGACCGCGATCTTGCTGTCGAGGACGATGTCGCAGTGGTCCTTCAGGAAGGTCCCCGACACGTGCCGGGACCTGGTCTCCGCCGCGTACGCCACCGACGTCACGCCGATCACGGTCAGCCCCAGCGCCCGCGCGTTCATCGCCATCTCGACCGGCAGTGCATTGCGCCCGGAGAGCGAGATGACGACCAGCACATCCCCGTCGGAGGCGGGGCTGCTGTCGAGCACCGCCCCGGCGAGCCCGTCGACCCGTTCCAGCGCGCTGCCCAGCGTGGCGGGCATGACGTCGACCCCGGCGGTGCCCGGCACCGCGAGGAAGTTCATCAGGGCCAGGCCGCCGGCCCGGTAGACCACGTCCTGCGCGGGCAGCGAGGAGTGGCCGGCGCCGAAGGCGAACAGCCGGTGGCCCGTCGCCACGGCCTCGGCGATCGCCGTCCCGGCCTCGGCGATCCGCGCGCCCTCCTCGTCGCGCACCCGTTCCAGCAGGCCGATGGCGGCGTCGAAGAACTGCCCGGCCAGCTTGCTCTCGCTCATACGCCGAAGGCCCTTCCAGTCGTCGGTGGTCCGCCGCTCACCGTGCGGTCTGGACCAAGGAGGTGTCAATACGGGCGTCAATCCCGGCACCGAAGCCCTGCCCGGCGGGCGTCCCGGGCGGTGGCCCGGTGCTCGGGGCGGATGTCCCGTACATGCCTTGACGTCAGGCGCGGGACGGTTGTCGGCCCGATGCGTCAGAATTGGGGACAGGGCCAGCGCACGCAATCCGAGGGGCACGAATGTCCGGACTGATCGATACCACGGAGATGTATCTCCGCACCATCCTTGAGCTGGAAGAGGAAGGCGTGGTCCCCATGCGCGCCCGGATCGCGGAGCGGCTGGACCAGAGCGGCCCGACGGTGAGCCAGACGGTGGCGCGCATGGAGCGCGACGGGCTGGTGGCGGTGGCCAGCGACCGGCACCTGGAGCTCACCGACGAGGGCCGCAAGCTCGCGACGCGCGTGATGCGCAAGCACCGCCTCGCGGAGTGCCTGCTCGTCGACGTCATCGGGCTGGAGTGGGAGCAGGTGCACGCCGAGGCCTGCCGCTGGGAGCACGTGATGAGCGAGGCGGTCGAGCGGCGTGTGCTGGAGCTGCTGCGCCACCCGACCGAGTCCCCGTACGGGAACCCGATCCCGGGCCTGGAGGAGCTGGGGGAGAAGGCGGAGGCCGACCCGTTCATCGAGGACGGTATGGTCAGCCTGTCGGACCTGGACCCGGGCAGCGAGGGCAAGACGGTGATCGTCCGCCGTATCGGCGAGCCGATCCAGACGGACGCCCAGCTGATGTACACCCTGCGGCGCGCGGGCGTGCAGCCCGGCGCGGTGGTGAGCGTGACGGAGTCCCCGGGCGGGGTGCTGGTCGGCAGCGGCGGCGAGGCGGCCGAGCTGGACGCGGACATCGCCTCGCACGTGTTCGTCGCCAAGCGCTGACGCGGGCGCGGCCCGCGCGGCGCCCTCCGGTGCCGCGGGGTGCGCCCCGGCCCGGCCGTCGCAGTCCCCTGAAGACGAGTGGTCCCGGCGCCTCGCGGCGCCGGGACCGTCCTCCCCTGGTTGACCTGGAGCCCCGAGCTCTCAAGGTCATCCCCTTCGGACCGTCTTCCCCGAGCGGCCCGCCTCCCTGTTGAAAGGATCTCCATCGGCAGGGGCGGCCAATCCTTGAGCAAGGTCACTCGAAAGAGCGGTGTTGTCGGCGAGACGCCCGTTTTCGAATACGGGTTCGATAGTCTGGCCGGGAGCGAAGGGGGTGCATCCTCGGTGGTTCAGCGCATCGATGTCACTGCAGCCGACGGCGTCCGACTGGCCGCCTGGGAGTTCCGCGATCCGCCCGCCGAGCCGCGGCAACCGGCGGTCCTGTTACTGCACGGCCTGATGGGCCGGGCCCTCCACTGGGCCGGCACCGCGAGCTGGCTGGGCGAAGACCGCCGCGTGGTGGCCCTGGACCAGCGGGGCCACGGCCAGAGCGAACACCCGGCGACCAACGGCACCGCCCCGCCGGACGGCTCCCGCGCCCCCGCCGTCCCTGCCCCCGCGCATCGCGCCCCCGGCACCCCCGCGGCCGCCCTTCCCGCCCCGGGCGCCCCGGTGCCCGCCATGCCCGCCCTCGGGCGCGAGGCCTTCGTGAGTGACGCCGAAGCGGCCGTCGAGCAGCTCGGCCTCGGCCCGGTCATCCTCATCGGCCACTCCATGGGCGCCCTCACCGGCTGGCAGCTCGCCGCCCGCCGCCCCGACCTCGTCCGCGCCCTGGTGATCTGCGACATGCGGGCCTCCGCGCTCGGCGAGGCCTCGCAGCAGGAGTGGGAGGAATGGTTCCGCCGCTGGCCGCTGCCCTTCCCCACCCAGGACGCCGCCCGCCGCTGGTTCGGCGAGGACGACCCCCGGGTGGAGCGCCCCGACCCCGGCCGGGGTGCCTTCTTCGCCGAGGTGATGCACCAGGCCCCGGACGGCTGGCGCCCCCTCTTCTCCCGCCGCCAGATGCTGACGGCCCGCGAGACCTGGGTGCACGACGCCCACTGGGAGGAGCTGGCCAACGTGCGCTGCCCCACCCTCGTCGTCCGGGGCCTGGACGGCGAGCTCGGCCGCGCGGAGGCGCAGGAGATGGTCCGCGTCCTCCCCGCCGGCCAGTACGCCGAGATCCCGGACGCGGGCCACTACGTCCACTACGACCAGCCCGCCGCCCTGCGCGCGGCGCTGGAACCCTTCCTGGAGGCGGTCTCGGGCATGGCCTCCCGATGACCCGCCCGGCCCGCCGCCGGTGCGCCGCTCACCCGATGGAGTGGATCGCCGCCCTCCACTGAGCCCAGCGCGGCCCGCCGTACGCGACGGGCCGCGGCGGCCCCCACAGGCTGTGGCCTGTCCAGTGGGAGCCGCCGGCCCGCTGCACCCCGGCGGTGAGCAGACGAAGGGTCTCCATGTCCACGTCCACGTCTCCGTCCACGTCTCCGTCCACGTCCACCTCCCCGCTCCTGTTCCCGTCCGCCCCGTCCACCCCGCCCGTCAGGTCGGCCCCGTCCGCCCGGTCCGCCGCCTCCGCGCCGCCGCCCGCGTGCGCCGCGGGCCGCGCGCGGGCCC
>NZ_JBBDHD010000209.1:0-7867 GCF_044129415.1 Streptomyces racemochromogenes
CCCTTGACAGGGCGGCCCGCACCGGAAGGACAGTGGGACTGACGGGAAAGCCCCAAGGCATCCCTGAGACCGCTGAGGGTGGTCCCGTCCCCCCTCGCCCCGGCCTGCTGCTCCCTACCGCCCGGCGGGACACCGCCCCCACCCACCGCCCCGCACCCGGGGCGGGGGCCCCGTCGCCCCGGGCCTCGTGCGAAACGACAGGTCTCCCGGGCCGCCGCGCGGACCGGGCGTGCGGAGTGGGGGCTCGTTCGCGTACGGTTGACGGTCGCCCATGCACGTCAGAAGGGGGCCTTGGTGGCCGCGCAGAATGCCGCTGTCGACAGCACGGCGGATTCCGTCCGCGATCGGGAGATCGCGGTCGAGCAGACGCATCTCGACCAGGTGTACCGACGCCTTGAGGAGAAGATCCACGAGGCCGAGTTCCTCATGAACGACGCCGCCAAGCGCGGCCAGGTCGGGACGCCCGGCGCGCTCGCCGAGCGGGACGCGCAGGTCTTCCGCGCCGGGATCCACCTCAACCGGCTCAACAACGAGTTCGAGGACTTCCTCTTCGGGCGGATCGACCTCGTGCTGGGGAAGGACGGGGAGCGGGGCCCGGACGGCGCCTACACCTCCGTCGAGCCCGCCGACGACGCGATCCGGCCCGACCTCACCGCCGACATCGCCGAGACCCTGCACATCGGCCGCATCGGCGTCCTCGACACGGACTACGCGCCGCTCGTCATCGACTGGCGCGCCCCGGCGGCCGCGCCGTTCTACCGTTCGACGCCCAAGGACCCCGGCCGGGTCATCCGCCGCCGGGTGATCCGCTCCAAGGGCCGCAAGGTGCTCGGCGTGGAGGACGACCTGATGCGTCCCGAGATCACCGCCAGCCTCGACGGCCGGGAGCTGCCCGCCATCGGTGACGGGGCGCTGATGGCCGCCCTCGGGCGGGCCCGTACGCACACGATGCGGGACATCGTCTCGTCCATCCAGGCGGAGCAGGACCTGGTCATCCGTGCCCCCGCCGCCTCCGTCGCGGAGGTCGCGGGCGGGCCCGGCACCGGCAAGACGGCCGTCGCCCTGCACCGGGCCGCCTACCTCCTGTACCAGGACCGCCGCCGCTACTCGGGCGGCATCCTGATCGTCTCGCCGACCCCCCTGCTGGTCGCCTACACCGAGGGCGTGCTGCCCTCGCTCGGTGAGGAGGGCCAGGTCGCGATCCGGGCGCTGGGCTCCCTCGTCGACGGCGCCGAGGCGACCACGTACGACGACCCCGCCGTAGCCCGGATCAAGGGCTCGTCCCGCATGCTCAAGGTGCTCCGCAAGGCGGTGCGCGGCGCGCTGGAGCTGGGCGACGCCCCGGAGCGGCTGCGCGTGGTGGCCTTCGGCCGCCGCGTCGAGCTGGAGGCGCCGGAGCTGAACCGGATCCGGCAGAACGTCCTCGGCGGCACCGCCCCCGTGAACCTGCTGCGCCCGCGCGCCCGCAAGCTGCTGCTGGACGCTTTGTACGCGAAGACCGGCGCGTCCGGCCGGCACAGCGACCCGGAGCTGGCCGCCGAGCTGCGCAGCGCCTTCGACGAGGACATCTCCACCGAGGACGACTTCCTCGGCTTCCTGAACGCCTGGTGGCCGGAGCTCACGCCGCGCCGGGTGCTGGCCGCCATGGCCGACGAGCGCCGCCTGGGCCGCTGGTCGCGCCGGGACCTGAACCCGCGCGAGACCCGCCAGCTGGCGCGTTCGCTGCGCCGGGTCGGCCCGGACGGTTCCGGGCCGCTGTCGGTGCACGACGTGGCGCTGCTCGACGAGCTCCAGCAGCTCCTCGGGGCGCCCGCCCGGCCCAGGCGGAAGCGGGAGATGGACCCGTTGGACCAGCTCAGCGGGCTGGAGGAGCTGATGCCGACCCGGGAGGAGACCACCTGGGAGCGGGCGGAGCGGATCGCGGCGGAGCGCACCGAGTACGCGCACGTGATCGTGGACGAGGCGCAGGACCTGACGCCGATGCAGTGGCGGATGGTGGGCCGGCGGGGCCGTACGGGCACCTGGACGGTGGTCGGTGACCCGGCGCAGTCCTCCTGGACGGATCCGGAGGAGGCGGCCGCGGCCCGGGACGAGGCGCTGGGTTCCCGGCCGCGCAGGCGGTTCACGCTGACGGTGAACTACCGCAACCCGGCCGAGGTCGCCGAGGTGGCCTCGCGGGTGCTGGAGCTGGCCATGCCCGGGATGGAGCCGCCGAGGGCGGTGCGTTCGACGGGTCTGGAGCCCCGCTTCACGACCGCCGGGGAGGACCTCGGGGCGGCGGTGCGGGAGGAGACCCGGCGGCTGCTGGACCAGGTGGACGGCACGGTCGGTGTGGTCGTGGCCATGGACCGGCGGGCCGAGGCGGCCGGCTGGCTCGCGGACCTGGGCGAGCGGGCGGTGGCGCTGGGCAGCCTGGAGGCCAAGGGCCTGGAGTACGACGCCACGGTGGTGGTCTCCCCGGCGGAGATCGCGGAGGAGTCCCCGGCGGGCCTGAGGGTGCTGTACGTGGCGCTGACGCGTGCGACGCAGCAGCTGACGGTGGTCTCGGCGGAGGGCGACCGGCCGGACGGGGCCGGGGTGCCGGAGCTGCTGCGCCCGGGAGCGTGACGCGGTGTCCGACTCGCGGGAGGGGGGACCGCTTCCGGCGATCCTTTGTTAGCCTGGGTACGACACCGGCTCGATCCAAGCCCCCGGGCCCAACCTTCGTCGCTTAGAGCGACCACTTGCCGCGAGGCGAGCATGGCGGGTCGGTGTCTTAGCCGGAACACCAGGTCCGCGCCCTCCGTTCAAGGAGGGCGCGGACCTGTTTTGTGTGTACCCACCATTCCAACACCCCAAGTTCTCTCGTATGGTGGAAGTGTTCTTCCGAAATTTGTAGCTGGTTACCTTGTACCGGCTGGTAGGTGGGACGATCGGACAACAGGTCCTGCCGAACCTGCCATCGAACGGGTGGCGCCCGCGCGGGACCGTGCGTGTAACAGAAGAACCAGGGACAGAAGAGGAACACGGCCATGGCAACGGCGCCCAGCGTCTCGTATTCGATGACGGTCCGCCTGGAAGTGCCCGCGAGCGGAACCGCGGTCTCCCAGCTCACCACCGCCGTGGAGTCTTCCGGAGGCTCGGTCACCGGCCTCGACGTGACCGCCTCCGGCCACGAGAAGCTCCGTATCGACGTCACCATCGCCGCCACCTCCACCGCCCACGCCGACGAGATCGTCGAGAAGCTGCGCGGCATCGAGGGCGTCAGCCTGGGGAAGGTCTCCGACCGAACCTTCCTGATGCACCTCGGCGGCAAGATCGAGATGTCGTCCAAGCACCCCATCCGCAACCGCGACGACCTCTCGATGATCTACACCCCGGGCGTCGCCCGCGTGTGCACGGCCATCGCCGAGAACCCCGAGGACGCGCGCCGCCTGACCATCAAGCGCAACTCCGTCGCAGTCGTGACCGACGGCTCCGCCGTCCTCGGCCTCGGCAACATCGGCCCGATGGCCGCCCTGCCCGTCATGGAGGGCAAGGCGGCCCTCTTCAAGCGCTTCGCCGGCATCGACGCCTGGCCGATCTGCCTCGACACGCAGGACTCCGACGAGATCGTGGCCATCGTCAAGGCCATCGCCCCCGGCTTCGCCGGCATCAACCTGGAGGACATCTCCGCGCCCCGCTGCTTCGAGATCGAGGCCCGGCTGCGCGAGGCCCTCGACATCCCCGTCTTCCACGACGACCAGCACGGCACCGCCATCGTCGTCCTCGCCGCCCTCACCAACGCACTGCGCGTCGTGGGCAAGGCAGTTGAGGACGTCAAGGTCGTCATGTCGGGCGCCGGCGCCGCCGGCACGGCCATCCTCAAGCTGCTCCTCGCCGCCGGCGTGAAGAACGCCGTCAGCGCCGACATCCACGGCGTCGTGCACGCCGGCCGCCCCGACCTGGTCGACGCCGCGCCGGACTCCCCGCTGCGCTGGATCGCCGACAACACCAACCCCGAGGGCTACACCGGCACCCTCAAGGAGGCCGTGGTCGGCGCCGACGTCTTCATCGGCGTCTCCGCCCCCAACGTGCTCTCCGGCGAGGACGTCGCCGCCATGGCCGAGGGCGCCATCGTGTTCGCGCTCGCGAACCCGGACCCGGAGGTCGACCCGGCCGTCGCGCGCCAGACCGCCGCCGTCGTGGCCACCGGCCGCTCGGACTTCCCGAACCAGATCAACAACGTGCTGGTCTTCCCGGGCGTCTTCCGCGGCCTCCTGGACGCCCAGTCCCGGACCGTGAACACCGACATGATGCTGGCCGCCGCCACCGCCCTCGCCGACGTCGTCGGCCGCGACGAGCTGAACGCGAACTACATCATCCCCTCCGTCTTCAACGACAAGGTCGCGGGCGCCGTCGCCGGCGCCGTCCGCAAGGCGGCTCAGGCCGGTGCCGAGAAGGCCGCTGTGACGGGGCCCACGGCCTGATCCCGGCGCGTCGCGGGACACGGGCCCGCCGGCGCGCCTCTAGGGTTGCGGGGATGCCCGCGCAGCGCGCGGTCCGCATCAGCGTCGGAGCCTCGGGTGCGACGGAGCGTCACCGCGGCGTGACTGTGGCGCTTTTCGTGTGACCCTGGCGGGTGCCGGATTGGCTTTCCCGCCGCTGGTGGGGGCAGGATGCGTAACCGGGCGAGAGGGTCTGACGTTCAGACCCGGGTCCGGGGACTGTCCTAGGGCCCTGGCAGCATCGGCTTCGATCTCACGCCTCTAAGGCAAGTTGAACACGGGAGTACAACATGAACCGCAGTGAGCTGGTGGCCGCTCTGTCCGAGCGCGCCGAGGTGACCCGCAAGGACGCCGACGCCGTTCTGGCCGCGCTCGCCGAGACCGTCGGCGAGATCGTCGCCAAGGGCGACGAGAAGGTCACCATCCCCGGCTTCCTGACCTTCGAGCGCACCCACCGTGCCGCTCGCACCGCGCGCAACCCGCAGACCGGCGACCCCATCCAGATCCCGGCCGGCTACAGCGTGAAGGTCTCCGCGGGCTCCAAGCTCAAGGAAGCCGCCAAGGGCAAGTAGTACCGCCCTTGTGCCGAGGGCCGCACAGGCCCTCGGGACGGCAGTGGTACGTAGAACGGCCGAGGGCGGCCACCCCCGCGGGGGTGGCCGCCCTCAGGCCTTTCCCGGGCCCTCCAGGCCCTCCCAGGGGCCTTTGGGGCCCTGGGAGGGGGAAGTTCCGGAAGACGGTGCCTCAGATCGACGGGAGGACCGTCAGAAGGTCGACGGGAGGACCGTCAGACCAGGTCGCCGCCCGGCAGTTCGACCTTCGCGCCGAGCTCGACGAGCTTCTCCATGAAGTTCTCGTAGCCGCGGTTGATCAGGTCGATGCCGTGGACGCGCGAGGTGCCCTCGGCCGCCAGCGCCGCGATCAGGTACGAGAACCCGCCGCGCAGGTCGGGGATGACCAGGTCGGCGCCCTGCAGCTTGGTCGGGCCGGAGACGACCGCCGAGTGCAGGAAGTTGCGCTGGCCGAAGCGGCAGGCGCTGCCGCCCAGGCACTCGCGGTACAGCTGGATGTGGGCACCCATCTGGTTCAGCGCCGAGGTGAAGCCGAGGCGGGACTCGTAGACCGTCTCGTGGACGATCGACAGGCCGGAGGCCTGCGTGAGCGCCACGACCAGCGGCTGCTGCCAGTCGGTCTGGAAGCCGGGGTGGACGTCCGTCTCCAGCGCGATCGCGTTGAGCGGGCCGCCCGGGTGCCAGAAGCGGATGCCCTCGTCGTCGATCTCGAAGGCGCCGCCGACCTTCCGGAAGGTGTTCAGGAAGGTCATCATCGAGCGCTGCTGCGCGCCGCGGACGTAGATGTTGCCGCCGGTCGCCAGGGCCGCGGAGGCCCAGGACGCCGCCTCCAGGCGGTCCGGCAGGGCCTGGTGGTTGTAGCCGCTCAGACGGTCGACACCGGTGATCCGGATGGTCCGGTCGGTGTCCATGGAGATGATCGCGCCCATCTTCTGCAGGACGCAGATGAGGTCCTCGATCTCGGGCTCGACGGCGGCGTTGCTGAGCTCGGTCACGCCCTCGGCCAGAACGGCCGTCAGCAGCACCTGCTCGGTCGAGCCGACCGACGGGTAGGGCAGGCGGATCTTGCATCCGCGAAGGCGCTGCGGGGCCTCCAGGTACTGGCCGCCCTCCCGCTTCTCGATGGTCGCGCCGAACTGGCGGAGCACGTCGAAGTGGAAGTCGATCGGCCGGCCGCCGATGTCGCAGCCGCCCAGGCCCGGGATGAAGGCGTGGCCGAGGCGGTGCAGCAGCGGGCCGCAGAAGAGGATCGGGATGCGGGAGGAGCCCGCGTGCGCGTCGATGTCGGCGACGTTCGCGCTCTCGACGTGGGTGGGGTCGAGGACCAGCTCGCCCGGCTCCTCGCCGGGGCGCACGGTCACGCCGTGCAGCTGGAGCAGACCGCGCACGACCCGCACGTCACGGATGTCGGGAACATTGCGCAGCCGGCTCGGCTCACTGCCGAGCAGGGCGGCCACCATGGCCTTCGGCACGAGGTTCTTCGCACCGCGGACACGGATCTCGCCCTCAAGCGGGGTTCCGCCGTGGACAAGCAGGACATCGTTGCCGGTCATGGATCTCGCGTTCCGGAGTGGATGGGCAGGGGACCAGTCGTAAGGGTAAGGGCCACCACCCCCATGTTTGTATGGGTGACGGGGCCGTAGGACTGTCATGAATTCGGCACACCACGTACGGTGTCCGCCAGGTAGCGGAGTGTTGTGTTCCGGTGTACGGGGCCGCGCGCGCTCCCGTCTGCAGCCGTGCGCCCTGAGCTGCGCGAGATCCGATCCCGTCGCCCGCTCCCCCCGGAGGGCGAATGTGCGAGATCATGTGCCCATGACCGAGGTGTCCTCCCTCACGGGGCGGCTGCTCGTGGCCACCCCCGCCCTCGCGGATCCGAACTTCGACCGCGCGGTCGTGCTGCTGCTCGACCACGACGAGCAGGGCTCCCTCGGCGTGGTCCTCAACCGGCCCACCCCCGTGGACGTCCGCGACATCCTGCTCCCGTGGGCCCCCCTGGCCGGCGACCCCGGCGTGGTGTTCCAGGGAGGGCCCGTCGCCCTCGACTCGGCCCTGGGGGTCGCGGTCATCCCGGGCGAGGAGGGCCCCCTCGGCTGGCGCCGCGTGCACGGGGCCATCGGCCTCGTCGACCTGGAGGCCCCGCCGGAACTGCTCGCCGCCGCCCTCGGGGGACTGCGCATCTTCGCCGGCTACTCCGGCTGGGGGCCCGGCCAGCTGGAGGACGAGCTGGGCGACGGCGCCTGGTACGTCGTGGACTCCGAGCCCGGCGACGTCTCCTTCCCCGACCCCGAACGGCTGTGGCGGGCGGTGCTGCGCCGGCAGCGCAGCGAGCTCGCGATGGTCGCCACCTATCTGGACGACCCGTCGCTCAACTGACCCGGGCGGCGTTCAGTACCCTGGTTTTATGAGCACTCTTGAGCCCGAGCGCGGCACTGGTACGGGGACCCTCGTCGAGCCGACGCCGGTGGTGTCCCACGGCGACGGCGACCACGAGCGCTTCGCCCACTACGTCCAGAAGGACAAGATCATGGCGAGCGCGCTCGACGGGACCCCCGTCGTCGCGCTCTGCGGCAAGGTCTGGGTGCCGGGCCGCGACCCGAAGAAGTACCCGGTCTGCCCCATGTGCAAGGAGATCTACGACTCCATGGGCGCGGGCGGCGACAAGGACAAGGGCGGCAAGGACCAGTAACGGTCCGGCTCCCGCCGGGGAGGGGGGGGGGGGGGGGGGGGGGGGGGGGGCCCGGGCGCGGCCGCCCCGGGGGCCGGGGCCCCCCGCCGCGGCGCCCCAGCTGGGCCGGGCGGGGGGGGGGGGGGGGGGCGCGGGGGGGG
>NZ_JBBDHD010000021.1:0-87843 GCF_044129415.1 Streptomyces racemochromogenes
CGCCGGCGGGGGGCCGGCGCGGGGGGGGGGGGCGGCGGGGGGCCCGCCGGGGGGGGGGGCGCGGGCGGCCCCCCCCCCCCCCCCGCCCTGGTCGGCACCCCCGGCACCACCGTGGAGTCCGTCGCCGGGCTCGACGAGGCCCGCGCCGCCGAGGGCGTCATCTCCGTCACCGTGGGCGCCAAGCCCGGCGACGGCGTGCGCGTGCTCACCGACAACTGGGACCGGCTCGGCCTGATCGCCGTCTCCGCCGAGGACACCACGGCCGCGATCCGCCGCGGCGCCCAGGTGATCCGCGAGCACGTCCGCGTCACCCTCGCCCACCCCGACGGCGCCACCGTCCTCGCGCAGCCCTCGGAGATCGCCCCGCGCGAGAACCTGCTGATCATCCACCGGAACCCGCTGGAGCCGTTCCCGTACCGGTCCTGGCTGCCGGACCACACCGGCGACATCGTGGTCCTCGCCAACCGGGAGAAGATCGAGCTCGCCGGCGAGAAGGTCCCCGACGGCAACCTCGGCTACACCCGCCTGGAGGTCCACGACGACTTCGACGCACCGGAGTTCGAGGCCCGCGCCCTCGAACTGATGGCGGAGCACCACATCACCGGCGTGACCGCGCTGCACGAGGGCGACATGGACCTGGCCGCCCGGCTGCGCCAGCACTCCGGGCTGCGCGGCCCGTGGTCCGACGACGTCAAGCCGTTCCGCGACAAGGCCCTGATGAAGACCCGCGCCCAGGCCTCCGGCATCGAGGTCGCCGCCTGGGTCCAGCCCCGCACCGCCGCCGAGGCCCGGGCGTTCGCCGCCGCCGAGGGCTTCCCGCTGGTCTTCAAGGAGCGCAGCGGCTTCAACGCGATCGGCCTGCGCATCCTGCGCGACGAGGCCTCCTTCGAGGAGTCCCTGGCCGAGGTGTACGCCGCCGGCGAGCGGGACGACGTCCTGCTGGAGGGCTTCGTCCCCGGCCGCATGTGCCACGTCGACGGCCTGGTGCGCGACGGCCGGGTCGCGATGGCCTGGCCCTCGCAGTACCAGTACGACCTGTCCTCCTTCGCCTCCGACCCCGGCCCGCGCATCGACCTCACCCTCGACGAGGACGACCCGGTCACCCCGCGCCTGCTCGACCTCGCCGAGCGGGTCCTCGCCGCCCTGGCCCCGGAGGGCTCCCGGCTGCGCGACCACGCCTTCCACATGGAGGTCTTCCTCACCCCGGACGACCGCCTGGTGCTGTGCGAGATCGCCTGCCGCCCCGGCGGCGCCAAGATCCGGGAGGTCTTCCACAGCCTGTTCGGGGTGCACCTCGGCGAGTACGCCGTCCGCGCCGACGCCGGCCACCCGCTCCACGAGGCCGTGCGCAAGGGCGACGACCCCGCCGGGCTGCCGAAGCCGCGTCACATGGCGGGCCAGCTGCTGATGATGAAGCGTCCCGGTCTGGTGCGCGAGCTGCCGGCCGTCCCCGACGAGCCCTGGCTCGACGGGTTCTGGCTCTACGCCGAGGAGGGCCAGGTCATCGCCCCGGCCTCCGGCTCCTCCGACTTCCTGGCCGCCGCCGTCGGCACCGCGCCGAACCGCGCCGAGTGCGAGCGCCGGCTGCGCGAGCTCGGCGAGTGGGTGCGCGAACACAGCGTGATCGGGGACGCGTCATGACGGGGGCCCGCCCGTCCGCGAAGACGCGGTACATGCTGGGCATGGTCGTCGACGCCACCGGCGCCGGCATGTACCTCCCGCTGTCACTGCTGTACTTCCACCACGTGACGGGGCTGCCGCTGACCCAGGTGGGCACCCTGATGACGGCCGCCGCCGTGATCGGTCTGATCAGCAACCCGGCGGCGGGCGTCCTCATCGACCGCTTCGGCGCCAAGGCCGTCGTCACCGGCGGCTACCTGCTGCGGGCCGCGGGCTTCTGCACGTACCCGCTGGTGGACAACGGCTACACGATGTTCTGCGTGATCCTGCTGGTGGCCCTGGGCGACACCTCGTTCCCGCCGGCGATCCAGTCGTTCATCGCCGAGTTCGTCCAGGGCACCGAGCGGGACAAGCTGCTCGCCGCGCAGCGCAGCCTGCGCAACGCCGGTCTGGGCGTGGGCGGTCTGATCGCGGGCGGCGTCCTCGCCCTGGGCAGCGACGCCTTCTACTACGTGATCGTGTTCTGCACCGCCGCCGGATACGTGCTGGCCGCCGTCTGCTTCGGGTCCATCCCGATCCCGCGGACGGCTCCGGGCTCGGCGGCCCCCCGGGTCTCCCGCAAGGGCGGCTACCGCCTCGTCGCGCGCAACCGGCCCTTCCTGGCCCTGACCCTGCTCAACGTGCCCACCGCGTTCGGCTACACGGTGCTCGCCGTGGGCATCCCGGCGTACGTCACCCAGGACCTGGGCGCGTCCACCTCACTGGTCGGTGTCCTGTACGCCGTGAACACGGTCGGGATCGCGCTCCTCCAGATCCCGGTCACCCGGGCGCTCGTCGCGTTCCGCCGCTCCCGTGCCGTGGCCCTGGGCGCGGCGGTGTTCGCGGCCTCGTTCCTGGTGTTCGCCGCCCTCGCCGCGGTGGGGGAGAAGTCCGTGATCCTGGTGGGCGTCTTCGCCGCGACGGTCCTGTTCACGGCGGGCGAGCTGCTGCACGGGGCCACGGCGTCGGCGCTGTGCGCGCAGGCGGCGCCGGAGGAGACGCGGGGCCGCCACCTGGCGGTGTACCAGCTCTCCTGGGCGGTGCCCAGCGCGCTGGCCCCGGCCGTCCTGACGGCCCTGCTCACCCTGTCGCCGACGGCGATGTGGCTGGTCCTCGCGGCGGGCGCGACGGTGTCGGCCCTGGGCGTCCTGCGCCTGGAGCCCAGGCTGCCGTACGAGGCGGTCCACCCGGAGCCGAAGCCGGCCAGGAGCGTTCCGGCCGAACCCGCGCCGGCGGCCTGACCGCCGGCGGCCGGTGCCCCGAGCCCCCTGCCGGGCCGCGTTCCCGCGGCCGGGCGGGGGGCTCGTGCGCGTGCCGGCGGCGGCCTCAGGACGCCCCGGTCGGAAGGGGGGTGCCGCTCGGTGCGGCGGTCCCGGCGGGCTCCGGCCCGCTCGTCCGGCCCGGCCCGGACGTCCGGCCGGGGGTGACCGTCGGGCCCGGGGTACCCGGGGTACCCGGGGTACCCGGGGTGCCCGTGCGGCCCGGCGTCGCGACGGTCGGGGCGCCCGTGAGGACCTCCACCCTCCCCGTGTCGAGGGAGTAGTAGCCGCCGACCACCGCGAGGGCGCCCTTCTCCACGAGCGGGGCGAGGTCCCGGTTGGCGCGCAGGTCGTCCGCGGTCAGGGTGATCTGGTTGCGGATCATCCGGTCCACCGGGTCGGGGCCGCCCTGCCGGACCGTCTGCTCGTACGCCGGCCGCAGGGCCCGGGCGATCGCCTCCAGGTTGCCGGGCAGCCGCTTCCCGTCGCGCGCCGCCTCGTACGCCGCCTGGACGGCCCCGCAGCGCTGGTGTCCGAGCACCATGACCAGCGGGGTGGCCGACGTCATCGGCCCGTACTCGACGGAGCCGGTGACCACCGGGCCGACGGCCTGACCGCCCGTGCGCAGGACGTACAGGTCGCCCAGCCCGGTGTCGAAGACCAGCTCGGGCGGCACCCGCGAGTCGATGCAGGCCAGGACCACCCCGTACGGCGTCTGGCTCTGGGCGACCAGCTCACGGCGCGTGGGGTCGCGGTCGGGGTGGCGCAGCGTGCCGTCCACCCACCGCCGGTTGCCCGCCATCAGCCGCGCGTAGGCCTCGGCCGGCGTGTCCGTCTGCGGGTTCGGCGCGGCGGGCTCGGGCCGGGCCCGGGTACGGCCGGGGCCGCCGGCCGTGGCCGCGCAGCCGGAGAGCGCGCCCGCGGCCAGAGCCAGACCGCCGGCCAGCAGGGCCGAGCGGCGTGGCGGTCCTGCCCTGTCCATCGCGTGTCCCTCCGGGTCGCCGTGCGGGTCCCGTGCGCGGCGACCCAGGCGAGTATCGGGCGCGGTGCGGGCGCGGCGGCTCCAGGCGCGAGCGGGGGCGGTCCGCTTTCCCACCGTCGGCCCAGCCCGAAGGGGCGGTCGGGAGGGGCCGGTCAGGAGGGCAGCGCGCGCGCCGTCACGCGCTGGGAGGGGGCCTGGTGGCCGCCGGAAGCCAGCATGCGGACCTCGCCCCGGTCGCTGATCTCGGCGCGGACGATGCCGGTGGCGTCGGCGTAGACCGGATGTCCGCCGGGGCCGGTCGACTCCGTACGGTCCACGACCACGGTGTCCCCGTCCGCCCCGGCGCCGCCGGGGAACGTCAGCTCGTACCGTCCAGCGCTCATGTCTCCATCGTGGGCGCCTCCGGCCCGTCCCGCCTCCCGGCTTTGCCTCCCCTTTACCGGCCGGCCCCCGCCCCGGCCCCGCCGGTCACACGGGCGCGGTGCAGATCACGTCGTACGGGCGCCCGATCGACAGGGTCAGCTCCATGGGCTCGCTGGTGCCGGCCGGGCACTGCGCCTTCTCCTTGACCAGGTCGAGGACCTTGAAGGCGTCGCGTCCGGCGGACGCGCAGGCCACCTCCTGTGCCGAGGAGGAGACGCAGTCGCCCTTCACGAGCTGCCCGCCTCCGGCCCCCGCGTCCCCGGGGTGGTCGCCGGAGAGGTTGCGTCCGCAGACCGTGTGGGTGGGGATCCCGCCGCCCTTGGAGGCGTCCTTGGAGGTCCCGTACGACACGGACACGCGGATCATCAGGTCCGTCCCGGCCGGGCACTGGACCGAACCGGGCAGGATCCCGGCCGAGGTGACCTCCAGGGCCTTGAAGGTGGCGCCGGGCTCGTCACAGCCGAACGCCCGGTAGCCGTCCGGCGCCTGCTTCGGGTCGGGGCCGCCGCAGTCGCCGGCCTTCCAGGAGCCGCTCCTGCCCTTCGAGGACGAGGACGATCCGGACGGGGCGTCCTTGCCGCCGCACGCCGCCGTGAGGGCGAGGCTCAGGCCGAGCGCCGCCACGAGGCCGGCCCGCCGTGCGGCGGGGCGCCGGGTACTGCCGTGCTGGAACATCGTTCTCCCTATCGCTTCGGTGCGTCCGCTGCCGCCGGGCGGTAGGCGAAGCGGTCGGCGGCTCGGCGCCCGCGCTTCTCCAGCGGCAGCACCCCCGTGGCCGCCGCCAGCCCGAACGGCGGCATGTCGAAGTAGACCGCCTCGTACGAGCCCTGCGGCGCCACGTACGTCTCGTGCCAGATCCCCACGTGCCGGCGCATCCTCCCCTCCCGCTCCCTGCGGTTGATCAGTGCCCACATCCGGTGGTGCAGGGCGTCGGGCGCCGCGGCGTACGCGTAGAGCTTCTCCTTGGACTCCCAGTACTGGACCACGTAGTACGTGCGCGGCGAGGCCGTCAGCAGGACGTGGCCGAGGAGCCCGCGGGTCCTGTCCTTCTTCAGCTCGCGCAGCATCCGCGGCATGCCCGTGAACACGGGCAGCCAGGAGTGCACGGCCCAGAAGTGGTTGATGCGCATCCCGATCAGCAGGACCACGGCGTCACCTTCGAGGGCCGCGGTGGTGGGGCCCGGAACCGGCTTGGCGAACACGAGGCCTCCGCAGGTGTGGGATTGGGTAGCGTCACTGCCCATGGGGCTAGATGAGATAGTGGCGCTATCCAAGGAAAGGCGCAAGGGATGCGGCTGTCAGAGTTGAGCGAACGCAGTGGCGTCTCCATCGCGACCATCAAGTACTACCTGCGCGAAGGCCTGTTGGCGCCCGGTCGGCGGATCAGTGCCACCACCGCCGACTACGACGAGGCCCACCTGCGGCGACTGCGCCTGGTCCGCACCCTGCTCCAGGTCGGCGGGCTCTCGGTGGCGGCGGCGGGGGAGGTGCTCCGGCACGTGGACGACGACTCCCTGGGCCGCTCGTTCCGCCTGGGAGCGGCCCACTGGGCCCTGCCGCACCCGCCCGCGCCGGACGCCGAGGACGGTGACGAGGCCCAGGTGACGGCGCGCCGCGAGGTCGACCGGCTGCTGGAGGAGCTGGGCTGGGAGCGGGCCCGCGAACTCGCCCCGCTCAGCCCGGACCACACCGCGCTGGTGGAGGCGGTCGCCTCGCTGATCCGGCTGGGCTACCCGTGGAACGCGGAGATGATGGCCCCCTACGCCCGGATGATGCACCAGGTCGCCGTCCACGACCTGGACTTCGTGGAGACCTACCCCTCGGAGGCGGAACAGGTGGAGGCGGCCGTGGCCGCCACCATCCTCTTCGAACCGATCCTCCGGGCCATGCACCGCATCGCGCAGCAGGAGGAGACGGTCCGCCGCTACGGGACCACCTGACGGGGCCGGGCCCGGGCTACGGGGCCCGGGGGTACGGGGTCCGGCCGGTCCGCCCGAGTCCGTTATTCGAAGCGGGCGGTGTCGCCGGCGCCCCGGCGGACGATCTCGGCTTCCCCGGTCGAGAAGTCGATGACGGTCGTCGGCCGGGTCCCGCAGTCCCCGGAGTCGACGACGGCGTCCACCACGTGGTCGAGCCGCTCCTTGATCTCCCAGCCCTGGGTCATCGGCTCGTCCTCGCCCGGCAGCAGCAGCGTGCTGGACAGCAGCGGCTCGCCCAGCTCCTCCAGCAGCGCCTGGGTGACCACGTGGTCGGGGATCCGCACGCCGACCGTCTTCTTCTTCGGGTGCAGCAGCTGGCGCGGCACCTCCGACGTGGCCTTGAGGATGAACGTGTAGGCGCCCGGGGTCGACGCCTTGATCGCGCGGAACACGTCGTTGTCCACGTGCACGAACTGCCCCAGCTGGGCGAAGTTCTGGCAGACGAGCGTGAAGTGGTGCTTGTCGCCGAGCTCGCGGATCTGCCGGATCCGCGCCAGTCCCTCCCGGTTGCCGAGCTGGCACCCCAGCGCGAAACAGGAGTCCGTGGGATACGCGATGAGCGCGCCGGAGCGGATGCTGTCGGCCACGCCGCTGATGGTGCGCCGCTGAGGGTTCTCGGGGTGCACGTCGAAGTACTTCGCCATCCGTCGAGCCTACGGGACGCGGGAGCGGGCCGTTCCGCTCCGTCCCTCCTGCTCCGTCCGGGTTCACTTGCGGTGCCCGTTCGGCCGCAGGACCGAGCGTACGATCATCGGTCCGGCTCCTCGTCCCCTTTGATGCTCCCATCCGGAGGCACGACAACTGGGAGGGCCGCGTGGCTATGTCGCGGACGAAGGCGTGGAGCACGGCGGCCGCGGTGACGGGAGCCCTGCTGGCCGTCGCCGCAGCACCCGGGCGCACCGCGGGGACCGGCGATCCCGGGCGCGGGAACGGGCCCGCCGCGCGGGACGCGGCGGTCACCCTGCTCGTCGGACGGGTCCTGGACGCACGGGCCCTGGACCGCGCACCCGCCCCCGCCGCCCGCTGGTGCGCCGCCCCCGCCTTCACCGGCGGCCCGTGCGGGGCCTGGCGGGAACAGCGGGTACGGGCCACCACCGACGGCACCGCCGACCTCCTGTGGAACCCGGCCCTCGGTGGCACCGGCACGCTCCCCACCGCCGCCGGCGGACCGCTGGAGGTCGCCCTCGCCCACGCCGAGGCGGGCCGCCTCACCGACGTGACCGTCCGCGACGGGCACGGCCGTCGGCTGGCCGGAGAGATCGCCCCGGACAGCGGCCGCTGGCGCAACACGGAACCCCTGCGGGCGGGGGAGAGCTACACCCTTCAGGTCAGCGCCCAGGACGGCGAAGGCCGCCCCGTCGGGGTGACCCTCGCCTTCCGCACCGCACGCCCCGCCGCCGAAGGGGGCCGCCTCACCGCCGAGTTCGGCCCCCGCCCCGGTACGTACGGGGCGGGCGAGATCGTCACCGCCGAGCTCAGCCGCCCGGTGCCCGCCGACGCCCCCGACGCCCGCGCCCGCGTGGAACAGGCCCTCCAGGTCACCTCCGAACCCCATGTCGAGGGCGCCTGGCACTGGGTCGACGACGCCACCCTGCACTTCCGGCCCCGTACCTACTGGCCCGCCCACACCGTCGTCCGCGTTCGCAGCGGCCTCGACGGGGTCGCGCTCGGCGACCTCGGGTACGGAGGCCCGTCCGACCCGCTGGAGTTCACCGTCGCCGACCGGATCGAGGCCGTCACCGACTCCGCCGCCCACGAGATGACCGTCCGCCGCAACGGACGCGTCATCCGCACCATCCCCGTCACCACCGGCAAGGCGGGCTTCCGCACCCGCAGCGGCATCAAGGTCGTCCTGGGCAAGGAGGCCAAGGTCCGCATGCGCGGGGACACCGTCGGGATCCAGAAGGGCACCAAGGAGTTCTACGACCTGCCCGTCCTCTACGCGACGCGGGTGACGTGGAGCGGTGAGTACGTGCACGCCGCCCCCTGGTCGGTCGAGGCGCAGGGCGAGGAGAACGTCAGCCACGGCTGCACCGGCATGTCCACGGAGGACGCCGCCTGGTTCTACGAGACCGTCCGCGAGGGGGACATCGTCGAGGTCGTCAACAGCGGCGGCGACCGGATGTCCCCCTTCGACAACGGCTTCGGCGACTGGAACGTGGACTGGCGCACCTGGCTGGCCGGCAGCGCCCTGACCCCCGCCGCGGCACCGCCCGCCGCCCGCACCGACGCCGCCGCCTCCCGCCTCGACCCGACGACGTGACCCCCGTCCGGCCGCGCCGGGTGCTGCTCGCGGGCGCGGCGGGGAACTTCGTGGAGTGGTACGAGTTCGGGGTCTACGGCTGCTTCGCCACCGTCCTGGCCGACCTCTTCTTCACCCCCGCACCGGGAGTGGGGGCGGCGGGCGCCGGTCCGCTGCTCGCCACGTACGCCTCCTTCGCGGTGGCCTTCTTCCTGCGCCCCGCCGGGGCCCTGCTCTTCGGCCGCCTCGGCGACCGCATCGGCCGCCGGCCCACCCTCATCCTCGTCGTGGGCCTGATGACCCTCGCCACCACCCTGATCGGCCTGCTCCCCACCCGGGCCACGGCGGGGGCCGTCGCGCCATGGCTGCTCACCCTGCTGCGTGCGCTGCAAGGGCTGAGCGCGGGAGGGGAGTTCGGCGGGGCGGTGGCGCTGATGACCGAGCACGCACCGCCCGGCCGGCGCGGCCGCCACGGTGCCTGGCAGTCCTTCACCGTCGCCCTCGGCCTCCTCGCCGGCGCCGGCACCGCCGCCCTCCTGGCCGCTCTGCTGTCCCCCCAGGCCCTGACGGCCTGGGGCTGGCGCGTCCCGTTCCTCCTGGCCCTCCCCCTGGGCGCAACGGCCCTGACCCTCCGCCGCGCCCTCCCCCCACAACCACCCCCGCCCCACCCCCCAGCCCCCACCCCGGCTGCGGATTACGCCTCGGGCGTGGCCGGGGATTCCGCCCCGGCCGACGCGGGGGCGCCGTCGGCGGAGTCCGTTGCGCCCCCGCGGGCCGCCTGCGCCTGCGATGCGGTTCCCGGCGCCACCACGGGCCCGGCCGCCGTCTCCGGCGCGGGCCCGGAGCCCGCCGGGCCTCCGGGCGCGGCCCCCGGCGCGGGTCCGGAGTCGGGGCGGGCTCCGGGTGTGACGCCCCTTTCGGTGCCGGTGCGTGCGGGGTCCGGCTTCGGTGGGGCCCCGGCCACCGTCACGGCCGGTGGCACCGGTACCGGCCCGGGGCCCGTTCGCGGTGGGGAGGGCGGTGCCGTGCCGGGATCCGGGGCGGGCGGGGCCCCGGCCCCCGCCCTCGGCGGGGGTTCGGGGGATGCGTCCGGCCGAGGGGGGAGGGGCGGTGCCGTCCCGGCGTGCGGTACGGGCCCGGGCGGCGGGCCCGGTGCCGCCCCCGGGCCGGGCCCCTCCGGCGGGGCCGACACCGTCCGGGGGGTGCTGCTCGGGGTGGGGAGGGTCATGGGGTGGTCCGCCGCCGGGTACACCTTTCTCGTCGTGCTCCCCTCGTACCTCCAGGCCACCCTCGGCGCGTCCCTCCGGGAGGCCCTGGCCGCCACCGCCCTCGCCAACCTCGGCTTCGCCGCCTCGATCCTGCCCGCCGGCATCCTCAGCGACCGCGTCGGCCGGCGCCCCGTCATGCTCGGCGGTGCCCTCGCCGTCACCCTCCTCGCCCTGCCGCTCCTGCACCTCCTCCAGGACCCCGCCGCCCCGGCCCCCGTGAAGGCCGCCGCCGTCTGCGGCGCCGGCGCCACCGTCGGGCTGCTCGCCGGGCCCGGGCCCGCGATGCTCGCGGAGATGTTCCCCGCCCACGTCCGCTGCACCGGACTCGGCGTCGCCCACGCCCTCGCCAACGCGGTGTTCTCCGGCTGCGCGGGCCTCGTCATCACCGCCCTGACCGCCGCCACGGGCAACGACGACGTCCCCGCCTACTACGCCGCCGGCGCCTGCGCCCTCAGCGCCCTCGCCCTGGCGGGCCTGCGCGGCGGCGGCCACCGCCGGGCCCTGCGGTGAAGGTCGTCGGCCTGATGTCGGGCACCTCGTACGACGCCGTCGACGCGGCAGCCGCCCGGCTCACCCTGGAGGACGGCGGCGAGACCCTGCGCCTGGTCCCGCTCGGCATGGTCAGCGCCCCCTACGAGGACGCCCTGAGAGCCGCGCTCGCGGCCGCCCTCCCGCCCGCGCCGACCACCCTGGCCGACGTGTGCCGCCTCGACACCCTCATCGGCCGCGCCTTCGCCCGGCTCGCGGCCCGCGCCGACCACGAGCTGTGCGGGGGCCGCGCCGCACTGATCGCCTCCCACGGCCAGACCGTCTACCACTGGAGCACCGGCGGCCGCGTCCACGGCACCCTCCAGCTGGGCCGCCCCGCCTGGATCGCCGAGGCCACGGGACGCCCCGTGGTCTGCGACTTCCGCCCCGGCGACATCGCGGCCGGCGGCCAGGGAGCCCCGCTCGTCGGCCTCGTCGACCGGATGCTGCTGCACGGCCGCCCCGGTGCCCCCGCCGCGCTGAACATCGGCGGCATCGCCAACGTCACCGCCCTGCCCCCGGCGGGCCCGCCGACGGCCTTCGACACCGGCCCCGGCAACGCCCTGCTCGACGCCGCCGTCACCGAACT
Organism: Streptomyces racemochromogenes; assembly: GCF_044129415.1. Taxonomy (GTDB): domain Bacteria; phylum Actinomycetota; class Actinomycetes; order Streptomycetales; family Streptomycetaceae; genus Streptomyces; species Streptomyces racemochromogenes_A. Next base: position 10,930 of record NZ_JBBDHD010000021.1, read on the forward strand.
CACCGGAGGGCGGCGCGCGTACGACGAGGACGGCGCGCTCGCCGCCGCCGGCCGGGTCCACGAACCGCTCCTGCGGCGCCTGCTGGCCGAGCCCTACTACCGGCTGCCCGCCCCCAAGACCACCGGCAAGGAGCTCTTCCACCCCGGCCACCTGCGCGCCGCGCTCGACGGCCTCGACCCCGTCGCCCCCCAGGACCTCCTGGCCACCCTCACCCGGCTCACCGCCCGCACCGTCGCCGACGCCCTGCGCCCGCTCGGCGTCACCGAGGTCATCGCCTCCGGCGGCGGCACCCGCAACCCGGTGCTGATGCGGATGCTCCGCGAGGAACTCCCCCCGGACACCGCCCTGCTGGGCTCCGACGTGCTGGGCCTGCCCGCCGCCGCGAAGGAGGCGTACGCCTTCGCCGTGCTCGGCTTCCTGACCCTGCACGGCCTGCCCGGCAACGTCCCCGGGTGCACCGGGGCCCGGGGACCCCGGGTGCTGGGCTCCCTCACCCCGGGCCGCCACCCTCTGCGGCTGCCGCCCGCCCCGGCCCGCGCACCGCTCCGGCTGGCCGTCGGCCCGGCCGCGGAGTGAGCGCCGGCGGGCCCCCGGCCTCCGGCGGCCACCCGGCCGCGGACCGTCCTCACGGGCCCGGGCCGCGCCCTGACCGGCACGGCCGGCCCGCCGCCCCCCGGCACGGGAGGTGGTGCCTGATCGCCGTGCCCACGCCGGGCGTCAGACCGTCTTGACCATCCCGCCGTCGACGACCCAGTCCGCGCCCGTGACGTTGCCGGCGAGACCGGACAGCAGGAAGACGATGACCGAGGCCACCTCCGCGGCCTCGGTCATCCGGCCGGTGGTGAGGCCGAAGTCCGCCGGGAGCCGCTCCAGGAGGGCGGTCTGGCCCACCCCGGCGGCCTCGGCCACCAGTGCGCCGAAGTTGTCCGGGGCCTCCCACACGGCGGTACGGGTGGGACCGGGAGAGACGGTGTTGACGCGCACCCCCCGCGGCCCGAACTCCTCGGAGAGGGACTTGGTCACCGCGCCGAGCGCCGCCTTGGCGGCGCTGTAGGCCACCGGGCCGGTCGCGGGCAGGCGGGAACAGACGGAGGAGACGTTGACGACGGCGCCCCGGCGCTCGACCAGCCCCGGAAGCACGGCGCGGGTCAGCCGCACCGCGCTCATCAGGTTGAGGTCCAGGTACCGGGCCCACTGGGCGTCGTCGCTGTCCAGGAAACCCGTGAGCCCGCCCTCCGGGTCGCCGCCGCCCACGTTGTTCACGAGCAGGTCGACGCCGCCCAGTTCGGCGTGCGCGGCCTCAGCGAGGGCGGCCACCCCGGCGGCGGTGGCGAGGTCCGCGGCCACGCCCACGGCGCCGGAGGCGGCGAGTTCGGGCGTGACCGTCCGGGCGGCGCCGACGACGCGCACGCCCTCCCCGACCAGCGTCCGCACGGTGGCGAGGCCGATCCCGCGGCCGGCGCCGGTGACGACGGCGGTCTTGTCGTGCAGTCCGAGCTTCATGAGGTCCCCAATTCTTGAGCTACAGGTACAAAACACGGGCATGCCGGAGCCGCCCCTCGCGGGGCGGGCCCGGAGCGGGTCCTACAGGGAGTCGACGGTGGCCTCGACCACCAGCGAGAGGCGCTCGGGCCCCTCGGCGACGCGGGCCAGCAGCCGCAGGCCGACGGCCGTGCTCAGCAGCATGCTCCCGACGGCACGGGCGTCCCGCTCGGCGGAGATCTCCCCCGAGCGCCGGCCCTCCTCGACCAGCGCCCGCAGGGCCTCCTCCGTGCGGTCGAACATCCGCCGCACCAGTTCGGCGGCCACCTCGTCGGCCCCGGCCAGCTCCGCGGCCGTGTTGACGGCCATGCAGCCCCGCCGGTCGGGATCGGTGAGGTCCATCTCGACGAGCATCCGCAGGGCGGCCCGCAGCCGGTCCTTGACGGGGCCGTCCCCGCCCAGCGCCTCGATCACGGCCAGCGCCTGGCTGTCGCGGTAGCGGCGCAGGGCCAGTTCGAACAGGGCGTGCTTGCTGCCGAAGGCGTGGTAGAGGCTGCCCTTGCCGATGCCGAGCGCGTCGACCAGGTCCTGCGGTGTGGTGGCGGCGTAACCCTGGCGCCAGAACACCTGCATGGCCTGCTCGACGGCGGCATCAGGATCGAACTGCTTCGGCCTTCCCATGATCGTCATCCAACATCATTCTGGACCCATGGGTCAAGTACGGGTCTCTCCGGCGGGGCCACCGGCCCCGCACCGTCCTGTCCGGCGAGGGTCAGCAGCACCAGCGCGTCCGTCCAGCCCAGCGGTACGACGGCCTTCGGCAGCCCCTGGGCGTCCACCGTCTCCGGCAGCTCGCCCAGCAGGTTGCGCTGCGCCAGCACCCAGTCGAGCACCGCCCCGCCCTTCGCGCGCTCGCCCGAGGCCGTCCAGGCCAGGGCGAAGAACGAGGTGCTCGCCGTCCAGGTGACGTTCCCCCACCGGGTGTCCGGGTCGCTGCCCGGGACCAGCCCGCCGTTGGGCCGCCGCAGCTCCCGGAAGGTGTCGTCGAGCGCCCGGGACAGCCCCGCGGGCGCGGTGTTGAACGGGGGCGCCATGAACGCCGCCGCGCTGTCGCGCCCGTGCAGCCCGTCGGCCGTGCGCCCGTACCCCTTCGGCGCGAACCGCTTCGCGATCCCCGCCTCCAGCCGCCCGGCGGCCCGCGCCCAGCGTTCGGCGTCCGCGTCCCGCCCCAGCTCCCGGGCGAGGTCGCGGGCGGCGTTCAGCCCGGCCAGCAGCGGGGCGGCCGTGCCGATGTTCGCGGTCGTGGTGGGCAGTTCCCAGTAGTCCGGCGAGGCGGGCGGCAGCCCCTCCGCGTCCAGCGAGCCCGCCGTGAAGTCGGCCGCCTTCGCCAGCGCCGGGTAGAGCGCCCGCAGCCGCTCCGTGCGGTCCGCGGCGGGCGCGGTGCGGTACCACTGCCAGGCGGCCCAGGGCACCCAGCCGTTGGCGTCCAGCTGCCACGGCCGGTTGTCGGGCGGCCCCGACCCGTCGAGGCGGGTCCGGGCCTCCCAAGTGCCGTCCGCCCGCTGGGTGCGGGCGCTGTAGCGCAGGATCCGGTACGCCTCCTCGTCGTGGCCCGTGTGCGCGAACGCCGCCGCGGCGAAGGCGGAGTCCCGCGGCCAGGAGAAGTCCCAGAACGGGTACCAGGCCGCGGCGAAGGCCCCGTTCGGCCGCAGCAGCGCCCGCATCGACAGCAGCGCCCGCTCGGCGGCCTCGCGCCGGGCCCCCGGACCGCCCGGGACCGTCCCCGAGGCCAGCCAGCGCCGGGACTCCGCGATCTGCGCGAGGGCCCCCGGGTCCCCGGCGGCGACGACCCGGGACTTGGCCGCGCCCGCCGGCAGGTAGCGCCACCGCCCGGACGGCAGCTCCAGCACGTTGCTTCCCGGCACGTAGTGCGCGCCGACGGCGAAGGCCGGCTCGACCGCCTCCACCGCGCCGGCCCCGTCGGCCAGCAGCCCCGCCGTGCGGGCCGGCTTCAGCGAGGCCGGGACGTAACAGGCCTCCGCCTCCCCGCACCGCTCCGCGCCCGACGGGTTCACGTAGAACGCGAACCGCCCCGCGTCATCCCGCCAGCCGCCCCCGGCCTCGTCGTACCGGGCCCCGGCCGGAGCCCCGGCCCCGTCCCCGCGCGTGCCGTGCCAGACGACCGGCTTGTCCTCCGCCGTCGTGGCCTGCGCGAACAGCCAGTAGCGGGCGCCCGGACGTACGGCCGCCGCCAGCGGCACCTCCACCCAGCCCGCCCCCGCCCCGCCCAGCCCGGCCAGGTCGACGGCCGCGTCCGCGACCGCGGACCCGGGATCGTCCCGGACGGTGCGGACCTGCACGCGCACGCTCCCGGTGCCCGCACCGCTGCTCAGGTAGAGGCTCACCCGCTCCAGCCGGCCGGCCCCGGTGCTGAACTCCTGTGCCCCGGCGTTCCCGCCGCCCCTGATCCCGGCCAGTGCCGTGTCGTGCCCCGCCTGACGGTCCGGCGCCGCCCGCCGGGCCTGGGCGGGGGGCCCGCTCGCGGCGGCCGCACCGGCCGTGGCGTCCGCGGCGTGCAGCAGCGTCGTGAGCAGGGCGGTGGCCGCCAGCGCGGACCGTGTGCGCATCACGCATTGCCTCCACTGTGATGAACCGTCAAAAAGCCTGGCAGAGCGCGCGGACGGCGCTATTCATCCAATATCCCCGGCTGGAGCGCCGCGTCGGCCGCGAATGCGCACACCACGCGCGGGACACTCCGCGAAGTCCCCCGTTCGGGCGCACGCCTTCACCGGTCCTCCACAGCCGCACCAGCGGGGCACCACCGGCCTCGCGCAGGCTCTCCTCGTCCACCACCACGCACCCGTGCGCCCACCCGAACCGACCGGCACGTGAGGCGCCGGGCCAGTACCCACCGGGGGAACAGTGATCACTCGACGGACCGCACTCAAGGCAGGCGTGGCGGCCACCAGCATCGTCGGCACCGGCGGCATGCTGCTGCCGGTCGTGAACGCGAACGCGAAGGAGGCCGCTCCCGCCGAGGCGGCCGAGCTCGACGCGGCCGGCATAGCCAAGTTCACGCAGAAGATGCCGCTGCCTCCGGTCCTCGCGCCCTACTTCAGCACCAGCAGCACGAGCTACTACCGCATGACCCTCAAGGAGGCCACGAAGGAGATCGTGCCGGGGCTGCGGACCCCCCTGCGCACCTTCAACGGATCCTTCCCCGGCCCGGTCATCAAGGCCGAGTCCCACCGCCGGGTCGTGATCAAGCAGACCAACAACCTCGCCGTCCCCACCTCGATCCACCTCCACGGGGCCCACGTCCCGCAGGACAGCGACGGCTCCCCGATGGACCTGATCCCCGCCGGCGGCGGCACCAAGACGTACACCTACCCCAACACCCAGCCGCACGCGAACCTGTGGTTCCACGACCACGCCCACCACATGGAGTCGGAGAACGTCTTCCGCGGGATGACGGGCACCTACATCCTCACCGACGACGTCGAGCGCCGCCTGGGCCTGCCCTCCGGCCAGTACGACGTCCCGGTCTCGCTGCGCGACGCCCGCTTCCTGGAGAACGGCGAACTCGTCTACGCCATGGGCGACTTCAAGAAGCGCAACGTCGTCCTCGCCAACGGGAAGGCCTGGCCCTACTTCGAGGTGGCCTCCCGCAAGTACCGCTTCCGCCTCACCAACACCTCCAACCAGCGCTTCTTCGACCTCTCCCTCGCCGACGACTCCGAGCTGGTGCAGATCGGCACCGACGGCGGCCTGCTGCCGGCCCCGTACCGCACGAACGTCGTCAAGATCAGCCCCGGCGAGCGCGCCGACGTGGTCATCGACTTCTCCCGCTACCCGGTCGGCACCGTCATCGAGCTGCGCAACAAGGACATCGCACCCTTCGAGTCCGCGGACGTGGTCGGCAAGGTGCTCCAGTTCCGGGTCACCCGCACCGCCCCGGACCGCAGCGTCGTCCCGGAGCAGCTGCGCACCCTGCCCCCGCTGGGCGCGGCCACCGTCAACCGCGAGTTCGACATGCGCATGGACGAGGCCCCCGGCGGCAGCGCGTACATCAACGGCAAGACGTACGACATGGACCGCATCGACACCGAGATCGCCTACGGTGCCACCGAGATCTGGACCGTGCGCAACTCCAACAAGATCGCCCCGCACAACTTCCACATGCACCTGGTCCAGTTCCGGGTCCTGGAGCGCAACGGCCAGCCCGTCACCTCCGGCCCCGAGACCGGCCTGAAGGACACCGTCCCGCTCAAGCCCGGCGAGACCGTCAAGCTCCAGGCCACCTTCACCGGCTACCGCGGCACCTACGTCTACCACTGCCACCTGTTCGACCACGGCGCCATGGGCATGATGGCCAATATGCGCATCTCCTGACGCCCGCCCCCCTGCGTATCCTCACCCCGGCGGCAGCGGCCCGCCGGGGTGAGCCCGCGTCCGGGCCCGTTGCCCGGGCGGACCCCCGCTCGTTCGGCTGTCCGACGGGACCGGCGGGCGGGACCGGCGGACAGGGAGGGACGCTCGGGATGCGGATGGCGCGCAGGACGGTACTGGGGGCGGCCTCGGCGGGGGCGCTGGAGGCGCTCCTCGGACACTCCCGGGCCGAGGCGGCGGCCCCGGGCCCCGCACCCGGGCCCGCTCCGGTCCCCGCCGGGCCGGCGGCGCCCGTGCGCCTGCGGTTCACCCGTACGACCAACGGCGCCGCCACCGCCACCGCCTCCGGGGACCGCGTGATCGCCGAGGTCCAGGGGGCCTTGTGGTCCCTGCCGCCCGACGGCTCCCCGGCGACCCGGCTCACCCCTCCCGACCTGGAACCGGGGCGCCCCGTGCTCTCCCCGGACGGCGGCCGCGTCGCCCTGAGCGCCTACCGCGGCGGGAACTTCCACATCTGGGTGATGCGCGCCGACGGCACCGGACTGCGGCGGCTCACCGACGGCCCCTTCGACCACCGCGCTCCCGCCTGGTCGCCCGACGGCCGCACCCTCGCCTTCTGCTCCGAACGCGGCGGCGACCCCGTGGCCGGCAGCCCGTACCGGATCTGGACCGTGGCCCTCGGGGACGGCGGTCTGCGCCGCCTGACCGGTCTGCCCGGGCAGGACGGACCGGAACAGGGCGGCGACTGGGAGGACTTCGACCCCGTCTTCACACCCGACGGCTCCCGCGTGCTCTTCGTCCGGGCCACTCCCACCGGCGAGGGCGGCCTCACCGCCCGTACCCTCGCCTCCGCGGCCGCCGACGGCACCGGGCCCCTCCGCACCGAACACACCGCCGCCGAGGGCAGCCTGCTGGCCCCCGCCCTCTCCCCGGCCGGACGCACCGCCTGGCTCTGCGCCACCCCCGGCCCGCGCAGGGCCGAACACCTGACCCTCTACGCCGACGGCCGCCCCGTCCTCCTCGACGGAGACCTCGCCCCCGCCCCTCCGCGCTGGCTCGGCGACGACCGCCTCCTGATCACCCTCGACGGACGGTTCCGCACCGTCCGCCCCCACCTCGACCGCACCGGCGAGGAGATCCCCCTCGACGCCACCCTCGACGTGGCCCGCCCCCGCTACCGGGTCAAGGAGTACGTCCTGGAGGCCGAACGGCCCCTGCCCGTACGCGGGATCCACCTGCCCGCCCTCGCGCCCGACGGCCGCCGCGTGGCCTTCGCCGCCCTCGGCGCCCTCTGGGTCGCGGACGTCACCGGCGGACCCCCGCGCCGCGTCCTCCAGGCCCCCGCCACCGCCTACCCCCAGAACCCGGTGTGGACCCCGGACGGCCGCGCGCTGCTCTACACCGACGACCGCGACGGCCTGAACACCGTACGCCGACGGGACCTCGCCGACGGCCGCGAGACCGTCCTGTCGCCGCCCGGCCGGGTCTACGGCTCCCTCTCCCCGGACGGCACCCGCCTCGCCGCCCTCGACCTCTCCGGCCGGCTCTCCGTCCGAGACCTCGCCACCGGCACGGAGACCCCCCTCGTCACCGCCCTCGGCGGCGGCGGACTGCCGAGCCCGCCCAGCTGGTCGCCCGACGGACGCCACCTCGCCCTCTGCGACCGCAACCGGCTCAGCCGCCGGTTCCGCGAGGGCTACAACCTCATCCGGATCGTCGACACCGCCACCGGCGCCGCCCGCCTCCAGGCCCTCGCCCCGCACGCCTCGCTCTCCGACCGCTACGCCTCGGGCCCCGTCTGGTCGCCCGACGGCCGCTTCCTCGCCTGCGTCAGCGAGTCCGCCCTGTGGCTGCTGCCCGTCAGCCCCGACGGCACCCCCACCGGCGCGGCCCGCCGCCTCACCGACGAGAGCGCCGACCACCCCTCCTGGTCCGGCGACTCCCGCACCCTGCTCTACCAGTCCGCCGGCCGTCTGCGCCTGCTCCCCCTCGACGCCGACGGACACCCCGCCGGAGCCCCGCGCACCGTCCCCGTCGCCCTCACCCACCGCCGTCCGGCACCCGTCGACACCGTCGTCCACGCCGGACTGCTGTGGGACGGCACCGGCACCCCGCCCCGCGCCGACGTCGACGTCCTCGTCAGCGGCGGCCGGATCACCGCCGTCGAACCCCACCGCCCCGGCCGCCGCGCCGCCCGCACCGTCGACGCCTCCCGGGGCACTGTCCTGCCGGGCCTGTGGGACTCCCACGTCCACCCGTACCCCTACACCTACGGCGCCCGCCAAGGCCTCCTGCACCTCGCCTACGGGGTCACCACCGCCGTCTCCCTCGGGGGCTCCGCCTACGAACAGGCCCGGCTGCGCGAGGACATCAGGGCCGAGCGGCTCGCCGCGCCCCGGCTCCTGGCCGGCGGGGAACTCCTCGACGGCTCCCGCGTCGCCTACAGCATGGGCCGCGCCCACCGCACCCCCGAGGGCTTCACCCGCTCCCTGGCCCGCGCCGCCGCCCTGGACTGGGACTTCGTCAAGACCTACGTCCGCGCCCCCTACGCCACCATGGAGGAGGCCGCCCGCTTCGCCCACGAACGGCTCGGCGTCCTGTCCGGCTCCCACCTGTGCGCGCCCGGCATCCAGTCCGGCCAGGACCTGACCACCCATCTGATCGCCACCGAGCGCGCCGAGTACGGTCACGGGGCCACCCCCGGCGGCCACACCGAGGAGGACACGCTGGAGGTGTACACGCACGGCCGCTTCGACCTGATCGCCACCCCGTTCACGGCCTTCCCCCTCCTCGGGGCCGATCCCTCCCTCGCCGCCGACCCCCGGGTCACGGCCCTGATGCCGCCCTGGGACGCCGCCGCCGTCGCGGCCGCGGCCGCCCAGCCGCCGAGCCCCGAACAACTCGCCTCCCTGGAGCGGGAGGTGGCCGTCTACCGCGCCGTCCTGGACGGCGGCGGCCGGATCGCCCTGGGCACCGACGCCCCGCTCACCCCCGTCGGGCTCCACCTCCACCTCGCCCTGCGCGCGCTGCACCGCTACGGTCTGTCCCCGGCCGAAGCCCTCACCACCGCCACCCGCACCCCGGCCCGCGTCTTCGGCGCCGACGCCCACCTGGGCACCGTCGAACCCGGCAAGTACGCCGACCTCACCCTCGTCGACGGCGACCCCTTCACCGACTTCGCCGACCTGGTCCGCGTCCGCGCGGTCCTGCGCGCCGGCACCCTCCACGAACGCGGCACCCTGGAGGCCGCCCACCCCGCGCCCGCCGCCGCGCCCGCCCCGGCCGCCTGGCACCCGGTCCGGAACCAGATGCGGCGCGACTCCTGCTGCAACACCCCCTCTCTGCACGGGGGTTAACCCCCCTGGCGGCCACCGGGCCGCCGGATGGGGCCCCGCCCGCAGGTCGGCGAGGCTTGCGCCATGACGACCCACCGGACGACCTCCCTCCTGCTGGCCCTCGCCACCGCCACCGCCCTGACCGCGGCCGCCGTCCCCTCCGCCTCCGCGGCGGCGGCCGACGGCCCCCGCTCCGCGGCACCCCGCCTCGACTGGCGCCCCTGCGCCAAGCCCGGCGGTCCCGACGCGCAGGAGTGCGCCGACCTCCCCGTCCCGCTCGACTACGCCGACCCGGACGGCCCGCGGATCAGCGTGGCCGTCTCCCGCGTCCGCAGCGACCGCCCGGCGGCCCGCCGGGGCACCCTCGTCCTCCTCCCCGGAGGTCCCGGCGGCTCCGGCGTCCAGCGCCTGGCGCAGAAGGGCACCGCCCTGCAGAAGGAGCTCGCCGGCGCCTACGACCTCGTCGCCTTCGACCCCCGCGGCGTCGGCGGCAGCACCACCGCGACCTGTGGCCTCGCCCCCGAGGACCGCTACCTCACCGCCCTGCGCTCCTGGCCCGGCCCGGACGGCGACATCAGCGGCAACCTCGCCCGCTCCCGGCGCGTCGCCGAAGCCTGCGCCGCGAACGGCGGAGCGGTCCTGCGCAGCTTCACCACCGCCAACGAGGTCCGCGACCTGGACCGCCTCCGCGCGGCGCTCGGCGAGCGCAAGCTCTCCGCCTGGGGCGTCTCGTACGGCACCTACGTGGGGGCCGTCTACGCCCAGACCCACCCCGGGCGCACCGACCGCTGGGTCCTCGACAGCAGCGGCGACCCCGACCCGGCGCGGGTCGCCCGGGGCTGGCTGGCCAACATGGGCAAGGGCGCCGACGACCGCTTCCCCGACTTCGCCGCCTGGGCCGCCGACCCCGCCCGGGACGGCGAGGGCCTGCGCCTGGCCGGGCGCCCCGAGGAGGTGGAACCCCTCGTGCTCTCCCTCGCCGCCTCCCTGGACCGCGCCCCGCGCCCGACCACCACCCCGGGCGTGCCCCTGACCGGCAACGGCCTGCGCCAGGCGGTGCAGAACGCCCTCTACGGGGACTCCGCCTTCCCCGGCCTCGCCCGGCTCCTGCTGGCCCTGCGCGACCCGCGGGCCACCCCCGTCCTCCCGCCCGAACTGGCCCAGCCCCTGCGCGACCAGGACGCCTCGCAGATGGCCGCGGTCATCTGCAACGACGTCGCCTGGCCCCTGCTGCCCGCCGCCGACCAGCAGCGCGCCGTCGACGAGGACCGGTCCCGCCACCCGCTGACGGCGGGCATGCCCGTCAACGTCACCCCCTGCTCCTTCTGGAAGACCGCGCCGGCCGTGCCGCCGGTCCGGATCACCGACCGCGGCCCGTCCGACATCCTCATGGTCCAGAGCCGCAAGGACCCCTCGACCCCGCACTCCGCGAGCCTGAAGATGCGCGAGGCGCTGGGAGGGCGGGCGGTGATGGTCACCGTCGAACAGGGCGGCCACGGCATGTACCTCGGCAACGGCAACGCCTGCGGCGACGCCGCCGTCACCCGCTTCCTGACCACCGGCACCCGCCCGGCCCGGGACACCGACTGCCCGAACTGACCCCGGTCCCGCCCCCGCCCCCGGGCCGGTGGTTGACTGGCCGCATGCCGCTCGACTCCTACGGCGTGCTGTCAGGGACGCTGCACCGCCACTTCCGCGACGGGCCCGGCACCACCGGGCACCGGTTCCACGTCAACCTGGAGGTCGACGCGCCCGCCGGCCGCTACCACTGTGCCGTCGACGTGGACGGCGAACGCGCCGCCACCGGCGTCCAGTGGAAGGTGTTCACCCTGGCCCCCTCGATCCTCGACCCGGTTCCGGCCATGGGCCCCGGCTACCACGAACTCTCCATGTCGCGCGGCTCCGGCGCCCTCGACCACCAGCGCCACCCCGCCCTCGTGGACCGTCCGGGCTTCCTGTTCCTGCGCCACCCGCCCGCCTGGCTCCAGGGCCTCCTGGACCGGCTGCACCCGCCTCGCCCGTGGGTGTCGGGCTCCCGCCTCGAAGCCGCCGCGGCCCTGGAGTCCCTCCTCGTGCCCGGCCGGGAGGTCCTGGTCTTCGGCACGCCCCTCGACCACGGCCTCGGGATGCGCGACGTCCACCAGAACCAGGGCGCCCCGCACGGCAGCCGGTGGTGGGCCGAGAACGGCACCTGGCAGGACGGCGCCGTCCTCACCCGGCGGCCGGACGGCTGGTACGACGTCTTCCTGAGCCGGTTCGCCGACCAGTTGGAGCCCACCGACGCCGAGGGCCGTCCGACAGGGGCGGGCTGACGTCCCGGGCCGTCAGCCGGGTTCGGGGGCGGTCCAGGGCCGGAGCTTCTCCGGGTTGCGGACCGCCCAGATGCGGGCGATGCGGCCCTCGGCGAGGTGGAAGGCCGCCACCGTCACCGTGTGGCCGTCGCGCTGGGCCACCAGGCCCGGCAGGCCGTTGACCGTGCGCTCCAGGAGGGTCAGGCCGGGGGAGAGGCCCGCGATGTGCGCCAGGTAGGCCGCGATGTCCCCGCTGCCCTCGATCGTGCGCCGGACCGTACTGACCAGTCCGCCGCCGTCGGCGACCATCGTGGCGCCGGGGTCCAGGAGGGCGACCAGGGCGCCGATGTCGCCGGCCTCCCACGCCTCCTTGAAGTCCCTGAGCAGGGCGGCCTGTTCGCGGACGGACACGGTGGGTGCGCGGTCCGGCCCGACGCGCCGGCGGGCCGACGAGGCCAGCTGCCGGCAGGCCGCCGGGGTCCGGCCGACGATCGCGGCTATCTCGGGGAAGGGGTAGCGGAAGACGTCGTGGAGGACGAACACCACGCGTTCGGCCGGGGTCATCGACTCCAGGACGACGAGGAAGGCCATGTGCACCGAATGGTCGGCGGTGACCCGGTCCGCCGGGTCGGCCGCCCCGCCGGATCCGCCGGGCCATTCCGTGCGGTCGGGCAGGGGTTCGGGGACCCACGCGCCCACGTAGCGTTCGCGGCGGACGCGCGCCGAGCCGAGCACGTCCAGGCAGATCCGGCTGACCACCGTCGTCAGCCACGCGCCCGGGGTCCGGACGGCCGCCCGCCGCCGCGGCTCCATCGCGTACCAGCGCGCGTACGCCTCCTGGACCGCGTCCTCGGCCTCCGTCAGCGAACCGAGCATCCGGTAGGCGAGGTTGGCCAGATGGCGTCGTTCGCCGGCGATCACGTCCGGCTCCGGTTCGGGGACGGTGTTCATGGCCTCGGCCGCTCCTCGGTTCCGCTCGGTCCCGCCGGCTGCCCCGGCTCCGCTCCCGACCCGCGCCTCACATTCCGCGGGGCCGCGTCGTCGGACCAGCGAGACAGTACCGACCACCGCCGCGAGGCAGAGAAGGGGCCCTTCCATGGCGACCATCGAGACGACGACGACCACCCGGCGCGCGACGGCGTACCTGCGGGCGGCGACGGCCCTCCAGACCCTGGCGGTCTTCTTCCAGGCCGTCACCGCCGGACTGCTGTTGTCCACCTCGTACGGCGAGGTGCTGCACGGCGTCGGGGCGCGCGTGATGTACGGCGCGACGATGCTGTACGTGCTCGCGGCGGTCCTGGCCTGGCGGCCGGGCGGCGGGTCGCCCCGCCCGGTGCTGTACGCGTCCGGGTTCCTCGTGCTCGCCTCGGTCCAGGTGGTGCTGGGCATCGCCCACGTCCCCTCGGTCCATGTACCGCTGGGCGTCACGATGTTCGGGCTGAGCGTCCTGGACCTGGCCCACCACCGCCGGGACAGGCCCTAGGGGGTCAGGTCAGGCCGGCAGGCCGGCGAGGCCGGGGAGCAGGCCGGCCAGGGGGTCGGCGGCCCGGGCGCGGAGCTCGGGGAGCCGGCCGTAGAGGGCCGTTCCGGGGCACTCGGTGGCGAACACGTCGCGGTGGCCGGAGATGCGGTCGACGGTGACCCGCTCGCCGCGCCGGAAGCGGCCGTTGTCGACGGATGAGGTCAGGGTGACGGTGCTCCGCGGGTCGTGCCCGTACCGGCGCAGGGCCCAGGCCGCGAGCCGGGCGACGGCCTCCAGGGCGGCGGGCGGGGCCTCCTCGTCCGTGTACCGGCCGATCACGGCGACGCCCAGGGTGTCGGTGTTGAAGCCGAGGGTGTGCGCGCCGGTCACGGGCCGGTCCGAGCCGCCGGCCCGGCCCTCGAAGACCGTCCCGCACTTGTCGACCACGTAGTTGTAGCCGAGGTCCTTCCAGCCGTTGGCCCGCTGGTGGAGGACCTGGAGCCCGCGCACGATGGCGGGGGAGTCGGCGCAGTCGTAGGCGTTGGTCTGGGCGGTGTGGTGGACGAACACCGCCTCGACGTCCCGGCCGTGGACCACCGGGGAGCGGTCGTCCTCCGCCGCGCCCCAGTCGGCGCGGGGCACGACCCGGGGGCGGCGCGGCCCTGCGCCCGCCCCCTCGTACACCGCCGTCACGGGACCGGCCGCCGGGCCGGGACCGGGGTCGACCAGGTCCAGGCGCAGTCCGGACGCCAGGACGGCGCCCGCGCCGGCGGGCCGGACCTCGACCCCGGTGGAGGGCCCGGCCCACCAGGGCTCCCCGGGCTCCAGCACCGTCCAGCCGGACCAGGAGCCGGAGGAACGGGTCCGGGTCCGGACCCGGTACCCGCCCGGTTCCGGTGTCCGGCCGGCGGGTTCGGTGACGGCCAGCATGCTGAAGGCCGCCGTGTGCGCGGCGGTGAGGGCGGGAGCGGGGCCGCCGGCGGTGAGCGTGAAGGCCCGGGCGGCGGCGGGGGGAGCGGCGGGCTGGTCCCCGGTCGCGGCCGTGGCGGTGAGCGCGCAGACCAGGGCGGCGGCCACGGTCACGGCGGCGGTCGTGTGCCGTGATCGGCGGCTTCGCACGCGGTACTTCTCCCTCGTCGACGCGATGCGCCGGCCCGGCTCCGGGAGCCCGGCCGGCGCATCACCACTTCGCTGACCGGTTGCTTCAACGAGGGAGCCGGCGAGGGGTTACGGGCATCCGCCGGCGGACGCGGCCCGGGTCAGTTCGCGGCGTAGACGCGGACCGCGAACTCCGCGATCTCCGCGTCCGAGAGGTTCTTCGCCAGGTTGGCCTCGGTGATCATCCCGATCAGCCGGTGGCCGCCGGCCACGTCGATGACGGGAAGCCGCTTGATCTGGTGGACCTCCATGACGTCCACCGCCTCCTGGGCGTGGGAGTCGGCGTCCACCCAGTGGAGCGTCCCGGCGAGCTCCCCCGCCCTCACCGAGGCCGGGTCCCTGCCCTCGGCGCAGCACTTGACGACGATGTCGCGGTCGGTGATCAGCCCCTGGAGGCGCTGGTCGTCACCGCAGATGGGCAGGCAGCCGACGTTCAGGTCGCGCATCATCCGCGACGCGTCCAGCAGGGTCTGGTCCTCCCGGACGCACTGCACACCCTCGGTCATGATGTCCCGGGCCCGCAGGTTCCTCGACATGGTTCCTCCTTGGCTCTCCGAGTGGGGGTCCGCGGCCTCGTGCACCCTTCCCTACGAGCACAGCACGGATGGGCCCGCCCGGCGCGCCGGGCGGCGGTCCCACCCCGCCCATTTTCTTGACCGTTCGTTCCGGAAAGATCTATGATCTCCGACGTGGCCAGGACCAAGGAATTCGATCCGGACGCCGCGCTCCAGTCCGCCCTCGAACTGTTCTGGAGCCGCGGCTACGAGGCGACGTCGGTCGCGGACCTCGTCGAGCACCTCGGCATCGGACGCGCCAGCATCTACGCGACCTTCGGCAGCAAGCACGAGCTCTACCTGAAGGCGCTGGACCGCTACGCCGAGACGCACGACCCGCTGCTCCTGTCGGAGCTGTCGCGGCCGGGGCCGGCGCTGCCCGCCGTGCGGGCGGTGGTCCGCCGCTTCGCCGCGGAGGCGGCCGCCCCGGGCCGGCGCCTGACGGGCTGTTTCGTCACCAACACGGCCGCCGAGCTGGGCGCGCGCGACACGGCCGCCGCCCGCCGGGTCGAGGCGAACTGGGACCGTTTCGAGACGCTGCTGCACTCCGCGCTCCTGCGGGCCCGGGGCCAGGGCGAGCTGCCCCCGGGGCGTGACCCGCGCGCGCTCGCCCGCATGCTGCTGGTCCTGCTCCAGGGAGTCCGGGTCGTCGGCAAGGCGTCGGACGACCCGGCCCGGGTCCGGGACGCGGCCGAACAGGCCCTGGCGCTGCTGGACTGACCGCACCTCGCGCGGGAGCGCTCCGGCGCTCCCTTTCGCATGCCTTCATTCTGAACCGTTCGTTCAAATATGGGCCCTGTGGCCCTCAAGGGAGTCACCGCAGATGAACCGCTTCACCGGCAAGACCGCCCTGGTGACCGGCGCCGGCTCCGGCATCGGCCGCGCCATCGCCCTCGCCTTCGCCGCCGAGGGCGCCCGCGTGGTCGCCGCCGGACGCACGGCGGCCCCGCTGGAGGAGACCGCGGCCCTCATAGCGGCCGCCGGCGGCACCGCCGCCGCCGTCCCCGCCGACGTCACCGACTCCGGCCGGCTCGCCGCCCTCGTGCGCGAGAGCGCGGACCGTTTCGGCGGGCTCGACATCGCCGTCAACAACGCCGGGATCCTGCGGGGCACCGTGCCCGCCGCCGACATCGCCGAGGAGGACTGGGACGCGGTGCTGCGCACCAACGTCACCGGCGTCTGGCTGGCGATGAAGCACGAGATCGCCCACATGCGGGCGAACGGCGGGGGCGTCATCGTCAACGTCGCCTCCAACCTCGGCGCCCACACGCGCATCCCCAACGCCGCCGCCTACGTCACCTCGAAGGCGGCCGTCGCCGCCCTCACCCGCGCCGCCGCCCTCGACCACATCCGCGACGGCGTCCGCATCAACGCGGTCAGCCCCGGCGCCACCGCCGCGCCCATGTCGCTGCGCCCGGGGGAGACCGAGGCCGAACGCGTCGAGCGGATCAGGCACGAGAACCCCCTCGGCCGGCTCGCGGAGGCCGAGGAGGTGGCCGCCGCCGTGCTCTACCTCGCCTCGCCGGAGGCCGGCGCCGTCGTCGGCACCGACCTCGTGGTCGACAGCGGCTCCTCGGCCTGACTCCGGGGGCCTACCGGCCCACGGCCGGACCGGGCAGCGGCCTCCCCGCGCAGGAGGCGTCGGCGGCCGGCATCCGGCCGTCGACGAGGAAGCCCTCGACGTAGGCGTCCACGCAGGCGTTGTGCGACTGGTAGACCCCGTGGTCGCCGCCGCCGACGGTGATCAGCCGGGTACCGGCGGTCTCCCGGTGCGCCTTCAGCGCGCCCTCGTAGTACGTGGCCGGGTCGTGCAGCGAGTTGAGCATCAGCATCGGCGGCACGCCCCGCCCGGTGACCCGCACCCGGGGCGCCAGGGAGCGGGGCCAGGCGGCGCAGACCGACGCGAAGGTCAGCTCGCGGGCCCCGGCCATCGGGTAGGCGGCGCTGTCGGCCGCGCTCCTGCGCACCCAGTACGCGCCGTCCTGGTTCCAACGCGTGTCCTGGCAGATGACGGAGAAGAAGTCGGCGGCGAACTGCGCCCCGAGCGGGTGCTTCAGCTTCTCGGCCAGGGCCTTGCGGGCGGCCGGCGGGGCCGCCTCCGGGTGCTCCAGCACACCGAGCAGGCCGGCCAGGTCGGGGAAGCGGTCGCCGCTGTAGATGACGGAGGTGGCGGCGGCGTCCAGGTGGTTGGGGGTGACCGCCGTCCCCTCCAGGTCCAGCGGGTGCTCGCCCAGCGCGTCCCGCAGCCGCTCGTACGAGGCCTTCGCCTCCTCGGCGGTCCGGCCCTGGTGGTACGTGGCGTCGTTCTCGGCCAGCCAGGGCAGGAAGTCCTGCTCGAACCGGCGCTGGAAGCTCATCGGCTGGCCCGTCAGGAAGTCCTGCCAGCTGCCGGTGAAGCCGATGTTGCTGTCGAGCACCACCCGGTCGACCCGGCGCGGGAACTCCGTCGCGTAGTAGGCGCCGAGGAAGGTGGCGTACGAGGGGCCGTAGTAGGACACCTTCGCCTCGCCGAGCAGCGCCCGGAACAGGTCCATGTCGTGGACGGCCTGGTCGGTGGTGATGTACGGGAGCAGCCCGCCCGACCGCCGTTCGCAGTCCCGGACGAACCCCCGGGCCCGCTCCACGGTGGCGTCCACCGCCTGCGGGGCGCGGTCGCGCAGGTCACCGCTGCCGAACAGGGCGTCCACCGTGTCCTGGTCGGAGCAGACCACCTGCGTGCTCGCCCCGACCCCGCGCTGGTCGAACCCGACGATGTCGTACGCGGCCGCGAGCCGCTGCGAGTAGGCCGCCAGCCCGGCCGGCCGGCCCAGACCCGAGGCGCCCGGCCCGCCGGCCGCCATCATCAGCACGCCGCGCCGCGCGGCGGGGTCCGCGGCCCGGTGCCGGGACACCGCGACGGTGAGGTCCGCGCCACTGCCCGGGTGGTACCAGTCGCGCGGCACCGTCATGGAGGCGCACTCCAGGGCCCCGGACTGGCACGGCTTCCAGTCCAGCCGCTGCTGCGCGTAGCGGGCCGGCACGGCGGGCGCGGGCGCTCCGGACCTCGCCTCGGCGGCCCCGGCCGGGGCCGCCGGAAGGGCGGCGAGGGCGAGCAGCCCGCACGCGGCGGCCGTGGCCCAGCGCGCGGGCTTGGTGAAGAGGTGCATCCGGGTGTTCCCCCCGTCGGAGTGGTTCGGTACACACCGATCCTCCGGGCCCGCGGACCGCCGGACGATCCCCCCACTGCCCGCATTCGGGGTGGTGCCAGCACCACCCCCGGCCGGTCCGGTCCGGTCCGGTCCGAGGCCGGGGCCGTGACCGGCCCTAGCTGACGAACTCCTCGTCCCCGTACCGGACTTCCGCCTTGTCCCAGTCGACCCCGAGGGCGGTGGTGAGGCGTCGCGCGAGCGGCAGGTCGGCGACCGGGGCGACCAGGATCAGCTGCCCGCCGAGGGTGACGGACCCGCCGCCGAGCTCCTCTCGGGCCCGCGGGTCGGCGGCCAGCGCCTCGCGCAGCCGGGCGGCGCTGACGCCGGAGGCCCGGATCTCGACGGCGTCCGCCTCGGGGGAGCCGTGCGGCAGGCAGCGGAAGGTCAGCACCGACTCCTGGTGGTACTGCTTGGCGATGACGCCCGCGATGTGGTGCAGCCCCTCGCGGCCGACCTCGTTCACGTCGAACTCCCGCGAGCGCTCGTAGGTCGTCTGCTTGAGGTCGCCGGACCAGAACACCCCGTCCAGCAGGGTCGAACGCCCCGCCACGGCACCGTTCGCCCCGATGATCCGGCGCACCTCGCGGTCGAAGCGGATCAGGCGTGTGGAGAGCCGCGGATCGTCGGGATCGGTGATGACGGCGGTGTTGTCGGTGGCGAAGACCTCACCGGCCGGGCAGTGCGAAGCCGCCGCCACGGGGCTCGCCTGGGCGGTGCCCGCCCCCGCCGTACCCAGCGCCAGCACCCCGACGACGACCAGCACACGCAACCGCTTCATGCTCAACTCCCTGAATGTGGGCCCCTGCTGCCTCACTCCGGGGCCGCGGCGGGCCCATCCTAGGAGCCGGACGGGCCGGCTCACTCCGGGTTACGGCATATGGCGGACACCGGGCGGTGTGGTTCCTTCCGCCCCCGGCGGGCGCGATGTTGACGTGAGAGCGGCCGCCGCCGGGGGTATGGCTCATCCCCGGGAGGGGTTTCGTGACAGCTGGCGCAAGGAACTCGGTCCGGGCCCTGGCCCTCCTGGGGTCCGCGGCGGTCCTCGCCCTCGCCGGGTGGCTGGTCTGGCTGCTGCCCGGACCGCAGCTGGTCGCCGTCCTCGGACTGCGTCCCGTGGACGGCACCCTGACCGTGTCCGAGTGCTACGAGGCCTCCGACGCGGAGGGCTATCCGGGCGCCACCGAGTGCGAGGGCGTCTACGCCCCGCGCCGCTCCGGCGAGCCGCGCCGCGAGGTCCTGCTGGAGGGCGCCGCCGCGCGGTACGGGCCGGGCAGCGCCGTACCGGTCCGGATCGCCCGGGGGAAGGCGTACGAACTGTCCGGATCCGCGGTGGGGCACGTCGGCGCCGTCACCGGCTTCCTGCTGGTCCCCTTCCTCGCCCTCGCCTCCTGGCTGCTCGTCTGGGCCCGGCGCGGGAAGGCGGGGAAGGGGGAGACCCATCTGATCGCCGCCCTGGCCGCACTGGCCGCCGTGTGCGTGCTCAGCGTGGCGGCCGGGCTCCTGGTCGCCCTCGCCCACGCCGTCCTGTGAGCCCGGGCGGCCGGGCGCCCGTCACACCGCGACCGCCTCGATGACCGACGGCAGTGAGGGCGTCGGCAGGATCCGGTGCAGCCGGAACCCCGCGCGCGACAGCAGCTCCTCGAACTCGGCGGCGGTCCGCTCGCGCCCCTCGACGACCAGCAGCATCACGATGTCCAGCTCCACCGCCGGGTGCGGCACCCCGCCCCCGGGCAGCACGGCGTCGACCACCAGCAGCCGCGTCCCGGCCGCTGCCGCGCGGCGGACCGAGCCGAGGATGCGCACGGCGTCCTCGTCGTCCCAGTCGTGCAGGACGTGCTTGAGCACGTAGAGGTCACCGCCGGGCGGCACCGTCTCGAAGAAGTCCCCGCCCTCGGTGCGCCACCGGCCCGTCAGCGCGGGTTCGTCCAGCAGGTGTCCGGCGACGGTACCGGGCCGGTCGAAGAGGACGCCGTCCAGCGCCGGCCCCCTCCGCAGCACGGCCCGCAGCAGCCCGCCCCGGCCGCCGCCGACGTCGACCACCCGGGCCCGCTCGGGGAACGGGTAGGCCTGCGCGACGAGTTCGTCCTCCCGGCCGGAGAACGCCGCCATCCCCGCGTCGAAGACGGCGCGGTCCTCGGGGGACTTGCGCAGGTGCTCGAAGAAGGGGCCGCCGTACGCCCGCTCGAACGGGGACCGCCCGCCGCCCAGCGACACCGGCAGCTCGGCGGCGGACCGCACGATCATCGGGTCGGTGACCATCAGCACGCCGGCGTGCTGCGAGTGCGGCACGTCGGTCCGCAGCGGCCGGCCGGCCGCCTCCAGCCGGAACCTGCCCCGTTCGTCCTCGTGGAAGAGGCCCAGGACCGCGAGCAGCCGCAGGACGCGGCGGAGCGCGGCGGCGTCGGTGCCGGTGAGGGAGGCGAGCTCCTCCGGAGTGCGGGGGCCGTCCGCGAGGTGGTCGGGGATCCGGTGGACGGCCACCGCCCGCAGGGCCGCGGAGTGGACGTGGCCGAACATGACCTCGTGCAGCGCCGGGGGCGCGGAGGTGGCCAGGGGCCGGCCGGGGGCCAGGGGGTCGGGGGATTCACCGGGGCCGGTCACGGGCGCGCTCCTGTCGTCTCAGGGGGGTACCGCACCGCCATGGTGGCCCGTGCGGGCCACCGTTCGGGGGGTTTCCGGCGAGGCCGGACGCCGTCAAGTCGACTTCAGGGCAGACCCGGACGCGGCAGCGCCCCGTACGCAGCTGCGAGCCCCTCGCACCTGGTCACGGCGGGTACGACGGCCGTAGCCGCAATCGGTTCCCTGTGCCACGGTGGACGCATGGAGGGCAACCGGAACACCCACGGCACCCACGGCCGCGCCACCCCCCACCCCCACGACGACCGGGCGCACGACCACCCCGCCCCCGGCCGCCCCGGCCACGCGGACGACGCGCGCGCGGGCCACGGCCACGCGGACGCCCCCCGGGCGAGCCACGGCCCCACGGGCTCCGGCCGCGCGGGCCGCGTCCACGCCCCGGGCGGCCGCGAACCCGACGAGCGGGCCGACGGCGGCCACCCGCACCCGCACAGCCACCCCGTCCCCGCCGACGCCCCCGCGGCCCGCCTGCGCCACCGGCTCGCACACCGGCTCACCCCCCACCGCCACGAGGCCGCCGACAAGGTCGACGCGGCGATGGAGGCCTCCCGCGAGGGCATGCGCGCCCTGTGGACCTCCCTCGCCGTCCTGGGCGCGACCGCCGTCCTCCAGGCCCTGATCGCCGTCCTCTCCGGATCCGTCGCCCTCCTCGGCGACACCGTCCACAACGCCGCCGACGCCCTGACCGCCGTACCGCTGGGCATCGCCTTCCTCCTCGGCCGGCGGACCGCCAACCGCCGCTACACGTACGGTTACGGACGCGCTGAGGACCTCGCGGGAGTCCTCGTCGTGGCGGTGATCGGCGCGTCCGCGGTCCTCACCGCCTGGGCGGCCGTCGACCGGCTCCTGGCCCCCCGCGAGGTCACCCACCTGTGGGCCGTCGCCGCGGCGGCCGTGACCGGCTTCGCCGGCAACGAGTGGGTGGCCCGCCACCGCGTCCGTACCGGCCGCAGGATCGGCTCCGCCGCCCTGGTGGCGGACGGGCTGCACGCCCGCACCGACGGGTTCACCTCCCTGGCGGTCCTGGCGGGCGCCGCCGGCTCCGCACTCGGGTGGCCGGCGGCCGACCCCGTCGTCGGCCTGCTGATCACCCTCCCCATCCTGCTGGTCCTCGGGAAGGCCGCCCGTGAGGTCTGCCGCCGCCTGATGGACTGCGTCGACCCCGCCCTCGTCGACACCGCCGAGGGCGCACTGCGCGGGGTGGACGGCGTCCTGGACGTCGGACAGCTGCGCATGCGCTGGATCGGCCACGCCCTGCGCGCCGAGGCCGACATCGTGGTCGGCCCGCACCTGACGGTCGTCCAGGCACACGGCCTGGCGGTGGCGGCGGAAGCCGCCCTGATCAGGGCGATCCCGCGGATGAGTGCCGCGACGGTGCACACCGACCACGTCCACGCCCACCCCGGACCGGCCGGGGTCAGCGGCTGACCGGGGCCCGCTCGGCGCGCCCGACCAGGGCGGCGATCCGTGAGGCGATCTCCGGCCACAGCGCCTCGGGCAGGTCGTGGCCCATGCCGTCGAAGACGGCGAGTTCGGCGCCCGGGACGGCCGCCGCCGTGGCCCGCCCGCCGCTGACGTCGCACACGGGATCGTCTGAGCCGTGGACCACCAGCGTGGGCACCCGTACCCCGGCCAGCGCGGCCGTCCGGTCGCCCGAGGCGACGGCGGCCACGGCCTGGCGGGCGACGCCGAGCGGGTCGTAGGCCCGGTCGAAGGCGCGGGCGGCCCGCTCCCGCAGCGCGGTCTCGTCGCGGGCGAAGCCGGGCGAGCCCATGACCAGCGCCGCCCTGACCGTCCGCTCGATGACCTCCTCGCGGTTCGTGGGCGGCGGCCCCGCCAGCACCCCCAGCACGCCGGCGTCGGGCTGTCCGACACCGGGGGCGCCCGTCGTGGACATCAGGGAGGTCAGCGACCGCACCCGGCCGGGGTGCTCGATCGCCATCGTCTGGGCGACCGCCCCGCCCAGCGACATGCCGGCCACGTGGGCGCCGGCCAGCCCCAGAGCGTCCAGCAGGCCCACCGAGTCGGCCGCCATGTCCGACAGGTCGTAGGACACGGACGACAGGTCGCCTCGGCGGGCCGCCACCACGTCGGGCACCGGCGCGTCGTGGAAGTGCGTCGACAGGCCGCAGTCCCGGTTGTCGAACCGGATCACCTGCAGCCCGCGCCCGGTCAGTTCGGCGCAGAACCCGTCGGGCCAGCCGTGCATCTGGAGGGCGAGGCCCATCACCAGCAGGACGGGCGGCGCCTGCGGGTCGCCGAAGCGCTCGTAGGCGACCTCGATGCCCGACGGGCCCACGTCCACGGCCTTCTGCTCACTCACCGCTGTCATGCGACGGTTCTACACGCCCGGGACGCCACGCGAGCCGCTCCGCGCGCCGCGTGTCCCGCGTCCGGAACCGGCGCCACGCGGCGCGCGGCCGCCGGATCCTGCGCGACCGTGCGCGGAGCGGCGGCGTTTCGAGCACCTCTTGACATGCACGCGGCGCCACGCTGCACTGGTCCGCGCACCACGGCCACCCCCCGCACCCCGCACCGCGTTCCGCTCCGCACCCCCGCCTCCCAGCCGGCTGGAGCCGCC
Organism: Streptomyces racemochromogenes; assembly: GCF_044129415.1. Lineage (GTDB taxonomy): Bacteria > Actinomycetota > Actinomycetes > Streptomycetales > Streptomycetaceae > Streptomyces > Streptomyces racemochromogenes_A. Next base: position 34,008 of record NZ_JBBDHD010000021.1, read on the forward strand.
ATGCGCCTGCTCAGGATCCTGATCGCCGCCGCCTGCGCGGTCGTCGCCCTCGCCCTGCCGGGCGCCGCCGCTCCGGCCCGGGCGGCCGCCGGCGCGGCGCCCCCGACGGTTCCGGCGCTGCGCCAGTGGACCCCCGGTACCGGCGCCTACGCCTTCACCACCGCCTCCCGCATCGTCCTGGCCCCCGCCTCCGCGGGCCTCCTGGCCGAGGACGCCGCCACCTTCGCCGAGGACCTCGGAGCCCTGGCCGGCCGCGAGGTCGCCGTCACCACCGGGACCCCCGCCCCCGGAGACATCGCCCTCGCCCTCGGCGAGGACGCCCTGCCCGCCGAGGGCTACCGGATGACCGCCGCCGGCACCCTCTCCCTGCGCGCCGCGACACCCGCCGGGGCCTTCTACGGCACCCGCACCGCCTTGCAGCTCCTGCACCGGTCCACGACCGTGCCGGCCGGCACGGCCGTGGACTGGCCCGCCAAGGCCGAGCGCGGCCTCATGGTCGACCAGGGGCGGAAGTTCTTCACCGTGGCCTGGCTGAAGCAGCACATCAAGGAGCTCGCCTACCTCAAGCTCAATTACTTCCACTTCCACCTCTCCGACACCTTCGGCTTCCGCCTGGAGAGCTCCACCCACCCCGAGATCGTCTCCGCCGACCACTACTCCAAGCAGGACGTCGCCGACCTCGTCGCGCTCGGCCGCAAGTACCACGTCACGATCGTCCCGGAGATCGACACGCCCGGGCACATGAACGCCGTACTCGCCGCCCACCCCGAACTCCGGCTCAAGAGCGGCACCGGCGCCGTCAGCCCCGACTTCATCGACCTCTCCCTGCCCGCCTCCTACACCCTGATCGGGGACCTGCTGAAGGAGTACCTGCCGCTCTTCCCCGCCCCGTACTGGCACATCGGCGCCGACGAGTACGTCACCGACTACGCCGCGTACCCGCAGCTGCTGAGCTACGCCCGGGCCCACTACGGGGCGAACGCCACCGCCAAGGACACCTACTACGGGTTCGTCAACTGGTCGGACGCGCTGGTGCGGGCGGCCGGCAAGACCACCCGGATGTGGAACGACGGCATCAAGTCCGGCGACGGAACCCTGCGGCCGGACCCCGGCATCCTCGTCGAGTACTGGTACACCTACGGCCTCACCCCCCAGCAGCTCGCCGCCGCCGGGCACACCGTCGCCAACGCGTCCTGGACGCCCACCTATTACGTGCTCGGCGGTGCGAAGCCGGACACCCGGTGGATGTACGAGACCTGGACCCCGGACCGCTTCGAGGGCGGCGCCACCCTCTCCGACCCGTCGAAGAACCCCGGCTCGCTGCTCCACGTCTGGTGCGACAACCCCACCGCCGAGACGGAGGAGCAGATCGCGGCGGGCATCATGTACCCGCTGCGCGCACTGGCCCAGCAGACCTGGGGCTCCCCGAAGCCGACCGCCGCCTACGCCGACTTCGTCCCGGTCGCGGCCGCCGTCGGCCACAACCCCGCCTGGCCGGCCACGGGCCGGCCGGGCAACCTGGCGCAGGGCCGCCCGACCACGGCCTCCAGTACCGAGACCGCCGCCTTCCCGGCCGCGGCGGCCACCGACGGCGACCCCGGCACGCGCTGGTCCAGCGCCTACCGGGACCCCCAGTGGCTCCAGGTCGACCTCGGCGGCGTCCGCGACGTCGCGCGGGTGGTGCTGCGCTGGGAGGCGGCGTACGGGAAGTCCTTCCAGGTCCAGCTCTCCGACGACGCCGCCGCCTGGCGCACCGTCTACTCCACCACCACCGGCACCGGCGGCCTCCAGGACCTCACCGGCCTCACCGGATCCGGCCGCTACGTCCGCGTGTACGCCACCCAGCGCGGGACCGGGTACGGCTACTCGCTCTACGAGTTCGAGGTCTACGGCCCCCAGCCCGACGCCCCCCGCACCCTCACCGCGGCGGGCAGGGCCCTGGACGACCCGGCGGGTTCCACCGCACCCGGCACCCGGCTGATCACCTGGACCCCGCACGGTGGCCCCAACCGGCAGTGGCGGCTCACCCAGGCCGCCGACGGGAGCCTCACCCTGGTCAACGGTGCCTCGGGACTCTGCGCGGCCGTCGCAGGAGGTTCCACCGCGCCCGGCGCGGCCGTCGTCCAGGAGGTCTGCGACGGGGGCGACGGCCAGCGCTGGCGGCCCACCGTCCTCGGCGACGGCGGCCGGACCCTGGCCAACCGGCGGAGCGGCCTGCTGCTGACCACGGCCTCTGCCGCCGACGGAGCACCCGTCACCCAGCAGCCGCCCGACGGCTCCCCGTACCAGGAGTGGCGGACCGGCTGACCGGGGCCTCCCGAGGCCGCCCCGGCCGGGGGTGCGAGACTGTCCGTGGCGTGCAGGGAACTCAAGAGGCGGGCGGGACCATGCGGGTGGGGGCGGGGCGCCGGGCCCTGGCGGTGCTGGCGGTGGCGACGGCGACGGCCTGCGGGGCCCCGTTCCAGGACCTGGGCCCGCTGCCGGAACGGTACGCGGGCCCGCCGCTTCCCGCCGACCGGGCGGTGGCCGACCTGACGGAGGCCATGGCGGAGGCCGGGGTGGCCGTGCGCCGTGCGCCCCGGGAGGCGAGTCCGATCGAGTGCCACGAGGTCCTGACGGCCGAGCCGCCGGCGGCGGGCGCGGACGCGGCGCTGCGGGCCGGTTTCGCCCGGGCCCGCAGCGGCCACGGCTGGCAGGACGCGCCGCGGCCCACGGAGCGGACGCTCAGCCTCCGCAAGGCCGACTGGACCGCGACCACCCAGCTCATCGGCTCCACCGCGGCGGGGCAGGCCACCTCGCCGGTCGTGATCACCCTGCTCTGCGACGCCGCCCACTCGAAGGCCGGCGCCCCGACGCCCCCTCCGACGCCCACCCCCTGACCCCCGCCCGCCCCTCGTCCAGCCGGCGCGACGGGGACCTCGGGACCGAGTTCGACGACGCCCGCACCGCGCGACGGCCGGAACCTTCGCCCCGGCTGCCCCCGGGGCGTCCCGCGGATCTCCGCGCCCGGCGGCTGGGAGGGCTACGTCGAGGAGCCGGTCGAAGCCGGACCCGCCGGGCCGGCCGACGGGGAGGCGGACGCCGTGGAGACCGACCCCCGAGCCGCCCGGCACCACGTCCCCCGAGGAGGGGCCCGTCCCCTGACGGCCAGGGGACGTCAGCCCGGTTCGGCCCCGTACCTGAGGCGTCCCAGGGCCGTCAGCGGACGGTCGTGCGCCGCCACCGGGGCCGGCAGCGCGGTGGACCCCGTCAGGTAGCGGTCCACCGCCGCGGCCGCCGACCGGCCCTCGGCGATGGCCCACACCACCAGCGACTGGCCCCGCCCCGCGTCCCCGGCGACGAACACGCCCGGCGCCCGCCCGCCCGCGGCGGCGAAGTGCGCGTCCCGGGCGAAGTTGCCGCGCCCGTCGTACTCCAGCCCCAGCTGTGTGCCCAGTCCACCGGCCCGCTCGGGGCCGGAGAAGCCCAGCGCCAGCAGTACCAGACCGGCCTCGACCACCTGCTCCGTCCCCGCCACGGGCTGCCGCTCCCCGGGCTCGACCTCGCTCAGCAGCAGTGCCCGTACCCGCCCGTCGGCGTCCCCCTCGAAGCGCAGGGTGGCGCTGGAGAACAGCCTCGGGTCGCGCCCCGCCCGCCCCCGCGCCTCCTCGTGGGCGTGGGAGATCCGGTACACCCTGGGCTGCACCGGCCACGGCTCGCCCTCGGCGCGGCCGGGCCCCGGCTCGGGGTTGATGTCCAGCTGGACCACGGAGAGCGCGCCCTGCCGCAGGGCAGTACCGAGGCAGTCCGAGCCGGTGTCGCCACCCCCGACGACCACCACGTGCCGGCCCTCGGCGGTCACCGGCGGCGCCGCGAGGTCGCCCTCGCACACCCGGTTGGCGCAGGTCAGGTACTCCATGGCCTGGTGGATCCCGCTCAGCGAGCGCCCCGGCACCGGGAGCTCCCGGCGCTCCCCGGCGCCGACCGCCACCACGAGGGCGTCGTAGCGGCCGCGCAGCCCGTCCGCCGGTTCCGCGCCGCCGACGTCCGAGTCCGTCACGAACTCGGTCCCCTCGGCCCGCATCTGCTCGATCCGGAGGTCGAGCAGGCCCTTCTCCATCTTGAACTCGGGGATGCCGTAGCGCAGCAGGCCCCCGATCCGGTCGGCCCGCTCGTGGACGACGACCCGGTGCCCGGCCCGGGTCAGCTGCTGGGCCGCCGCGAGCCCGGCCGGGCCGGAGCCGATCACGCCCACGGACCGCGTCCCGCGCCGCTCGGGCGGGCGCGGGGTCATCATGCCGCGCCGCAGCCCCTCGTCGGCGATGGTCTGCTCGACGTTCTTGATGGTCACCGGATCGTCGTTGATCGCGAGGACGCAGGCGTCCTCGCAGGGGGCCGGGCAGAGCCGGCCGGTGAACTCGGGGAAGTTGTTCGTGGCGTGCAGCCGCTCGTACGCGGCGTGCCAGTCGGCGTGCGCGGCGTAGCCGTTCCACTCGGGGACCAGGTTCCCCAGCGGACAGCCCGCGTGGCAGAACGGGATCCCGCAGTCCATGCAGCGGTTCGCCTGTTGTTGGACGAGCGGCAGCAGCGCCTGCCCCGCGTACACCTCGCGCCAGTCGCCGAGCCGCTCCTCGACGGGGCGGGCCGGAACGGCCTTGCGGGGGATCCTGAGGAAGCCGAACGGATCGGTCACGCGCCGCCTCCCTGGACCGGGTCCAAGCGGGGTACGGGCAGCCGTACGGCGCGCCCGAAGCGTGCCGTATGCCGCCTTCCGACCAGATTACGCCGTCCGGGCGATCCGGCACCCCGCCCCGGAGGGCGTCGCGGCGGAGCTCAGTAGCCCCAGCGCGGCTGGCCCCCGTCCTGCCGGCAGGTGATCATGCGGCCGTTCCCGGCATGGGTGGAGCGGCCCACGTCGGCCTTGCGGCAGTACTGACCGGCGTTGTAGCAGTTGCCCGCGTTGGAGGTGATCTCACAGCCGGCCTTCGCGGGCTGCTCCGGCGTCTTCGCCTTCGCCGTGGGCTCCGGTGCCGGGTCGTCGGCGGTCCGTGCCGGAGCGGGGCCGGTGGGGGCCTTGGCGTCGGGGGTGGTGCGGGTGGGGCTCGGGAGGGCCGAGGGGGTGGCCGACGGCGAGGGCGTCGGGGAGGCGGCCGGCGTCGCGGAGGCGGAGGCCGGGAGCGGGGGCCGCACGGCGGGCCCGTCGCCCTCGGCGGGCCCGCAGGCGACGGCGACGCCCGCCGCCAGCAGGCCCACCAGGGCGAGCCGTATGCGCCCCGCCCGCCGTCCGCCCCTGCCGCCGTGTCCGGTTCCGCTGTTCCCGTCCGCGCTGTACATCCGTGTCCCCACCCCGAGTCGTTCCTTGTCCGATCAAAGGATCAACATCCTAGGAACGGGTGTCCGGTTCGCCCGGGCCTTCACCCGATCGTGACCACCGGAACGGGAACCCCGCTGCTACCGGTCCGTCAGAAGCGTTTCCGCGGAGCCGGCACGCTGGTGCGGGACCGGGGCGGAGAGGACCGGTCCGTGCTCCTGCGGGCGGAAGGAGACCGTGCGCGCGGGGGCGGGGATGGAGATGCCCTCCTCCTGGTAGCGCCGGTGCAGGCGCTTGATGAACTCGTGCTTGATCCGGTACTGGTCGCTGAACTCGCCCACGCCCAGGATCACGGTGAAGTCGATCCGGGACTCCCCGAAGGTGTGGAAGCGGACCTTCGCCTCGTGGTCGGGGACGCCGCCGTCGATGTCCGCCATCACGCCGTCCACCACGTCGAGGGTCACCCGCTCCACGTGCTCCAGATCGCTGTCGTAGCCGACGCCCGCCTGGACCAGGAGGGACAGCTTCGCCTCGGGCTGGGTGAAGTTGGTCATGTTCGTCCGGGCCAGCCGGCCGTTGGGGATGATGACCAGGTTGTTCGACAGGTTCCGCACCACGCTGTTGCGCCAGTTGATGTCGACGACGTAGCCCTCCTCGCCGCTGCTGAGCCGGATGTAGTCACCCGGCTGCACCGTCTTCGACGCGAGGATGTGCACCCCCGCGAAGAGGTTGGCCAGCGTGTCCTGGAGGGCCAGCGCGACCGCCAGACCGCCGACGCCCAGGGCGGTGACCAGCGGGGCGATGGAGACCCCGATGGTCTCCAGGGCGACCAGCACGCCCATCGTGAGGACCACGATCCGCGTGATGTTGACGAAGATCGTGGCCGACGCGGCGACCCCGGTCCGGGACTGCGCCACGGACTGGACGAGTCCCGCGATCACCCGGGCCGCCGTGAAGGTGGCGAAGATGATCAGCAGGGCGGTCAGGGACTGACTGACGATGTTCCCGATCCGCGCCGTGAGCGGCAGCGCCGTCGCCGCCACCGCCGCGCCCGCGATGACGGCGGCCCAGGGGGCGAGCGTCCGGAGCGCGTCGACGATGATGTCGTCGCCGGTCCACTTGGTCCGCTCGGCGTGCTTGGCCAGCCACTTCAGCAGGGCCCGCAGCAGCAGCCCGGCCGCTCCGCCCGAGGCCAGCGCGATGGCGGCCACCACCCAGTCGTGCAGCACCAGGTCCCGGGTCACCGCACGGCCTCCGCTCGCACGAGGTCCGGCCGCGGTATGTGTCGTGTCGTCACCATGTCACCTGTCAGGTCGCGTTGTGCGGGGGTCCGTTCGAGCGGACGTGCGCATTCCGAACGGACTGTCATCCTGCCGTATGCGCCGACGGCCCCCGCAGCGGGGCCGGGACGGCCGCCCTCCCCGGCCCCGGCCCCGCACCCCCGCCCTTTCCCGCCGCCCCGGTCCCGCCACCACGCCGCAGTTGCTCCGGCCCGGCGAACTCCTCACCTGCCCGGCCCACACCCCCGGCCCCGCCGGGCCGCCGGCCCCCGTGGGGCCGGGTGGGATGTGCAGTCATGAACCTCCACGCGCACAAGGGGACCCGCCGCTCCCGGGCACGTACCCGGGTCCTGCTCGCCTCCCTCGCCGCCGCGGCGGCCCTGACCGGTCAGCTGGTCGCGACGGCTCCGGCGGCGACCGCGGCCGGCCCCAAGCCCTCGGACCCCGCGCCGGCCGCACCCGGCAAGCAGCGGACACCCGCCAAACAGCCGTCACCGGCCCGGCAGCAGCCCCCGGCCACGGGCCAGGTCCGCGACCCGGACCGGCACCGGGACGACGACCGGGACCGGGAGCAGGACCGGGAGCAGGGCAAGGACGAGCACGGGCAGAAGCAGAAGAGGACGGCCCCGGTCGCGCACGGACTGCGCCAGTTCACCTCCGACAACACCTTCACCCCGCCGGCGGGCGTCACCTCCGTCTTCGTCCAGGCCTGGGGCGCGGGCGGCGGGGGCGGCGGCGGAGGCGGCGCCAACGCGACGGGCGGCGCCGGCGGCGCCGGCGGCGGTGGGGGCGCGGGCGGCTTCACCTGGTGCGCCCTCAAGGTCATCCCGCTGACCGACTACGGGGTGGACGTCGGCAGCGCGGGCCGCGGCGGACGGGGCGGCGCCCAGGGCACCACGGGCGCGGGCGGCGACGGCACGGCCGGCACCGGCGGCTCCGCCACCACCGTCACGGCCTCCGCGACCGGCACCACCCTGCTCACCGCGACCGGCGGGGGCGGGGGCGGGGGCGGCGGCGGAGCCGCGCCCACCGTGGACGGCACCCCCGGTACCCCCGGAACCGGGGGTACCGGCTCCTGCTCCACGGGCGGTGTGAACCTGTCCGGCGGCAACGGCGGCCCGGGCGCCGCGGGCGCCACCGACGTCCCGGACGGCATCGTCGGCCTCCCCCCGCTGGCCGCCACGGGCGGCGACGGGGGCGCCGGTGGAATCGCGGGCGGCGGCAACGGCGCCCCGGGCCACGGTGGCGGTGACGGCTACGTCGTCATCTGGTGGTAGCGGTCTGAACCGCCCGCTCCCGCAGCCCCGGGAGCGGGCGGCGCCCCGTGCGCCGCACGCCCGTCCGGCCCGTCCCGGCGGGAACGCCCGGTCCCGGACCGCGGAGCACGGCAGCGCCCCCGCGCCCTGCCGGGCAGCCGGGTGACGCAAGGGCCCCGCCCGCGCGCGGCCCCGGCCGGAGCGGCCCGCACGCCCGTACAGTCCGCTGGGGACCCCCGCCTCCGGCGCCGGGGGCGCGCACCGGCAAGGGAGACAGCGTGACCTCGAACGACCAGGCTCATTTCCCCACGGACCCGGCCCGCCCCCACGACGGGCACCCCTCCGGCCGCGCCTCGATGCACGTGTTCGTGCTCTCCGGTTCCTCCCGCACCGGGTCCGTCAACGCACGCCTGGCGGCACTCGTCGCCGGACTGGTCGTGCGCGCGGGGGCCACCGCCGAGCCCGCGCTGCTCGGGGACTTCCCGATGCCGCTCTACGACGGGGACGTGGAGGCCGACGAGGGCGTGCCGGCCGGAGCGCTCGCGCTGCGCGAGCGGATCGACGCGGCGCAGGCCGTGGTCATCGCCTCGCCCGAGTACAACGCCTCCGTCCCCGGCCCGGTCAAGAACGCCGTCGACTGGGTCTCCCGGGTCCGCCCGCAGCCCTTCAAGGACAAGCAGGTCCTCCTGGTGTCGGCCTCCCCGTCGATGGTCGGCGGCAACCGGGGCCTGTGGGCGCTGCGCGTCCCGCTGGAACACCTCGGCGCGCGGGTCTATCCCGACATGTTCAGCCTCGCGGCCGCCCACCAGGAGTTCACCGAGGACGGCGCCCTCGCCGACAGCGGCCTCGGCGAGCGCCTGGCGTCGACGGTCGGCGCCTTCCTGGACCTCGCCGAGGCCGACACCCGCTACCTGTGCCTCCAGCGCCGCTGGTACGAGTTCCTCGGCGACCGGACCGACGCGCCCGTCACCGCCCGCGCCCAGGACTGAGCCACCGCCTTTCCCCCCCGCCGACGCACGCCCCGCCTCCCTCCGGAAGCGGGGCGTGCGCTGCTGTGCGGGGGGCGCACGCCACGGCGGATGCGACTCTTCCGGAAGATTTCCGATCCCGGCTTGCACGATCGGGCGCCTTTTCCGATGGGGTGGTGATGGGGGGAGCTTGTCGCTCCACGGCTGCCGGACACGGGGGCAGGCGGCCCGCTACTCACAAGCCACTCGGAAGGTTCCACCTCGACGTGAACGCTGCCCGCAACGGCACCCTCGTGCTGATAGAGGTCACCCCAGCCCGTCAGGACCCGGAAGAACAACGGTGGGGGAACGCATGAACGATGGAGAGTTCGACCCAGCCGGGGACCAGACGGTCTCCAGTGAACTGGCCGGCGTGCTCCCGGTGGAGTTCACCGCGTTCCACTCCCAGCAGCACCGCGCGTACCTGCGCTACGCCCACCTCCAACTGGGCAACGCCAAGGACGCCGAAGAAGTCGTCGACGACGTCTTCACCTTCCTGCTCAAGGTGTGGCGCCAGGCACTGAAGGAAGCGAGCCTCCACGGCTTCGCGTGGGCGGTGCTGCGCGAACACGTGGAACGGCGCCTGGCCGCCCTCGGCCGCCAGGTCGCCATGGTGGAAACGGCATGGTTCTCGGCGCTGCGCCGCTCCTCCAGGGAGCGGCTCGAACTCCTGGAGTCGAAGCTCGGCCTGTACGCCGCGATCGCCGAACTGTCCGAGCGGCAGTACGACGTGGTCCTGCTGGCCTTCCTGCTGGGCAACGACTGCGAAACGGTCGCCCGGATGATGGGGATCTCCCCCGCGACCGTCCGGTCGCACGTCCGCGGCGCACGCCGAAACCTGTCCCGCAAGCTCGGGGTGGACTGGATCCCCGGAGAGGAGAAGGAGCAGTGAGCGACATGCCCGCTGACCGTGACATGCCGCTGCGCGCACTGGACGCGGCCCTGGAGAACGCGGCGGTGCTCGCCGAGGAGTACGCCGGCTACGACGAGGGGGCCGCCCGGCGCCGGGTCGCCCGCCGCATCGCCGCCGACCGCGCCCGCTCGGCGATCGGCACCCACGCGCCGGCCGAGACGGTCCGGGGGCGGGCCGCGTCGACCGCCTGGGACGACCTGGTGCTGGACGCCGCCTGCCACGTACGTGCCGCGCGCTGCCTGGACGACCTGACGTGGTCCCTGGCCGAGAGCCGGGACTTCGCGGAGCTCGCCCTGCACGCCCGGTCCTGGCCCCACGGCGTTGACTCGGCCCTGCTGTTCGGCTGCCTGCTGCACCTGACGGACCGGCTGGAGGCCGCCCAGTTCTGGTTCCAGTACGCCGCCGGCGCGGGATCGCGGACCGCCGCCCAGTGCCTCTACCTCCACCACCTGGCCCGCGCCGAGGTCCGCACCGCCCGCCACTGGAAGCAGCAGGCCCGCCTCCTGCCCGCCGAGGAACACCTGCCACCCCTGCCCCCGATCCCGGACAACCTCGAAGCGACCCTGGGCGCCTCGGTCATCTGGACCTCCCCGCCCATCAGCACCCAGGACCTGACCGCCCTCACCACCGGACCCGGCCGGGCCGAACGGCCCCCGTACCGGCTGCCGGCGCGCCTGCGCCAGGCCGTGGCGGCGCGCCCCCGCAAGGAGCACCCCGAGCTGGGCGACATCGTCACCCCCAGCCCGCCCGTCGCCGTGGCAGTCGCCCGGCACGCCCGCCTCAACCCCGCTCACCTGACGCACGAGGCGAACGCCTGGGCCCTGGAGGCCCTCAGGCAACCGCAGCTGACGCATGCCGCCCGCAGGACCCCCGACGGGCCCCCGGCCCCCGCCGCGCTCGCCTCCGTCCACCAGGCGCTGCGCGTCCTGGAGGTCGTCAACCGCTACTCGGGCGGAGTCAGCCTCACCCAGATCGCCCGCGAGACGAAACTCCCGCAACTGGTCCTGGCCCGGGCCACCGAACAGGTCGTCCGGGCCGGGCTCGCCACCCCCACCGGACCGGACGCCTACGTCGCGGGCCACGCCCTGCTGCTGGCCGACGCGGCCTGCGGAGAGGGCAGGGGACACCTGCGCGAGACCCTGGCCTGGGTCCGGGACGCCGTCGGCGCGGCCGTCTACGTCGCCCGCTACGCCGACGGCGAGGTCTCGATCACCCAGTACGCCGACGGCCCGGGCGCCCCCGCCGTCGACGAATGGGTCGACTTCCGCGCGGCCGCCCACGCCTCCGCGGTCGGCAAGGCCCTGCTGACCCAACTCGACTACGACGACCGCAAGGACCACCTCGCCCGGCACGAGATGTCCCGCTTCACCTCCCACACCGTGACCAGCCAGGAAGCCCTCTTCCACCAGCTCGACACCCGCCGGCCCAACGCCCCGGTCCTCGACTTCCAGGAGTACGCCGTCGGCACGGTCTGCGCGGCCGTGCCGATCACGGCGGGCCCGAACGCCGAGTGCGTGGCCCTCTCCATCCCCGTACCCGACCCGGCCCGGCTCCGACAGGCGGCCCGGATCCTGCAGAGCGAGGCCGCCGCCGTCTTACTCGCACTGATCGTCGCGGGCAGCACCCGGCCCACCGCCGCCCGCCCCGCGTTCGACCCGCGCGGGGGTCTGCGGCGCCCGCCCGAACCGGAGGCGGCACCGGGCCGCGCGACCACGATCCTGTCCACGACCGCCTGAGGGGGACTGCGCACCGCACAGCCGAGCGGGCCCGGACCGGAGGTTCCGGACCGGGCCCCGCTCGCTCGGCTCAGGCCCTGCGGCGCCCGAGGCCGGCCGCCACCAGCAGGGCCGCCCCGACGACCAGGGCCGCGTCCACCGCCAGGACGGTGCGCACCCCGTCGAAGAGGGAAGCCCGCGTCGTGGCCAGGACGCCCAGCAGCGGGATCCCGATCGTGAGGCCCACCTGCTGGGTGGTGGTGACCAGACCGGTGGCCAGACCCTGCTCCCCGTCGGGCACCCCGCTCGTGGCGGTCAGGCCGTACGCGATGATCGCGCCCAGGTGGCACATGCTGCCCAGCGACACGGCGACGGTCGCCACCAGAGCGCCCGAGTCCGGGCCCACCAGCAGCAGCGCCGCGGTGAACAGCCCCTGCCCGACCAGGGAGCCGACCAGGGTGCGGCGGGCACCGAAGCGGCCGACGAACCGGGGGACCAGCGAACCGGCGAGCGCCGAGGCGACGCCCTGGACACCGAAGACCAGACCGGTCAGGAAGGAGGACAGCCGCAGCGTCTCCTGGAGGTACAGGGTGAGGACGAAGATGACCGTGGACATCATCGAGAAGGTCACCAGTCCGCCGACGTTGCCCCAGGCCACCGTGCGCCGCTTCAGCATGGGCAGCGACACCAGCGGGGCCGGGGACCTCGACTCCACCCGTACGAAGACGGCCAGCAGCACCAGCCCGGCCACCAGCGTCGCCCGGACGTCCGCCCCGCCGAACCCGCGGTCGGCCGCCGTCGACAGGGCGTAGATCAGCGCGAGCAGACCCGCCGTGACCGTGACGGCGCCCGGCACGTCCAGGCGCGGCCGCTCCGGGGTGCGGGACTCGGCCAGCAGGGCCGGAGCCAGCACCAGGACCACCAGCGCGGCGAGCGCGAGCAGCCCCATCGTCGAGCGCCAGCCCAGGGTGTCGGTCATGACACCGCCGAGGACCATGCCGACCGTGAAGCCCAGGGACAGCAGCGTCCCGGAGATGCCGAGCGCCCGGTCGCGCTGCGGGCCCTCGGGGAAGGTCGTGGTCAGCAGGGACATCCCGGCCGGCACGATCGCGGCCGCACCGAGGCCCTGGAGGGCGCGCCCGGTCAGGAAGGCCGCCGGGTTCCAGGCGAGGGTGGCGAGCAGCGAGGCGGCCCCGAAGAGGGCGAGACCGGCCAGGAAGAGCTTCTTGCGGCCGTACAGGTCGCCGATCCGGCTGAAGAGGAGCAGGAATCCGCCGGAGGGCAGGGTGAACGCGGTGACCGCCCACTGGAGGGCGGACGGAGTCAGGCCCAGGTCCCTGCCCAGCGCCGGCAGGGCCACGTTGAGGACGGAGAAGTCGAGCGCCACCATGAACTGGGCGGCGCAGAGCACGAAGAGGACCAGCCGGGCCCGTCCGGAGAGCCGGGCGTCCTCGGGGGCCGCCGGGTGCGGGCCGGTGGCCGCGGGGGTGCGGATGTCTGTCGTCATGCCCACCACCCTCGCGGCCCGGGAACGCCCGTGAAGAGTGGGAACTTATCCTGTTGGTGCCACCACCAGGCAGCCGAACAGGGGGATTCGTGGCCACACCGATCGACCGGAACCGCCGTACGGAACTGCGCGAGTTCCTCATGAGCCGGCGTGCCAGGGTCTCCCCGGCGGAGGCCGGCCTGCCCGACGGCGGGGCCCGCCGCCGCACCCCAGGACTGCGCCGCGAGGAGGTCGCCGTCCTCGCCGGGGTGGGCGTGTCCTGGTACCAGTGGCTGGAGCAGGGCCGCGACATCACGGTGTCCGGGCAGGTCCTCGACGCGGTGAGCCGGGTCCTCAGGCTGACCAGCGCCGAACGCCGGCACCTGTACGTGCTCGCCGGCCTGAACCCGCCCGCCCTCGAAGTCGCCCCCGGCGACCGGGACATGTGCCAGGGCCTGCAACGCCTGATCGACGCCTGGATGCCCTTCCCCGCGCACATCATGGACGTCTACTGGAACACCGTGATGTACAACGACGCGGCCTCGCTGGTCCTGGGGATGCGTCCCGAGATCGTGCAGAACTGCCTGATCGCCTTCTTCACCGACCCCGTCTACATGGCACGCTCCCCGCACTGGGAGGAGATCGCCGTGGACGTCGTGGCCCAGTTCCGGGCCACCTGCTCCGAACACCCCGAGGACGAGGGCTTCCAGGCGGTTCTGGAGCAGGCCCGGGAACTGAGCCCCCGTTTCGCCGAGTTGTGGGAGCGGCAGGAGGTCCGCCCCGGCGGCCAGCTCCGCAAGCGGATGGAACACCCCGTCGTGGGGACCCTGTTCGTGGAGTCCACCCAGCTGCGCGTCCCGGCGCGCCCCGACCTGGCGATCGTGCTGCACACCCCGCTGCCGGGCACGGACACCGCCGAGAAACTGGAGTGGCTCACCTCGCCGGAGGGCCGCCGCGGACTGATGTACCCCGTCGCGGGCTAGGGCCTGTCGTCAAGTTCCCGTCGTCGCCCGCAGACGGGAGTTCGACGACAGGACCTAGCGGGTCGCCGGGCCCTGCGCGGGGTCATCCGGTGCGGGCGCCGAGGGCGGCGACGGCGCCCACCATGCGGTCCCAGAACGCCTCGCGGTCCAGGGCGACGGCGACGCGCGCGTTCGCGGGCCGGCCCAGGTAGCCGTGCGGGTCCACGACGGTGGCCCCGCGGGTGTGCGTGCCCCGCAGCTCGACCGCGACGTACGCGTCCACGCACTCCACGATCGCCGGATCGATGACGCGGGCCACCGCCACGGGGTCGTGCAGCGGAGGGTGGGGCATGCCCCACAGCCGCTGGTAGGCGGAGCCGAAGAAGGTCAGCAACTCGGCGCACACGGTGCCCAGTTCCGTGCCCAGCGCTTCGAACCGGGCCACGATCTCCGGGGTGGCCAGGGCCTGGTGGGTGACGTTGAGCCCGCACATGGTCACCGGTACGCCGCTGCGGAAGACGATGTCCGCGGCCTCCGGGTCGGTGTACACGTTGAACTCGGCCGCCGGGGTCCGGTTGCCCCGCTCCGTGGAACCCCCCATCAGCACGATCTCGCGGATCCTGCCGGCGCATTCGGGGTAGCGGGTCAGCAGCAGGGCGATGTTGGTGAGCGGGGCCGTGGGCACCAGCGTCACCGGCTCCGGGTGCTCCGTCAGGATCCGGTGGAGCAGCTCCACCGCGTGCCCCGGCACCACGTCGACCGAGGGGGCCGGGAACCGCGGACCGTCCAGCCCGGACTCGCCGTGCACGTCGGCGGCGACCGCCAGCGGCTGGAGCAGCGGCCGCGCGCACCCGGCGGCGATGGGCACGCCCGTGATCCCGGCCACCGTGCACACCCGGCGGGCGTTGAGGGTGGTCTTCTCCACCGTCTGGTTCCCGGCGACCGTGGTGACGGCGAGCAGGTCGACCGCGGGATCGGCGGCCGCCAGCATGATGGCGAGGGCGTCGTCGTGTCCGGGGTCGCAGTCGATGACGATCGGGACGGGCACGGGCAGTTCCTCCCGGTGGGGGACGCTGACCTGCCCAGTCTGCCGTCGTAGGGGCGCGCGGGCCGCCACTTGTGCGCCAAAACGCCGGAGCCGGTGGCGGATACACGCGGTTCGGGCGCGTCGTGCGGACGATTCGTCCGGGCGAGTGGCCTCGGAGCGGACCCGCGGGGCGTGCCTGCCGCGCCTGCGCCGCCCGGGCGGGCCGGTGTGGAACGGTTCGAGCCGGTCACGCACAGCAGCGATCGGAAGGACTCCCCATGTTCAGAACGGTGTTCACCGCCGGCGCGGCCGTCGCGCTCGCCGCGGCCGCTCTCACGCCCCCGGCGGGAGCCGCCACCGGCGCGGGCCCGTCCTTCGCGCCTCCGGAACAGATCACCATCGACGTGGTCCAGGTCAACGGCTCGGGCTGTCGCCCCGGCAGCGCCACCGTGGCCGTCGCCCCCGACAACACGGCCTTCACCGTCACGTACAGCGAGTACCTCGCCCAGGTCGGCGTCGGCGCCAAGCCGACCGACTTCCGCAAGAACTGCCAGCTCGGACTCAGCCTGAACGTCCCCCAGGGCTACACCTTCGCCATCGCCCAGGCCGACTACCGCGGCTTCGCCAGCCTGGAGGACGGGGCCACCGCCAGCCAGAAGGCCAGCTACTACTTCCAGGGCATGTCCCAGACGGCCAGCCGGAGCCACGCCCTGCGCGGCCCCGTCCAGGGCGGCTGGCAGATCTCCGACACGGTGCCCGTCGAGGCGCTCGTCTTCCACCCCTGCGGCGCGAAGCGGAACCTGAACATCAACACCGAGCTGCTCACCCAGGCCGGCACCTCCGACACCGCCAGGACCACCAGCTTCCTGACGATGGACTCCACCGACGGCAGCATCAACACCAAGTACCACTTCTCCTGGAAGACCTGCCCCCAGCGGCGTTGACCCCGGGCCCGGGGCGGAGGGGGCCCGGTGCGGGGGAGTTGTCGTACCCGCTGCCTAGCATGGCGTCCATGAGCAACCCGCCGAGCAGTCCGCTTTCCGCAATGGTGCGCGCAGCCCTCGCCACCCCCCTCGGGGACGGGGGCGCCGTCGTGGCCGGCGCCGCCCTCCGGGTGGTGGAGGAGGCCCGGCCGGCGCGCACCGTCGCGGCGGGCGTGGCGGCCGCCGGAGGGCCGGACGGGGACACCGCGGCCCGGCTGCGCGGCTGGGCCGACGACCTGCTCGGCGACCGTCCCGACCGGTGGCTCGGCGTGCACGACGCGCTCGCCCGCCACCGCGGCACCCTGCCCGAACTGCTGGCCGACATACCGCCGCCCGCCCCGCCGGCCGCCCCGGGCGAGGTCCGTCCGCCCGTTCCCCGCAGCGTCCACGCCACCCTGGTCCTGCTGCTGGAGCACGCCCGGCCCGAGCACGCCGCCGCGGCCCTGGCCGCGCTGCCGGCCCGCACCCGTGACGGACTGCTCGCGGGCGGAGCGCTCCCCGCCCCGGCGCTGGTCACCGCCGTCACCGAGCACGGGGACCGGGCCGCCCGGGCCGCCCTGGCACGGCACGCCCGGCTCGACGCCCGGGTCCTGGCCCGGCTGGCGGCCGTCGGGGACCCCGAGGTCGCCGCCGCCGTCTACCGCAACCCGCGCTGCACCCCGTCCCTGCGCCGCGCCCTCGTGCGCGACCTCGCGCGGGTCCCGCTGGACGAGGCGCTGCGGGCCGAACTGGCCGGCGGCACCCGTCCGCTCCCGAACACCTGGCTCGCGCCGCTGCTCACCTCCGGGGACCCGGAGCTCACGGTCCGCGCGCTCAGGAGCCTGCGGACCCGGGGCGCCGTCCAGCGGCACGCGCTCGTACGCGTATGGGAGACCGCCGGACCGGAGGCGGTCGAGGCGCTGCTCGACGGTCCGGACGTGCTGCGGCACCTCACCACGCCCGTCTGCACGGCCGTCCGGAAGGCCCTGGCCGAGGAGGACGGTTCGGGCAACGGGCTGCGCCGCCTGAGCGAGGACGGCGAGCCCTACGAGGACCCGGCCCGGCTGCCCGCCCTGCTGGCCGCCACCCGCGGCACGAGCAGCCTGAGCGCCCTGCTGGCGGAGCCGTACGCCCATGACATCGCGGCCCTCGCCGAGGCGCACGCGAAGACCCCGTTCATGCCCAAGGCCTGCGAGGAGCTCGCCCGGCACGAGGCGGCGGACGACGCGCAGCGCCTCGCGTTCCGGCTCAGCGTCCTCAACGAGCCCTGGCGGTCCGGCGGGCGGCGCGCCGGCAACGCGGAGCCGCCCGGGCGGCGCCTGGCCCGGGAGCGGCTCGACGGCTCGGCCGCGGACTGGGCGGAGGGCATGGCCGCGGCGGGCCTGCTCGACCCGGTCGACCTGGTCCGCACCGCACGCCCCGCGCGGCACGCGGTGGCCGCCCTGGCCCGGCTCACCGAGCGGAACCTGCTCACCGCCGCCGCCCTGGCCGAACTGCGCACCGTCACCGCGGCCCGCCTGACCGGACCCCCCGAGGAGTGGGCCGCCCTGGACAGCGCACTGGGCACCCACGAGGGCACCCTGGCGGAACTGCTGACCCACGCGCCCCCCACCCCGCCGCCCCACCCGCCGCACCCCTCCGCGGCCGCCCGTCCCGGCGCCCCCGGCACGACCACGCGTCCCGGCGGGCCGGACCGGGCGGCGCCGCAGGGTCCGCGTACCGCCCACGAGCGGGCCGCGCTCGGTGCGTTGGACCTCCTGTACTCCCTCGCGCCCGCCGGCGCCCCGCTGCCCGCCGACCCCGGAACCCTGCGCTTCCTGGCCGACCACCGCCAGGAGGACGCCCCCGGCCTCGCCACCCCCCGGTGGCTCGCCCGGGCCTGTGCGGGCGCCGGCGTCGCACCGCCCCACGGCGGCCCCTGGTACACCGCCCCCACCCTCGACGAGGTCCGCGCCGAGGGCCCCCGGTCCTGGGGCAGCAGCGCCCGGCTCACCGAACACGCCTACATCCAGGGCGTCCTCCCCGCCGAGGAGCTGCCCGCCCTGCTCCCGGCACACCACCTGCTCGTGCGCCCCCACGACTGGCGCCGCCTCGCCTTCGCGGGCGCGTGGCGGGCCGCCGTGGCCCGCCTGCTGCGCGCCGAACTGGGCACCGACCCCGACGGCTGGCTCCGGCTGGCCCAGGCGGCCTCGGCCTGTGCCCTGCCGGACACCCCGGCCGACGGGGGCGGGCCCACCTGGGCGGAGCTCCTGCGGCTGTCCCGCATCCCCGACGCCCCGCGGCCCGCCGCCCACCCGCTGCCGGAGCACCGCCCGTGGGGCTCGCTGAGCAGTGCCCCGAAGAGCCCGGACGAGGCGGTCCGGCTCCTGGAGCGGGGCAACCGCCAGTGGATCTGGCCGGTGGGGACGCTGCTGTCCCTGGCCGACGCCGACGTCGTCGACGCGGTCCTGCCCCGCCTCGGCCCCGACGGGCCCTGGCTGCTCGCCGCGTACCTGCTGCGCCACGACCGGACCCCCCGCGTCCTCCTCGACCGCCTGCTGGAAGGGCGCGACCCGCGGGCCCTGCGGGTGCTCGCCGCCGCGTCGCGCCGGCTTCCCTCCGATGCCAGGGAACGGCTGGTCGGTCTCGACGACCCCGAGGTCGACCTCACCCTGCTGCGGAGCGGAACCGCGGCCGGCCTGGCCCGTCGCATCGCCACGCGCCCCCACTCCCGCACCGCCGCACGGGTCCTCGCGGAGCTGCGGGCCGACCCCTCCGCGCCCCTGCCCGGCGGCTCGCTCTGGCTGCACTCGCGCGAACCGGCCCTGATCGAGGAGGTCTTCGCCCGTCTGGGCGCCGACCTGGGCTTCGCCGAGCAGGCGGTCGGCTGCCTCGCCCTGGCGGAGCACGGCGGTACGGCCCGGCTGGCCGCGCTCGCGCGGCGGGACGTGCTCGGCCAGGCCGCCGCCACGCTGTGCGCCAAGGCACTGGCATCGCCGGACCCGGCCGCCGTGATCCGGGCCCGGGTGGCCCGGGAACTGGCCCCCGCCCGACTCGTCGGCCGCCTGCGGCGGACCCCGCTGCACTGGCGGACGACCGGCACGGTGCTGTCCGTCCCCGGCGAGGTCGACTGGGAGGTCCTGGCCGCCGCCCACGAGGAGGATCCGCTCCCCAACTGGAAGTTCCTGGTCAACCTCCCGGGCGCGCCGGCCGCGATCCGGCTCCGGTACGCCGCCCTGCTGCACGAGCCCGGACCGGACGGCCTGCCCGACGGCCCCGAGGCCACCCGCGCCCGGGCCCGTCACGGGCTGGCGGGTCTCCACCACGACCCGCCCGTCGTCCAGTTCGACGGGATGCTGGCCTCGGGCCACCTGACCGGGGACGACCTGGTGCACGCGGTGGCCCCGGCGGGCCAGGTCCTCGCGTACCTGGGTACGGCGGCCCGCCGCGCGGACGCCCCGCCCCGGGCACGGGCCGCCCTGACCGCACTCGCGGCCCTCGTCGGGGACCGTCTGGCGGCCGATCCCGGCGCCTGGGGGCGGGTCACGGCCCGGCTCACGGGACGCGACCCCGACTGGGATCCCGTCTCCCCGGTGGCCGGCCTCCTGACCTGAGGACCGATGTGTACGTCATGTGAAGAAATGTCATTGAGGGCGTTCGGGTGGGAGTCGCAGCCACCCGCAACCGAATGCGCAGAGTAGTACCTCATCACAGCCAGTAACTACATTCGGGAGGTTCGATGGACACCGCACCGACGTACGCACTGTCATCCCGCATGCCCCGCTGGGCACTCGACCCCTACCGGTTCCCCGGCCTGGAGGACCTGGAGGAGGCCGAGGCCCTCGGGGAGCCCGGCGGCTCGCCCGCGCCGGCGCCCGCCGGAAAGCCCCACCGGCCCGCGCGCTGACGCAGCCGCCGGGGACGGCGCCGCCGGCCCGTCCCCGGACCCGCCGCATCGCGAATCTTCCGCCGCCGCGCGCCGCCGGGGCTTACGATCTCGATCGGACGGTCCCGTCCCGCGACCGCCGCCCGCCCTGCACCCGTGGAGGTCACCGTGTTCCGCACGGCCCGAGGAGTCCGCAGTCAGCGCACCAGCAGCAGCCCGGCTCGCCGGGGCCGCTCCCGCCTGCGGGGTGCGGCCTGCGCCGCCGCGGCGGGCATGTTCCTCGCCGCGGGGTGCTCCTCCGGCGGGAGCGGACCGGGGGAGGCGGCCGGCGGGGTCCCCGTGGTCGAGAAGGGCAAGCTCACCACCTGCACCCATCTTCCCTACCCGCCCTTCCAGTTCGAGCAGAACGGCAAGGTCGTCGGTTTCGACGTGGCCCTGATCGACCTGGTCGCCCGGGACCTCAAGGTCGAGCAGAAGATCCTCGACACCCCGTTCGAGAACTTCAAGACCGGAGCCTTCCTCAACTCGGGCCAGTGCGACCTCGCCGCGGCCGGGATGACCATCACCGACGAGCGCAAGAAGAACGTCGACTTCTCCGTCCCCTACTTCGACGCCACCCAGGCGCTGCTGGCGACCAAGAAGAGCGGGATCACCTCCCTCGCCGACGTCAAGGCGAAGTCCGCCAAGCTCGGCGCCCAGGCCGAGACCACCGGCGAGAGCTACGCCAAGAGCCAGGGCTTCAACCCCGTCGCCTTCGAGAGCTCGGACGCCGTCCTCAACGGCCTGCGCACCGGCCAGGTCGACGCGGTCGTCATCGACTACCCGGTCGTCCAGGGCTGGCTCAAGGACAAGGCCAATGCCGCCGAGTTCGTCCTCGGCCAGAACATCGAGACCGGCGAGAAGTACGGTTTCTCCGTGAAGAAGGGCAACGCCGCCCTCCTCGCCGCGATCGACAAGGCCATCACCACGGCCAAGGCCGACGGCACCTACAAGAAGCTCTACGAACAGTGGATCGGCCCGCTGCCCCAGGCAGCGTCGTGACCTCTCGGCTGACCCGGCGCCAGCGGCGCCGCGTCTGGCAGGGCGTCCAGTACGCGGTCTTCGTGGCGGCGGTGGTCCTGGTGGCCGTCCTGGCCGGCTGGGACCGGCTGCAGAACCAGTTCGCGCAGAAGGACCTGGCGGCGCGGCTCTTCCCGGAGATCATCACCACCGCCCTGCG
Organism: Streptomyces racemochromogenes; assembly: GCF_044129415.1. Taxonomy (GTDB): domain Bacteria; phylum Actinomycetota; class Actinomycetes; order Streptomycetales; family Streptomycetaceae; genus Streptomyces; species Streptomyces racemochromogenes_A. Next base: position 54,990 of record NZ_JBBDHD010000021.1, read on the forward strand.
CAACACGGTGGTGTACACCTTCTCCGGATTCGCCTTCGGCCTGGTGCTCGGGCTGGTCATCGCCATGATGCGGCTGTCGTCGGTGGCCCCCTACCGCTGGGTCGCCGGCGTCTACATCGAGCTCTTCCGCGGCCTGCCCGCCCTGCTGATCTTCATCTTCGTCGGGGTCGCGGTGCCCCTGGCCTTCCCCGGCACCGCGATCCCCGGAGGAACGTACGGGAAGGTCGCGCTCGGCCTCGGCCTGGTCGCGGCCGCCTACATGGCGGAAACGATTCGGGCGGGCATCCAGGCCGTGCCCAAGGGACAGATGGAGGCGGCCCGCTCGCTCGGGTTCTCCCACGGCCGCGCCATGGTGTCGGTGATCATCCCGCAGGCCTTCCGCATCGTCATCCCGCCGCTCACCAACGAACTCGTCCTGCTGTTCAAGGACTCCTCGCTCGTACTGTTCCTGGGCGTCACCCTGCAGGAGCGGGAACTGACCAAGTTCGGCCGGGACCTCGCCAGCGAGACCGCCAACTCCACCCCGATCCTGGTCGCGGGCCTGTGCTACCTCCTGGTGACCGTACCGCTGGGCTTCGTGGTGCGCCGCCTGGAGGCCCGCGCGGACAAGGCCACGTGAGGAGCAGGACACGATGTCACGGACCACGGGAACGGCGGGGGGCACCATGGGGGCGGATCGCCCGGAGATCGAGATCCGGGGACTGCACAAGTCCTTCGGGGACAACCACGTCCTGCGCGGCATCGACCTCGACGTCGCCCGCGGCGAGGTCGTGTGCGTCATCGGGCCCTCCGGTTCCGGCAAGTCCACCCTGCTGCGCTGTGTGAACCTGCTGGAGGAGCCGAGCCGGGGACGGGTCCTCGTCGGCGGAACCGAACTCACCGACCCCGACGTCGACATCGACGCCGCCCGCCGCCGCATCGGCATGGTCTTCCAGCAGTTCAACCTCTTCCCGCACGTGAGCGTCACCGGCAACCTCACCCTCCCGCAGCGGCGCGTGCTGGGCCGCGGCAAGGCCGAGGCCCTCGCCGTCGCCCGGGAGAACCTGGAGCGCGTCGGCCTCGCCGGGAAGGCGGACGCGTACCCCGCCCAGCTGTCCGGCGGGCAGCAGCAGCGGGTGGCCATCGCCCGGGCGCTGTCGATGGGGCCGGAGGTGATGCTCTTCGACGAGCCCACCTCGGCGCTCGACCCCGAACTCGTGGGCGAGGTGCTGTCGGTGATGCGGGTGCTCGCCGGGGAGGGGATGACGATGATGGTCGTCACGCACGAGATGAGCTTCGCCCGCGAGGTCGCCGACCGGGTCGTGTTCATGGACGGGGGAGTCGTCGTCGAACAGGGACCGGCGGAGCAGGTGGTGACCCGGCCGGCCCGGGAACGGACCCGTGACTTCCTCAACCGCGTCCTGGACCCGGCGGCCGTCCGGGCACCGGGTGTGCAACAGGACGACGACGGCCGCGGCCGGGAGGACGGGCGGCCCGACGCCCCGGCGGGCGGCTGAGCGGAGGGCGCCCGGTCAGCCCGTCCGCACCGGCCGCCGCAGCAGGTAGGCGCCGGCGGCCGACACCAGGACGGCCATGCACGCGATGAACACCAGCCCCGCGCCCTCCAGCCCGACCGGCCCCACCAGCAGTCCCACACCGATCACCGGCACCGAGATCCCGCAGTACGCCACCACGAACAGCGCAGAGATCACGGCGGCGCGCCGCTCCTGCGGCGACGCCCCGGCCACCGCGGACAGCGCCGCGCGGAACGCCAGTCCCTGACCGCAGCCGCCGACCAGCGCGCTCAGCACCACCAGCACCAGCAGGTCCCACCGCAGCGCGCCGGCCAGCAGCGCCAGTCCGCCCAGCAGCCCGGCGCAGCCCAGCGGGAGGGACCGCGCCACGCCGAACCGCCCGACGGCCAGCTGCCCGGCGGTGGAGGAGAAGAAGGCCAGCGCGACGACCAGCCCGCTCACGGCGTGGTCGCGCACCCCGAGCGACTCCGACAGGAACGCCGGGCTCACCGAGGTGAACACCCCGAACAGCGCGAACCCCACGAACGAGGCGATCGCCGCGGGCGCGAACACCGGGCGCACCGGCGGCGGCAGACTGGGCCGCTGCGGCCGGACGGAACTCAGGGGCTTCCGCTCCCGGACGGTCTCCGGCAGCCTCCACAGGACGGCGGCCGAAGCGGCCACCAGGGCGAGGTGCACGGCGAACGGCAGGTACAGCGGCCAGGGGGCGAACTGCGCGAGCAACCCGGCGAGCAGCGGACCGCAGCCCAGGCCGCCCATGTTCGCGGCCGTCGCGACGAACGTGGCCCGGGCCTTCGCACCCTCCGGGGCCAGTTCGAGGACGTAGGCCGTCGCGGCGCCGGTGAACAGCCCGGCGGACAGCCCCGACAGCAGCCGGCCGGCGTACAGCCAGGGCAGGCCGGTGGCCGACAGGAAGCAGACGGCGCTCCCCGCCGCGCAGCCCAGGCCGGCCAGCAGCACCGGCCGGCGCCCGAGCGAGTCCGAGGCGTCGCCGGCCAGCAGCAGCACACCGATGACGGCGAACGCGTACACCGCGTAGACGACCGTCACGGTCAGCTCGGAGAAGGAGAACTTCTCCTGGTACAGGCCGTAGAGCGGAGTCGGCAGGGTGGTGCCGGTCATGCACACGGCGAACACCGCCCCGCTGAGCACACACTGGCGCCACCTTCGGCGATCACCGTCCATGCCGCCGACGGTAACCCCGTCCGCCGCCCGGGCCGGACAGGCGCGCGACGGCGGCGGCCGGGGTCCGCCCCCCTCCGTGCCGACGCGCAGCCCCCACCCCTTGCGGTGGCCCGGTTCTGTGGTGGTTCTCCGGTGGGGCACGAGTCGGGGTCGAGTCCGGCTGCGGCCGTCGCTGGCACCGTATCGACGGAGACACGGGGCGGATGGCGTCCGCACTCCATCGCCGCTCCGACGCGGGTGCGGCGGTCCTGCGGGACCACCCTTCCCCGCGCGTGCACCAAGCCTGCCGACAGGGAGGCCCGGAAACAAAGGAGTTCCCCTGGTGAAGATCGTTCTGATGTCGGGCAGTACCCGACGGGACTCGCTGAACACCACCGTCCTGGAGACCGTGCGCCACGTCCTGGCGGGCCTCCCCGGCGCGCACGAGGCGGTGGACCTCCCCGTCGCGCAACTGCCGTACTACGAAGCGGGCCTGGAGCTCGCCGACGGTTCGCCGGAGGTGCGCGCGGCCAAGGAACTGGTCGCCGGTGCCGACCTGCTGTTCATCAGCACCCCCTCCTACAACGGCGCGATGCCGGGCGCGCTGAAGAACGCGCTCGACTGGCTCTCCCGCGCGGACGGAGCCCGCCCCAGCCCGCTGAACGGCACCGTGACGGCCGTGGTCAGTGCCTCCCCGGGAGCGCGCGGCGGCCTCGACGCGCAGCCCGGACTGGTCACCGTGCTCGGCCGCTGCGGCGCGCACGTCGTGGAGCACGAGCCCGTCGGCGTCGCCCGTGCCGGCGAGCTGGCCGTCCAAGGCGGCCGGTACACGGACCCGGAGCTGGTGGCCCGGCTGGAGAGCCTGACCCGCGCGGCGCTCGCCGCCGTCGAGGCGCGCGCGGAGGTGCTGGTCTGATGGCGCGCGACAAGGAGCCCGGCCTGCTCGCGATCATGAAGGAGGACCTGGACGTCGTCGTCGCCCAGGACCCCTCCATGCGCAACCGCCGTGAGGCCCTGCTGCACGCGGCACTGCCCGCCCTGTGGGCGCACCGCGTCGCCCACCGCCTGCACCGGCGTGGCATGCGCATGACTGCCGGGCTCATCGCCTGGCAGGCCCGCCGCAAGACCTCCGTGGAGATCCACCCCGGTGCGGTCCTCGGCCGACGGGTGTTCATCGACCACGGCGCGGCCGTCGTGATCGGCGAGACCGCGGTGGTCGGCGACGACGTGACCATCTACCACCAGGTGACCCTGGGGGCCGTCGGCTGGTGGAGCGACAACAAGCGGCCGGCGGGCGAACGCCGCCACCCGGTGGTGGGCCACCACGTGGTGCTCGGCACGAACGCGACGGTCCTCGGCCCCGTCACCATCGGCGAACACGCCGTCATCGGAGCCCAGGCCCTCGTCAACAAGGACGTCCCCCCGGGAGCCCGCGTCCTCGCCGCCACCGCCGTGATCAAAGCGGTCGGCGAGCAGCCCCAGCCGATGGAGGACCTGTACGCGGTGACGGCCTCGGCCGGCTCCTGGTAGGAGGGAACACCCGCCCTCCCGCCTCGCACCAGCCCCCCACGAAGACTGCGCCGGCGTACGGGTCACCGTACGGACACCCCGACTCGCAGCCGCACGACCCGACTTGTGAGGAACCACACGTGGAAAGCCGTAAGACGCGCCCCATCGCCGACAGCATCGAGGACCTGATCGGTTCCACCCCGCTGATCCGCCTGCACTTCGAGGACACCGCCCCGGGCACGCAGGTGCTGGCCAAGCTGGAGGCCGCCAATCCGATGTCCACCAGCAAGGACCGCGCCGCCCTCTACATGCTGCGGGCCGCCGAGCAGCGCGGCGAACTCACCCCCGGCGGCGGCACGGTGATCGAGGCGACCTCCGGCAACACCGGGATCTCCCTGGCCGCCCTCTGCGCCTCCCGTGGCCACCGCTGCGTCATCGTGCTCCCCGACAGCGCCACCCGCGAGCGGATCGCCCTGCTCAGGGCGCTCGGCGCGGAGGTCGTGCGGACCCCGCGCGAGCAGGGCTACTCGGGGGCGATCGCCAAGGCGGAGGAGCTGCACGCGGCGACGCCCGGTTCCTGGTTCCCCCGCCAGCACGAGAACGCCGACAACGTCCGGGCCCACTACGAGACCACCGGCCCGGAGATCTGGGCCGACACGGAGGGCCGCGTCGACGTCCTGGTCTGCGGCGTGGGCACCGGCGGCACCCTGAGCGGCATCGCCGCGTACCTCAAGGAGCAGAACCCGGAGATACGCGTCGTCGCGGTCGAGCCGGAGAACTCCCCGGTCCTCTCCCAGGGCGTCGGCGGCCTGCACCGCATCCCCGGCCTCAACGGCGGCTTCGTGGCCCCCACCACCGAGGTCTCGCTCATCGACAACGTGGTGACCGTCACCGACGAGGACGCGCTGGCCGCGGCCCGGCAACTCGCGCGCCGCCAGGGCATCTTCGCCGGCGTGTCCTCCGGCGCCGTCGCCCACGCCGCCGCCCGGCTGGCCGCCCACCCGGACTACGTCGGCGCGTCGATCGTCACCCTGCTGCCCGACACCGGCGAGCGCTACCTGAGCCTGTGGGACGAGGAGGAGCCAGGGGCCGCCGGGCACTCGACGGCCCGGCATCCCGCCGCAGCGCGGCGCCCCGCCCCTCCGGCGCCTTCGGGGACCGCCCCCCGGACCACGGCGCCCCAGGCCACGGCCGCGCCGACCACGGACCAGTCCCTGGCGCTGACCACCAAGTCCTGACCACGAGGTCCCGGCCCCGGCGGCCGGGCCGCCCGACCCCGGCGTTGTCGCAGCCGCCTGGCAGCATGCCCGGTATGGATCTCGAACACGCGCTCGCCGGCCTCGACGGCCACCCCTGGCAGGACTCCTCCCACGCCTACGGCGGCGCGGAGGACCTGCCCGCCCTCCTGCGGGACCTCGCCGGGGCCGACGAGGGCGCGTCGGACGAGGCCCTGGAGGAGCTGTACGGGAGCCTGCTGCACCAGGGCACGGTCTACACCGCGAGTGCGGAGGCCGTGCCCTTCCTGGTCCGCATCGCCGCCGCCGGTCACCGCACGGCGGACCTCCTGGCCCTGCTGGCCGGCATGGCCGGGAGCACGGACGAGCACGGCGTGGCGCCGGGCGCCCTCCGCTCCGCCGTGGCCGGGCAGCTTCCGCTGCTGCTGCCGCTGCTCGGCGCCCCCGCGGCCGAGGTCCGCGGCCGCGCCGCCTGGGCCCTGTCGAGCACCGGGGCGACCGGGCCCGTCCTGCCCGCGCTCCGGACCCGCTGGGCGCGGGAGACCGACCCCCGCACCCGCGCGGAGCTGCTGGCCGCGATGTCCCGGCTGGACGCACGGTCCGCCGCGGCGGCGGCCGGCCCCGTCCTGGGCCCCGCCCATCCGGCCGAGCTGCGCCTGGCCGCCGTCTTCGCCGCCCTGCACGCGGGCGTGGACTGGACGCACGAGCACCACACGACCCTGCTGGCCGTCCTGCCGACCGCCCCCCTCGTGGCCGGCAGCCGCGGCCTGACGGGTCGTCAGTCCCTGGCGGACGCCGTCGAGGTCCTGCTGGGACGGGGTGACGAGGCCCACCGCGAGGCGGCGTTCGCGCTGCTCGACGCCGCCCTGCGCGATCCGCGGGCCGACGTCCGCGCGGAGGCGGTCCGGGCCGCCGCCCGCGCGTGCGCGCTCTCGCGGAGCGCCGCGCGGCTGGTGCCCGCCCTCGCCGCGGCGGCCGTGGACGACGCGGCCGTCGCCGCCGTGGCCCCGCTCCTCGGCCTGCTGGGAGCCGCCGCCGAACCGGCCGCACCGGTGCTTGCGGCCCTGGCGGGCCGCCACCCGGAGGAGGAGGACGACCTCGCGGACCGGGTCCTCGCCGCGCTCGTACGGATCGACCCGGGCCTGGCCGCGCCGCTCCTCGCCCGGGCCCTCGGCCACCGCCCGCGGGCCCTGGGAGCGGCCGCCGGCCTGCTGTCCGCGCCCGACCCCGCCTTTCCGTACGACCCCGCCCTCCTCGACGCCGTCCGACGCCGGTTCGCCCGGCCCGAGTCCGTGGACGGAAGGGAGGCCTGGCAGCTCGCGAACCTGCTGGCAGGCTGGGGCCCCCGGGCCGCCGGGGCGCTCCCGGAGGTGATGACCGCCCTGCGCCGCCACCAGCGGCAGACGGCTCCCGCCGTCGCCGCCCTCGCGGCCCGCCTCCCGCCGGCCGAGCGCGCCCGGGCGGCCGGGGCGCTCCGGACCGCCGCCGCGCAGGACGAGGCGCTGTCCGTGGCGGGGGCCCTGTACGAACTGACCGGCGACGCGGAGGTGCTGCTGGAGCGCATCGCCCGGCAACTGGCGGGCGACCACCACGAGGTGATGCGGGCCGCCGAGGCGGCGGGCGGGCTCGGCCCCCTGGCCTCCCCGCTGGTCCCGCTGCTGCGAGCGGCCCTCTCGGACCCCGGTGCCGCGCCGGTCCTGCCCGCCCTCGACGCCGACAGGGCCCTCGCCGAAGCGCTCTGGCACATCGGCGGGGACGCCGTGACGGCCGTGGCGGCCCTCGACCGGGTGCTCGCCCATTGCGCCGCGGAGCCCTGGGGATGCTGGTCCGCGATCCGCGCCGCCCGGGCCGCGGCGGCCATCGGACCGGCCGCGCGGTCCCTGGCACCCCGTCTGGAGGCGCTGCTCGGCGAGCCCGAGCGGGTGCCGGCGGCGGCGCGGGCCCTCGCCGCCGTGGCCCGGCCCGGTACCCCGGCCCGGAGCACCCTGGCCGGGGCGGTGCTGGACTCCGTCGGGCGGGGGGCCGACCCGCTGGAGGTCTGCGACGCCCTCGAAGCGCTGGGCGGCGCCGCCTTGACCCCCGCCCAGCGGGACCGGCTGGCCGTGCTGGCGGAGGGCGACGCCCGGGTGGCCGGCCCGGGGATGGAGCAGCGCGGCGTCCAGGACGACGAGCGGCTCCGGGCCCGCCTCCGCACCCTGCTCGCCGCCCCCGCGTAGAACCGCCCACCCCGCAGGACCGCCCCCTGCGCACCGGCGCGGCCCGCCCGGTCCGGGGGCCGGTGACCTCCGCGGCCCGCCCCGCGGCGGCGCAACCGGCCGTGGGCCGCCCGGCGTCCGAAGGGCGGGGGTGGTGGGCGTGGCGGAGGGGGAAGCGCGGGAGAGGCGGTTCGGCGGGGTGGTGCTGCCCACGGCCGCCGCGGCGCTCGTGTACGGGTGGGCCCGTTGGTGCTTCGGCGGGTCCGCGCCCCCGTCACCCACCGTCGCAGTGGCGGGCGGGGCGGTCCTCGTCCTCGGCGCGCCGGTGGCGTACTTCCTGTGCGCCCGCGGGGCCGGCGGCCTCTTCGGTGCGCTCTTCCTCGCGCTGGGACTGCTCGCGACGGTGGCGGCCACCGAGCAGGCCGCGGCCCGCGGTGCGGTCGCCACCTGCGTCGTCCGCGAGGCCCGGGCCGAGACCGAGGCCTCGTTCGGCGAGGGCGGTGCGGAGAGGACGGTGTACCGCCTCGCACTGGACTGCCCCGGCGGCTACCCGGCCGAGCTCAAGGACGCCCCGTCCGCCGTCCCCCGGGGCGCGGAGGTCCGGGTCGCCCACGACCCCCGGCGCCGGGTCTCCCCGGCGCGGGCCGGCGGGGCCTCTCCCTGGAAGGCGGCGCTGACCGCCGCCTTCCTCCTCGGCCTCAGCACCGCCCTGGCGGCGGGCCGGCACCGTCTCGAACCGTGAATTCACGCCACCCGAAGGACAGTTGCGGGGAGCCGTCTGGCGCAACGGAATCCGAAGCGAACAAGCCGATTCGCCGTTGATTCGCAAGTTACCTGCGGGTTTCGCTAATAAAAACATGGCCGATGACTTGCGTAACCCCCAGCCCTCCGACAGTATCGGCCCCGTTCCGCCTCACCGCGCCCGGACGAGCACCGGCAACCCCGTGCCGTCCCACGCCCCGCGAGCCGCCCGATCCGAGCGGTCGCCCGTACGCGCCCACCTCCGAGGCACACCCCCTTTTCCCACGCGACCCCTCATGTCGCGTTCCCTCTCATTCACCTACCCTCGAAGGCAAGGCAGAGATGGCACCACTGGCCTCGCGCCGACGTACCCAGGCAGCCGACCGGCACCCGGTGGACGTGGTCCCCCCGTTCTCCCAGCTGTCGCTGTACGGCTTCCAGCACGTCTTGGCGTTCTACGCCGGCGCGGTCCTCGTACCGATCATCCTGGGCAACAGCCTGGGACTCTCCCCCCGCGAACTCGTCTACCTGATCAACGCCGACCTCGTCACGGCCGGCATCGCCACCCTCATCCAGGCGTGGGGCTTCTGGCGGATCGGCGCCCGCCTCCCGCTCGTCCAGGGTGCGACCTTCACCGCCGTCTCCCCGATGATCGCCATCGGCCAGGGCGCGGGCGGCGGGACGGCCGGCCTCCTGGTGGTCTACGGAGCCGTCATCACCGGCGGCATCGCCACGTTCCTGCTCGCACCGTTCGTCGGACGGCTCGCCAAGTACTTCCCCCCGATCGTCACCGGCACCCTCCTGACGGTCATCGGCGTCGTGCTCATCCCCGTCGCCCTCCAGGACGTGGGCGGCGGCTCAGGGCTGATCGGCAAGCCCGGCTACGGCGCCCCGGAGCACCTCGCCTACGCCGGCGGCACCCTCCTGCTCATCCTGCTCCTCTCCCGCTTCGGCGGGCCGTTCCTGCGCAGCGTGGCGGTCCTGCTCGGCCTCGTCGGCGGCACCGTCGCCGCCTGGCTGTTCGGCGACGCCGACCTCACCGCCGTCGAGCAGGCCGACTGGGTCGGCGTGAGCGCCCCGTTCCACTACGGCGTACCGCAGTTCCACCTCTTCCCGATGCTCGCGATGGTCGTCGTCATGGTGATCACCATGGTCGAGACCACCGGAGACGTCTACGCCATGGGGGAGATCACCGGACGGGAGGTGGACGGCGAGACGGTCGGCCGCGCGCTGCGCGCCGACGGCCTGGCCACCGTCCTCGGCGGCCTGTTCAACTCCTTCCCCTACGTGGCCTTCGCCGAGAACATCGGCCTGGTCCGGATCTCCCGGGTCACCAGCCGGTTCGTGGTGGTCGCCGCCGGCTTCTTCATGATCCTCCTGGGCCTGGTGCCCAAGGCCGGCGCGGTCGTCGCCTCCGTCCCGCACCCGGTGCTCGGCGGCGCCGCCGTCGCGATGTTCGGCATGGTCGCCACCGTCGGGATCCAGATCCTGGCCAAGGTCGACCTGAGGGAGGAGCGCAACGCGCTGATCCTGGCGCTCAGCCTGGGCGCGGCGATGCTGCCGGCCGTCGTCGGCCCGTTCTTCGACCGCATGCCCACGGAGGTGCGGGCCGTCCTCGGCAGCGGCATCACCCTCGGCAGCCTCACCGCCGTCCTGCTGAACCTGTTCTTCCACAGCCCGACCGCCCGCACCGTACGGGAGGAGACCCAGATCGACTGGGACGCCTTCGCCGACGCCCGGCCGGCGAGGTGACCGGGCCGTGTCCACACCCCCGTTCTCCCCCGCCGAGGCCCGGGCCGCGCGGCAGCGCCTCGGCATGACACCCGCCCAGGTCGTCGCCGCCATGGCGCAGTTGGGCGTGGACCGCCCGCCCGAAGCGGTCCACGCCTGGGAAGCCGGGGCGGTCCCCCCGTCCGAACCCGAGCTCCTCGCCCTCGCCGACGCCCTGTGGTGCCCGGTCGCCGTCCTCATGGCCGTGCGTCCGGCCGCCCTGCGGGAACACCGGCTGGCCCGCGGGTTCACCGCCGAACGCCTCGCCCTGCGCATCGGCATGGACCCGCACGCCTACGCCCGGGCCGAGGCCGAACACCGCTGGCCCGGCACCGACCGCCAGACCCTGCTGCTGGCGGACGCGCTCGGCCTGCCCACGGAGGAACTGCTCGACGTCCTCGACCGGGACGGCGAACTCGTCGGCCTGCTGCGCCAGGCCGTCGAGGGGCGCTGGAAGGCCCACGTCGCGCAACTGGCCCACCTCGCCCAGGCCGACGAGCGGCGGGTGGCGCGCGCACTGAGGGCGCTGCACCGGGAGTACACCCGGTTCGACGAGCGCTACATGGGCCACCTCGTCGCCCGCAACGACGACGCCCGACTGCGGGAGATCGCCGCCGACCGCGCGGCCTGGCTCCGCGCCCTGCCGGAGCGCTTCCGCTCCCTCACCGGCGCGGGTCCGGACCCGGCCGCCCCCTGACCCGCCCCGCGGTGCACGTCGGGCGGCGGGGAGAGGAGGCCCGGGCCCGGCCCGCGGGCGGGCCGGCGCTCCGGTGACCCGGAACCGGCCCGGCCCGGTGCGGTTGCCCCGCACCACGGGCCGGGGACCGGCGGCCCTGCGCGTCAGCCCGCCCGGACGCGCTCCAGTACCGCGATGCCGAGCTCCAGGGCCTCGGCGGGTCCGGCCACGCACTGCTGGAGGTCGATGAAGGCGCTGTCCGCGCCCGTCTCCCGTACGCCGGCGAGCGTCGCGGCGATCTCGTCGGCGCCGGTGCCGGGCCGGACGTTGCACCGGATGTGACGGCTGAGCGCCCCGGGATCGCGGCCCGCCTCCTCGGCCGCCCGCCGGGCCAGGTCCCACAGCCCCGCCTCCACCCGGGCCGGCAGCAGCACCCCGGCCCAGCCGTCGGCGCGCCGGCCCACCCTGCGCATCGCGGCGGGGGAGAGCCCGCCGAGCAGCACGGGCGGACCCCCCGGCCGGGCCGGGCGCAGGCCCACGTACGACTCCGGGATCGACCAGTGCGGGCCCTCGTGGCCGAACACCTCCTCGGTCCAGTAGCCGCGCAGGATGTCGAGGATCTCCTCCAGCCGGGCGCCGCGCCGTGTGAAGTCCGCGTTGACCGCGGTGTATTCGTCGCGCAGCCAGCCGATCCCCAGCCCGGCCACCAGCCGTCCCGCGCTGATCGCGTCGAGGGTGGTGAGGGTGCGGGCCAGCAGCAGCGGCGGGTACCAGGGCGCGTTGAGGGTGCTGGTCGCGAGCACGGCCCGGCTGGTCGCCCCGGCGGCGGCGGTGAGCACCGTCAGCGGGTCGAGGAAGGTGCGGAACCCGGGCGGGTACGGCTCCTGCGCGGTGTGGCCGGGGTAGAGGTCGCTGGGCGAGACCGGGGCGAGCGAGCGGTCGCCGACCCACAGCCGGCCGAAGCCGGCCTCCTCCGCCTGACGGGCGAACGGCGCGATCCACTCGGGGCGGGCGTGGCCGCCGTACTGGGGCAGGGCTATTCCGATGTCCATCGGGCCAGTCTCGGCCGGACGCGGCGCCCGGGCCGCGGGTTCGGGGCCGTCGGCGTGGCGTGCGCCCTTCCCCGGCTACCCGCGCGGCCCGTACATGATCACGCCCACGCCGGCGAGGCAGACCAACGCCCCGATGACGTCCGCCCGGTCGGGACGGTACCCGTCGAGGACCACGGCCCAGGCGAGCGACCCGGCCACGAACACCCCGCCGTAGGCGGCCAGGATCCTGCCGAAGTTCGCGTCCTCCTGCAGGGTCGCGACGAAGCCGTAGACGCCGAGGGCGATCACCCCCGCACCGATCCACGCCCACCCGCGGTGCTCCCGCACCCCCTGCCAGACCAGCCAGGCCCCGCCGATCTCGAACAGGGCGGCGACGGCGAACAGGGCGACGGAGCGAACGATGAGCACGTCAACTACTTTCGGGGTCGGAGGCAACCCGAAACTACAGCGGTCGCCGGATGCGCGCACCGCGCGCCTTCCGGCAGGCGGGGGAGTGTGGTACGGCCGGACGTGCGGCAACCCCGGCCCGGGAGGCGCCCTCCCCCCGGTCTTCGGCGCAGCCCCGCCGATCGGGTGGTGACGGCGGCCCGGTCGCCTATCCTGCCTGCCCATGACCGTTCTGCAAGGTGCTTCCGTCGTCCTCCGCCCCACCCTCACCGAGGAGATCCCCGCCCTGGCCGCCATCCGGGCCACTCCCGAAGTCCGGGCGCGGTGGCGGGGCGGGGACGACCTCGAAGCGGAGATCGCCGGCGATCTGGAGGACTCCGGCACGATCTGCCTCACCATCAGGTACGAGCAGCGCGTCGTCGGCATGATCCAGTGGTACTCCGAGGAGGAGCCGGACTACCGGCACGCCGGCGTCGACCTCTTCCTCGACCCCGCCGTGCACGGCAGGGGGCTGGGCACCGACGCCGTGCGCACCCTCGCCCGCCACCTCGTCGACGACCGCGGCTACCACCGCCTGGTCATCGACCCGGCGGCCGACAACGCCGCGGCGATCCGCTGCTACGAAAAGGTCGGCTTCCGGCCGGTCGGCACCATGCGGCAGTACGAGCGCGGACCCGACGGCACCTGGCACGACGGCCTCCTGATGGACCTCCTGGCTCCTGAACTCAGGCGCTGAGCGCCCCCGGCGGTGGTGTGCGGTGAATGGTCGGCACCCGCCGGCGCCCGCGCCCGGCTCCGGAACCGGTCGCTGGCACCGGACGGGTTGCCGCCTGGGCCCGCACCGATCCTGCCGCCTCGCCAGGAGCCCAGTCAATCCTGGGGTTTCCTTGCCCAGACCCAAGCCCTAGCTTGGATCACATGACCTTGGACGACCTACGGGTGTTCGTCGCCGTGTGCCGGGCAGGAAGCCTCAGCGGCGTGGCACGGGAACTGGGCTGTACGCAGTCCGCGGTGAGCCAGCACGTCAAGCGGCTCGAACGGGAGACGGGCGTGGGCCTGCTGGAGCGCCGGCCGCGCGGCGTCGTGCCCACCCCGGCCGGACGCGTCCTCCACGAGGCCGCCGCCGAGGGGATCGGCGCGCTGGACCGGGCGCTGCGCCGGATCGGCGAAATGGCCGAGGGCGAGGGTGGCTCCGTCCGCGTCGGCACCGGCGGGGCCACCGTCCGCCACTTCATGGCCGAGGCCATCGCCGCCTTCCGCCGGCGCCACGCCCGGGTCAGCCTGGAGTTCCGCACCGAGACCTCCAGCCGCCGCTGCTTCGACGCCCTCCTGGCCGGCACCCTGGACCTCGCCTGGGTCACCATCGGTCCGCCGGTGCCCGGCATCGAGCAGCGCCCCGTGGTCGACCTCCCCTGGGTCCTCGCGGTCCGCGCGGAGCACCCGCTCGCGGCCCGCCCGGCCGTCGGCCCCGCCGACCTCACCGGCCTGCGCCTCGTCCGCCTCCCGCCCAACTCCCTCTCCGGCGCCCGCCTGGACGCGGCCTTCACCGAACTCGGCGTCCGCGTCGGCTCCGACACCAGCGTCGCCGACTGGGACACCGCACTGCTGCTCGCCGAACTCGGCCTCGGCCACACCGTCGTACCGGCCGTCCCCGGGCTCCGGGCCCCGGCCGACGGTCCGCTGCGCCTCGTTCCCGTACCCGCCCTGCCCCCGCTCCCGGTCGGCTGGGCGGTCCGCCGCTGGGACGCCCTCACCCCGCTTGCCCGTGCCTTCGCCGACACCGTCGCCGGGAGCTGCGCGCCCTCGGAACCCTTCGGAGCAGACCGCATTTGACCCTCCCCCCACGTCAGGCTTCAAGCTGAACGCCGACGAAAGGGCAGGTGGATGAGTTACTCCGTGGGACAGGTCGCGGCTTTCGCCGGGGTGACGGTGCGTACGCTGCACCACTACGACAAGGCGGGGCTGCTCTCGCCCGGCAGCCGCAGCCCCGCCGGATACCGGCTCTACGACGACGCGGACCTGGCCCGCCTCCAGCAGATCCTCTTCTACCGCGAGCTCGGCTTCACCCTCGACGACACGGCCGCGATCCTCCAGGACCCGCAGGTGAACGTCCTGGAGCACCTGGAGGCCCGGCAGCGGCAGCTCGGCGAGGAGATCGCCAGGCTCCAGCGGCTCGCCGAGGTGGCGTCCCGGGCCGTCGAGGTCCAGCGGACCGGGGTCGAACTGACCCCGCAGGAACGCTTCGAGGTGTTCGGCGAGATCGCCTTCGACCTGAGCTACGCCACGGAGGCGGAGCGGAAGTGGACCGGCTCCGAGGGCGGCCGCGAGGCGATGGCGCGCGCCGCCGCCCACACCAAGGACGACTGGCGCCGGCTCATGCGCGAGGCCACCGCCTGGCGTGCCGAGCTGCTCGGCGCCTTCGACCAGGGGGAGCCCGCCGACGGCGGGCGGGCCATGGACCTCGCCGAGGAACACCGGCTGCACGTCTCGCGGTGGTTCACCTCCTGCACGCCCGGCATGCACCGGCGCATCGCGGACGACTTCCTCGCCGACCCCCGCGCCTTCGCCCTCGTCGTACCGCACGCGCAGCAGCGCCCGGGCCTCGCCGCCTACCTGCGCGAGGCCGTGCACGCCAACGCGGCCCGCCGCACGGACGGCCGCACCGACACCGAAGAGGAACGATGAGGATACTGATCGCCGCCGCCGGATCGCGCGGCGACGTCGACCCCTACACGGGCCTGGGCGCCGCCCTCCGCGCCGCCGGCCACGAGGTCGCCCTGGCCACCACCGAGCCCTTCGCACCCCTCGTGCGCGCCGCCGGCCTGGAGTTCCGCGGCCTCCCCGCCGACAGCCGCCGGCACGGCGACGTCGGCGACCGGCGCGAGCTGATGCGCACCGCCTCCGCCTTCCTCGCCGGGCTGGGCCAGGGCTTCGCCGACGCCGTGGACGAGGGCACGGACCTGCTCCTGCTGTCCACCACCACCGCCCCGCTCGGCTGGCATCTCGCCGAGGCCACCGGAACGCCCAGCCTCGGCGTCTACCTCCAGCCCACCGCTCCCACCGGCGACTTCCCGCCCGTCGTCACCGGCGCACGCTCCCTGGGCCGCCTCGGCAACCGCGCGATGGGACGGTTCGCGCTGCACATGGCCGACCGGATCAGCGAGGAGGGCGTCGCCCGGCTGCGCGACCGCCTCGGACTGGCGCCGCTCGCGGCCTCCGCCATGCGCCGGCGGCAGGAGCGGGCGCAGTGGCCCGTCCTGCACGGCTGCAGCACGGCACTGGTTCCGGCCCCGTCCGACTGGCGGCCGGGGCTGGACGTCGTGGGCAACTGGTGGCCGCACGTCGCCCCGGACGCACGGCTCCCCGCCGACCTGGAGGACTTCCTGGGCGCCGGCCCCCCGCCCGTCCTCATCGGCTTCGGCAGCATGGCCGCCGGCGAGGGCGAGCGGCTCGGCGACCTCGCCGTACGGGCCCTGCGCCGCGCCGGGCTGCGCGGCGTCCTGCAGGGCGGCAGCGCCGGGCTCACGGCGGACGGCGGCCCGGACGTCCTGACCGTCGGGGACCTCCCGCACGCCCTCCTCTTCCCCCGGCTCGCCGCCGTCGTCCACCATGCCGGGGCCGGCACCTCCGCGGCCGCGCTGCGCGCCGGGATCCCGGCGGTGGCCGTCCCCGTGGCGGCGGACCAGCCGTTCTGGGCGCGCCGTCTCGCCGCGCTCGGCGCGGCCCCCGACCCCGTCCCCTTCGGCGCCCTCACCGCGGAGGCGCTCGCCGACTCCCTCGGCCGGGTCGTGAGGCGGGAGGGGTACGCCCGGGCCGCCCGGGCGGCCGCGCGGCACATGCGGACCGAGGAGGCGGCGGCACGGGTGCTGCGCGCCGTCGAGGGGATCGCCCGCCGCCGGTAGGGGACCGCCCGCGGCCGGTGGCGGCGCGCCGGGAGCGCGCGGCGGATCGGGCCCGCGAAACGTGTCGCCGCGCCCGTCACCGGCCACCTCGTGGAACCGTTTTCCCATGACTGAAGGATCGACTCCCCACATCTCCCCGGCGCGCATCACCGTTCTCGGGGTCCAGCCGGGCGACCCGCCGTTCCGGATCGTCGAGCTCGACGGAGAGATCGTAGGCCGGGCGACGTCGATGACGGACGTCCTGCTGATCGCCGCCGAGGCCGGGGTCACCATCCACGACCTGGACGACCTGGACGAGGTCCGGTGGGTCAGCGGCGGCAAGTTCCACTGGACCCTGCGCTGAGAGAGGCCCCCCAGAACCCCGACCCCACCGGCTCCGATTGACATTCTTGCACTGTCCGTGCAGTTTTATGGCTGCACTGACAGTGCAATGAATGCTGATCGACTCCGGGGCGCGCGCCGCCGCCGGACGGAAAGGGGAGTGCAGGATGTTCCTCGCACTGGGGCGCTGGTGCGCCCACCGGCCGAAACGCGTGGCCGCGGCATGGCTCCTGCTGCTCCTGGCGCTCGGCGGGGCAGTCCTGGGCTACGGCCGGGTCACCAGCGAGGCCGTGAAGATACCCGGCAGCGACAGCCAGGCCGCCCTGGACACCGCCGCCGTGGCCTTCCCCGGCCCCGCCTCCGGCAACCAGCCGCTCGTCCTGCACACCGCCGCCGACGGGCAGCCCCTGACGGCGCAGGCGGCCCGGGACGCCGTGGAACGCGCCGCCCGGGACATCGCCCGGGTACCGCACGTCATCGCCGTCACCTCGCCGTACGACCGCCCGGGCGGCCCCGCGGTCAGCGCGGACGGCCACACCGCCTACCTCACCCTCGGCCTCGACGTCACCGGCCGGGACATCACCCCCGCCCTCACCCACTGGATCACCGACGCCGCCGCCCCGGCCGCCGCCGCCGGCATCGAGGTCACCCCGGGCGGGGACCTGGCCGCCGCCGTGGACCGGCCCGACACCGGCCACAGCGAGCTGATCGGGCTGGCCGCCGCCGCGGTGGTGCTCCTCCTCGGCTTCCGCAAGGCCGCCGCCGCGGGGCTCCCGCTCGTCGTCGGCATCGCCGGGCTGGCGGTGTCCCTGGCCGCGGTCGGGCTGGCCGGGCACCTCATGGACATGCCGTCCTCGGGCAGCACCATCGCCGCCATGATCGGCCTGGGCGTCGGCATCGACTACACCCTGTTCAGCCTCACCCGCTTCCGCGAACTGCGCGGCCGCGGCGCCGCCGCCGCGGAAGCGGCCGCCCTCGCCACGGCCACCGCCGGCAAGGCCGCCGCCTTCGCCGGCTGCGCGGTGATCGCCGCGCTGGCCGGGCTCGCCCTGGGCGGGCTGCCGCTGCTGCGGGCCCTCGCGCTGGCCCCCGCGGTGGCGGTCCTGGTCGCCGTCGCGGCCACCCTCACCCTGCTGCCCGCCCTGCTGAGCCTGCTGTCCCGCTTCCTCGGCGCGACCGCCCCGGCCCACGCACCCGCGACCGCTTCCGCCGACGCCGCCGCCCCCGGCGCGCCGTCCGCGGGCGGCTGGCAGCGGCTGGCCGAACGCGTCGCCGCCCGGCCCTGGCGCCACCTGCTGGCCGGCCTCGCCCTGCTCCTCCTGCTCGCCGCCCCGGCCACCGACCTCGCGTTCGGCCAGCTCGACGCGGGCGACAAGCCGACGGGCTCCGCCAGCCGCACCGCGTACGAGCGGCTCGCGGCGGCGTTCGGACCGGGCGTGACCGGCCCCCTCCAGGTGACGGACACCCTCCCCACCGCCCCCGCCGGCCCGCAGGACCCCCGTGTCGCCAAGGTCTCGGCGGCCCTGGCCCACACCCCGGGCGTGGCGGCCCTGGCCCACACCCCGGGCGTGGCGTCCGTGAGCCCGCCGCAGACCGCGCCGGGCACCCACGCCGTCCGCTGGCAGGTCACCCCCACGACCGCCCCCGGCGACCCGGCCACCGCACGGCTCGTCGACACCCTGCGCCGGGACGTGCTGCCCGCGGCCACCGCCGACGGCGCGGGCACCGCCCACGTGGGCGGTGCACCGGCCACCGTGGCCGACCTCAACGACCGCCTCGCTGACCGGCTGCCGGCCGTCATCGGCGTGGTCGTCGCCGTGGCCTCGCTGCTGCTCCTCGCGGCCTTCCGCTCCCCCCTCCTCGCCCTCAAGGCCGCCGTGCTCAACCTCCTGTCGGTGGCCGCCGCGTACGGGGTCCTCACCGCGGTGTTCCAGTGGGGGTGGGGCGCGCGGGCCATCGGGCTGGAGGGGCCGGTCCCGGTGCCCGGTTACGTCCCGCTGCTGATGTTCGCCGTCCTGTTCGGCCTCTCCATGGACTACGAGGTCTTCCTGCTCACCGCCGTCCGCGAGCGCTACCTCGAAAGCCGTGACGCCCGGCGGGCGGTGGTCCTCGGACTCGCCTCGACCGGCGGGATCATCACCTCCGCCGCGCTGATCATGGTGAGCGTCTTCCTCGCGTACCTGCTCTCGGACGACCCCGTGGTGAAGATGTTCGGGACCGGGCTGGCCGCGGCCGTGGCCCTGGACGTCACCGTGGTCCGCGGACTGCTCGTGCCCACCACGATGACCCTGCTCGGGGACCGCGGCTGGTGGCTGCCGCGGTGGCTCGACCGGATCCTCCCGGACCTGGACATCGAGGGCGCCGCCCACACCCTCCCCGCGTCCGCCGACGCCGGCGGGAGGCGGCCCGCCGCCGTGGGGGCCGCGCCTGACGGACCCGCCGAGCCCGGCCCCGCGCCGCTCCCCACGGCCCCCACCCCGCCCGCCCTGCCCACCCGATGAGGTCCCCGATGAGGCCCCCGACGCGGTTCCGCGCGCCCTCCCCGCGCCCCCTCGGGCGGCGCCGCCGTACGGCGCTCGCGGCCACCGCCGCGCTGCTGCTCGCCCTGCCCGTCGTGGACGCCACCGGCCGGGGCCTGACGGAGAGCCGGATCGCCGACCGGATCGCCCGGCGGCAACCGGGCCTGACGGCACGGCCCGAGGTCTCCGTCGAAGGCCTGCCCTTCCTCCTCGGGGCGGCCCGTGACCGCTACCCCGAGGTCCGGGTGCGCGCCGACGGGACGACCGGCCGGGGCCGTCCGGTCACGGCGGACATCAGGCTCGACGACGTCACCCCCGCGGCCGGCGGATACCGGGCGGCCTCGGCCTCGGCCCGGTTCACCGCCCCGTACGCCTCCCTCGGCGACGGGGCCGACGGGACCACCACGGTCTCCGACGCGGGCGGCGGCCGCCTGCTCATCCGGCGCAGCGTGCTGGGGGCGCCCCTCGCGCTGACGGCGGACGTCCGGCTCGACGACGGCGTCCTGACCCTGCACGCGGCCTCCGCCTCGCTGGCCGGCCGGCCTCTGGACCCGGACGGCCCGCTGATCACCCGGGCGCTCGCCGGGCAGGCCCGTACCCTGCCCGCCCTGCCGCTCGGCCTGCGGCCCACGGGCGTCTCGGCCGACGGGACCGGGGTGACCGTGACCGCCCGGGCCCGGGACGTCGCCCTGGGCTGAGCCGGCCGCCGCCCGCGGCCCTCAGGCCCGCGGGTGGTCGGCCGAGACCAGCAGGTTCAGCACGGTGGCCTCCATCGCCGCCCGTGCCTGCTGCGGGCTCTTCCCGCCGGAGCGCCAGTGGTGCCAGGCACCCCAGGTGGTGACCGCGTCCAGCCCGTCCAGGAGCTCGGCCGCCCGCTCCGCGTCGAGCCGGCCGAGCTCCTCCGCGAAGATCTCCGCGACCCGGCGGCGGGCCTCCGCGAAGGCCTCCTCGGTGACCTGGCGGACGCGCGGCGACGGGTGCTCGATCCGCAGCAGCGTCAGCCGGGCCGGGGTGATCCACTCCAGGATGCGGGCCCGCTGCTCGGCCAGGGCCGCCACCCTGACCCCGCGCGGCCCCGTCACGGGCAGGGGCCGGACCTGCTCGGCCAGCTGTTCCAGCCGCCGGGTGATGGCGAGGTCGACGAGCTCGGACATGTCGACGAAGTGGTGGAACACCAGCCGCCGCGAGACACCGGCCCGTTCCGCCACGCGTTCCGCGGGGAACTCCACGACCCCCTCGTCGAGGAGTTCGAGCAGGGCGTCCGCGATCTTCTCCCGGGTCCGCCGACCCCGCTCCGTCCGCCCGTCCGCCACCGCTCGCCGCCCTCCACTGCCCGTCCAACCGCCCCGACAGCAGCATTTTCGCACCCGGCCGGCCTCACCAGGTCACGTACAGGGCCTCCGGCGAGCGGTGGATGAGCGTGGGACGCATCCGCGGAGCCGGCCGGGCCCCGTCGAGCCGCAGGCCCGGCAGAACCTCCGCGAACAGTTCCAGGGTGACCCGGAGTTGGCCGCGCGCCAGGTGGGAACCCGGGCAGGCGTGCGGGCCGTGGCCGAAGGCCACGTGCGGCCGGCTCCCGGGCCGGCGGATGTCGAAGACGCCGGCGTCCCCGTGCCGCCGCCCGTCCCGGTTGGCCGACGCGTACGCCACGAGCAGCGCGGCGCCGGCGGGCAGCGCGGTCCCGGCGAGCTCCACCGGCCGGGTCGTGACCCGTCGGAAGGCCTGCACCGCCGTGTCGAACCGCAGGCCCTCCTCCACCGCGGCGGGCACGAGCCCCGGATCGGAGCACAGCAGCTCCCACTGCCGCCGGTCGGTGAGCAGGTGCAGCAGGGTGGTGGCGATCAGCGCGCTGGTCGTCAGGAAGCCCGCGATCAGCAGGTTCTGCAGGTGCGCCACCAGCTCGTGGCGCTGTTCGACGCCGAGCCCGGCGCCCGGCGGGGCGGCGGCCGCCGCCAGGTCCGAGCACAGGTCCTCGCGGGGCCGCGCCCTGCGCTCGCGGACATATCCGTCCAGCAGCTCCTGGAGGGCGACGACGTCCTCGGCCGCGGCCACCTGCTCCGGCGGCGACAGCGGGCGGAACAGCAGCTCCTCGGCCCGGTACCCGCCGTGCACGGCGGCCGGCACGTCCGCGGGGTCCAGCCCGATCAGCCGCCCCACCACCAGCCCGGGCAGCTTCCGCGCGTACGCCTCCACCAGCTCGGCGGAACCGGCCGCGGCGACCGGGCCCACCAGCTCCCGCGCGCACCGGCGCGCGTACGGCAGCAGCGCCGCCGACCGCGCGGTCGACAGCGCCCGGTTGAGCGGGGCCCGATGGCGCCGGTGGACGGCCCCGTCGGAGGAGACCACGGTCTGCCGTGGCCCGAACCCGCGTGCCAGCACCCCCAGGGCCGCCTCCGACACCGCGACGTCGGGCAGCAGCGCGTTGGCGGAGGAGAAGTCCTCCGCCCGCCGCAGCACCTCCCGCACGTCCTCGTCCCGCGCGACCAGCCACGCCCCGGCCTCGGGCACGTACGTCAGCCCCGCGGTCCGCCGAGCCCGCTCGTACAGCGGGTACGGATCCCGGTACAGGGCGTCCCGCCGCTCCTGCTCCTGCGTCGCTTGCTCCCGCCCTGCCCCCACGCGCCCTCCGGACCACCCGACAGCCGACCCCGTCCCGCCCGCGCCATCCTGCCGGACCCCCGCCCGGCCCGGAAGACCGCGCCCACGGCCGCACGGACCCGCCGGTTTGGACCGTGCGGCAGCGGCAAGGCGCCGGGCATGGTGCAGATCGGATACACGATGATGACCGAGCAGGCCGGCCCCCGGGACCTCGTCGACCACCTGGTGGGGGCGGAGCGGGCCGGCTTCGACTTCTCCGTGGTCTCGGACCACTACCAGCCCTGGCTGGACACGCAGGGACACGCGCCCTACGCCTGGAGCGTCCTGGGCGCCGCCGCGCAGGCCACCACCCGGATCCCGCTCATGACCTACGTGACCTGCCCCACCTTCCGCTACCACCCCGCGGTCGTCGCGCAGAAGGCCGCCACGATGCAGCTCCTGTCCGGCGGCCGCTTCCGGCTGGGCCTGGGGTCCGGCGAGAACCTCAACGAGCACGTGGTGGGCGCCGGATGGCCCTCCGCGCACGTCCGGCTGGAGATGCTGGAGGAGGCCGTCGGCGTCATCCGCGCGCTCCTGGCCGGGGGACGCGTCAGCCACCACGGCGCCCACTTCGACGTCGAGGACGCCGTGCTCTGGGACCTGCCGGACGCACCGCCGCCGATCGGCATCGCCGCTTCCGGGCCCCGCTCGTGCGAGATCGCGGGACGCTACGGAGACCTCCTCGTCGCCGTCGAGCCGGACCGCGACCTCGTCGCCTCCTTCGCCGCGAACGGCGGCTCCGGCAAGCCGTGCGTCGGCCAGCTGCCCCTCTGCCACGACACCGACCGCGAGGCGGCGGTGGCCCGCGCCCACGACCAGTTCCGCTGGGCCGTCGGCGGCTGGGAGGTCAACGCGGAACTCCCCGGCCCCGCCGGGTTCGCGGCGGCCACCCGCCACACCCGTCCGGAGGACCTCACCGACACCATCCCCTGCGGGGACGACCCCGAGGCCGTCGTGGAAGCGGTACGGGCCTACGCGGACGCCGGGTTCACGGAGGTCGCCCTCGTACAGATCGGCGGGGAACACCAGCGGCCGTTCCTCGACTGGGCGGAGACCCGTCTGCTGCCCGCACTGCGGGAGCTGTGAGGACCGGGGCGGGTTCGGGCGGGGCGTCAGGCGGTACGGCGCGGCGTCAGGCGGTACACCGCGAACGCCCGTCCGATGACCGGCATCGCGACGTTGCGGACCGGGATGCCGCCGGCGGTCATCCCGTGCTCCGCCCCGAGGTGGGCGTGCCCGTGCACCGCGAGGTCGGCGCCCTCCGCGTCCATCGCCTCCGCCAGCAGGTAACTTCCCAGGAACGGGAAGATCTCCGCCGGCTCGCCCGCGAGGGTGTCCGGTACCGGAGCGTAGTGCGTCAGGGCGATGCACAGGCCGGGCCCGTTCCCGGACGGCGTCCGCAGCGTGCGCAGCGCCCGACCGAGCCCCTCCGCGCAGGCCCGGCTGTACCGGATGAACGCCTTCATCTCCTGTTCCCCGAACTCGCTGCCGCTGCGTCCGGCGAAACCCCCGCCGAAGCCCTTGGTCCCCGCCACCCCCACCCGCGTCCCGTCCAGGTCGAGCACGACGCCGTCGCCCTCCAGGACGTGGACCCCCGCCGTGCGGAGCTCCTCGGCGACGGCCTCCTCCTCGCCGCTCTCGTAGTCGTGGTTGCCCAGCACCGCGACCACCGGCACCGGCAGCCCGGCCACCTCCCGCGCCACCACCCCCGCCTCCCGGCGCGTACCGTGCCGGGTCAGGTCGCCGGCCAGGAGCAGCAGGTCCGCGCAGTCGCCGAGGGTGTCGAAGGCCGGCCGCAGCAGCCCGGCGCTGTCGGGCCCGAGATGGATGTCCCCGACGGCCGCCACGCTGGTCACGTGACCACCTCCTCGGTCTCCCCGGGGCCGGGCGGCCGGGCCTGGCAGACAGTGAGGTCCGCGTACCAGTCGAGGCCCGCCAGTTCCTCCCCGGCGGCGTGCAGCACGGCCCGCCGCGCCTCCTCGTCGGCGACCCGGCCGCGGAGCACGGCGCGGGTGCCGTGTGCCTCGACCAGCAGGCCGAGTTCGGCGGCGTCCTCGCGCGCGAGGCGGTCGCGCAGGTGCCCGATGCGGTATTCGAGGATCCCGTCCGTGTTCACGCTCCGTCCTCCGTCCTGTCCTGTTCCGCCCGGCCGCAACGCCCGCCCGGGCGGCCGGTCCCGTCCGGGCGGTCGATGACGCGGAGCGTGTCGAGCAGGTGCAGGAAGGCGTCGGCCAGCGGGGACTCCCGGTGGTCGCGCTCCAGGCGCACCCAGTCGATCTGCTCGCGCAGCATGCGCGCCATCGGCAGCAGGTCGCCGAAGTCGCAGTAGTGCTCGCACAGCGCGGACAGACGGCTGTCCATGAGGTCGGTGGGGGACAGTACCGGCATCCACACCGAGTCCACCGCCTTGACGGTCGCCCGCTCCAGGAGCGCGGTGCTCACCGGACGTCGGGCCAGCTCGAAGATCAGGTCGATCTCCTCCCCGCCCGAACGCCCCTTGACCAGCCAGTCCTCGGGGGCGCGGCGCATGGCGATGCCTCCGCCCTCCAGGGCCTTGACGGCTTCGTCGGCGTCCTCGGGGCGGACGCAGAAATCGGTGTCGTGCTGGAACGTGGCGGGGAGGCCGTGGGCGAACGCAGCGACGCTTCCGGCCAGGGCGAAAGGGACGCCCGGACCGTTTGAGCAGCGCGGCCACCCGTTTGGTCGTCTCCAGGATGGCCTGGGTGTGGTCCTTGGGCAGTACCTCCTCGTCCGGTTCGGCCGGGCCCGGGCCCCCCGGCGGCACGGGGCCGTCGGGGAGGCAGCGGGCGGGAGTCCCGTGACCGTGCACGGTGTGCCTCGCTCGGTACCCGGTCACCAGTAGTGCTTCCGGCCTCCGACCGCGTGCCCGACGGCGCCCAGCAGCCACAGTACGAGGCCGATGACGACGAGGATCACGCCGATCGTCCAGAGGATCGAGATCCCCGTGAGGAAGCCGATGATCAGCAGAATGACGCCCAGGATAATCATGAGTACCTCCTGGTCCCTGTCGAACGGGGGACCACCCGCGTCTACCACCGCCGCGCGAGTTCATGCGTGCGAAGGGCGCCCGGTGGTCCCACGGAGCATGCGGCCCCGTATCCGGGGTAGCCGCGAGGCACTCGCTACCCCAGCCGGGAGGCCGTCATGGGCAAGACGAAGGGCAAGGCCCAGCAGCTCAAGGGCAAGACGAAGGAAGAGATCGGCTCCATGGCCGACGACAAGGGCACGGAGATGAAGGGCAGGGCCGAGAAGGCCGAGGGACGCATGGAGGAGTCCAAGGCGGACGCGGCGGCACGGATGAGGAAGATCCACGACGCGAGCCGGTGACCGGCTCCGGCTCCCCGGCGGGCACGGCGTGCGCACGCGCCGTGCCCGCCGCACGTCCGCGCCCCGAAGGGGGTCAGCCCCGGGCGGCGTCCTCCGGCTTGCGGCCCCAGGCGGTGAGCATGCCGGCCGACAGCGCGGCGCACTCCGCGGAGTCCAGGTAGCGCACCGCCGCGTCGACGGCGGCGTCGTCCACCAGTCCGGTGCCGAGCATCGCCGCACGGCTGCGCTCCCAGGTGTCCGCCCAGAAGCGGCTGATGGGGCTGCCCGGCACCAGCGGCGGCACGTGCACCTCGGCCGCCACGGACCCGAGCCCCGCCGCACGCAGCACCTGCGGGTACGACGGCACCCACGACACGTCCGTCCCGATCGTGGCCCGCAACCCCTGCCACATCGCCCGCATCGCGTCCGCGTACGGGGTGCGGGGCGCACGGTCGCTCGTCAGGTCGACCGCGTCGCTGAGCACCAGCACACCGCCGGGTTCGACGTGCTCGGCCAGGGCCGCGACGACCCGCTCCCGCTCGGGCAGGTGCATCAGCACGAACCGCGCGTGCACCAGCCGGAACCGGCGGCCGGGAGCGAAGTCCGGGCCGGTGACGTCGGCCCGCAGCACCTCCAGTCCGGGCCGCTCGCCGAGGAACCGCACGTCCCGGTCGACGGCGAGCACCCCCGCCACCCCCGCCTCCTCCAGCAGCCGGCGCGCGACGGTGCCCGTGCCGGCGCCCACGTCCAGGCACTGCCACCCCGGTCCCGCTCCGAGCGCACGCAGCCGTGCCATGGTGACGTCGTCGTAGGCGAGGGCGCCGAAGTCGATCCGCTCGCCCTCGCCCGCCTGCCCGGGAGGGAACACGGCCTCGCCGTAGCGGCCGCCCGGCGGCCCGGCGGTCACGGCGCCGCCGTCCGGGCACGGGCGCGGGACGGGGACAGCGGGGCGTCGGACGATCTCATGGCCTGGCCTCTTCACACAGGGGACGGAAGCCGGCCTCCCCTCGCGGGGCAGCCGTCCACCGATCCTGCACCGCCGGCCGCCCGCGGCCCCGAGGCGCGCCGCACGAGGACGCCGAGCCCGGCCGCGTACCACCCGGGCGGCGATGGAGGGGTTATGCGGCGGCCCGCCCCGCCTGAGGCCTGACGCCCTGACAGCCCGGCGGCCGCCGCGGGAAGGACCGTCCGCGGCGGCCGCGGGCCGCGGCGGTGCGGGCACCGACGCGACCGGAGAGGGCCGGCGGGTCAGGAACCGCCGGCGCGGGCGGAGCCGGTGCTCGTGCCGTTGGCCGTGCCCAGGAAGCAGGTGACCGTACGGTCGCCCACGGCCCAACTGCTGGGCTGCGGGTAGTAGTAGAAGACCTCCAGGTTCTTCGACAGCTTCGCTGCGTCGCCCACGTAGTCGGTCAGCGCCGTTCCGCCGCACTTCTCCTCGGAGGTCTTGACGACCTTGTCCGCGCCGGGGAACACCGTGCCGTCCAGGGTGAAGACGGCGTACGCCTCTCCCTCGTGCGGCTGGTCGCAGGGCACGGTCCGCACCGACAGGCGGGCCTGGGTGCCGTCGCCCTTCTCGGTCTTCGCCAGGTCGTCATCGGTGTTGAAGCAGTCCCCCTTGCGGA
The DNA here is from genome assembly GCF_044129415.1 of Streptomyces racemochromogenes. GTDB lineage: Bacteria > Actinomycetota > Actinomycetes > Streptomycetales > Streptomycetaceae > Streptomyces > Streptomyces racemochromogenes_A. Next base: position 81,561 of record NZ_JBBDHD010000021.1, read on the forward strand.
TGTCCTCCACCTTGCTGGAGCCCGGGGTGGTGACCTGTCCCTGGGTGTCGCGGTGCGGCTTGGGACCTTCGTCGAGCGCCCCCGACAGGCCGAGGACGAGCACGACCGCGTAGAACGCGAGGGTCAGGCCGTGGATGACGATGGCCGCGATGGCCAGCCCCCGGCCCTTCTCGTTGTTCCTGCGGATCTGGGAGAGTGCGACGATGCCGAGGATCACCGGAACCGTCGGTATCGCGCAGACGAGCGACATCACGAATCCCGTGATCGCCAGCGCGTTGGTCTTCTGCGGCTGCGGCGGATACCAGCCCTGCGGACCGCCGTACGGCGTCCCCGGCCCGGGCGTTCCCGGCTGGCCGGGCTGTCCGTACGGTCCGGGCTGTCCGTACGGCCCCGGCTGCCCGTACGGCTGCTGCGGGTACGGGGGTGGCTGAGGGGGTGTCGACATGCGCGTGGAACTCCTCGCGAGAGGCTGGGACATGACCGCCGGCTGGGCGGTGAAGGCCGCGGGCTGGGGACTTTGAGCGGATGATGTTCGAATCGGCCGCGCCCCAGTATGCCCGGCCGGGGCGGCGGTCCCCGACGTGGTCGGGCGGCTGGGATGATGCGGCCATGACACCGATCACCAGCCTGGACCTCACCGGATTCACCGAACGGGAGCCGGGGGTGTGGACCGACGAGCGGGGCCTCGTCCTGTCGGTCCACTTCTTCGGGCTCGTCCCCGACCTGCCGGCGCCGCTGGGTGATCCCGACCGGCTGCGCCACGGGCTGGCCCGGTCCGTCGCCTCGGCCGGAGCGGGGCTGATCGAGGCCGGGGTGGGCGAGGTGGACAGCGTTCCCGCCGTCCGGCAGCTGGTCAAGGTGGCCCGGCCGGGCGGCCGCGGTCAGGTCTTCCTCGCCTCGTGGACGATCCCGCGCGCCGCGTGCAGCGCCGTGGTGAAGGTGCAGGCGGCCGAAGGGGCGGTCACCGGGATGCGCGAGGCCGCGGTCCTGGCCCGGACGGGTCCCGAGCGGTACTTCGTCGCGCACCCGTACGGCCCCGGTGTCGAGGGCGGACTGCCCTGCCACGTCGCCGACCACGAGGAGTGGGACGCGCACTTCCCCGACCATCCGCTGACCCTCGTACGGGCCGCGCTGCACCGGATCACCCCGACCGTGACCCTCCACGACGGCTTCAGGACGCTGCCGCCGTTCGCCGGACCCGCACCGCGGCCGGTGCCGCCCGAGCCGCCCGCCGGGCCGTCGGGCGTGCGCCGGTGGTTCCGCCGGGGCTGACCGGCGTGCGTCAGGGGGCCGTCCGCGCCGGGAAGGTGAACGTGTAGGACCGCGCCCTGAGCCAGGGGAGGTACTGCTCCAGGGCGGCCACGGTCTGGCTGCGGTCGCCGCCGCCGTCGTGGAACAGGACCGTGGGCTGCTCGGGCAGCTTGCCCTCCACCGCGGCGACGATGGCGGGCAGGCCCGGACGGCTCCAGTCCCTCGGGTCGACGCTCCAGCCCAGCGGGCGCATCCCGTGTGCCGCGGCGATGGCCCGGCTCTCGGGGGTGAAGGCGCCGCCCGGCGCGCGGTAGTAGTTCACCGCGACCCCCGGAACGGCCGCCTCGATCATGGCCTTGCCGTCCAGGATCTGCTGCCGCTGGTAGGCGACCGGCTTGTGGTCCATCGTCTCGTCGTGGTCGACGGAGTGGTCGCACAGCTGGTGTCCGTCGGCCGCGATCTCGCGCACCAGCCCCGGGTACGCCCGCGCGCGGGTGCCGACCAGGCAGAAGGTGGCCTTGACGTGGTTCTCCCGGAGCACCCGCAGCACCTGCGGGGTCCAGGTCGGGTCGGGGCCGTCGTCGACGGTGATCGCGACGTCCCGTCCCGTGCCCTGGGCCAGCCGGGATATGCCCTGCGGGACGGCGGCCCCGTGGACCGGCGCGGAGGAGGACGACGCCGGGGACCGGCCGGGGGAGGAGGCGTCCGTCGCGGCGAGGGCCGGGCCGCCGGCCGCCGCCAGGAGGCCGAGGACGGCCGCCGCCACCGCGGCGCCCGTCCGTCGGCCGCGCACGGAACTGCTGCTCATGCCCATGGACGTGCTCTTCCTCTGCGGGTGCGTTCGGTCGCCGGATCTCGCGGCGCCGCGCGGGGGGAGTCCCCGGGCGCCCCTTCGACGCTAGGGAGGCCGCCCCGCCCCGGTCAAGGAAGGGTGGGACGACTCACACCGGGCGAACGGGACGAATGGGACGGCCTGTCCTCCACGTCCCCGGTCCCGAAGCGGACCCGGACGGTCATGCCCCCGTCGGGCGCCGGATTCGCCTCCGCCCGCAGCCGGGCGCCGTGGACACGGGTGATCGAGGCGACGAGGGAGAGGCCGAGACCGGCGCCCTCGCCCGCCGTGTGGCGGCGCTCGGCCCGGCGGCGGAACGGCTCCAGCAGGCTGGGCACGTCCCGCGGATCGATCACCGGGCCGGTGTTGGAGACCGTCAGGACGCCTCCCGCCGGGCCCGGAGCCGTCGTCACCTCGATCCGGCCGCCCGGCCGGTTGTGGCGGACCGCATTGGTGAGCAGGTTGCGGACCAGGTGCTCCAGCAGAGTGCGGTCGCCCCGGACCGTCAGCGGTGCGAGACGGGTGACGACCGCCAGCCCCTCGTGCGGGGTCGCCGCCAGCTCCGCCTCGGCCAGCTCCGCGAGGTCCACCGGGCCGGTGCTCTCCAGGCCCTCCTCCGACACCGCGAGCAGCAGCAGCGACTCGATCATGTGCTCACTGGATTCCGCCACGCCGATGAGCCGCTCCCGGATCCGGGCGACCTTCTCGGGCGAGGGGTTCCCGGCCAGCCCGATCTCCGCCGCCGCCCGCTGCACGGCCAACGGCGTGCGCAGCTCGTGGGCGGCGTTCGCGGCGAACCGCCGCTGCGCACCGACCAGGCCCTCCATCCGGTCGAGCATCCCGTCGAAGGTGTCGGCCAGCCGCTTGAGCTCGCCGGGCGGGGCCTGGAGGCCGATCCGCTCGTGCAGGTTCGCCCCCGACAGGCGGCGTGCCGTCTCGGTGATCACCCCCAGCGGCCGCAGCACCCGGCCCGCCATCCACCAGGCCAGCCAGATCGACAGCACGGCGAAGGCAGCCAGGGCGACCAGCGAGACCAGCAGCACCTCGTGGAGGGCGGCCTGCTCCACGGCGGTGGAGAGGCTGCGGGTGACCGCGTACCCCTGCAGCCGCTCCGTGCCGAAGACCCGGCCGGGCGGGAGCGACTGGGCGGGGACCGGCGTCCTCTCCGCCCCCACCAGGGCCTTCTCGAAGCCGGCGCGCGGCACGGCCGTGGTGACGGCGCCGCTGATCCGGGCGTACAGGCCGCCCCGCAGCAGGAGGTTGACCAGGGCGATCAGGCCGCCCCCGGCGAGGACCAGCAGCGACCCGTACAGCGCGGTGAGCCGGGCGCGCTCGGAACGGAGCACCGCTCTCACAGCGGATCGGCGATCCGGTAGCCGGCCCCGGGCACGGTCTCGATCAGCTGCGGTTCGCCCAGCTTCGCCCGCAGCTTGCTGAGCGTGACCCGGACGGCGTTCGTCCGGTACGAGGTGTCCTGTTCCCACACCCGCTCGATCAGGTCGTCGTTGCCCAGCACCGCCCCCTCGGCCCGCAGCAGCGCCTCCAGCACCGCGAACTCCTTGCGCGACAGCGCGAGCCGCCGCCCGTCCCGCGTCGCCGTCCGCCGCGCCGTGTCCACCGCCACCCCGCACCGCTCCAGCACCGGCGGCAGCGCCGGATGAGCCCGCCGCCCCAGGGCCAGCACCCGCGCCAGCAGCTCGTCATAGGAGAACGGCTTGGTCAGGTAGTCGTCGGCGCCCAGCCCCAGACCCTCCACCCGGTCGCGCACCGTCCCCGCGGCCGTCAGCATCAGCACCCGAGTCAGCAGCCGTTCCCGCACGACCTGGCGGCAGACCTCGTCCCCGTGCAGCCCGGGCAGGTCCCGGTCCAGGACGAGCACGTCGTACTCGCCCAGCCGCAGGCGCCGCAGGGCCTGGAGGCCGTCGCCGGCCTCGTCGACGGCCAGCGCGTCACGCCGCAGCCCCTCCGCGATCATCTCCCGGAGGAACTCCTCGTCCTCCACCACCAGTACTCGCATGTGCCCTCTCTACTCGAAGGCCGCATTTCCTCGTCATAAACATGATCGGTGAAGGAAGCGAAACCCTCCTCCCCGGCAGGCTCCGCCCCATGAACCGATCCTCGACCATGACCATGGCCGCGGCCGCCGTGATGACCGGCCTGGCGCTCCTCGCCACCGCGTGCACGGGTGCCGGCGGCGGCCCCTCCGGCAGCGCCACGGACGGCTCCGCACAGCAGAACGCCGGAGCCTCCGGCAAGGGCGGCGGCACGGCCGGCTCCGGCGGCCGGGACGCCGACAAGGCCCTCCAGCTACGCAAGTGCCTGCGCGAACACGGCATCGACGCCCCCGACCCCCAGCCCGGACAGGACCCGCGCGGGATGACCCTCGGCACCGGCAGCGAGGACCCCGAGGCGGTCAGGAAGGCCTTCGAGGCCTGCGGGATGCAGGCTCCCGGCACCGGCGAGATGCCGCAGGCGGACAAGGACAAGGCCCTGAAGTGGGCGAGGTGCATGCGCGACAACGGCGTCGACGTCCCGGACCCGGAGTTCAAGGGGAACGCGATGAACGCCACGAAGATCCCCGAAGGGCAGGAGCAGGCCTTCGAAGAGGCCCAGAAGAAGTGCCGGGCCGCGTGAACCGGCGGGGGAAGTGGCTGCTGGGCTCCCTCGCCGTCGTCCTCGCCGCCACGGGCGGCGGCTACGCCGTGACCGCCCAGCCCCGGGACGACCGGGCGGCGCAGCCGGACCGGCGGGCCGACGGCCTGCCTCGGCGGACCGAACCGGTCCGCCGAGGCGACCTCAGCTCGGGCCTCACCGTCGAGGGCACCCTCGGCTACGCCCAGGAGCGCCGGCTGAACGCGCCCGGCCCCGGCGTCCTCACCTGGGCCGCGGCCGCCGGGACGGCCGTCGAGCGGGACGGCAGGCTCTACGAGATCGCCGGCCGGCCGGTCCGCCTGATGTACGGGACCACGCCCATGTACCGGCAGCTGAAGACGGGCGACAAGGGCGAGGACGTCCAGCAGCTCAAGCGCAACCTCGTCGCCCTCGGGTACGGCACCGGGCTCGACCCGGCCGACGCCACCTTCACGGCCGGCACCGCCACCGCCGTCAAACGCTGGCAGAAGGCCCACAAGGCACCCGAGACCGGGGAGGTCGGCAGGGAGGACCTCGCCTTCGCCTCCGGCCCGCAACGGGTCCAGCGGAGCGACGCGCAGGTCGGCGACGAACCCGGCCCGGGCAAGCCCGTTCTCACCCTGACCGGCACCGAGCGGATGGTCCGCTTCCAGCTGGACACCGCCAAGGCGGGCACGGTGAAGACCGGCGATCCGGTGACCGTGACCCTGCCCGGCGGTGGCACGGCCACCGGCAAGATCGACTCGGTGGGCGGCACCGCGGCCCCGGACGGCGGGGGCAACGGCCCCGGCGGGTCCGGCGGCGGGGGAGGCGGCGGGAACGGGAAGCCGAAGGTCCAGGTCGGCGTGACCCTCGACGACGCCGGGCGGGTCAAGGGTCCCGACCAGTCCCCGGTGTCGGTCCGGCTGGCCGGCGAGACCCGCAAGGGGGTGCTCTCCGTGCCCGTCAACGCCCTGCTCGCCCTCGCCGGCGGGGGCTTCGGCGTCCAGGTCGTCGAGGACGGCCGGGTACGGGAGATACCGGTTGAGCTCGGCATCTTCGGCCAGGGCCGGGTCGAGGTCAAGGCGGACGCCCTGAAGGAGGGCGTACGGGTGGGGGTGCCGAGCACATGACCACCCCACCGCACCCCCGGCGCCACCGTCACACCCGCCCGGTCGTGGAGCTGAGCGGGGTCACCAAGGAGTACCCGGGCGGCGTCACGGCGCTGCGCGGGGTGGACCTGACGGTCCTGGACGGTGAACTCCTCGGCATCGTCGGCCCGTCCGGCTCGGGGAAGTCCACCCTCCTGCACATCGTCGGAACCCTGGACCGGCCGACCGCCGGCCGGGTCGCGATCGCCGGGCACGACGTGGCGGCCCTGTCCGACCGGGCCCTCTCGGCCCTGCGCTCCCGGCACGTCGGCTTCGTCTTCCAGTCCTTCCACCTCGTCCCGGGCATCAGCGCCCGGGACAACGTCGCCGAGGGGCTGCTCTACTGCGGCCTCTCCCGGGCCGAGGGGGGGGGGGGGGGGGGGGGGGGGGGGGGGGGGGGGGGGGGGGGGGGGGGGGGGGGGGGGGGGGGGGGGGGGGG
>NZ_JBBDHD010000210.1:0-7795 GCF_044129415.1 Streptomyces racemochromogenes
CCCGCCGGGCGGGCCGCTCCCCGGCGGCGGGTGCGGCCGGCTCCGCCGGGGGTGCGGCGGCCGGTGCGGCCGGTTCCGGGCGGGGCGCGGTCGTGCCGTCGGGTCGGCGCGCGGATATGGGCATCCGGACAGATTGCCATTCCGGTGCGGAAGCGCAGATTCCGACCCCGCTCCTCCCGGGGCGGCTCCGGTGCCCCGTACGCGCCCCGAATCCCGCGCGCGGCCGGCACCCCCGCGGCATAGGGTGGGAACCCCCGGCCCGTTCACGTGTCGGGTGCTTCGCGTTGCCCCGCCCGCCCCTCCACCGGATGGAAAGCCGCCTTCATGAGCCTCACCGGACTGCTCGACGCCGTCACCCGGGACCCCGCCCTGGCCGAGGCGGTCACCGCGGCCGGGGACGGCAACCGCATGCACGTGGACCTGGTCGGCCCGCCCGCCGCCCGCCCCTTCGCGATCGCCGCGCTGGCCCGCCGCACCGGGCGGACCGTCCTCGCCGTGACCGCCACCGGCCGGGAGGCGGAGGACCTCGCCGCCGCGCTGCGGTCGCTGCTGCCGCCCGACGGGGTGGTGGACTACCCGTCCTGGGAGACCCTGCCGCACGAGCGCCTCAGCCCGCGCAGCGACACCGTCGGCCGCCGCATCGCCGTCCTGCGCCGCCTCGCCCACCCCAGCGCGGACGACCCGGCCGCCGGACCCGTCTCGGTGGTCGTCGCCCCGATCCGCTCCGTGCTCCAGCCGCAGGTCAAGGGGCTCGGCGACCTGGTCCCGGTGAGCCTGCGCCAGGGCGAGAGCACCGACCTCGGCGCGGTCACCGAGGCGCTGGCGGCGGCCGCGTACGCGCGCGTCGAGCTGGTGGAGAAGCGCGGGGAGTTCGCCGTGCGCGGCGGCATCCTCGACGTGTTCCCGCCCACCGAGGAGCACCCGCTGCGCGTGGAGTTCTGGGGCGACGAGGTCGAGGAGATCCGCTACTTCAAGGTCGCCGACCAGCGCTCCCTGGAGATCGCCGAACACGGCCTGTGGGCGCCGCCCTGCCGCGAGCTGCTCCTGACCGACCAGGTGCGCGAGCGCGCGGCGGCCCTCGCCGAGGCCCACCCCGAGCTGGGCGAACTGCTCAACAAGATCGCCGAGGGGATCGCCGTCGAGGGCATGGAGTCCCTCGCGCCGGTCCTCGTCGACGACATGGAGCTGCTCCTCGACGTCCTGCCGGCCGGCTCCATGGCCGTGGTCTGCGACCCGGAGCGGGTCCGCACCCGGGCCGCCGACCTGGTGGCGACCTCGCAGGAGTTCCTGATGGCCTCCTGGGCGGCCACCGCGGGTGGCGGCCAGGCCCCCATCGACGTCGGCGCCGCCTCGCTGCGCGGCATCGCCGACGTCCGCGAGCACGCCCGCGAACTCGGCATGATGTGGTGGTCGGTCTCCCCCTTCGCCGCCGACGACCCGGCCCTCGGCTCCGACACCCTCAAGCTGGGCATGCACGCCCCCGAGGCCTACCGCGGCGACACCGCCCGCGCCCTCGCCGACACCAAGGGCTGGATCGCCGACGGCTGGCACACCGTCTACCTCACCGAGGGCCACGGCCCGGCCGCCCGTACCGTCGAGGTCCTCGGCGGCGAGGGCATCGCCGCCCGGCTGGAGGCGGACCTCGGGGCCCTGGAGCCGTCGATCGTGCACGTCTCCTGCGGCTCGATCGACACCGGCTTCGTCGACCCGGCGCTGAAGCTGGCCGTCCTCACCGAGACCGACCTGACCGGCCAGCGCACCGCCACCAAGGACCTCGGGCGGATGCCCACCCGCCGCCGCAAGTCCATCGACCCCCTCACCCTGGAGGTCGGCGACTACATCGTGCACGAGCAGCACGGCGTGGGCCGCTACATCGAGATGGTGCAGCGCACCGTGCAGGGCGCCACCCGCGAATACCTCCTCGTCGAATACGCGCCCGCCAAGCGCGGCCAGCCCGGCGACCGGCTGTACATCCCCACCGACCAGCTGGAGCAGGTCACCAAGTACGTCGGCGGCGAGGCCCCGACCCTGCACCGGCTCGGGGGCGCCGACTGGACCAAGACCAAGGCGCGGGCGAAGAAGGCCGTCAAGGAGATCGCCGCCGACCTGATCAAGCTGTACAGCGCGCGCATGGCGGCCCCCGGCCACACCTTCGGCCCGGACACCCCCTGGCAGCGCGAGCTGGAGGACGCCTTCCCGTACGCGGAGACCCCCGACCAGCTCACCACCATCGCCGAGGTCAAGGAGGACATGGAGAAGTCCGTCCCCATGGACCGCCTGATCTGCGGCGACGTCGGCTACGGCAAGACCGAGATCGCGGTGCGGGCCGCGTTCAAGGCGGTGCAGGACGGCAAGCAGGTCGCGGTCCTCGTCCCGACGACGCTCCTGGTCCAGCAGCACTTCGGGACCTTCTCCGAGCGCTACAGCCAGTTCCCCGTCAACGTGAAGGCCCTCTCGCGCTTCCAGTCCGACACCGAGTCCAAGGCCACCCTGGAGGGCCTCAAGGAGGGCTCGGTCGACGTGGTCATCGGCACCCACCGCCTGTTCTCGCAGGAGACGACGTTCAAGGACCTGGGCCTGGTCATCGTCGACGAGGAGCAGCGGTTCGGCGTCGAGCACAAGGAGCAGCTGAAGAAGCTCCGCGCCAACGTCGACGTCCTGACCATGTCCGCGACCCCGATCCCGCGCACCCTGGAGATGGCGGTGACCGGCATCCGCGAGATGTCGACGATCACCACCCCGCCGGAGGAGCGCCACCCGGTGCTCACCTTCGTCGGCCCGTACGAGGAGAAGCAGATCGGCGCGGCCATCCGGCGCGAGCTGCTGCGCGAGGGCCAGTGCTTCTACATCCACAACCGGGTCGAGTCCATCGACCGGGCGGCCGCGAAGCTGCGCGAGATCGTCCCCGAGGCGCGGATCGCGACGGCGCACGGCCAGATGTCCGAACAGGCCCTGGAACAGGTCGTGGTCGACTTCTGGGAGAAGAAGTTCGACGTGCTCGTCTCCACGACGATCGTCGAGTCCGGCATCGACATCTCCAACGCCAACACCCTGATCGTGGAGCGCGGCGACAACTTCGGCCTCTCCCAGCTGCACCAGCTGCGCGGCCGTGTCGGGCGCGGCCGCGAGCGCGGGTACGCGTACTTCCTCTACCCGCCGGAGAAGCCGCTGACGGAGACGGCGCACGAGCGCCTGGCGACCATCGCCCAGCACACCGAGATGGGCGCCGGCATGTACGTGGCGATGAAGGACCTGGAGATCCGCGGCGCGGGCAACCTGCTCGGCGGCGAGCAGTCCGGCCACATCGCGGGCGTCGGCTTCGACCTGTACATCCGCATGGTCGGCGAGGCCGTCGCCGACTACCGGGCCGCCGTCGAGGGCGGGGAGCAGGAGGAGCCGCCGCTGGAGGTGAAGATCGAGCTGCCGGTCGACGCGCACGTCCCGCACGACTACGCGCCCGGCGAGCGGCTGCGCCTCCAGGCCTACCGGGCCATCGCCTCGGCCGCCTCGGAGGCCGACATCAAGGCGGTGCGGGAGGAACTCACCGACCGCTACGGCAAGCTGCCGGAGCCGGTGGAGAACCTGCTGCTGGTGGCGGGCCTGCGGATGCTGGCCCGGGCCTGCGGGGTCGGTGACATCACCCTCCAGGGCCCCAACATCCGCTTCGGCCCGGTGGAGCTGCGCGAGTCCCAGGAGCTGCGCCTCAAGCGCCTCTACCCGGGAACGGTCCTCAAGCCGGCCACCTCGCAGGTCCTGGTGCCACGCCCGAAGACGGCCCGGGTGGGCGGCAAGCCGCTGGTCGGCCGGGAACTCCTGGCCTGGACGGGCGAGTTCCTGACCACGGTCCTCGGCTCGTGACCGACGCGGCCGCGGGTCCCGCCGCGCCCCCGGGCGCGCGGTCCCGCGGGGCCGTCCCTACCATCACCGGGTGATCGTTCCCGGCCCGACGCTCCGCGCCGCCTCGCCGGCGGGCCTGCCCGCCCTGCTCCTGCGCCCCTGGCGGGAGGAGGACGTCCCGGAACTGGTGGAGGCCTGCCGGGACCCCGCCATGCGGCAGTGGATCCACCAGCGCGCCGACGACGCGGCCGAGGGCCTGCGGTGGCTGGAGGCGCAGCGGCAGGGCTGGGCCTCGGGGGTGCGCTACGCCTTCGCGGTACTGGAGGAGGACGCCCCCGCGTCGCGGCGGCTGGTGGGCAACGCGGTCCTCAAGCGACCCCGGCCGGACGCCCCGTCGTCCGAGGTCGGCTACTGGACCACCGCCCACGCCCGAGGGCGCGGCGTGGCTCCCCGCGCCCTGGAAGCCCTCACCGCCTGGGCGTTCGACACCTTCGCCGGCTCGGGCCTGGAACGCCTGCACCTCCTGCACCGGAGGGGCAACGAGGCCTCCTGCCGCGTGGCGCGGAAGTCCGGCTACGCCCTCCACGCCCCGCTGCCGCCCTCCCCGCCGGCCCACCCGGAGCCCGGCCACCTCCACGTCCGGTGGGGGCGGTAGGGCCCGGGCGGGTCCTGCGCGGTCAGCCGGCGCGGGTCAGGTTCTTGTATTCGACGCTCGTCGGGTTCGGGCCGGCCTCCCAGTGGGCGAGGAGGTACGGCTTGCCGTCCAGGTGGACGTGGTCGGTGATGTCCGTGCCGTCGGGGGCCTTCGACAGGAACACGGCGACCGGTCGGGCGTTCAGGTAGGTGTCCCGGCCGCGGTGGAGTCCGGTGCGGTCCGCCGGGAAGGTGCGGGCGGGGGAGCCGTCCTTGCACAGGGTGAGGAGGTGGGCGACCGAGGGGTCGCCCGGCTTCAGGTCGATCCACCCGTCCTCCGTGTCGGGGGACTTGGCGGGCAGGTCCCTGAACTGGTCCTGGAGGAAGTCGGTGTCGCCCCTCAGGGAGACCTTGGAGTCGTTCACCAGGATCTCCCCGGTCCCGTGGTGGTTGACCTTGACCTCCCCGTAGCAGCTGCTGTCGTTCTCGAAGGTCAGTTTCGCCGTGATCTCGCGTGCGCCGATCCGGCGGGTGATGAGCGCCGTCTTGGAGTCCGCCCGCTCCGTCTCCTCGTACGCGGCGCGCAGGACGGCGGCCGGGTCGCCCGTGAGCGGGGCCTGGGCCGGAGCGGAGGCCGAGGGCTGCGGGGCGGCGTCGGCGGGGCCGGGGCCGCAGGCGGTGGCCGCGGCGGTCAGCAGGACCGCGCAGCCGAGCGCGGCCGTGGTCGTGGTTCTGGGCATGCGGGTACGCATGACGGGTCCCCCCCTGGGATCGATCAAGAGATCAGAGGGTAGCCGCAGCGGCCAGGGGGGCGGTGGAGGTGTGCGGGAGGGGAGGGGGAGGGGGGAAGGGGTACGGCTCCTTCCCGCCGGCGGGACGCCTGGGGGAGCAGCGCCTCCAGGGCCTGTACGACGGGCTGTCGGACGGCACCGGCACCCCGGGCTGACGCCCGACCGCCTCCGGGCCGCCCGTGCTGCGACCCTGCAACGGTTGCGCGCATACCCTCACGGACGGCCGGAAACGCTGTATACGCTTCCAGCCGTCACCCTTTCCGCACGGCCCGTCAGGAGCAGCGATGCACGGCCCCGGCATCCCGCCGCAGCAAGGCCCCCACGGCCACCGGCCCCTGTCCGGGGCGGCGATGACGCTGCGCGTGCTGTTCACGGCGCTGCCCCTCCTCAGCTGCGGATTCTTCGCCTGGGGCTCCCTGCTGCGGATCGCCCTGCTCACCCGCAGGAGCCGCGACTGGGTGCTGCTCGTCCTCGGCGGGGTGCTCTCCGTCGTCTGGATCACCTTCATCGAGCTCGACCCGACGGCCGAGACCAACGGCTGGCAGGGCAACCTCGGCGCCGGTGGCTCGATCTTCACCGGCTTCGCCGTGTGCCTGTACTACCTCGTCGCCGACATCAGGCACCACGAGGCGCGGGCCGCCCTGCCCCAGGCTGCCGGGGCCGCCCCCTGGTACCCGGCGCAGCAGCCCCCGTACGTCCAGCCCGCGCAGCAGACCCGCCCCTCCTACGGCTACCCGCCGGTCCCGCCGCAGCAGAACCCGGCTCCCGTCCAGCCCCCGCGCATCGGACAGGTCCGCGCCGAACTCGACGAGCTCAGCGAGCTCCTGCGCAAGCAGACCCCGCACACTCCGCCCGGGCCCCCGCAGCCCGGCGGCCCCTACCAGGACCCCAACAGCACGGCGATCCAGGACCCGCAGCAGTGACCGTCGGCGAACGGCTCATCGGCGAGCGCTATCAGCTCGCCACCCTCCTCGGCCAGGGCGGCATGGGGCAGGTGTGGACCGCCTACGACCGCCGCCTGGACCGCCGCGTCGCCGTCAAGCTCCTGCGCCCCGACAAGGTGGCCGGCCCCGGCACCGTCGCCGAGGAGCTGCGCCTGCGCTTCGTGCGCGAATGCCGGGTCACGGCCCAGGTCGACCACCCCGGCCTGGTCACGGTGCACGACGCGGGCAGCGACGGTGACGAGCTGTACCTCGTCATGGGCTACGTCGAGGGTTCCGACCTCGCCGACCACCTCGCCGGGCACGACCCCTACCCCTGGCCGTGGGCGGTCGCGGTGGCGGCCCAGCTGTGTGCGGTGCTGTCCGCCGTGCACGCGGTGCCGATCGTCCACCGGGACCTCAAGCCCCGCAACGTGATGATCCGCCCGGACGGCACCGTCCTCGTCCTGGACCTCGGTGTGGCCTCCGTGATGGACACCGACACCACCCGCCTCACCAGCACCGGCTCCCCCATCGGCAGCCCGGCCTACATGGCCCCCGAACAGGCCATGGGCGGCGCGGTGGGCCCGTACACCGACCTGTACGCACTTGGCGTGCTGCTGTACGAACTCCTCAGCGGCAACGTCCCCTTCGCCGGTTCCACCGCCCTCGGCGTCCTGCACCGCCACCTCTACGAGCCCCCGGCGCCCGTCCGCGCGCGGCGCCCGGAGATCCCGCAGGAGCTGGAGGCGGTGCTCCTGCGCCTCCTCGCCAAGGACCCGCAGGACCGGCCCGGTTCGGCGCAGGAGGTCTACGAGGCCCTCGCGCCGCTGCTGCCGGCCCCCGGCAGCCGTCCCGTGGCCGGCCCGCTCGACCCGACCCGGCCCTTCCTTCGCCCGCAGGCCCCCTGGCCGGACCGGCCGGCCGCCGTCGTCCCGCCGATGCCCGCCACCGCGCCGGCCCCGCCCCGCCCCGACATCCCCGGCGCGGTGGACGAGGCCCGCAAGCTCCTCGACCAGGGGCGGCTCACCCAGGCCGTGGACATCCTCGGCGGCATCCTCCCGGCGGCCGCCGCCGAACACGGCGAGCGCTCCCCGGTGGTGCGCAGCCTGCGCAAGCAGTACGCCGCCACGCTGATGGACGACGGCCAGTACCGCCGCGCCCTGCCCGAACTGCGGCGCCTCGCCGACGAGTTCCCCGCCGGCGACCCGCAGGCGCTGCGCTTCCGCTACGACGCCGCGCAGTGCCTGGAGCAGCTCGGCGAACCGGCCGCGGCGCTCGCCGAGTACCGCTCGCTGCTGCCGCTGTTCGAGAACCACTACGCCAACCCGGACCCGGGGCTGCCGCTGGAGGTCCGCCGCCGGATAGCGCACCTGCTGCTCTCCCTCGGCGACCGCCCCGCCGCCCACGACACCCTGGTCCGGCTCCTGTACGACGCGGACCGGGTGCACGGCCCGGCGCACCCCCTCCCGGTGGAGATCCGCCGGACCCTCCAGTGGCTGGGCCAGGTGCGCTGACACCACCGCCCGGCCGGACGCACCGCCCGGCCGGACGCACCGCCCGGCCGGACGCACCGCCCGGCCGGACGCACCGCCCGGCCGGACGCACCGCCCG
>NZ_JBBDHD010000211.1:0-7588 GCF_044129415.1 Streptomyces racemochromogenes
GGGGGGGGGGCGGGGGCGGCGGGGGCAGCGCGCGGCCCCGCGCCCGCGCCCCGCCCCCCCCCGCCCGCCCGCCCCCGCCCCCCCCCCCCCCCCCCCCCCCCCCCCCCCCCCCCCGGGGGGGGGGGGGGGGGGGGGGGGCCCCCCCCCGCCCCCCCCGGGGCCGGGCCCCCCCCCCAACCCCCCTGCACGAACGACTCGTGAGAGGACCGCAGCCGTGCCCCACATCCACATCAGGCACTACCCCAGGGAGTTCACGGCCGAGCAGCTCCGCGCGGTCGACGAGGCGGTCACCGCCGCCGTGACGAAGACCTTCGCCACCGGCGAGGACACCGTCTCGATCTCCCTGGAGCCGATCAGGCCGGAGGACTGGGAGGAGCAGGTCCTCTCCGAGATGGCGGCCCGCCGCGAGCTGCTGGTCAAGCGGCCCGGCTACTGGAAAGAGAGTTGAGAGAGACCCGATGAGCGCAAGCAGCGGCATCCCCGTCGTCTACACCGAGGAGGTCCGTGAGGCCCTCCACGAAGGCAAGGCCGTCGTCGCCCTGGAGAGCAACGTCATCACCCACGGCCTGCCCTACCCGGACAACGCGGCCACCGCCCGCAAGGTGGAGGACGCGGTACGGGCCGGCGGTGCCGTTCCGGCGACGATCTGCATCGAGGCCGGCGAGATCCGGGTGGGCATGTCGGACGCCGACATCGAGCGCTTCGCCTCCCTGCCGGGCATCCCGAAGGTGTCCAGCCGGGACCTGCCCGTCGTCCTGGCGCAGGGCGGCCCGGGCGCCACCACCGTGGCCTCCTCGGTCGTCGCCGCCGAGCTCGCGGGGATCCCCTTCTTCTCCTCCGCCGGCATCGGAGGCGTCCACCGCGGCGCCCAGGAGACCTGGGACGTCTCCTCGGACCTGATCCAGTTCACCCGCTCCAAGGTCGCGGTGGTCTGCGCGGGCGCCAAGATGATCCTCGACCTCGGGCTGACCCTGGAGTACCTGGAGACGCAGTGCGTCCCCGTCGTCGCCTACCGCTCGGACGACTTCCCCGCGTTCTACTGCCGTACGAGCGGCCACAAGGCGCCCCACCGCCTGGACGACGAACAAGCCATCGCCCGCGCCGTCGAGGCCCACTGGGCACTCGGCAACAACAGCTCCTTCCTGATCACCACCCCGGTCCGGGAGGAGGACGCCATCGACTCGGCCGAGGTGGACACGGCCATCCGGGCCGCGGTCGCCGAAGCCACCCGCGACGGGGTCTCCGGCCAGGCCATCACCAAGTACCTGATGCGCGCCGTCGACGCCGCCACCGACGGGCGCTCGGCCAAGGCCAACATGGCCGTCCTCGCCTCCTGCGCCGAGGCGGCCGGCCGCCTGGCCGTCGCGCACTCCGCGCACCTCGCCGAGCGCGCCGGGCGCGCCGCGTGAGCGACACCGGCCAGATGCTGCTCTTCTCGGGACGTGCGCACCCCGCGCTCGCCGCGGCCATCGCGGCGGAACTGGGCACCGAGCTCGTCCCCACCAAGGCGATCGACTTCGCCAACGGCGAGATCTACATCCGCTACCACGCCTCCGTGCGCGGCGCGGACTGCTTCGTCGTCCAGAGCCACACGGCCCCCGTCAACAAGTCGATCATGGAACAGCTCATCATGATCGACGCGTTGAAGCGGGCCTCCGCGCGCAGCGTGACCGTGATCCTGCCGTTCTACGGTTACGCGCGCCAGGACCGCAAGCACAGCGGCCGGGAACCCATCTCGGCCCGCCTGGTCGCGGACCTGCTCAAGACCGCGGGTGCGGACCGGATCCTGACGGTCGACCTGCACGCCGATCAGATCCAGGGCTTCTTCGACGGCCCCGTGGACCACCTGTTCGCCATGCCGGTCCTCGCGGACCACATCGGCTCCAAGGTGGACCGCGAGGCGCTGACCGTGGTCTCGCCCGACGCCGGCCGGGTGCGCGTGGCCGACGGCTGGTGCGACCACCTCGGCGCTCCGCTGGCCATCGTCCACAAGCGGCGCGACAAGGACGTGGCCCACCGGGTCACCGCGCACGAGGTGGTCGGCGAGGTCGAGGACCGCGTCTGCGTCCTGGTCGACGACATGATCGACACCGGCGGCACGATCTGCGCCGCCGCCGACGCCCTCTTCGCACAGGGGGCGCGGGACGTCATCGTGGCGGCCACGCACGGGGTGCTGTCCGGCCCCGCCGCGGACCGCCTGAAGAACTCGCGGGTCAGCGAGTTCGTCTTCACGGACACCCTGCCGGTGCCCGGGGCGCTCGGACTGGACAAGGTCACCGTCCTGTCCATCGCCCCGCTCATCGCGGGCGCCGCGCGCGCGGTGTTCGAGAACGGATCAGTAACCCGGCTCCTGCAGAGCCGGTGATCGCCCGGACGGACGGCCCGACGGGGGCCCGTCCGTCCGAAGGGGGAGGCGGCCGCACGCACCGAGCCGCTCCACAACGGAAACGCCATAAGGAAGCGGGACATGACTCTTCAGGAGACCAGCGTGCTTGAGCCCACTCTGCAGGGGACCACGACGTTGCCCGATCTGCTCGCCGAGCGAGTGGCCGAGCACCCCGAGGCGATCGCGGTCGCCTACCGGGACGACAAGCTCACCTTCCGCGAGCTGGCGTCCAGAAGCGCGGCCCTGGCCGACTACCTGGAGCACCTCGGCGTCTCGGCGGACGACTGCGTCGGCCTGTTCGTCGAGCCGTCCATCGACCTGATGGTCGGCGCCTGGGGCATCCTGAACGCCGGGGCCGCCTACCTGCCGCTGTCCCCGGAGTACCCCGAGGACCGGCTCCGCTACATGATCGAGAACAGCCAGGCGAAGATCATCCTGGCGCAGCAGCGCCTGGTGGCCCGCCTGCGCGACCTCGCCCCGCAGGACGTCACCATCGTGACCCTGCGCGAGTCCGAGGCCTTCGTCCGCCCCGAGGGCCAGGACGGCGCCCCCCGTGCCGGCGCCCGCCCGGACACCCTCGCGTACGTCATCTACACCTCCGGCAGCACCGGCAAGCCGAAGGGTGTGATGATCGAGCACCGCAGCATCGTCAACCAGCTCGGCTGGCTGCGCGAGACCTACGCGATCGACCGCAGCAAGGTCATCCTGCAGAAGACCCCGATGAGCTTCGACGCCGCCCAGTGGGAGATCCTCTCCCCGGCCAACGGCGCCACCGTCGTCATGGGCGCCCCCGGCGTCTACGCCGACCCCGAGGGCCTCATCGAGACCATCGTCAAGCACAACGTGACCACCCTCCAGTGCGTCCCGACCCTGCTGCAGGGCCTGCTCGACACCGAGAAGTTCCCCGAGTGCGTCTC
The DNA here is from genome assembly GCF_044129415.1 of Streptomyces racemochromogenes. Taxonomy (GTDB): domain Bacteria; phylum Actinomycetota; class Actinomycetes; order Streptomycetales; family Streptomycetaceae; genus Streptomyces; species Streptomyces racemochromogenes_A. The sequence goes on from NZ_JBBDHD010000211.1 coordinate 3,304, forward strand.
CCTCCAGCAGATCTTCAGCGGTGGCGAGGCCCTCTCCCGCCTGCTGGCGATCCAGACCACGCAGGAGATGCCCGGCCGGGCGCTCATCAACGTCTACGGGCCGACCGAGACCACCATCAACTCGTCCTCCTTCCCGGTGGACCCCGCCGCCCTGGACGAGGGGCCGCAGTCCATCTCCATCGGCGCCCCGGTGCACGGCACCACGTACCACATCCTCGACAAGGAGACCCTCAAGCCGGTCGGCGTCGGGGAGATCGGCGAGCTGTACATCGGCGGTGTCCAGCTGGCCCGCGGCTACCTGCACCGCGACGACCTGACCGCCGAGCGCTTCCTGGAGATCGAGCTGGAGGAGGGCGCCGCGCCCGTCCGCCTGTACAAGACGGGCGACCTCGGCCAGTGGAACGCCGACGGCACCGTGCAGTTCGCCGGCCGCGCCGACAACCAGGTCAAGCTGCGCGGCTACCGCGTCGAGCTGGACGAGATATCCCTGGCGATCGAGAACCACGACTGGGTCCGCAACGCCGCCGTCATCGTCAAGAACGACGGCCGCACGGGCTTCCAGAACCTGATCGCCTGCATCGAGCTCAGCGAGAAGGAAGCCGCCCTGATGGACCAGGGCAACCACGGCTCCCACCACGCCTCGAAGAAGAGCAAGCTCCAGGTCAAGGCGCAGCTGTCCAACCCGGGCCTGCGCGACGACGCCGAGCTGGCCACCCGCCAGGCGTTCGACCTGGAGGGCGCCGAGCCCACGCCCGAGCAGCGCGCCCGGGTCTTCGGCCGCAAGACGTACCGCTTCTACGAGGGCGGCGCCGTCACCCAGGCCGACCTGCTCGGCCTGCTCTCCGCCAAGGTCACCGCCGGCTACTCCCGCAAGGCGGCCGACCTGGCCCCGGCCGAGCTCGGCCAGATCCTGCGCTGGTTCGGCCAGTACATCAGCGAGGAGCGCCTCCTGCCCAAGTACGGCTACGCCTCCCCGGGCGCGCTGTACGCGACGCAGATGTACTTCGAGCTGGAGGGCGTCGGCGGCCTGAAGCCGGGCTACTACTACTACCAGCCGGTCCGCCACCAGCTCGTCCTCATCAGCGAGCGCGAGGCCACCGGCAAGGCCACGGCGCAGATCCACTTCATCGGCAAGAAGAGCGGCATCGAGCCGGTCTACAAGAACAACATCCTCGAAGTCCTGGAGATCGAGACCGGCCACATGGTCGGCCTCTTCGAGCAGATCCTCCCGGCCTACGGCCTGGACATCCACGACCGCGCCTACGAGCCGGCCGTCCGCGACCTGCTCGACGTCGCCGAGGAGGACTACTACCTGGGCACCTTCGAGCTGGTCCCGCACGCGGGCCCGCGCGAGGACCACGCCGAGGTCTACGTCCAGACGCACGGCAGCAAGGTCGCCGGCCTGCCCGAGGGCCAGTACCGCTACGAGAACGGCGAGCTGACCCGCTTCTCGGACGACATCGTCCTCAAGAAGCACGTCATCGCGATCAACCAGTCGGTCTACCGGGCCGCCAGCTTCGGCATCAGCGTCTACAGCCGCGCCGAGCAGGAGTGGCTGAAGTACATCACCCTCGGCAAGAAGCTCCAGCACCTGATGATGAACGGGCTGAACCTGGGCTTCATGTCCTCCGGCTACAGCTCCAAGACGGGCAACCCGCTGCCGGCCTCGCGCCGCATGGACGCCGTCCTCGCCGCGAACGGCGTCGAGAGCGGTCCGATGTACTTCTTCGTCGGCGGCCGCATCAGCGACGAGCAGATCAGCCACGAGGGCATGCGCGAGGACAGCGTCCACATGCGCGGTCCGGCCGAGCTCATCCGCGACGACCTCGTCAGCTTCCTGCCCGACTACATGATCCCCAACCGGGTCGTGGTCTTCGAGCGGCTGCCGCTGTCCGCCAACGGCAAGATCGACGTCAAGGCGCTCGCCGCCTCCGACCAGGTCAACGCCGAGCTCGTGGAGCGCCCGTTCGTCGCCCCGCGCACGGAGACCGAGAAGGAGATCGCGGCCGTCTGGGAGAAGTCCCTGCGCCGCGAGAACGCCTCCGTCCAGGACGACTTCTTCGAGTCGGGCGGCAACTCGCTGATCGCCGTCGGCCTCGTCCGCGAACTCAACTCCCGCCTGGGCGTCTCCCTGCCGCTGCAGAGCGTCCTGGAGTCCCCGACCATCGAGAAGCTGGCCCGCCGCCTGGAGCGCGAGGTCGCCCAGGAGTCCTCGCGCTTCGTCCGCCTGCACGCGGAGACCGGCAAGGCCCGGCCCGTGATCTGCTGGCCGGGTCTGGGCGGCTACCCGATGAACCTGCGCAGCCTGGCCGGCGAGATCGGCCTCGGCCGCTCGTTCTATGGCGTCCAGTCGTACGGCATCAACGAGGGCGAGACCCCGTACGAGACCATCACCGAGATGGCCAAGAAGGACATCGAGGCCCTCAAGGAGATCCAGCCGACCGGCCCCTACACCCTGTGGGGCTACTCCTTCGGCGCCCGCGTGGCCTTCGAGACCGCCTACCAGCTGGAGCAGGCGGGCGAGAAGGTGGACAACCTCTTCCTGATCGCCCCGGGCTCCCCGAAGGTGCGCGCCGAGAACGGCAAGGTGTGGGGCCGCGAGGCCTCCTTCGCCAACCGCGGCTACACCACGATCCTCTTCTCCGTCTTCACCGGCACCATTTCCGGTCCGGACCTGGAGCGGTGCTTGGAGACCGTGACGGACGAGGCGTCCTTCGCCGAGTTCATCAGCGAGCTCAAGGGGATCGACATCGACCTCGCCCGCCGGATCATCTCGGTCGTCGGCCAGACCTACGAATTCGAGTACTCCTTCCACGAGCTGGCCGAGCGCACCCTCCAGGCGCCGATCAGCATCTTCAAGGCCGTGGGCGACGACTACTCGTTCCTGGAGAACAGCAGCGGCTACTCGGCCGAGGCGCCGACGGTCATCGACCTCGTCGCCGACCACTACAGCCTGCTGCGCGAGGACGTCGGCGAGCTGGTGAAGCACATCCGCTACCTGCTCGGCGAGTGAGCGCCCACGGGAAAGCGGTCTGAATGAAGACGGCCGCCCCGCCGGATTTCCCCGGCGGGGCGGCCGTCTTTTCACTTTCCACGACAGAGAAGTAACCGGCCAGTAGGCGGCTTGTTTCTGACGCAAATTCACCGCGTTCTGACATGCGCCCTGTTGACGCGTGCATTCTCGGCGCAAGACACTTCTGGTAATTCCAGCCGTCTCGTTTTCCGTCGTTTTCGCCGATGAGGAGCCATCTTCCATGCGATTCAATCTCATCGGCCCCTTCGAGATCGTCACCGACGACGGCAGGACCTATCAGCCCGGAACCCCCAAGGTCTGCCAGACGCTCGCGCTGCTGCTCACCCGGCCCGGGGAGATCGTCACGGCCGAGGCCCTCATCCGGGAGCTGTGGGGCGAGAACCCCCCGCGCAGCGCCGTCACGACGCTCCAGACGTACGTCTACCACGCCCGCCGGATGTTCACCCAGGAGCAGCTGGCACCCGCCGGCCGCTGCCTGATCGCCACCACCGCCGCCGGCTACGTGATGAACGTCGAGGACTCCGAGGTCGACGTGCGCGTCTTCGAGCGGCTGGTCACCCTGGCCCGCTGGGAACTGGCCGAGGAGGAGCCCCAGAAGGCGCTGCGCACGGTCGGCCGGGCGCTCGACCTGTGGCGCGGCCCCGCCCTGTCGAACTTCCCGGCCGGGGACGTGCTCGCCGGGCACGTCGTGCACCTGGAGGAGCTGCGGATCAGGGCCTTCGAGACCCGCATCGAGGCGCAGGAGGCGCTGGGCCGCCACCGCGAGTCCATACCGGAGCTGCGCAAGCTGATCAACGACTACCCGCTCAACGAGTGGTTCCACAGCCGGCTCATCGGCGCGCTCGGCGCCGCGGGACGGCGGGCGGAGGCCCTCCAGGCCTACCAGAAGGTGCGCCGGCTGCTCGCCGAGGAACTGGGCCTGGAACCCTCGGCGGAGCTCAAGCGGCTCCACGGCGGTCTGCTGAGCCCGGTGCGCGGGACGGGGCGGTCAGCGGTGTTCGAGCGGGGCTCCAGAGGGGTCGGAGACGGTCGCCATCCCGGCCGCGCACAGGGCCGTACACAGGAGGAGACCGCATGTCCCGTCGTCTGTTCACCTCGGAGTCCGTGACCGAGGGCCACCCGGACAAGATCGCCGACCAGATCAGCGACACCGTCCTCGACGCGCTGCTGCGCCAGGACCCGGCCTCGCGCGTGGCCGTGGAGACGCTCATCACCACCGGTCTGGTGCACATCGCGGGCGAGGTGACGACG
>NZ_JBBDHD010000348.1:0-368 GCF_044129415.1 Streptomyces racemochromogenes
GGTCATAGCGCTCTTCATCGTTGAGCTGGCGGCCCAGCGCGTGCTGCGCCTCGCCGAACCGGCGCAGACAGTTCTCGATGATGATCACCGCCCCGTCCACGATCAGGCCGAAGTCCAGCGCGCCCAGGCTCATCAGGTTGCCCGACACGCCGCCACGCACCATGCCGATGATGGTGAACAGCATCGCCAACGGGATCACCGCCGCGGTGATCAACGAGGCGCGCACATTGCCCAGCAGCAGGAACAGCACCACCACCACCAGCAGCGCGCCCTCGATCAGGTTCTTGGACACCGTGCCGATGGTGCGATCCACCAGCGCGGTGCGGTCATAGACGGCCTTGGCATGGACGCCGGCAGGCAGGCTGGCG
>NZ_JBBDHD010000212.1:0-7533 GCF_044129415.1 Streptomyces racemochromogenes
CGCCGGGGGTGCCGTTGACGCCGCCCGTGCCGGCCCCGGCGCCGGTGCCGTCCGCTCCGCCGGTGCCGCCCGTACGGGGGGTGCCGTGAGAGCCGGGGGTGCCGTTCACGCCGGGGGTGCCGTTGACGCCGCCCGTGCCGGCCCCGGCGCCGGTGCCGTCCGCTCCGCCGGTGCCGCCCGTACGGTCGGTGCCGTTGACCCCGCCGGTCCCGCCCGTGTCGTGCTCAGCCCGCACTGCCGGTCCGCTCCGCCGCCTCGACCACGTTCACCAGCAGCTGCGCCCGGGTCATCGGGCCGACACCGCCCGGGTTCGGGGAGATCCAGCCCGCCACCTCGGCGACGCCCGGGTGGACGTCCCCGACGATCTTGCCGCTCTCGTCGCGGCTCACGCCGACGTCCAGGACGGCCGCGCCCGGCTTGACGTCCTCCGGCTTCACCAGGTGCGGGACGCCCGCCGCCGCCACGACGATGTCCGCCTGGCGCACCAGCCCGGCGAGGTCGCGCGTACCGGTGTGGCACAGGGTCACGGTGGCGTTCTCGGACTTGCGGGTCAGCAGCAGGCCGATGGAGCGCCCCACGGTGATGCCGCGGCCGAGGACGACCACGTGCGCCCCGTTGATCTCGACCCCGTGGTGGCGCAGCAGCTCGACGATGCCGTACGGGGTGCAGGGCAGCGGGCCCTCCACGCCCAGCACCAGCCGGCCGAGGGAGGTCGGGTGCAGGCCGTCGGCGTCCTTGGCCGGATCCATCAGCTCCAGGACGCGGTTGGTGTCGATGCCCTTGGGGAGCGGAAGTTGGACGATGTAGCCGGTGCACTCCGGGTTGTCGTTCAGCTCGCGCACGACCGCCTCGATCTCCTCCTGGGAGGCCGTGGCGGGCAGTTCACGGCGGATGGAGGTGATGCCGACCTCCGCGCAGTCCTTGTGCTTGCCGTTGACGTACCAGCGGCTGCCCGGGTCGTCGCCGACGAGCAGGGTGCCGAGGCCGGGGGTGATGCCCCGCTCCTTCAGCGCCGCCACGCGGGCGGTCAGTTCGGATTTGATCGCGGCCGCGGTGGCCTTGCCATCGAGAATCTGGGCGCTCATGAGGGGCATCCTTCCGGATGGGGCGGCCCGGCTTCCACTCGGACGCAGGCCGGAACGCGCTCTTGATTGCACTTGCACAACAAGTCTGGCCCGGCTTTGCAACCGGCTGGACAAGCCCGGTGCGGGACCACCACGATGACGGGCAGCAAGACGATCGCAATGAGTGCCGCGGGCAGTGCCGGGGGGCGTACCGCAGAAGCAAGTGTCCTCCAGCGTGCCGTGCGTCCCCGCACTTCACGGAGGAAAGACCCAGATGAGCTTCGGCGACCCGAACAACCCTTACGGGCAGCAGCAGCCGCCGCAGGGACAGCCCGGCTACGGATACCCCCAGCAGGCCCCGCAGGGCGTCCCGCCGCAGGCCGGTTACGGCTACCCGCAGCAGGGCCAGCAGCCGTACGGCGTCCCTCCCCAGGCGCCGGGCACGCTCCAGGCCAACAACGGCTACATCAACGTGGCGGGCCTCGGCACCGTCCAGGTCGCCACGATGGGCCGCCGCTTCGGCGCCCGCCTCATCGACGGTCTGATCATCGGTGTCCTGTACTTCATCCTGAGCTCCGTGGTGTTCGCGGGCGCCTTCAGCGCGGCCAGCGACATCAAGGACTGCACGGGCATCGACCCGATGTCCCCCCAGTACAGCACCTGCCTCAACGAGGCGTCGGCCCAGGCGGGCCAGGCCGCGGGCGGCATCTTCGCGGCCTTCTTCGGCGGCATGCTCATCCTCGGTCTCGCCACGCTGCTCTACGAATGGCTGATGATCGCCTTCGTGGGCGCCACCGTCGGCAAGATGGCCCTCGGCCTGAAGGTCGTCAAGGAGAACACGGGTCAGGTTCCGGGCGTCGGCGGCGGCTTCATCCGCTGGATCATCCCGATGGTCGGCGCGTTCCTCTGCGGCATCGGCCAGCTGCTGGTCTACCTCTCCCCCTTCTTCGACAACTCGGGCAAGCTCCAGGGCTGGCACGACCGTGCCGCCGGCACGATCGTCGTCAAGAAGTAGGCAGCGGCCTTCGCCGTCTGCCGGGACGCTCAGTGGAAGAAGTGGCGGGTGCCCGTGAAGTACATCGTCACGCCGGCCTTCTTCGCCGCCTCGACGACCTGCTCGTCACGGACCGAACCACCCGGCTGGACGACGGCCTTCACACCGGCGGCGGTCAGGATCTCCAGCCCGTCCGGGAACGGGAAGAAGGCGTCCGAGGCCGCGTACGAGCCCTGCGCGCGCTCGGCGCCGGCCCGCTCGACCGCCAGCTTGGCGGAGTCGACGCGGTTGACCTGGCCCATGCCGACGCCGACCGAGGCGCCGTCCTTGGCCAGCAGGATCGCGTTGGACTTGACGGCGCGGCAGGCCTTCCACGCGAAGGCCAGCTCCGCGAGCTCCTCGGCGGACAGCGCCTCGCCGGTGGCCAGCGTCCAGTTCGCCGGGTCGTCGCCCTCGGCCTGGAGCCGGTCGGTGACCTGGAGCAGCGCACCGCCGTCGATCGGCTTGACCTCGACCGGGTTGGACGGGGCACCCTCGGCCCGCAGCACGCGGATGTTCTTCTTCCGGGCCAGCACCTCGACGGCACCGTCCTCGTACGCCGGAGCCACGATGACCTCGGTGAAGATCTCGGCGACCTGCTCGGCCAGCTCCACCGTCACCGGGCGGTTGACGGCGATGACGCCGCCGAACGCGGAGAGCGGGTCGCAGGCGTGCGCCTTGCGGTGCGCCTCGGCGACGTCGGCACCGGTCGCGATGCCGCACGGGTTGGCGTGCTTGATGATCGCGACGCAGGGGTCGGCGTGGTCGTACGCGGCCCGGCGCGCGGCGTCGGTGTCCGTGTAGTTGTTGTACGACATCTCCTTGCCGTGCAGCTGCTCCGCCTCGGCCAGGCCGCCGGTGCCGTCGACGTAGAGCGCGGCGCCCTGGTGCGGGTTCTCGCCGTAGCGCAGCACGTTCTTCCGCCCGTACGTGGCGCCCAGGAAGTCGGGGAAGCCGGAGTCGTCCGCGGCGGCGTAGTCGTCGGCGAACCAGGAGGCCACGGCCACGTCGTACGCGGCGGTGTGCTGGAAGGCCTCGGCGGCGAGCCGCTTGCGGGCGGCGAGGTCGAAACCGCCGCCCTGGGCGGCGGCGAGCACGTCGGCGTAGCGCGCGGGGCTGGTGACGACCGCGACCGAGGGGTGGTTCTTGGCGGCGGCGCGGACCATCGACGGGCCGCCGATGTCGATCTGCTCGACGCACTCGTCCGGCGTGGCGCCGGAGGCGACGGTCTCCCGGAAGGGGTAGAGGTTGACGATCACCAGGTCGAAGGGCTCGACACCCAGCTCGGCGAGCTGGCGGCGGTGGTCCTCCAGGCGCAGGTCGGCGAGGATGCCGGCGTGCACGCGCGGGTGGAGGGTCTTGACCCGGCCGTCGAGGCACTCGGGGAAGCCGGTCAGCTCCTCGACCTTGGTGACGGGCACGCCGGCCGCGGCGATCTTCGACGCGGTGGAGCCGGTCGAGACGAGGGCGACGCCCGCCTCGTGCAGGCCGCGGGCCAGGTCTTCCAGTCCCGTCTTGTCGTAGACACTGACGAGCGCACGCCGGATCGGGCGCTGGGTCGTAGCCGTCGTCGTTTCGTTGGCGGTCACTGGATTGTTACCTTTCGTCCCTCAATGCGGTAGCCGTGCCGGGCCAGGCGCCCCACGACGTCGACGAGCAGCTTGCGCTCGACTTCCTTGATGCGCTCATGGAGCGCGGCTTCGTCCTCCCCGTCCCCGATCTCCACGACACCCTGGGCGATGATCGGACCGGTGTCCACGCCGCTGTCCACGAAGTGGACCGTGCAGCCGGTGACCTTCGCCCCGTACGCGAGGGCGTCCCGCACCCCGTGCGCGCCGGGGAATGCGGGGAGGAGGGCGGGGTGGGTGTTGATGAACCGGCCGCCGAAGCGGTCGATGAAGCTCTTGCCGACGATCTTCATGAACCCTGCGGAGACGACGAGGTCCGGTGCGTACGCGTCCGTGGCCTCGGTGAGGGCGGCGTCCCACTCCTCACGGCTCCCGTAGGCCTTGACGGGGCACACGAAGGTCGGGATCCCCGCCTTCTCGGCCCGTTCCAGACCGGCGATGTTCTCGCGGTCGGCCCCGACGGCGACGACCTCGGCGCCGAAACCCTCGGCTCCGCCGGGGTGGGCGTCGATGGCGTCGAGCAGGGCCTGGAGGTTGGTGCCGGAGCCGGAAACCAGCACGACCAGGCGGGAGGCGGCCATGGGAGGCCCTTTCTCACAGGATTTGCGACGTTGGTCTTGTGTGGTCATACGAAACTTCGGGGTACCGATATACGGGGAACCATACGAAGCCACCGACCGCCTGCAACGATACCGGCACACGGGACCGCCCCCGGGGGACGGGGGCACGGGCGGGCGGTAGCGTCTGGCGTACAAGCCGTACAACCCGGCGCACACCGGGTCCACGACGTCCATGACACAGGGGAAGTAAGCCACTCGATGCCGGACCGCCGTCAGCCCGAGCCCTCCACCGACGACAACCCCTTCGCGGCGCCCCCGGAGGGCCGGCCCGACCAGCCGTGGCAGCCCCGGCAGCCGCAGCGCCCGCGCGACGGCGGCGGCCCGGGCGGTCCGAACCCCGGCGGTCCGAACCCCGGGGGCCAGGAGCCCGGGGGGCCGGCCCGCTGGGACCCGATGGACCCGGTCCAGCGGCGCGCGCGGTACGCGATGCTCGCCGGGATGTGGGGGTTCTTCTTCGGGATCTTCGGGATCCCGTCGGTGGGGCTGCTGCTCGGGGCGCTGGCGATGTACTGGGGGATCAGCGCGCTGCGCGGCCGCCCCGCGACCCCGGCCGACCCGGAGAAGGGCACCCCGGCCCGGCCCGGCGGCCTGTCCGCCCTCGGCCCGGCGGCCCGGCCGCAGCGGGCGGCGGCGGTCAGCGGGCTGGTCTCGGCGACGCTGGCGCTGCTGCTGGCGGGCACGTCGTACGGGTTGCAGCTGGCGTACAAGGACTTCTACGTCTGCCGCGACGACGCGCTGACGCAGACGGCGGAGCTCCAGTGCAACTCGCTCCTGCCGGACAACGTGGTGGGCAACGTCCTGAAGGTCCAGCGCTGACCGGCCCCTGACCCCGACCCCGACCCCGTGCGCTCCGCGCCCGGTGCGCTCGACCGCCGCGCGGCCGGAACGCCACCGCACGGAATCCGGCCCCGCATGAGGGCGGTCCCGGACGGAGTCCGGGGCGCGTGGGGCGCGGGGGTCGGGGGGCCGAGCCCCCGGGAGCGGGGGTCCGGGGCAGGTCCCGGGGACGGCGGGAGGGCGGGGCGGGGTGACGGCTCCGCGCAGCGGCGCCCCCGGCCCCGATCAGGCCTCCGGACGCCGCCGGGCCAGCACCCGCGCCCCCACCACCCCCGGCGCCAACGGCCCGGCCTCCACCCCGCCCTGACCCCCCGGAACCTCCCCATCGCCAACGGCATCCACCGGCTCCGACGCCCCCGGCACCACCGGCCCCGCCGAAGCCGACGTCCCCTCACCCGGCCCGCCCGAAGCCGGCTCCCCCTCACCCGGCCCGCCCGAAGCCGGCTCCCCCTCGGCCGGCCCGGCCGGTGCCGCGGGGGCCCCGGGAGCCGGCGCAGCCGCAGGGGCCTCGGACGCGGGAGCGACGATCGGCAGCGCCGCCTCCCTGAGCACCGCCCACCTCAACTCCCGCACCCCGGAGTCGTGCCACGCATCCCCCGCGTCCCCGGCCGCGGGCCGGTTCCGCAGCCCGTGCACCCCCACCGCCACCGGCACCGCCAGCGCCAGCACCCACCCCGTCGCGGCCGCACCCGCCTGCCACCACACCGGCCCGAAGGCCGCCAGCGCCCGCGTTCCGAGCGCACCCGCCGACGCCGCCGCCAGACCGGCCATCGCCAGCCCGCACACCACGGCCCCCAACGCCGCCGTCAGCGCGGTCTCCCCGTACGAGACCTCCCGGGCCCGCCGCACCGCGAGCCATCCCACCACCAGCCCCGCCACCACCGGCACCCCGGCCGCCGCCCAGGTCAGCGGCGTCCCCGGCCCCTCCGGCGGCAGCGCCGCCAGCAGCGGGAACCGCGGCAGCGCCGGCGCCCCCGCGAACCCCAGCGGCGTCGCCGCGACCCCCGTTCCCACGGCGAACCCGGGCCCCAGACCGTACGCCGCCCCCCACACCACCGCGTTCGGCAGCAGCGTCACCGCCAGCAGCAGCACCGCGAACCGCCCCGACCACACCCCGGTCAGCGTCAGGAACGAGGACTGCACCTCCCCCGCGTGCCACACCAGCGACGCCCCGACCAGCACGGTCCCGCCGCCCAGCAGGACGAGCACCCCCGCCGCCCCCGAGCGCAGTGCCAGCGCGTACCGCGGCCGGGCCACCGCCCGCCGCACACCCGCGGGGACCCAGCCCGGCAGCGACCCGGCGGGGCGTCCCTTCGCCGCCCACACCCCGCCGCCCGCCGCGCACACGGCGACCAGCGGCAGGTGCCAGGCCGCGCTGATCGGGTCCGCCGGCATCGGCCCGCCCGCCGCGTACAGCGTCGCGAGCGCGCCCACGGCCAGGTAGCCGCAGACCACGGCGGAGAACACCGCGCTCGCCGGCAGCAGTTCCTCCGCCTCCGTGTCGGGCCCCGCACCGACCCCGGACGCACTGCCCAGCCGGGCCGCCCGCCGCATCAGCAGCACGGGCAGCGCCACCAGCAGCAGGGGGGTCACCCCGACGGGCGCGGGCACCCCGGAGAGGGTGTCGTAGCGGACGAGTTCGGTCCCGTGGGCCATCAGCCACAGCCCCGCGGCCAGGTGCAGCGCACCGCCGGGGCCGCTGTCGGGGTAGGGGGAGCTGATCCACAGCACGATCACGAGGACGGCCAGGAAGCCAAGCCCCAGCCCCGCGGCGACGGCGCCGCCCAGCACGCAGGCGGCCGCCGCCGGTGAACGGCGTGGCGCCCGGGCCTGCGGGGCCGACGGCAACGGGGCCCCGCGTTCGATCACTTGGGTCACACCGTCATGGTGCCAACGACACGCGCTATGGGTGGGTAACAGGCGATTGTCCGTTGTGTCGCCCAATATACGTTTATGTACTTTATCGCCCAGTGCTGTGCTGCCAGGTCGCGGGGAGTGTGACATGACACCAGACGTCGATACGGGCTCCGGCTCGGAGCGGGGCCTACCGCCCCCCAAGGAGCGCCGCCGGCTGCGCGAGTCGGGCGAACTGACGCACGAACAGGTCGCGACGGAGCTGGGGGTCACCGCCGGCACCGTCCGCGCGTGGGAGAAGGGCCGGACGGAACCGGGCGCCCGCACGCGCCAGGCGTACGCGGAGCTCCTGGACCGCCTCGCGCGCGCGGGCACGGGCGGAGGCCCCGGCAGGTCCGCGGGCCCGCACACGGGCCCAGGCCGCGCCGCGAAGCGCGCCCCGGGCGACGAGCGCCTCCGCGATCCCGTAGCCGATGCCCCGGCTCGCGCCGGTGACC
>NZ_JBBDHD010000213.1:0-7520 GCF_044129415.1 Streptomyces racemochromogenes
CCGATCATCGACAACCAGGGCGTGGCCTTCCAGCTCGCGGACATGCGCACGCAGCATGGGCGCGCCCCGGCTGCTGGCCGGTCTGGACCGGACGGGGTGGCTCGACCGCGAGGCCCATCTGGCGGTGCACGGCCCCCTCCCGCGGTTGCGCCCGGACGAACTCACCGACCTCGCCTCGGACATCGACCTGCGCGGGCGCGGGGGCGCGGGGTTCCCGTTCGCGCGCAAGCTGCTGGCCGTCACGCGGTCGGCCCGGGAGAAGGAGGCCGCCACCGCCGTCGTGGTCAACGGCAGTGAGGGAGAGCCGAGTTGTCTCAAGGACACGGCCCTGCTGCTGCACGCCCCGCACCTGGTGCTGGACGGCGCCCTGCTGGCCGCGGCCGCCGTCTCCGCCGACGAGGTGGTGGTGGCCGTCACCCGGGCGGACGTGGAGCGTTCGGTGCGGGACGCCGTCGACGAGCGGGGACCGGGGGGCCGGCGGGTGCGCGTGGCGCGGCTCCCCGAACGGTTCGTCACCGGCGAGGGGACCGCCCTCGTCAGCGGACTGAACGGCGGTCCGGCGCTGCCGTCCGGGCAGCGGGTGCGGACCAGCGAACGCGGCCTGGGCGGGATGCCGACCCTGCTGTCGAACACCGAGACCTACGCGCAGCTCGCCGTCGCCGCCCGGCTCGGCGCCCCGGCCTACCGCTCGGTCGGCCTGCCGTCCGAGCCGGGGACGGTGCTGCTGACCGTCGCCGGGTCCACCGTCGTCGAGACCCCCTCCGGCACCTCCCTGGCGTACGTCCTGGACCTGTGCGGGAGCGGTGTGGGCCAGGGGGTGCTGGTCGGCGGCTACCACGGCCGCTGGCTCGATCCGGGGGCGGCCCGCTCCGCCGGCCTGTCCCGGCAGTCCCTGGCCGCCTTCGGTGCGGTGCTCGGGGCGGGGGCGGTGCTGCCGCTGCCCGAGGAGACCTGTCCGGCCGGGGAGGTGGCGGCGGTGGCGCGCTGGATGGCGAAGGAGTCGGCGGGGCAGTGCGGGCCGTGCGTGCGGGGGCTGCCCGCGCTGGCCGATGTCCTGGAGGACGCCGTCCGGGGCGGGGGCAGGGCCGCGCTGGAGGCGGTCGAGGCCCGGCTGAGAGCGGTGCGGCGGCGCGGCGCGTGCAGCCATCCGGACGGCACGGCCCACTTCGTCGACTCGGCGCTCAACGCGTTCCCCGAGGAGTTCCGCGACCACGCCCTCGGCAGCGGCTGCGGACGCCCGGTGACGGGCTCCCTGGCCCTGCCGCGGGAGGAGGACGGCGGCGGGAGCACGGAGCGGCTGGTCGTCGACTGGACGCTGTGCAAGGGGCACGGGCTGTGCGTGGACATCCTGCCCGACGTCGTACGGCTCGACGCGGACGGCTACCCGGCCCAGGCGTCCATGCCGGTCCCGGCGCGGCTGAGGCCCAAGGCCCTGCGCGCGGTCCGGCGCTGCCCGGCGCTCGCGCTGCGCTTCCGGGAATGAGGCGCGCACGGCCGCCGCGGGCATCCGGGTTCATTCCTGTCGCGATCTGACAAATTCCCGGGGAATGCGGCTCCGACCGGCCCGGGCCCCGTATCAATGGGCGAAGGCAGTGAGCCCACGGGATCGAACCAGAACCCAGAGGAGAGATCGTGAAGACAATGCGCCGTGAGATATTCGCCGGGTCGGCGGCGGTCGCGGTACTGCTGTTGACGGCCGGGTGCGGTCCCGACGGGAATTCCGCCGCGAAGGAAAATGCGGTGAAACCCGTGAGCGACAGCAAGCAGCTCGACCTGTACGGGTCGGGCTACGGCTCCGGGTCGGGTGCGGGCGACGGCGGCGGGGCCGGCGACGCCCCGGCGGGCGGGGGCGCGAAGGCCGGTCCCGCGGGGCAGCTGAAGGTACGGGAGATGACCGGCCTGGGCTCCGGGCTCACCGACGGCGAGGGCTTCACCCTCTACCGGTTCGACAAGGACACGGCCAAGCCCCCGAAGTCCGCCTGCGAGGGCGACTGCGCCAAGGCCTGGCCGGTGGTCACGGCGGACGACGCGCAGGCCGGGGCCGGTGTGGACGCCGCGATGCTCGGTTCGGTCACCCGGGCCGACGGCACCCGGCAGCTGACCGTCGGGGGGTGGCCGGTCTACCGCTACGCGAAGGACGCCAAGGCGGGGGACGCCCTCGGCGAGGGCGTCGGCGGCACCTGGCACGTCCTGGGACCCGACGGGAAGCCCGCCGCGGCCGGGAAGGGCGCGGGCCCGGCGGCGGGCTCGGGAACGGGCTCGGGAATGGGCTCGGGAATGGGCTCGGGAATGGGCTCGGGAATGGGCTCGGGAATGGGCGCCGGAACGGGAATGGACATGGGAACGGGGGCGGATACCGGCACGGCCGGGAAGAAGCTCTCGCTCTCGGTGCGGCAGAACGCACAGCTGGGCCCGATCCTGCAGAACGCGGAGGGCTGGACCCTCTACCGTTTCGACAAGGACAGCGCCTGGCCGATGAAATTCGGCTGCCTCGACGCCTGCCTGGACACCTGGAAACCCGCCAAACCGGTGGACAAGGCGGAGGTCTCCGGAATTCCCGCCGGACTGGTCGGCTCGGTGAAACGGCCGGACGGCAGCGAACAGCTGACGATCGACTGCTGGCCCGTCTACACCTTCACCGGTGACAAGCAGCCGGGCGACGCGAACGGGCAGGGCAAGCAGGGCCTCTGGTTCGCCGTGACCGACAAGGGCAAGAAGGCGAAGGCCGCCGGCTAGTTCCGGTGCCCACCGCCCCCCGATCCCGTGGTGCCCGGCCCCCCTCCCCCGCCGGGCACCACGGCTCCTTCCCCCTCGACCCGTCAGTGAGGTCGCCATGCCCCCGTCCGTCCGCCGGATCCGCCGTGCGCTCGCGCTGGGCGCCGCCGTGTGCGCCGCGCTCGCGGCCGGCGCCTGCGCCGCCGCGCCGGCCCGCCCCGGGTCCGCGCCCGCGGCCCACGCCGCACACGCGCAGGGCGCCGCGCCCGCCGCCTCCGCGACGGTCGAGCAGCTCGCCGCCGCCCTCGGATGCACCGCCGAACTGGGCACCCAGGCCGAGGAACTGCGCCAGGGAGCCTGTGCGACCGGCCAGGGCGCCTTCCGCATGACCACCTTCGCCGCCGAGGAGGGCCTGCGCTCATGGCTGGCCGAGGCCGAGCCCTACGGAGGCTTCTACCTGGTCGGAGACCGCTGGGTGGTCACCGGCCCGTCGGCGGACGCCCTGGCCGGCCTGCGCGAGCGGCTCGGCGGCAGCGTCGAGACCGGCGACGCGCACGCCGGCCACTGAGGGACCGGCGCGCCGCGCGCGCAACCTGCGCGGCGCGTCGGCCAGTTGTCCGGAATCACCTCGTTCGCGAGGAGGACAAGAGCCGTCGTGAGGGATGATTCGCCCCGCGCCGCCGTCCTCCAAGGTGGGCAGGGAACCGCCCTTCTGACGAAAGGAACGGCCCTTCCGTGCTGCGCATGAAGCGCCTCGCTCCCCTGCTCGCCACCGCCGGCCTGCTCGCCGGCACCCTCCCGCTCCTGACGGCCGCGCAGGCCGCCGCCGACCCCTCCGGCCCGGAGTACGGCCCGCCGAAGCCCGCCTGGCACCGGTGCAGTGCCGAGCAGCCGGCCTCGTACGAGTGCGCGACCCTCAAGGTGCCGCTCGACTACCGGCAGCCCCGGGGCCGGACCCTGGACCTCGCGATATCCCGGGTGAAGAGCCCCGACCCCGCCAAGCGGCGCGGGGTCCTGCTGATGAACCCCGGCGGCCCCGGCGGCCCCGGGCTGGACCTGCCGCTGGCAGCGGACGCGGCACTGCCGAAGGAGGTCCGGGAGCAGTACGACCTGATCGGCTTCGACCCGCGGGGCGTCGGCGCCAGCAGCCCCATCAGCTGCGGACTGACCGACGCGGAGCAGGAGTTCCAGCGCGCCTACCGGCCGGAGACCTTCCCCTCCGACGTGGCCTGGGCCCGCACGGTCGCCGACAAGTGCCGGGAGAAGGCCGGCGCGGTGCTCCCGTACGTCACCACCCGCAACACCGCCCGCGACATGGACGCGATCCGGGCGGCCCTGGGCGAGCGGAGGATCTCGTACCTGGGCTACTCGTACGGGACCTACCTGGGCGCGGTGTACACGCAGATGTTCCCGGCCCGGACCGACCGGTTCGTGCTGGACAGCGCCGTCGACCCGCAGCGGATCTGGCGCGGGATGCTCCAGGTGTGGGCCACGGAGGCGGAGCCGGCGTTCGCGCGCTGGACGCGGTGGACGGCCGAGCGCGACGCCGAATTCCGCCTGGGCGCCACCCCGGAGGCGGTCTCCGCCGCCTTCTGGGGGCTGGTGGCGCGGGCGGACCGCGACCCGGTCGAGCTCAACGGTCAGAAGATCACGGGGGACGACATCCGCAGGGCGCGCCCCCTGTTCTTCACCCCGAGCCAGGCGGCCCCGGTCATCAGCGCGCTCAAGGCCGCGGCCGACGGCGGTCCGGCGCCCCGCGGCGCGAGCGTGCCGGACCTGCGCGCGGCCCTGCGGGGCGGCGCCGCCGAACCCGCCTCGGACAACTCCACGGCCGTGTTCTGGTCGGTGGTGTGCGGGGACACCGACGCCTGGCCGCGCGATCCCGAGCAGTACCGGCGCGACGCCGCACGGGACAAGGCCCGTTACCCGCTGTACGGGGACATGGCCTCCAACATCAAGCCCTGCGCCTTCTGGCAGCGCCCGGTCGAGGCGGCCACGCCGATGCGGACCCGGGCGGACGTGCTGACCGTGCAGAACGAGTGGGACTCGCAGACCCCGCTGGTGAGCGGGGAGGGGATGCACCGCGTGCTGCGGGGCTCGCGGATGGTGACGGCGCTGGGCGGGGAGGGGCACACGGTGTACCTGGCGGAGCCGAACTCCTGCGTGGCGGCGCCGGTCAGCTCCTACCTGGCCACCGGGCGGCTGCCGGCCCGTGACGTGACCTGCACGACCGCCCCCGCCCAGGCACCGACGCGCGAGGCCCTGCCGGGGCGGGCGCCGCTGCCCTTCCCGGCCGGTCCCCAGCGGTTCTGATCCCGGTCCCCGCCCCCTCCCCCGCGTGGTGTTCCGCTCAGCGGAACGCGCGTGGAGCGGGGGCGGTCCGGAGCGGCATCGTGGTGAACGCGCCGGGGGGACCGGCGCTCCGGGCCACCGCGGTGGCCCGACGACGGAACCGACATTCGGGGGACCCACCATGAGCCGCAGCACCGCCCGCTTCGCCGCCGCCGCCGTGATCGCCCTGGGCAGCCTCGCCGGGTTCGCGGGGACCGCGCAGGCCGAGCCGATCGACTACGTGAAGATCGAGCTGCTGGACCTGACCTGCCACCAGCAGAGCGAGGGCGACCACGACGAGGCGTACCTCGACATCACCGACGCCAACGGCAACCAGGTCAAGGTCTGGCCGGGCAACAACGTGAAGTACCAGACGATGGGGACCGGCTACGTGCGCTCGCTCGCGGACGGCAACGGCAACAACGCGCTGATCCTCGGCAAGCAGCAGGCGCGCACGCTGACCCTGTGGGACTACGACTCGACCAGCGCGGACGACAAGCTGGGCGCGACCCTGGTCACGGGCAGCGAGTTCGGCGGCGAGGTCCAGTACCGCTCGCTGGAGGGCTCCGGCGGCGTGTACACCATCGCCTACCGCGTGATCGACATCTGATCCCGGTGGACGGGCGTCCGGGGGCGTCCCTCACGCCCCCGGCGCCCGCTTCCCGGCGCGGCCCGCCCGGCGCGTGCCGCCCGGGGCCGCGGCCGGCGGGCAGGCTTCCGCGGCCGGCCGCCGGGCTCCCCTCAGCGGGGTGGCCAGGCCCGCCAGCAGGATCAGCAGGCACAGCGCCCCGCCCGCCACGCTGGCCGCCGGCACCCCGTACCGGGCGCCCGCCACGGTCAGGACGGCGGCGCCGACGGGGCCCGCGGCGTTGTGCACCGTCCAGAAGGCGGAGGTGACCCGGCCGAGCAGCGCGTCCGGCGTGACCTCCTGGCGCAGGGTCATCGAGCTGACCCCGCCGAGGGTGGTGCCGAACATGAAGACGGCGGCCAGGGCCGCGATCACGGGCACGCTGCGGCTGACGCCGGTGCCCGCCACGGCCGCGGCGATCAGCCCGACGGCGCCCAGCCAGCACGGTCCGAAGCCGAGGGCCCGCCGCAGCCGGCCGGCCACGAGGGCGGCGGCGATGACGCCGAGCCCGCTCACGGCGATCACGTAGCCGAGGGTGGCCGCGTCCCGCCCGAGGTCCTCCCGGACCCGGTAGATCAGCAGGTCGGTGGCGCCCATGGTGACGAAGGTCAGCAGGGTGAGCAGGACGGTCAGGGGGCGCAGCAGCGCGTGCCCCCACAGGAAGCGGAAGCCCACGGTGAAGACCTCGCGCAGCCGCCCGGTCCCGGAGGCGGGCGCGGGGGCCCCGTCCGGCGGCGTGCGCCGGCCGAACCGCACCCAGCGCAGGCTCACCGCCGAGACCAGGAAGGTCGCCCCGTCGATCCCGAGGGCCCATTCGCCGCCCGGCCCGGCGGTGATGAACCCGGCGGCGACCGGGCCCGCCAGGGTGCCGAGGGCGAAGGTGCCCATGAGCCGTGCGTTGGCGGCGGTGAGCTCCCCGGGCCCCACCAGGTGGGGCACGGCGGTCACGTACGCCACGTCGAACACCGTCTTCAAGGCGGTGACCACGGCGGTCAGTACGTACAGCGGCCACATCCGCGGCCCGGCCGTCAGCCAGACCAGCGGGACGGCGCCGAGCAGCAGGGCCCGCAGCAGATCGCAGGCGATCATCAGGCGGCGGCGGTCGTGGCGGTCGACCACATGGCCGGCGAACAGCCCGGTGAGGATCCCGGTCGCGCCCGTGACGACGGTGATCAGGCCCATCCGGACGAGGGAGCCGGTGGCGTCCAGCACCAGCATGGGCAGGGCCACCAGCGAGAGCGAGCCGCCGACGACGGACAGGGCCTGGCCGAGCCAGAAGACGGTGAAGTCCCGATTGCGCCGGAGCGGGGCGGACGCGGTCACCCTCAGCCGAGCAGGGCGTACACGGTGGAGGCGGTCGCGGCGGGGTCCTGGGCTCCGTCCGGGGTCATGGTGGCGTCGGCGAAGGCCATGCGCTTGCCGAGCTTGGTGACCCGGACGGTGACCAGCACGTCCGTGCCGATGACCGGCCGCTGGAAGCTCGTCGACTGCTGGACGGTGGTCATCGGGCCGTAGGCGCCGCGCGCGGCGGAGACCGCGATGACCGTGGCGGTGTCCGCGGCGGCCATCAGGGCCTGGCCGGACAGGCCTCCGCCGTCGCGGGCCAGGGAGTCGGACCAGGGCAGCCGCAGGACGGCGTGCCGCTCCCCGGTCTCCTCGACGGTGAGGCCGAGGGCGAGCACCCAGGGGGCGAAGTTGTCGGCGAGGATCTTGTCGGCTTCTGCCGGTGTCAGCGTCACCCGGCGAGGGGGGGGGGGGGGGGGGGGGGGGGGGGGGGGGGGGGCGGGGGGGGGCGCGGCGCCGGGGCGCGCGCCCGGGGGGGGGCCCCGGGGGCCGCCGCGCGGCG
>NZ_JBBDHD010000349.1:0-367 GCF_044129415.1 Streptomyces racemochromogenes
GCGTCACCCATCGGGCCGCCGATCTCGAAACGCCCCGTCGGGTTGACCAGCAGCCGGTAACCCTCGGTGTCCAGCTTCGTCCCGTCGGCGGCCAGCTGCTTCAGGACGTGCTCGACCACGTGCTCGCGGACGTCCGGGGCGAGGAGGGTCTCCAGGTCGATCTCGGCGGCGTGCTGGGTGGAGACCACCACGGTGTCGAGCCGGACCGGCTTGTCGCCCTCGTACTCGATGGTGACCTGGGTCTTGCCGTCCGGGCGCAGGTACGGGATGGTCCCGTTCTTGCGGACGTCGGTCAGGCGGCGGGAGAGCCGGTGCGCGAGGTGGATCGGCAGCGGCATCAGCTCCGGCGTCTCGTCGCACGCGTAGC
>NZ_JBBDHD010000214.1:0-7452 GCF_044129415.1 Streptomyces racemochromogenes
GGGGCGCGGGGGGGCGGGGTGGGGGGGGGGGGGGGGGGGGGGGGGGGGGGCGGGGGGGGGGGGGGGGGGGGGGGGGGGGGGGGGCGGCCCCCCCCCCCGCCCCCCCCCCCCCCCCCCCCCCCCCCCCCCCCCGCGAGCGGAACCCGGCGCTCAGGCGTTCAGCAGGCGGTTGAAGAACGAGCGGTAGTGCTGCAGGGCCTGGCGCAGGTCCTCCGTCGCCACGTCGTCGCCGCGCTGCCACTGCCCCTCCAGCTCCTGCTTGTGCGAGGCGAAGGTGCCCGCCAGGCTCTGCATCACCTCGGCCACCAGGGTGTCCGCGGAGGTGACGGCCTCGCGCGGGTCGTCGACGAAACGTCCCTGTATCTCGGCCCAGGCCGTCCGGAAGCGCTCCGCGTCGCCGGTGTCGAGCAACGGCTGACCGTCACCGCCGGCCGCCGTCCCGCCGCCGTCCGCCCCGGCTCCCGCGGCCGCTCCGGACGTCCCTTCAGGGGAGACCTCCTCCTGCCGGTCCATCGGCTCGTCCCGGTCCATCGGCTCCTCGTCCCCCCGGCCGGCCGAGAGGCCGTCGTCCTCCTCGCCGCGTCCGGCGGCGGAACCGCCGGACAGGGATTCCCCGGTCGCCTCGCCCGGGTAGGCCGGAGGTCCCGGGTCCGGTTCGCCGGCCGCGCCCGGTCCCGCGAGGTCCTCCGTGCTCAGGGGGCTTCCGCCTCGTCGTATGTCGTCGTGGGTGCCCATGTCACCGGCTCCTCTGATCCGTCAGCAGTTCGTCGAACAGGGCGCGGTAGTGCACCATCGCCGCGCGCAGTTCCTCCGTGGTCGCCCGCCCGTCCGTGCTGCGGGCCCTGATGTCGTGCGCGGCCCGGTAGTGCTCCAGGGTCCGTCCGTGCTCGACGGACAGGTCGCGGACGGCGCCGTGGTACCCGTCGGTGGGGTAGCCGCGCTCCCTCATCAGCTTCGCCACCAGGTCGTCGGCCTCGTCGACCGAGCCGGCCGGCTGGTCCACGAAGTGCACCTGGACCTCGCTCCACCGGTCGGCGAACTGGCGCTGCCGCTCGGGCGGCAGCTCCCGGATGTCGAGCTTGTCGTGCCGGACCTCGCGGGCGTGCAGATCGCGCTCGGCCGCCAGCACCCCGCCCTTCTCCTCGACCGTGCGCTCGTACTCCGGCCCGAAACGGTTGCGCAGGTGGCGCCGCCGTGCGAGCACCGCGAGGGTCACGGTGATGGCGAGCACCACGACCACGGCGGCCACCACGATGGCTATGAGTGTGCTTGTCGACATCTCGGTCCTCCGTCCCGGGTGAATACGTCGCCCGTTGGGACGCGGCTGCCCACCTCCCGGGTGGACAAACCGCCCGTAGGCCCCTCGGTCGGCCCCTTCGGCCGCCCCGTCCGCTCAGCCGAGCGGAGTGTGGGCGGGCGGCACCGCCTCGCCCGGCGGCACGGGCCCGGGCGGGGTGCCGTCGCCGAACGGGCGGCCGCCGAGGGCGCCGCGGCCGTGCGGTGCGAGCCAGCCCGAAAGGTCGGGGCCGGCGGGCACGATGCCGGTGGGGTTGATGTCCGTGTGCACCAGGTGGTAGTGCCGCTTGATGTGGTCGAAGTCGACGGTGTCGCCGAAGCCGGGCGTCTGGAACAGGTCCCTCGCGTACGCCCACAGCACCGGCATCTCGCTCAGCTTGTGCCGATTGCACTTGAAGTGGCCGTGGTAGACGGCGTCGAAGCGCACGAGCGTGGTGAACAGCCGCACGTCCGCCTCCGTGATGCACTCCCCGACGAGGTAGCGGGACGCCGCCAGCCGCTCGGAGAGCCAGTCGAGCCGGTCGAACAGCCGCCGGTACGCCTCCGCGTACGCCTCCTGAGAGCCGGCGAACCCGGCCCGGTAGACCCCGTTGTTCACGTCCCGGTAGACCACCTCGTTCACGGAGTCGATCTGCGGGCGCAGCTCCCACGGGTAGAGCGACGGAGCGCCCGCGCGGTGGTGGGCCGTCCACTGGAGCGACAGGTCGAGGGTGATCTGCGGGAAGTCGTTGGTCACCACCCGGCCGGTCCGCACGTCCACGACCGCCGGCACGGTGATCCCCCGGTCGTAGCCGGGGTCGCGGGCGAAGTAGGCCTCCTGGAGCCGCTCGATGCCGAGCACGGGGTCGCGGCCGCCCGGGTCGAGGCCGAAGTTCCAGCTGCGCTCGTCGTGGACCGGTGAGGCCACCGCCATGGGGAGGGCCTCCTCCAGTCCGAGGAGCCGCCGTACGATGACCGCCCGGCTCGCCCACGGGCAGGCCCGGCTGACGACGAGGCGGTAGCGCCCGGGCTCCACGCGGTAGCCGTCCCGTCCGTCGGCGGTGATCCGCGTCGTCAGGTACCGGCTGTCGCGCGAGTACTCCTTGCCGGCGGTCACGTAACCCATTCCCGGCGCCTACCCGGGAACGGGTGCGGTGAACGCGCCCCCGCCGGGTACACGTCCGGTATGTCCCCCACCTTTCCCCTCCTCGACAGCACCCTGCCCCTGCTCGCCCGCGGCTACCGCTGGGCGCCCGGGCTGATCCGCCGCCACGGAGGCGGTCCGGCCGTCCGCACCCGGCTGATGGGGCGGCCCGCCCTGCTGCTCCACGGGCCCGAGGCCGTCGATTTCTTCTACGACGAGCACCACGTGCTGCGCCACGGCGCGCTGCCCGGACCCGTGCTGGACACCCTCTTCGGCCGGGGCGCGGTCCATACCCTGGACGGCGCCCTCCACCGGGGCCGCAAGTCCCTGTTCGTGTCCCTGCTGATGGCGGACGGAGCGGTGGACTCCCTCGTCGCCCTCGCCGGGAAGCACTGGCTGCGCGCCGCCGAGGACTGGCGGGGCCGCGAGGTGGTGCTCTTCGACGAGGCGGCGGCCGTCCTCGCCGGCGCCGTCTGCGCGTGGGCGGGGGTACCCGTCACCGAGGAGGGCGCGCGCCGGCTCGCCGAGGACTGCACGGCCATGGTCGACGGGTTCGCGACGGCGGGGCCGCGGCACTGGAAGGCGCGCCGCGCGAGGGCGCGGCAGGAGGCGGCCCTGGCCGGGGCCGTCGAGGCGGTGCGCGCGGCCGCGGGCCCGGCCCGTGGCGGGCCCGGTGTCCTGGACGCGGTGGCCGGCGGGCCCGGTGTCCTGGACGCGGTGGCCGGCCACCGCGACTGCGACGGCCGGCTCCTCGACCCCCGGACGGCGGCGGTGGAGCTGCTCAACATCCTCCGGCCGACCGTCGCCGTCGCCTGGTTCACCGCGTTCGCCGCGCACGCGCTGCACCGCACGCCCCGGCTGAGGGCCGAGCTCCGGACGGGAGGCGCACCCTACGCCAGGGCCTTCGCCCACGAGGTCCGCCGCTTCTACCCCTTCGTCCCCTTCGTCGGCGGCCTCGCGGCGCGCGACCTGCGCTTCGGGCCGGAGCAGGTCCCCGAGGGCACGCTCGTCCTGCTCGACGTCCACGGCCACCACCGCGACCCCGGACTCTGGACCGACCCCCACCGCTTCGACCCGCTCCGCTTCCTGGGGCGCGAGCCCGGACCGGCCGAGCTGATCCCGCAGGGCGGCGGTGACGCCCGCACCGGCCACCGCTGCCCCGGCGAGGACATCACCGTGGGGCTGCTCGCCGCCCTGGTCCCCGCGCTGGCCGGGCTCGACGCCGACGTCCCGGAGCAGGACCTGCGGATCCCGCTCGACCGCATCCCCACCCGCCCGCGCAGCGGCTTCGTGCTGTCCGTCCCCGCCGGCCGGTGACCCGGCCCGGGCGGGACGGCGCACGCCCCCGGCGGGGAAGGCCGTGCCTGCTCCCGGAGCTCCCGGACCCGTACCCGCCGCTGGAATGGAGTGGAACGTTCCGGGAAGAGAGGATGCGCCTGCGCCGGTCTGCCCGGACGTGCTGTGAGATGGCTGTGAAGCGACGGACGAGGGGGGTCCGGGGTGCGGGAAGAGTGCCGACAAGTTCTATATTCGTACGAAGCATCCACGCGCGGCGGCCCGGCTGCGTGATCAGGGGGGACGACAGGCATGGCCGACACCGACACCACGCCGGGCACCCGGGCGGAGTCCCGCAGCGCCCGCAAGCTCCAGCGCAAGGCCCGCAGCCGCAAGCGCCTGGGCGTCGGCATAGCCGTGGTGGCCCTCGGCGGGGCGGCGGCCACGGCGTACGCCCTCACCCTGGGCGGCGCCACCGCCCAGGGCGAGGCGAAGCTGGCCGCCACGCAGAGCGCCGCCGACGCGGCCGCCGCGGCCAAGGGGGCGGAGCAGCCCTGGGACGGCAAGGTCAAGGTGCTGGGCGACGGCTCCACCTCGTACACAGGGCCGCAGCCGGACCAGCTGAAGCCGGAGAAGCTGAAGCCCGGCGAGAAGCCGCCGCAGTTCGTGGTCTTCTCCTGGGACGGCGCCCTGGAAGGCGATGACCACCTCTTCTCGCACTTCCGGAAGGTGGCCAGGGAGAACAAGGCCCACATGACCTTCTTCCTCACCGGCATCTACCTGCTGCCCGACGACAAGAAGATGCTCTACAAGCCGCCGCAGCACCCGCAGGGCGCGGCCGCCATCTCCTACCCGACCGTCCCGCACGTGAAGTCCACGCTGGCCCAGCTCCGCGGCGCGTGGACCGACGGCAACGAGATCGGGTCCCACTTCAACGGGCACTTCTGCGGCCCCAAGGGCGGCGGGGACTGGAGCCCCGACGAGTGGAAGAGCGAGATCGACCAGACGTACGCCTTCGTCAAGAACTGGAAGACCAACACCGGCTTCACCAAGGAAGCACCCCTGCCCTTCGACCCGGACCGCGAGGTCGTCGGCGGCCGCGCCCCCTGCCTGGAGGGCCAGAAGAACCTCCTGACCGCGATCAAGCCGTACGGCTGGCGCTACGACGCGAGCTCCTCCGGCGACTTCCAGCTGTGGCCGTCGAAGACGAACGGCATCTGGAACTTCCCGCTCCAGCTCGTGCCCCTGCAGGGCAAGGAGCTCCAGGTCCTCTCCATGGACTTCAACTTCCTCTACAACCAGTCCGGCGACAGCACCAAGGGCGACCCGGCGAAGTACCCGGCCTGGGAGGCGCAGACCCGCGGCTCCTACATGAACGGCTTCAACCGCGTCTACAACGGCAGCCGGGCGCCCATGTTCATCGGCAACCACTTCGAGGACTGGAACGGCGGCATCTACATGCAGGCCGTCGAGGACGTCATGCGGGACGTCTGCCCGCGCCAGGACGTCCGCTGCGTGTCCTTCAAGGAGCTGTCGGACTGGCTCGACGCCCAGGACCCCAAGGTCCTCGCCCAGCTGCGGATGCTCGACCCCGCGCAGGCGCCCGACTGGAACACCCTGGTCAAGTAGTGCCGGACGGGGCGGGGCCGCGGGCGGTCCCGCCCCGGCCCCCGCACCCGCCTACTTCACCGCCCTGATGTAGTCCGCCCACACGCGCACGGCCCGCTCGCTGCCCGGCGTGCCCGGTGCGTCCCCGCCCAGCCCGGTCAGCGGCAGCGCGATCAGATCCGTCAGCGCCATCCGGTAGACGACCACCGCGGTCGTCTCCTTCTCGGTGTTGGCCACGAACCACCCCGCCGTGTTCGCCGCAGTGGTCCCGGTCTTGCCCGCCGCCCCGGGGTGCGCCTTGGCCGCCGTCTTCGCCGACCCCTCGGTGACCGCGTCCCGCAGGGACTCCGTCACGGAGCGGGCCGTCTTCGCCGACATCGCCCGCACCGGCTTCGGCGGGTCCAGCGGGACCGCGGTGCCGTTGCGGCTGGCCGAGCGCACCGAGTAGGGGTCGGTGTGCATGCCGTCGGCCGCGAAGTCCGCGTAGGCGCCGGCCATGCGCAGGGCGCTGGGCTTGGAGTTCTCCCCGAGCGAGAACGTCGGGATCCGCGTCCCGAGGCTCGACGGCAGCAGGCCGGCGCGTTCCGCGAACGTCTCCACCCGGTCGAGCCCGACGTCGAGCCCGAGCTGGAGCATGGGGGTGTTCACCGAGTTCGCCACGGCCTGGCGCAGGGTCACCTGCCCCCAGCTCTTGTTCCCGTCGTTGTGGCCCTTGACCACCTTGCCGCTGCGGTCCCAGTAGGGGCCCTCGGGCGTCTGCACGGTCACCTGGTCGTTCCCGTCGTACACCGTCGAGGGGGAGACCGGCGTACGGTCCTTGCCGCGGGAGCGGACCACCCCCTCCTCCAAGGCGGCGGCGTAGACCAGCGGGGTGAACGCCGTCCCGACCGGGATCGTGGTCGAGTTCGCCTGGTTGAAGCCCTGCTTGAGGTAGTCGGGGCCGCCGTAGACCGCGAGCAGGCGCCCGTCCGGGGCGACGCTGGCCGCGCCGATCTTGGCGTGGGTGTCGGTGTCGGGCCGCTTGTCCGGGTCGAACTCCTTCTGGGCCTTCTGCACGGCGTCCGTCAGCGCCGCCATGCGGGACTGTTCGAAGGTCGTGTAGATCTGGTAGCCGCCGAGGTCGAAGTCGGAGTCCTTGATGTGCCCCGCCTTGATGGCGTAGGCCTTGGCCATCTCCACCAGGTAGCCGTTCTGCGCACCGGGCGTCCCGGCCGTGCCGGGGCCCGAGGGCTCGGGGAACCTGGTGTACGAGGCCCGCTCCGCGGGCGTGAGTTGGCCGGTGTCCACCATGCGGTCCAGGATCCAGCTCCAGCGCTCCACGGCCCGCTTGTGGTTCTCCTCGCCGAGCGCGGGGTCGTACAGCCCGGCGCCCTTGAGGAGGGAGGCCAGGAAGGCGCCCTCGCTGGCGTTGAGCTTCGAGACGTCCTTGCCGTAGTACGCCTGGGAGGCGCGCTGGATGCCGTAGGTGCCGCGCCCGAACCAGCTGGTGTTGAGGTAGTCCTGGAGGATCTGGTTCTTGCTCGTCTGGTTGTCCAGCTTCAGGGCCAGCAGGATCTCGGTGAACTTCCGGGAGAGGGTGCGGTCCTGGTTCAGGTAGGCGTTCTTCACGTACTGCTGGGTGATGGTGGACCCGCCCTGGGTCTCGCCGCCCGTCAGCGCGGCGCGCACGGCGCGCAGGACACCGGAGGGGGATACCCCGGGGTCGGTGTAGAAGCTGGCGTTCTCCGCGGCGAGCACGGCTCCCCGGACCTTGGGGGGCACCTTGTCCAGGGGCATCTCCTGCCGGCTGACCCAGCCGGTGCGGGCCATGGTGGAGCCGTCTGCCCAGTAATAGACGTTGTCCTGTTGTGTTGCGAAAGAGTTGAGGTCGTCCGGTATGTCCGTGGTGGCGTACGCGATGCCGACGAAGGCGACGAGGCCCGAGAACAGGTACAGGCAGGCGCCCAGCCACTGGCGCCAGGAGGGTATCCAGCGCCGCCACCCGCTGCGGCCGGGCCTGGGGTAGGCCGGCCGCATCCGGCGCAGCAGCGGGCGCAGCCGGGCGGCGACGGGGCCGAGCGCGCGCTCCGGCACCGCCCCGACCGCCCCCACCCCCCCCTGTCTCATAAAAACAAAACCCATCCCACCACACCCGATACTGCAATTCCTAT
>NZ_JBBDHD010000215.1:0-7417 GCF_044129415.1 Streptomyces racemochromogenes
GGGGGGGGGGGGGGGGGGGGCGGCGGGGAGGGGGGGCGGGGGGGCGGGGGGGGGGGGGGGGGGGGGGGGGGGGGCGGGGGGGGGGGGGGGGGGCGGGGGGGGGGGGGGGGGCCCCCCCCCCCCCCCCCCCCCCCCCCGGGCCCGGGCGCGGCATCCGCCCGCGCCCCGTGAACAGGAACAGCAGGCCCACGGCGAAGGCCGAGCACTCGAAGAAGTACAGGAGGGAGAAGAGGAACGACCAGGGCCCGGGAACCCCGGTGAGGTCGGTCGATCCGGGCCAGATCAGGTCGGTGGCGAACAGGGCGATGGCGGTGAGCGGCACCGCCGCGCAGCCGAAGCCGAAGCAGCCGGGCGACTCGCCGCCCGCCGCCGGGGCCCCGTACTTGCCGCCGCGCGCGGTCCCGGCCTGCGGCCGCGGCGGCTGCTGGAGCGCCGCCCGGTCCTCCTGGCCCGCCCGGGTGCGGGGCAGGGCGCCCAGGCGTACCAGCCGGGTCGGGGTGCGGGCGCCGGGCACCTTGTCCGCGAGGTGCGCGCGGAGCCCCTCGGCGTCCAGGGGCGGACCCTCGCCGGCGCGGCCGGATTCGCCGGGGGGCGGGGCGGCGTACGCGACGAGCAGGGTGCCGGCGGCGCTGCGGACGCGTGCCACCAGGGCGGCGCCGACCGCGGGGTGGGTGCGGATCAGGGACTCGACGGGGTGCGGGTCGAAGGGGCTGCCGTCGTCCAGGGTGATCCGGTCGCGCAGGCGTCCGCCGAACTCCAGCAGGCCGTCCGCGCGGAGTCCGGCGAGGTCGCCGGTGGCGACCGCGTCGCCGCCGCCCGGCGGGGTCAGGTACAGCTCCCCGTCGCGCAGGTCGGCACGGCAGCCCGGGAAGGGGGTGCCGAGCAGGGCGAGCCGTTCGGGCTCGTCCAGCGGGCGGGTCAGCTGCGGGAGTTCGAACCAGGTGCCGGCGCCGGCCGCCTCGGTGGGGGCGTACACGGCGAGCACGCGGGCGCCGGGGCGCAGGCGGTCCTGGAGGGCGGTGTGTTGGTCGAGGTGGAGCCGTTCGCCGGTGACGGTGAGCAGGCGCAGGGAGGCCAGTCGCGGTGCGGGTTCGCGCCGGCCCGTGCGGGCGGCGCCGGCGGGGTCGAGGGCGCGGTCGAGGAGGCGCAGGGCGCCCGCGGGGTCGGTGTGCAGCGCGCTGACGTGCGTGTCGGAGACGGCTTCGGGTATCTCGTCGGGCCGCCAGTCGGCTCCTTCGGGGAGGACGAGGGCGCCCCCGGCGCACAGGGCGCGGGTCCAGCCGGCGGCGAAGGCGGTGAGGTCGGCGCCGCCGGTGAACAGGTGGCGGTCCTCGGGGGTGAGGCGGGCGACCCCGACCCAGGCCTCGTGGGCGGCGAGCAGCAGGGGGTGGCCGACGGGGACGGCGCGGGGCGTCGCGGTGCCGGTGAACAGCACGGCGGCGGGCCCCGGGTGCGGCGGGCGGGCCGGGGGCTCGGCGGGCCGGGCGCCGATGCGGTCGGCCTCCTCGTCCGTGAGCAGGGCGGGCAGGCCCTTGCCCTGGTCCAGCCGGGCGGCGCCGGCGGCGTCGGTGAGCAGCAGGTCGGGGGCCAGGGCGGTGAGCTGGAGCCGCGCGGTGCGGGGGTCGGCGGAGTCGACCAGGGCGTAGGCGGCGCCGGCCTTGAGGGCGGCGAGGAGGGCGACGACGGCGTCCTCGCGGCGGGCGGCGGCGATGGCGATCCGGGCACCGGTGGGCAGGGCCAGGGCGAGGAGGTGGTGGGCGAGTCGGTTGGCGCGGGCGTCGAGCGCGGCGTAGGAGAGGGGGCTGCGGCGCACGATGACGGCGGGGGCTCCGGGGGTGTCGCGGGCCCACTGCTCGAAGCGGTCCAGGACGGTGTCGGCGGCGTGCGGTGCCTGCGTCATTCCCCGATGATGCCATCGGGCCCGGCGCGGGCACGGGGTTCTCGGAAATCCTTTCTGTCAGCCCCAGTTGACCCCGGGCGCCCCCACGGGTGGTCCCACGCCGTTCCCTTGACCTGAAGTTTGGTCGAGGTTCTACCGTGGGGGTCATGGACATGGAAGTCACCGCGTGGCATTCGCTGCACAGCGCGATCAACGCCCAGCAGGGCAAGCGGCCCCCGTTCTCCCGGGCGAGCCTGCGCCGGATCGCCGCCTTCGCCCGCCCGCACCGGCGCGGGCTCGCCCTTTTCCTCCTGCTCAGCGTCGTGGGCGCGCTTCTCGCGGTGGCCACCCCGCTGCTGGCCAGCCGGATCGTGGACGCGATCGTGCAGGGGGCCGGGGCCGGCGGGAACGGGGACACGGGCGGGGTCACCCGGCTCGCGCTGCTGATCGCGGGCATCGCGGTGGCGGAGGCGGGGCTGGGCCTGCTGACCCGCAAGCTCTCCTCGACCCTCGGCGAGGGCCTGATCCTGGACCTGCGCCGGGCGGTCTTCGACCACGTCCAGCGGATGCCGGTGGCCTTCTTCACCCGGACCCGGACGGGGGCCCTGGTCAGCCGGCTCAACAACGACGTGATCGGCGCCCAGCGGGCCTTCAGCAACACCCTGTCGGGGGTGGTCTCCAACGTGGTGACCCTGCTGCTGACGCTGGGGGTGATGCTGAGCATCTCCTGGCAGATCACCCTGCTGGCCCTGGTGCTGCTGCCGGTGTTCGTGCTGCCGGCCCGCCGGATGGGCACCCGGATGGCCGGGATGCAGCGGGAGGCCGCGGCGCTCAACGCGGCGATGGGCACACAGATGACGGAACGGTTCTCCGCGCCCGGCGCCACCCTCGTCAAGCTGTTCGGGCGGCCCGCCGACGAGTCGGCCGAGTTCGCGGCCCGCGCGGCCCGGGTGCGGGACATCGGGATCCGGACGGCGATGGCCCAGTCGGCGTTCATCACGGCCCTCACACTCGTGTCGGCGCTGGCCCTCGCCCTGGTCTACGGCCTGGGCGGCTACTACGCCCTGCGCGGCAGCCTGGAGGCCGGCTCGGTCGTCGCCCTGGCCCTGCTCCTGACCCGGCTCTACGCCCCGCTGACCGCGCTGGCCGGGGCCCGGGTCGAGGTGATGAGCGCGATGGTCAGCTTCGAGCGGGTCTTCGAGATCCTCGACCTGGAGCCGCTGGTCGCCGAGAAGCCGGACGCCCGCCGGGTGCCCGACGGCCCGGTGTCGGTCGAGTTCGACCGGGTCTCCTTCGGCTACCCCTCCCCCGACAAGGTCTCGCTGGCCTCCCTGGAGGAGGTGGCCGTCCTCGACGCGCGGGGCGGCACGCAGGTGCTCCACGAGGTGTCGTTCCGCGCGGAGCCGGGCCAGATGATCGCCCTGGTCGGCTCCTCCGGCGCCGGCAAGTCCACCATCGCCCAGCTGCTGCCCCGCCTGTACGACGCGGACGCGGGCGCGGTGCGCCTCGGCGGGATCGACGTGCGCGACCTGACCGCGGACTCGATCCGCGACACCCTGGGCATGGTCACCCAGGACGGACACCTCTTCCACGAGTCGGTACGCGCCAACCTGCTGCTGGCCCGGCCCGACGCGGCCGAGGAGGAGCTGTGGGAGGCCCTGCGCCGCTCGCGCCTGGACGGCCTGGTCGCCTCGCTGCCCGACGGTCTGGACACCGTCGTCGGCGAGCGCGGCTACCGGCTGTCGGGCGGGGAACGGCAGCGGCTGACGATCGCACGGCTGCTGCTGGCCCGGCAGCGGGTGGTGATCCTGGACGAGGCCACGGCCCATCTGGACTCCACCTCCGAGGCGGCCGTCCAGGAGGCGCTGGCCGAGGCGCTGGCGGGCCGCACGGCGGTGGTGATCGCGCACCGGCTCTCCACCGTGCAGGCCGCCGACCTGATCCTGGTGGTGGAGGAGGGCCGCATCGTGGAACGCGGCACCCACGCCGCGCTGCTGGCGGCGGGTGGCCGCTACGAGGAGCTGTACCGCACCCAGTTCGCGACGCGCGGCGCGGCCGCGGCCGGCTGAGCCCCGGCGCCGTCCGCCCGGCCGCGGGCGCCGCTACGGGGCGAGGACGTCGAGTTCCTCCAGGGCCCCGAGGGCGATCCGGCGGGTCAGGGCCTCGGCCCCGGCCGCGTCGCCCTCGCGGACCGCTTCGGCGACCCGGACGTGGAGGGTGACGGCGGCCGGGTCGGGGTCGTGGAACATCACGTCGTGCCGGGTGCGGCCCGTGAGGACCTCGGCGACGACGTCGCCGAGGCGGGCGAACATCTCGTTGCCGGAGGCGTCCAGCACCGTGCGGTGGAAGGCGACGTCGTGGTGCAGGTACTCCTCCAGCCGGTGGCCCCGGGAGGTGCTGACCATGCCGAGGGCCGCCTCCGTCAGGCGCGCGCACTGCTCGGGAGTGGCCCGGGAGGCGGCGAGGCCGGCCGCCACGGGTTCGACGGCCGAGCGCAGGACGGTCAGGGAGCGCAGCTGGCGGGGGCGGTCGGCGCCGGCGAGCCGCCAGCGGATGACGTGCGGGTCGTAGACGTTCCACTCCTCGGCCGGGCGGACGGTGACCCCGACCCGGCGGCGGGACTCGACGAGCCGCATGGACTCCAGGACGCGGACCACCTCCCGTACGACCGTCCGCGAGGCCCCGAACCGCGCGGCGATCCCGTCGGTGCGCAGCACGCTGCCGGGAGGGTGTTCCCCGGCCGTGATCGCGAGGCCGAGGGTGTCCAGCACCTGGGAGTGGAGTCCTTGGCCCGGACTGCCTTCGGTGGTCATGGCGCAAGCGTACGGTGACGTCTCGCGCGGTGATACGTGTGTTTTTTCGGCCGGGAACCCTTGAATAAGTAGTACTTAATGCGGTTCAGTGGGGCCCGTCAACGACGACGGCACCGAGGAACGGCGAGGTACGAGGTGGGCTCCCAGCACGTCATCGTGGTGATGGGCGTGGCCGGCACGGGCAAGACGACCGTGGGACGGCTGCTCGCGGAGGCGCTCGGCGTCCCCTACGCCGAGGGCGACGCCTTCCATCCCGCGGCCAACGTGGCCAAGATGTCGGCCGGCGTCCCCCTGGACGACGCCGACCGCAGGCCCTGGCTGGACGCCGTCGGCAGGTGGATCCGCGGCCGGGGCGCACCGGGCGGCGCGGTGGTGGCCGCCTCCTGCCTCAAGCGGGCCTACCGCGACCGGCTGCGGGCCGCCGCGCCCGGGACCGTGGTGTTCGTCCACCTCACGGGCGACCGCGCGCTGGTCGGGGAGCGGATGGCCGCCCGTACGGGGCACTTCATGCCCCCCTCCCTGCTGGACTCCCAGTTCGCCGCGCTCGAACCGCTCCAGCCCGACGAGCCGGGGCTCGCCGTCGACGTGGCGGGCACCCCGCAGGAGATCACCGGGCGGGCGCTCGCCGCGCTGCGCGCGTTCGAGAGCTGAGGAACCCCACCATGACCGGTCTCGGCGTCGGCGCCCTCGCGGCGGCCGCCCCCACCCCCATCACCTCCGCAGGTGACGCCCGGCTGGGCGCCGCCGTCCTCGCGGGCATCGCCGTCATCGTGCTGCTCATCACCCGCTTCCGGCTGCACGCCTTCCTGGCCCTGACCGTCGGCTCACTGGCCCTCGGCACCCTCGCCGGCGCCCCGGTGGACAGGACGCTCGCCAGTTTCACCGCCGGGCTCGGCTCCACGGTCGCGGGCGTCGGCGTCCTGATCGCGCTGGGCGCGGTCCTCGGCGGGCTCCTCGCCGGCTCCGGCGGCGCGGACGCGATCGTCGACACGATCCTCGCCCGCGCCCGGGGGCGCGCCATGCCGTGGGCGATGGTGCTGATCGCCTCGGTGATCGGGCTGCCGCTCTTCTTCGAGGTCGGCATCGTGCTGCTGGTGCCGGTGGTGCTGCTGGTCGCCCGGCGCGGGGGCCACTCCCCGATGCGGATCGGGATACCCGCGCTGGCCGGCCTGTCGGTGATGCACGGGCTGGTCCCGCCGCACCCCGGCCCGCTGGTCGCCGTGGACGCGCTGCACGCGGACCTCGGCGTCACGCTGGCCCTCGGGGTGCTGGTGGCGGTTCCGACGGTGGTCGTCGCCGGGCCGCTGTTCGCCCGGTACGCGGCCCGCCGGGTGGACGTACCGCTCCCGCCGGAGGCGGAGACGGCGCCGCCGGCGCCGGAGGCACCGGGGACGGCCGTCCGGCGGCCCCGGTTCGGGGCGGCGGTCTGCACCGTGCTGCTGCCCGTGGTCCTGATGCTGGGCAAGGCGCTGGCGGACATCGCCGTCGACGACCCGGCCGACGGGCTGCGGCGGTTCGCCGACGTCGCCGGCTCGCCGCTGGTCGCCCTCCTGGCGGCCGTCCTGACCGGGATGTTCACCCTGGGCCGGGCGGCCGGCTTCACCCGGGACCGGCTCGCGGCCACGGTGGAGCGGTCCCTCGCCCCGATCGGGGGTGTCCTGCTGATCGTGGGGGCGGGGGGCGGGTTCAAGCAGACGCTGATCGACGCCGGTGTGGGGCGGATGGTCCTGGACCTGTCCCGGGACTGGGCCGTGCCCACCCTGCTGCTGGCGTGGCTGATCGCGGTGGCGATCCGGCTGGCGACGGGCTCGGCGACGGTCGCCACCATCTCGGCGTCGGGCCTGGTGGCCCCCCTGGCCGCCGGCCTGCCGACGGCGCAGACCGCGCTGCTGGTGCTGGCGGTCGGGGCCGGCTCGCTGTTCTTCAGCCATGTCAACGACGCCGGGTTCTGGCTGGTCAAGGAGTACTTCGCGATGAGCGTCGGGCAGACCGTCCGGACCTGGTCGGTGATGGAGACGATCATCTCGGTGGTCGGGCTGGGCTTCGTCCTGCTGCTGTCGCTGGTCCTGTGACCCCGTCGTGGTCCCCGACCCGGCCGGCGGCCCGTGCGCGCCTCCCGCGGGCGCCCCGGAAGACGGCTGGGGCCCCGGCCGGCCGACGCGGGCCCTGACCGCTCGCGCGCCGCGGCGCCGTCGGGGAGGGGGCGTCCGGGCCCGGGGCGTGTCGCCGAAGCCCGCCCGCCCCGCGACGCCCGGCACGCTCCCCCGAACTCTCGGCCGACTGCGTCCGGTACGAGGGAGTGCGCCCGGCGCACCGAGAGCACGCACCAGACGCCTCGGTCGTCCGGCCCCGCGAGGGGAGCGGACCCGCTCGGCCCGGGCCGGTATCAGCGGCACGGCGGCCCGGTCGCCGTACCCGCCACCGCGGCCACCCCGCCGTCCACCGGGCGCCCGGACGGTCGGCCGGACTCCGCGCAGGCGGCGTCAGGACCGTCGCGGGTCGGGTCCGTCGAGCTGGGCCGCCGCGAGGGCGAAGCCGTCGGCCGCGCGGGCGCAGCGGTCGGCGAGGGCGGCCACCTCGGCGCGGAAGGCGTCGGCCTGCGGTCCGTGCCACTCCAGCGCCGCCGCCCCCCCCCCCCCCCCCCCGGGGGGGGGGGGCGCGCCCGCGCCCCCCGCCCCCCCCCCCCCGCCGGGGGGGGGGGGGGCCCCCGCGCCTTAAAAAAATA
>NZ_JBBDHD010000216.1:0-7367 GCF_044129415.1 Streptomyces racemochromogenes
CGCCGGTGTCGCCGCGGTCGCCCTTCGGGCCGCGTTCGCCGGTGTCGCCCTTGTCGCCCTTGTCTCCCTTGGGGCCCGGGCGGCCGGGCTTGCCGTGATGGCCGGGCTTGCCGTCGTGGCCGTCGTGGCCGTCGTGTCCGGGCGGCCCGTCGTCGCCCTTCGGGCCGCGTACCGGGGTGGCCACGGCGAAGAGGGCGGGCGCCTCCTTGCCGTCCGACCACTCGCCGCCGTCCAGCGTCGTCCCCTCGGGGGCGTTCGCGTCCACCTTCAGGGAAACCGCCAGCCTGGTCTGCGTGTTCGCCGGGAACGCGAATCCGGCGCGGGTGCCGGCGTTGCAGGTCAGCAGGCGCGCGTCCCTGGAGCGGCTGCACGAGCCGCCCGCCCGCTGGCCGTTCCAGTAGAACCGGGCCTCCGGGAACGTGGTCCGCTCGGGGGCGGTGATGCGGAAGGTGCCGCTGTGCGCCGGATCCGCCCCGTTCAGGGCCGCGATGACGACGCGGCCCGTCTGCCCGGGAGCGATGGAGGGGACGTAGGGCTGGGAGAAACGGACGTGCGAGGAGTCCGCCAGGGCGGGTACGGCCGGCATCAGGCAGGACGCGGTGACGGCCGCGACGATCAGGGCCGAGGAGACGGAGCGCGAAGCAGACAAGGGGAGTTCCTCCGCGAAGGGAAGGGTTTGGGGGAAAGCCTCCCTAGTTATGGCGGATTGCGGCATGGAAGGGTGCGACCCACGCGGTGGCGTCACCCGGCAGCCGGATGAAATCCCGATCAACGGCCGGGTCGTGGAGTCGCCGATCCGATAAGCAGTGCGGTCAGTGCGGCGGCCGCCGGCAGGAGGTACGCCGTACCCGTGCCGAGACGGTCGACGGCCAGGCCCGCCGTGGCGGAACCGGCCGCGATCCCGGCGAGGATCGCGGTGACGGCCAGCGTCATGCCCTCGTTCAGGCGGCCTTCGGGGGTGCGGGACTGGACCAGGCCCATCGCCGTGACCATCACCGGCGCCGTGGACATCCCCGCCAGCAGCAGGGCCGCGGCCAGCGGCACGAGGGAGCCGGTGGCGGCCGCCGCCCACGGCAGGGCCATCGCTCCGGCCAGTGCGCACAGGCAGGACCGCAGGCTCCTCGGGCGCCGGGCCCCGTACAGCAGGCCCGCCGCGCAGGAGCCCGCCGCCTGGAGCGCGAGAACGGGACCGGAGGCGCCGCCCAGGCCCAGGGCGGAGAGGTGGGCCACCGAAGCGACCTCCATCGAGCCGAAGACCAGGCCGGTGGCGAGGAACAGCCCGAGGAGGGGCGCCAGGGCGCGCAGCGGCGAGCGGCCCCCCGCGGCCTTCGGCGCCCCGCCCGGCGGGGGTTCGGTGGCGCGGTGCGCGGTGAACACCAGCATGCCGGTGAGCAGCAGGGCCGCCCCGGTGAGGGTGCCCGCCTCCGGGAAGACGGCGGTGCACAGGAAGGCGGCGAGGACCGGGCCGAGCATGAAGCACAGCTCGTCGGCGGCCTGTTCGAAGGACATCGCGGTGTGGTGCGCGGACCGGGGCAGCAGGTGGGTCCAGCGGGCCCGGGACATGCCGCCGATGTTGGGGGTGGTGGCGGTGGCCGCGTAGGAGGCGAACAGGGTCCAGTCCGGGGCCTGCGTACGGACGCACAGGACGAGGGAGAGCGAGCCGAGGACCGCGATCACGGTGGCCGGCACGGCGGTACGGGCCTGCCCGTACCGGTCGACGAGTCGGGCCGTCCAGGGTCCGACGACGGCGGTGGCGGCCATCCCGGTCGCGGTGACCGCCCCGGCGAGGGCGTACGAGCCGCGCTGCCCGGCGATCATCATGACCGCGCTGATCCCGAACATGCCCATGGGGAGCCGGGCGAGCAGGTTCCCGGCGGTGAACCCGCGCGCCCCCGGGACGGCGAAGAGGCGGGCGTAGGGGCGGAGCGCGCGGGCGGCGGCGGAACGCCGAGCGGGAGCGGGAGCGGGGGCAGGGGCGGCGGCCGGGGCGGCCAGGACCAGGGTGGTGCCCGTCACGGCCATGAGCGGGGTCTCTTGCGGCATGCCATGAGCCTGCGGCCCGGCCCCGGCGGCGGTCCAACACCTGTTGCGGGACCATTCACACCCTCCCGTTGTTAATCTTCCCGGGTGACCTCCCCCGACGTGGACCCCCGGCTGCTGCGCGGCTTCCTCGCCGTCGCCGAGGAACTGCACTTCACCCGCGCCGCCGCCCGCCTCTACGTGGCCCAGCAGGCCCTCAGCCGGGACGTCCGGCGCCTCGAACGGACCCTGGGCGCCTCCCTGTTCACCCGCACCACCCGCGCCGTCGAACTCACCGCCGACGGCGAACGCCTGCTGCCCCACGCCCGCGAGGTGCTCCGCGCCCACGAGGAACTCGCCGCCGCCTTCGCCGGCCCGCCGCCCGCCCTCCTCGTCGACCTCAACACCGACGGCCCCGGCACCGGCCGCCGCGTCCTGGAGCGCGCCCGCGAACTCGCCCCCGGCCACGAGCTGATGGCCCGCTTCGAGAGCGGCCTCACCCACGCCGCCGCCGAGATCGCCGCCGGACGCCTCGACGTCTCCTTCGGCTACGTCGCCGGCCTCGCCCCCGCCCTGCGGGCCCGGCTCGACCACCGCCCCGTGCGCTACGAACCCCTCGCCGTGCTCCTGCCCGAGGAACACCCCCTCGCCGCACGGGAGTCCGTACCGCTCGCCGCGCTCGCCGGCGAGACCGTCTACGCCGGCGCCGGCAACCCGCGCACCCTGGAGTGGACCGGCCTGGCCCGCGAGCTGTTCGCCGGCCGGGACATCGCCCTGGCACCGCCCGCCCCGGTGGCCGTGGGCAAGGAGGAGTTCGGGCGGGTGATGGCCAAGACCCGCAACCCGGTCCTGGTCACCGTCGGCTTCCTCGACATGCCCGGCTGCGTCAAACGTCCCCTCGTGGACCCGGTCCCGCTCTCCCCGCTCTCCATGGTCTGGCGCGCGGACCTGCGCCACCCCGGCCTGGACGCCCTCGACCGCGCCGCCGCCGAACTCCAGGAAGCCCACCGCTGGCTCGAACTCCCCGCGGACAGCTGGCTCCCGGCCGCGCTCACACCCCGGCCGCACGGCGGGTGAGAGCAAGGTTTCCCCCCGGTCATCGGGCGGGGACCGGGGCGGAAACCCGCCGTTCCTAGCGTCGTCACCACGGACACGACAGCTGTGGAGGCGCGTAATGAGCGGAAGCCGACCGCAAGGCCGCCGAGGGGGCCGCTGGATCGAGCACTGGGACCCCGAGGACGAGACCTTCTGGCGGGAGACCGGCGAGAGGACCGCCCGCCGCAACCTCCTCCACTCCGTCTTCTCCGAACACATCGGCTTCTCCATCTGGTCGCTGTGGTCGGTGATGGTGCTCTTCATGGGCCCCGCCTACGGGATCGACCCCGCGGGCAAGTTCTTCCTCATCGCCACCGCCACCACCGTCGGCGCCCTCGTCCGCATCCCCTACACCTTCGCCGTCGCCCGCTTCGGCGGCCGCAACTGGACCGTCGTCAGCGCCCTGCTCCTGCTCGCGCCGACCCTGGCCGCACTGGCCGTCATGGAACCCGGCACCCCCTACGCGGCCTTCGTCGCCGTCGCCGCGCTCACCGGGGTCGGCGGCGGAAACTTCGCCTCCTCCATGACCAACATCAACGCCTTCTTCCCGCTGCGGAAGAAGGGCTGGGCCCTCGGCCTCAACGCCGGCGGCGGCAACATCGGCGTCCCCGTCGTCCAGCTCGCCGCGCTCCTCGTCATCTCCACCGCCGGCGCCGGACACCCCCGGCTGCTGCTCGCCGCCTACCTCCCGCTCATCGTGGCCGCGGCCGCACTGGCCCTCGTCCGCATGGACAACCTGGCCCCCGTACGGGGCGACGCCGGCGCGGTGCGCGAAGCCGTGCGCGAGCCCCACACCTGGATCATGGCCCTGCTGTACGTCGGCTGCTTCGGCTCCTTCATCGGCTACGGCTTCGCCTTCGGACTGGTCCTCCAGACCCAGTTCGGCCGCACCCCGCTCCAGGCCGCCTCCTTCACCTTCATCGGCCCGCTGGTCGGCTCCCTCGTCCGCCCCGTGGGCGGGGCGCTCGCCGACCGGTACGGCGGGGCGCGCATCACCCTGGCGGCCTTCGTGGCGATGGCCGCCGCGACCGGGGTCGTCGTGCTGGCCTCCGTACAGGAGTCCCTGCCGGTGTTCCTGACCGGCTTCACCGCCCTGTTCGCCCTCAGCGGGCTCGGCAACGGCTCCACCTACAAGATGATCCCCGGCATCTTCCAGGCCCAGGCCCTCGCCCGCGGACTCGGCCGCGAGGAGGCCGCGGCCCAGGGGCGGCGGCTGTCCGGAGCCGCCATGGGCCTGATCGGCGCGGTCGGCGCGCTCGGCGGGCTCGGCATCAACCTCGCCTTCCGCGAGGCCTTCGCCGCCTCCGGGACGGGCACCGCCGCCTTCCTCTCCTTCCTCGGCTTCTACGCCGTGTGCTGCGCCGTCACCTGGGCGGTATACCTCCGCCGGCCCGCGACCGCCCCCGCCGCCCCCGCGACCGCGGACAGCGGGACGAAGGCGCAGCTCACCTCCGTGTGAACGGGACCCGGGCGGACCGGGCCCGGTTAACGGCACGGAAATGCGGCGGAACCGAGCCCGACACGACGCCTTGGCAGGCTCGGACACCGCCATGTCGAGGCCGGCCGCAGCCGGCGCCGGCCGACGGCGGCCCCGGCCGACCGCACCGTCGGCCCCACGAACGGACGTACAGGGCGAGGCAGGACACACGATGGACGACGCTACGCACGGACCCCTCGCGGGGTTCACCGTCGGAGTCACCGCCGCACGGCGCGCGGACGAGCTGATCGCCCTGCTGCGCCGGCGCGGCGCGGCGGTCGTGCACGCCCCCGCGCTGCGCATCGTGCCGCTCGCCGACGACGGTGAACTGATGGCCGCCACCAAGGAACTCGTCGACCACCCGCCGGACGCCGTCGTCGCCACCACCGCCATCGGATTCCGCGGCTGGATCGAGGCCGCCGACGGATGGGGGATCGGTGAACGGCTCCTGGACCGGCTGCGCGCCACCGAACTCCTCGCCCGAGGACCGAAGGTCAAGGGCGCCGTACGGGCCGCCGGACTGGTGGAGGCCTGGTCCCCGCAGTCCGAATCCCTCGCCGAGGTACTGGACCGGCTGCTGGCCGGCCCGGTCGCCGGGCGGCGCATCGCCCTCCAGCTGCACGGGGAACCGCTGCCCGGGTTCATCGAGGCACTGCGCGACGGCGGGGCCGAGGTGGTGCCCGTGCCGGTGTACCGGTGGATGCCGCCGGAGGACCTCGCGCCGCTGGACCGGCTGCTCGACGCGGTGGCCGTCGGCGCCGTGGACGCCGTCACCTTCACCTCCGCCCCCGCCGCCGCCTCCCTGCTGTCCCGGGCCGAGCGGCGCGGGCTGCGCGAGGCCGTGCTGGAGGCGCTGCGCGGGCCGGTCCTCGCGGCGTGCGTGGGCCCCGTGACCGCGCTGCCGCTCCAGGCCCAGACGGTGGCGACCGTCCAGCCGGAGCGGTTCCGCCTCGGGCCGCTGGTGCAGCTGCTCTGCCAGGAACTCCCCGGACGCGCACGGGTCCTGCCCGTCGCCGGGCACCGGCTGGAGATCCGGGGGCACGCCGCGGTGGTCGACGACCGGCTGCGCCCGGTCCCGCCGGCCGGCATGGCCCTGCTGGAAGCCCTGGCCCGACGGCCCGGCTGGGTGGTGTCACGGGCCGACCTGCTCGGCGCGCTGCCGGGGGCCGGGCGCGACGAACACGCCGTCGAGACCGCGATGGCCCGGCTGCGCGCCGCCCTGGGCCAGCCGAACCTGATCCAGACGGTGGTCAAGCGCGGCTACCGGCTCTCGCTGGATCCCGGTGACGGCGAGGGCTGGAACGGCGCCGGGGGCGTCCGTTAGCGTGCCCAAGTGATCATCAACGGGGTGGAGATGAGGTGCCCGGCCGTCGAGGACGCCGCCGGGCTGGCCGACGTACTGACGCGCAACCGCGCGTACATGGCGCCCTACGAGCCCGAGCGGCCCGAGGCCTTCTACACCGAGGCCGGCCAGCGCGCCCGCATCGAGGGCCTCCTCGCCGAGCGGGCGGAGGGCCGGCTGGTCCCGTACGTGTTCGTGGAGACGGCGACCGGCGCGGTGGCGGGGGCCATGAACCTCGGCAGCATCGCGCGCGGGCCGCTGTGCAGCGGCGGCGTCGGCTACTGGGTCGACCGGTCCTGGCACGGCAGGGGCCTGGCCACCGCCGGCCTGCTGGAGGTCTGCCGCACCGCCCGCGAGGAACTCGGGCTGCACCGGATCGAGGCCCAGACCCTCGTCGACAACACCGCCTCCATGCGGGTCCTGGCCAAGGCGGGCTTCACCGAGATCGGCCTCGCCCCCGGCTACCTCCACATCAACGGTGCCTGGCGCGACCACCGGCTCTTCCAACGGCTCCTGCACGACGACCCGCCGCCCGCGTAGCCCGCCCGGGGGCTTCCGCTTCCCGGTCGTCGACGGCACCCTGGGGAGGCGTCCCACGGCGACGACCGAGGCGGTGACGGGCATGTGGTTCGACTCCGGGCGGGTCTGTCTCGACCTGCTGGCCACCCGGACCCCCCAGGGGGCCGAGGCCATCCACGACGGCGACGAGCTGCGCCTGTGGCTGGTCGGAGCCGGGCTGGTCCCCGACCGGACCCCGCTCGGCCGGCTCGGGCCCGACTGGGTGGAGGCCTTCCGCCGGCTGCGCCGGGACGTCGACCGCCTCGTCCGCGCCGAACTGGCCGGCGCCGCACCGGAGGAGGACGCCCTGGCCCGGGTCAACGCCGCCGCCGCGGGCCCGCCGCCGGGGGTGTGCGCGGTCCGGGACCGGGAAGGGCACCTCGTGCGGGAGCTGTGCGGCGGGGTCGAGTGCGCGGGCCTGCTCGCCACGGTGGCCCGGGACGCGGTGGAGCTCCTCACCGACCCCGGCGACCTGGCCCTCCTGCGCTCCTGCGGCGGCGACGGCTGCGCCCGGCTCTACCTGGACACCTCCCGCGGCCACCGCCGCCGCTGGTGCTCCAGCGAAGTCTGCGGCAACCGCGAACGCGTGGCCCGCCACCGGAGGCGGGCGCGGGGGGCGGTGGGGTAGGGCGGCGGCTACGGGTGCTCGCGGCGGGGGCCCGCCATCGCCCCCGCGAGGGGCCGGGGGCCGGGCGGCGCCTGCCCACCCGCCTCCCCGGGTGGGGGGCGGCGGGTTGGGGGCGGTGTCCCGCCGGGCGGTAGGGAGCAGCAGGCCGGGGCGAGGGGGGACGGGACCACACTCAGCGGTCTCAGGGATGCCTTGGGGCTTTCCCGTCAGTCCCACTGTCCTTCCGGTGCGGGCCGCCCTGTCAAGGG
>NZ_JBBDHD010000217.1:0-7353 GCF_044129415.1 Streptomyces racemochromogenes
CCGGCGGGGCTGTCAACAGCCCCGCCGGCGTTTGAGGCGCGGGGTCTGGGGCGGAGCCCCAGAGAACGGTGAAGGGCGGGTAGGGGACCGGCCCCGCGCAGCGGAAGCCCGTACCCCGGCCCGCCCGAACCGGACCGCTAGGCCTCGGGGGACTCGTCCCCCGACTCCTCGGGCGGAGCGGCCGGAGGCTCCTCCGCGGAGAGGTCCGGCTTGCGCTTCGGGGCGCGCGGCCCCCCGGAGGTGTCCCGCAGGTACGACCCGTCACCCGGCTCGGCGGACGCCGAAGGATCCCGCCGCCTCAGGTACCGCTCGAACTCCCGCGCGATCGCGTCCCCCGACGCCTCCGGCAGATCGGCCGTGTCCCGCGCCTCCTCCAGCGTCTGGACGTACTCCGCCACCTCGCTGTCCTCGGCGGCCAGTTGGTCCACCCCCAGCTGCCACGCCCGCGCGTCCTCCGGCAGTTCCCCGAGCGGGATCCTGATGTCGACCAGGTCCTCCAGCCGGTTCAGCAGTGCCAGCGTCGCCTTCGGGTTCGGCGGCTGCGACACGTAGTGCGGCACCGCGGCCCACAGCGACACCGCCGGCACGCCCGCGTGCGTACAGGCCTCCTGGAGCACGCCCACGATCCCCGTCGGGCCCTCGTACTTGGTCTCCTCCAGGTCCAGGGTCCGCGCCAGGTCCGGGTCCGACGTCACCCCGCTGACCGGCACCGGCCGGGTGTGCGGGGTGTCCCCGAGGAGCGCGCCGAGGATGACGACCATCTCCACGCCCAGCTCGTGCGCGAAGCCGAGCAGCTCGTTGCAGAACGACCGCCACCGCATGGACGGTTCGATGCCCCGCACCAGCACCAGGTCGCGCGGCTTCGCGCCGCCGATCCGGACCACCGACAGCCGCGTCGTCGGCCAGGTGATCTTCCTGACCCCGTGCTCCAGGAACACCGTCGGCCGGTTGACCTGGAAGTCGTAGTAGTCCTCGGCGTCGAGCGCCGCGAAGACCTCGCCCTTCCACTCCCGGTCCAGGTGCGCCACCGCACCGGAGGCGGCGTCACCCGCGTCGTTCCAGCCCTCGAACGCGGCCACCATGACCGGGTCGATCAGCTCGGGCACGCCCTCAAGCTCGATCACCCAGGTCTCCTTCCGAAGTTCCTCGTGTACGTGGGAAAGCCTAAGCCTTGTGGGGTCGGCCGCCACAGCCCACGAGAGAGGGGCGGTTCCCCTCGGAACCGCCCCTCTTCCCCACCTGCGTACGAGCTATGCCTTGCGGGCCAGCATCTCCTCGACGCGGGCCCGGACGGACTCGTCGTCCAGACCGCGGATGGTCACCGTCGTACGACGGCGCAGCACGTCGTCGACCGTCTCGGCCCACTCGTGGTCGCGGGCGTAGGCGACCTGCGCCCAGATCTCCGGGCCGTCCGGGTGGATGCGCTCGGCCAGCGCCGGGTCCTCGTTCGCCAGGCGGGCGATGTCGAAGGCCAGCGAGCCGTAGTGCGAGGCCAGGTGGCGGGCGGTCAGCGGGTCCATCCGGGCGCCGGGCTCGCGGTCCACGAGCAGGCGGTGCGCGACGGCGTTCGGGTTGGCGACGCCGGGCAGCGGGACGCGGCGCACGAGGGACTTCACCGGCTCCATGTCGTCGGTCAGCGGGCTGCCGGGGAGCTTGGCGAGCTTGTCCATGACCACACGGCCGATGTGGCGGTACGTGGTCCACTTGCCGCCGGCGACCGACAGCATGCCGCCCGCGCCCTCCGAGACCACCGTCTCGCGCTTGGCCTTCTCCACGCCGCCGGGGCCGCCGGGCAGCACGCGCAGGCCGGCGAAGGCGTACGTCATCAGGGAGCGGTCGAGGTCGGCGTCCTTCACCGAGAAGGCGGCCTCGTCGAGGATCTGCTGGATGTCGGC
This sequence comes from Streptomyces racemochromogenes, assembly GCF_044129415.1. Taxonomy (GTDB): domain Bacteria; phylum Actinomycetota; class Actinomycetes; order Streptomycetales; family Streptomycetaceae; genus Streptomyces; species Streptomyces racemochromogenes_A. The sequence continues at coordinate 1,896 of NZ_JBBDHD010000217.1, forward strand.
CTCGGTGGCGCGCACGTCCGCCGGGTCGCCCTCGTAGACCTCGTCGGTGGTGCCGAGCAGGAGCTGGTCCTCCCACGGCAGGGCGAAGGTGATGCGGTACTTGTCGATCGGGGTGGCCATGGCGGCCTTCCACGGCGACTTGCGCTTCATGACGATGTGCGCGCCCTTGGAGAGGCGGATCGACGGCATGGCGTGCTTGTCTTCCATGCGCCGCAGGTGGTCCACCCACGGGCCGGTGGCGTTGAGCACGACGCGCGCGTCGACGCCGAACTCGGTGCCGTCGAGGCGGTCCTTGAGCTCGGCACCCGAGACCCGGCCGCGCGTCATGCGCAGGCCCGTGACCTCGGCGTGGTTGAGGACGACCGCACCCGACTCGACGGCCGCGCGGACCGTCATGACGGCCACGCGGGAGTCGTTCATCTGGTGGTCGTAGTAGACGGCGACGGCCTTGAGGTTGTCGGTCTTCAGGCCGGGGTTGTCGGCGACGGCACGGGCCGGGGATATGACCTTGCCCATGCCGTCGCCGAAGGCCGAGAGGGCGGAGTAGGCGAAGACGCCCGCGCCCAGCTTGGCCGCACCCACCGGGCCGCCCTTGTAGACCGGCAGGTAGAACGTGAGCGGGTTGACCAGGTGCGGGGCCACGTCCTTGGCCAGCACCCGCCGCTCGTGGTGGTTCTCGGCCACCAGCTTGACCGCGCCGGTCTGCAGGTAGCGCAGACCGCCGTGGACGAGCTTGGAGGAGGCGGAGGAGGTGGCGCCGGCGAAGTCGCCGGCGTCCACCATGGCGACCCGCAGACCCGACTGCGCGGCGTGCCAGGCCACCGAGGTGCCCAGGATTCCACCGCCGATGACCAGCAGGTCGTACGTGGCCTTCGCCAGCTGCTCACGGGTCTCGGCGCGGCTCGGGTTCGAGCCGGCGGTCGGGTGCGTGCCCAGTGCGGGGACGCTCTGCAGGGTGCTCATGTCTCTTCAGCTCCTCGTCGATTCGACAGCTGGTGCGGTCAGCTGGCGTTTTCGTCGTCGATCCAGCCCATGGACCGCTCGACGGCCTTGAGCCAGTTCTTGTACTCGCGGTCCCGCTGCTCGGCGGGCATCCGCGGGGTCCACTCGGCCGCGCGGCGCCAGTTGGCGCGCAGGGCGTCGGTGTCGGGCCAGAAGCCGACGGCCAGGCCGGCGGCGTAGGCGGCGCCGAGGCAGGTGGTCTCGGCGACCATCGGACGGACCACGGGGGCGTCCAGGAAGTCCGAGAGCGTCTGCATCAGCAGGTTGTTGGAGGTCATACCACCGTCGACCTTGAGGGCCGCCAGCTCGACGCCGGAGTCCTTGGTCATGGCGTCGGTGATCTCACGGGTCTGCCAGGCGGTGGCCTCCAGGACGGCACGGGCGATGTGCGCCTTGGTGACGTACCGGGTCAGGCCGGCGATCACACCGCGGGCGTCGGAGCGCCAGTACGGGGCGAACAGGCCGGAGAAGGCCGGCACGAAGTAGGCACCGCCGTTGTCCTCGACGGAGGAGGCCAGGGTCTCGATCTCGGCCGCGGACTTGATCAGGCCCATCTGGTCGCGCATCCACTGGACGAGCGAGCCGGTGACGGCGATGGAGCCCTCCAGGGCGTAGACCGGCTTCTGGTCGCCGATCTGGTAGCCGACCGTGGTCAGCAGGCCGCTGTAGGAGTTGATGATCTTGTCGCCGGTGTTCATCAGCATGAACGTGCCGGTGCCGTACGTGGACTTGGCCTCGCCCTCGGCGAAGCAGGTCTGGCCGAACAGGGCGGCCTGCTGGTCACCGAGCGCCGAGGCGACCGGGACACCGGCGAGGACGCCGTCCTTGACGTGGCCGTAGACCTCGGCGGAGGACTTGATCTCGGGGAGCACGTTGAGCGGGACGCCCATCGACTCGGCGATCTTCTCGTCCCAGGCCAGGGTGTGCAGGTTCATCAGCATGGTGCGCGAGGCGTTGGTGACGTCCGTGACGTGCGCACCGCCCTGGGCGCCACCGGTGAGGTTCCAGATGACCCAGGAGTCCATGGTGCCGAAGAGGATGTCCCCGGCCTCGGCGCGCTCGCGCAGGCCCTCGACGTTGTCGAGCAGCCAGCGGACCTTCGGGCCGGCGAAGTAGCTCGCCAGCGGCAGGCCGGTCTCCCGGCGGAAGCGGTCCTGGCCGACGTTGCGTCCGAGCTCCTTGCACAGGGCGTCGGTGCGGGTGTCCTGCCAGACCAGCGCGTTGTGCACCGGCTCGCCGGTGTTCTTGTCCCACAGGACGGTGGTCTCGCGCTGGTTGGTGATGCCGACGGCCTTGACGTCGGCGGCGGTGATCTCGGCCTTGGCGATGGCGCCGGCGACGACCTCCTGGACGTTCGTCCAGATCTCGGTGGCGTCGTGCTCGACCCAGCCCGGCTTCGGGAAGATCTGCTCGTGCTCCTTCTGGTCGACGGCGACGATGCGGCCGTCGCGGTCGAAGACGATGCAGCGGGAGGAGGTGGTGCCCTGGTCGATCGCGGCGATGAAGGGGCCGGTGCTGCTGGTCATGGTGGCTGCTCCTGGCAGATCTGTTGAGTAGGCGGAATCAGGAGGGCGGTGCGGATCTTACGAACGCGGCCGAAGCTGATCAGGCGAACGCGATGTTGTACAGACCGCCGGCGAGCGCGGCGCCGACGAGCGGGCCGACCACCGGGATCCAGGAGTACCCCCAGTCCGAGCCGCCCTTGTTGGGCAGCGGGAGCAGGGCGTGGACGATGCGGGGACCGAGGTCACGGACCGGGTTGATGGCGTAGCCGGTCGGGCCGCCGAGCGAGAGGCCGATGCCGACGACGACGAAGGAGGTGATCAGGACGCCGATGACGCCGAGGCCCTTGCCGTCGTCCTGGAGACCCTGGGTGAGGATCGCGATGACGAGGACGAAGGTGCCGATGATCTCCGTGGCCAGGTTCTGGACCACGTTGCGGATCTCGGGGCCGGTGGAGAAGATGCCGAGCACCGGGCCGGCGACGTCGTGCGGGTGCGGGTCCTCGGGGCCGAGCTTGGCGTCCTTGATGTTCTCCGGGTCCGCCAGGTGCGCGGCGAACTGGCCGTAGTAGGTGATCCACATCAGGACCGCGCCGAGCATGGCGCCGAGCAGCTGGCCGGCGAAGTAGACGGGGACGTCGCCCCACTCGCCGGTCTTCACGGCTATGCCGACGGTGACCGCCGGGTTGAGGTGCGCGCCGGAGAGCGGCGCGGAGACGTAGGCGGCGATCAGGACGGCGAAGCCCCACCCGAAGGTGATCGCGAGCCAGCCCGCGCCGCGGGCCTTGGAGCTCTTGAGCGTGAGGGCGGCGCACACGCCGCCGCCGAGCAGAGTGAGCAGGGCGGTACCGATGGTCTCGCCGATGAAGATGTCGGAGCTGGACACCCGCGACTCCTTTGTCTTACGTCCAGGGGTGGGCGGACACCGGGTCCCTCCGGTCGTCCGCACACTCGGTGAGTGCTTCACCGGTCCATGGCCTCGCCCTAGCCTAACGCGTATTGCCGGTAGGTGTTCGACAATGCCGACCGATGAACGGCAGTTTTCCGCCTGCGTTCAGAACCCGTCAAGGCCTGACCAGGTCAAAGAACCGGATCGTTACCACTCGGTACGATCGCCCAAATTCGGCCAACGGGCGGTCCGGAAACGACGAGGTCCACCCGAATGGCGCGCGATGCGGCCACGGGGTGGACCAAAGAGATGCCGAAAGGGTGCCCGGGGGGCCGGGTCAAGGTCAGAACCGGCCCGCTCCGAGGTCGCGCGAAACCGACCTGGCGCAGTCCCGGACCGAGGCCACCAGGGCCGGGTGCGGCTCGCCGGACTCCCCGCAGACCCGCTCCACGGCGCCCGCGACGGCCACCGCGCCGACCGGCATCCGCCGCCGGTCGTGGATGGGCGCCGCCACCGAGGCGATGCCCTCCCATGTCTCCTCCACGTCCGCCGCCCAGCCGCGCGCCCGGGTCAGGTCCAGGATCTCCTCGAAGCCCGCCGCGTCGGTCACCGTGCGCGGCGTGAACGCCTCCCGCTCCCCGTCCAGGGCCTCCGTGTGCGCCACGGGGTCGTAGGCCGACAGCACCTTGCCCAGAGCCGTGGAGTGCAGCGGCTGCATGGCCCCCACCTCCAGCACCTGGCGGCTGTCGTCGGGCCGGAAGACGTGGTGCATGATCAGCACCCCGCTCTTGTGCAGCACCCCGACGTACACGCTCTCGCCGCTCGCCCGGGCCAGATCGTCCGTCCACACCAGCGCGCGGGCCCGCAGCTCGTGCACGTCCAGGTAGCTGTTGCCCAGCCGCAGCAGCTCCGCGCCCAGCTGGTAGCGCCCGGAGGCCGGGTCCTGCTCCACGAAGCCCTCGGCCTGCAGCGTGCGCAGGATCCCGTGCGCCGTGCCCTTGGCCAGGCCCAGGGCGGACGCCACGTCCGACAGACCCAGCCGGCGCTCCCCGCCGGCCAGGAGCCGCAGCATCGCAGCGGCTCGTTCGAGCGACTGGATGTTCCGTGCCATCGCGCAGCCTCCTGCTGACGTAGTTCGACCATGCCGAACACTATCGGTCGATGCCGACCTGGTGCATGGTTGGGGGTTTACCCGGTGTGCCGCCGACCAGGCACCCTTCCGTGGGACTCCCGCGCACAGGATGCAGTCCGCCACGTGGGACGCCCTCACCGGGGCGGGTGCCGCGCGGTTACCCTGACCGCGTGCGCCCCTGACACAGCGGGGGTGCAAAGCCGACAGCCGTCGCATCCCAGGGAGCTCAACCATGGCCTCGTTGCCGAACCCGCCCGCAGACACCCAGACCCGGGCCGATGCCCTCCGAGAGGCGCTCGCGACCCGCGTGGTCGTCGCCGACGGAGCCATGGGAACCATGCTCCAGGCCCAGGACCCCACCCTGGAAGACTTCCAGCAGCTCGAAGGCTGCAACGAGGTCCTGAACGTCACCCGCCCCGACATCGTGCGCTCGGTGCACGAGGCGTATTTCGCGGTGGGCGTGGACTGCGTCGAGACCAACACCTTCGGAGCGAACTACGCGGCCCTGGCCGAGTACGACATCCCCGAACGCAACTTCGAGCTCTCCGAGGCCGGCGCCCGCATCGCCCGCCAGGTCGCCGACGAGTTCACCGCCTCCACCGGGCAGCAGCGCTGGGTCCTGGGCTCCATGGGCCCGGGCACCAAGCTCCCCACCCTCGGCCACATCACCTACGCCCAGATCCGCGACGCCTACCAGGTCAACGCCGAGGGCCTGATCTCCGGCGGCGCGGACGCCCTGCTCGTCGAGACCACCCAGGACCTCCTCCAGACCAAGTCCTCCATCATCGGCGCCCGCCGCGCCATGGAGGCCCTCGGCGTCACGGTCCCGCTGATCTGCTCCGTCACCGTCGAGACCACCGGCACGATGCTGTTGGGTTCGGAGATCGGGGCGGCACTGACGGCGCTGGAGCCGTTGGGGATCGACATGATCGG
>NZ_JBBDHD010000218.1:0-7319 GCF_044129415.1 Streptomyces racemochromogenes
TGGGCTCGGAGTTTTGTATATGAGACTGGGGCCGTGTTGGCGGCTGGGGGGCCGCGGGCCGGCCCGGGCGGCCGGGGGCGCGGGGTCGGGTTCCGGCTGCGGGGCGGGCTGCGGGGCGGCAGGATGGGGCGCATGCTGCTGGCCGAGGTCGCGCGGGTGTCCCGGGAGGTGGCCGGGAGCTCCGCCCGGTCGCGGAAGACCGCCCTGCTCGCGGAGCTCTTCGCCGCCGCGCCCGCCGACGAGGCCGGCCTGGTCATCGCCTACCTCTCCGGCCGTCTTCCGCAGGGCCGCCCCGGCGTCGGCTGGCGCACCCTCGCCCAGGACACCGGGCCGGCCCCGGAGCCCACCCTGACCGTGCGGGACGTCGACGCGGCGGTGACGGAGCTGGCCGCCGTCTCCGGCCCGGGCGCGCAGGCCGAGCGGCGCCGGATCGTGGCCGGGCTGCTGGGCGCCGCCACCGGGCCCGAACAGCGGTTCCTGCGCAGCCTGCTCTCCGGGGAGGTGCGCCAGGGCGCGCTGGACGCGGTGGCCCTGGAGGGGGTGGCGGCCGCCGCCGGGGTCCCGGCCGCGGAGCTGCGCAGGGCGGTGATGCTGGACGGCTCGCTGCCCAGGGTGGCGGCGGCGGTGCTGGCCGACGGGGCCGCGGCGCTGAGCGGCGTGGCCCTGCGCGTCGGGCAGCCCGTCCAGCCCATGCTGGCCGGGACCGCCCGCTCGCTGGAGGACGCCCTGCGGGCACTGGGCCCGTGCGCGGTGGAGGAGAAGCTCGACGGGATCCGGGTCCAGGTCCACCGCGACGGCGCGGCCGCCCACGTGTACACCCGCTCCCTCGACGAGATCACCGGCCGGCTGCCCGAGGTCGTCGAGCTGGCCCTGGGCCTGCCGGGGGAGCGGTTCATCCTCGACGGGGAGGTCATCGGGCACGACGCCGCCGGGCGGCCGGTCCCGTTCCAGGAGATCGCGAGCCGCGTCGGCTCCCGGCTGGACGTGGACGCCGCCCGGCGGACGCTCCCCGTCAGCGCCTTCTTCTTCGACGTGCTGGCCCTCGGCGACCGCGTCCTGCTCGACCTGCCGGTCCGTGAACGGTACGCGGCCCTGGCCGGCCTGGTTCCCGCGTCCGCCCGGGTCCGCCGGCTGGCGGTGGAGGACCCGGCCGGGCAGGAGGAGCAGGCGCAGGGGTTCTGGGCCGAGACCCTGCGCCGCGGGCACGAGGGGGTCATGGTCAAGGCCCTCGACTCGCCGTACGCGGCCGGCCGGCGCGGCAAACAGTGGCTGAAGGTCAAACCCGTCCACACCCTGGACCTCGTGGTGCTGGCCGCCGAGTGGGGCCACGGCCGCCGCACCGGCCTGCTGTCGAACCTGCACCTGGGCGCCCGCGGCGCCGACGGCGGTTTCGCCATGCTCGGCAAGACCTTCAAGGGGCTCACCGACGAGATGCTGCGCTGGCAGACGGAGCGGCTGCGCGAGCTGGCGGTCGAGGACGACGGCTTCACCGTGCGGGTCAGGCCGGAGCTGGTCGTCGAGATCGCCTACGACGGCCTCCAGCGCTCCCCGCGCTACCCGGCCGGTGTCGCCCTGCGCTTCGCCCGGGTCCTGCGGCACCGCCCCGACAAGGGGCCGCACGAGGCCGACACGGTCGACGCGGTGCTGGAGCAGCACCGCGGCTGACTCGGACAGGACAGGGAATTTGCCTCAGAGGCAAGACAGATTGCCAGCGGGGCAAGGCTCTGGCTCAATCGGGGCATGACCCCCCGTCCCGAGGAACCCTCGGACACCGAGACCGCCGAGACCGCCGAGGCCGCCGAAGAGCTGCCCGCCGTGGCCCCGCAGCTGCGCGAGCTGCGCCGGCGCGCCGGACTCACCCTGGAGGCCGCCGCCGCCCGGGCCCGCCTCTCGCCCGCGCACCTGTCGCGACTGGAGACCGGCCGGCGCCAGCCCTCGCTGCCGCTGCTGCTCGGACTCGCCCGCACCTACGGCACGACCGTCTCCGAGCTGCTCGGCGAGACCCCGGCCGTCGCCGACCCCATCGTACGGGCCGGCGGCCCCGGGGCCCGCGAGGCCGACGGGTGGACGTACTGGCAGGCGGGAGGCTCCGGGCGGGGCATGCAGGCCCTGCGCGTGCACGTCCCGCAGGGACGCAGCCAGGACGACCTGGTCCGCGTACACCCCGGTGAGGAGTGGCTGTACGTGCTCGGCGGCCGGCTGCGCCTGCACCTGGGGGAGGCCGAGCACCTGCTGGAGCCGGGGGACAGCGCGCACTTCGACTCGCTGACCCCGCACCGGATCGGCGCGGCCGGTCCCGGCGGGGCGGATCTGCTGTTCGTCCACACCCTGCTCCAGAGCAGCCTCGCCGGGGTCTGCCTCGGCGCCGCCGCCCGGCACCACTAGACGTCCGGCCGGCCCGTCCGGCCCACCGACCGAGGAGCCCACCCGTATGTCCGAGGGAGAGAACATGTCCACCGCCCCCGAGCGGCAGGCGCCGCTGAGCGTCTTCCGGCGCTTCGAGTCCAAGTTCCCGCGCGGGCTGGTCATCCGGCTGATCGCGTACCTGTTCGTCGGCCATCTCTTCGCGTTCTTCGTCTACCTGCTGTTCGTCCTGGGCGGCCGGAACCAGTAGCGGCGCCGCCGGGCGCCGCCCGCCGGACCCAGGCCAGGACCAGCAGCGACGCCACCGCGGCGAAGGCGCACCGGGTGGAGGCGAACTCCAGCCGCCACAGCGCCGCGCACACCGCCGCCCCCACGCCCAGCACGGCCCCCAGCAGCCGCAGCAGCCGGTCCCCCGAGAGGAACAGGGAGCCGAGGGTGGCGCCCAGGTACCCCGCCGGGACCAGCGGCGCGTACGGCACGTCCACCGCGTAGCCCACCACGCGGCCCCGGACCTCGGCGCCCACCGGCCGCACGGCCATGCAGTACGCGAGCACCGCGGCGGTGGCCACGCCGACGGCCGCCGGCCCCCACAGCCGGCGCCGCGCCCCGGGCGGTCCGGCGAGCAGCACCCCGAGCGGCACCCACAGCGGCAGCACGGGCAGGGCGCTCACCGCCCCAGGCCGTGGTCGCCGGGCCGCAGCCGCCGCCCGCGTCCCATACGGCTGCCTCGACCAGCTGGTGCGCCCCGAGCAGCAGCGGGAGCGCGGCGAGGGGCAGGTCCCGCGGCCCGCGCACGCGCGCCAGGCACACCACCCCGGCCGCGGCCACGGCCGAGCCCGCCGCCAGGTCCGCCGGGGCGCTCCAGCACACGCGAGGGCCTCCGGGCCGGTCAGGGAGCGGATTCCCGCGGGTGTTCCAGCGGCGGGGACTCGACCGCGCAGGACGTCCGGCACTCCGGGTGGCAGGCCCCGGGCGAGGGGGAGCGTACGGTCGCCCAGGCCAGGACCGCGCCCACCGACAGCAGCCCCGCGCACCAGAGCATGGCCCGCCCGTAGGCCGCGTCGAAGGCGTCGGCCGACAGGTAGGCGTCCGGGCCCATCCCGGCCAGCAGCGGCAGCGCCGCCACCGCGATCAGCCCCGCGGCCCGGGCGGCGGCGTTGTTGATCCCGCTGGCCAGGCCCGCCCGGCCGGGATCCAGCGAGGCCAGGACGGTCGCGGTCAGCGGGGCCACCAGGGTGGCCATGCCCGCGCCGAGGACCACCATGGCGGGCAGCACGTCCCGCGCGTACGAGGCGTGCGGCCCCACCCGCAGCGTCAGCAGCATCCCGGCGGCGCACAGCAGCGGGCCCACGGTGAGCGGGATCCGCGGCCCGATCCGCTCGCCCAGGGCTCCCGCCCGCGCCGACAGCAGCAGCATCAGGACGGTCGTCGGCAGCAGCGCGGCCCCCGCACCGAGGGCCGAGTACCCGGACACCACCTGGAGCTGGAGCACGACGAGGAAGAAGAACCCGCCGAAGGCCGCGTACACGCACAGGGTGACCAGGTTGACGGCGGTGAACTGGCGGGAGGCGAACACGTCCGGCGGCACCATCGGATCCGGCCGCCGCCGCTCCACGTACACGAACGCCGCGGCCAGCAGCAGCCCGCCCACCCCCGCCACGACGACGGCCCCGGTCGCGGACGTGGCCTCGATCAGCGCGTACGTGATCAGGGCCAGGGCGGACGCGCCGAGCACCGCGCCGAGGACGTCGAACCGCCCGCCGGCCTGCGGGTCCCGCGACTCCGGTACGTGCCTGAGCGCCACCGGCACGCACAACGCGGCCACCGGCACGTTCAGCAGGAACACCCACCGCCAGCCCGGCCCGTCCACCAGCCAGCCCCCGAGGAAGGGCCCCACGGCCGCGCCGACACCGCCGAACCCCGACCACAGGCCCACCGCCCGGGCCCGGTCCTCGGCCCGGATCGAGCCCTGGATCAGCGCGAGCGAGCCGGGCGTGAGCAGGGCCCCGCCGATCCCCTGGAGGGCGCGGGCGCCGATGAGCACCCCGGCGTTCGGGGCGATGCCGCACAGCAGCGAGCCCACGGCGAACCACACCACCCCGAGCACGAAGATCCGGCGCCGCCCGAACCGGTCGCCGAGCGCCCCGCCGACCAGGATCAGTCCGGCCAGGGTCAGCAGGTAGGCGTTCACCGTCCACTGGAGCACCGCCAGGTCGGCGCCGAGGTCGCGGCCGATGCGGGGGAGGGCGACGGTGACCACGGTCGAGTCCAGCAGGGCCATCGCGGAGCCGAGCACGGTGGCCAGCAGCACCCACCGCCCCCGCGCCGACCGCAGCACCACTGCCGGTTCCGGCCCGGTCGCCGCGGGTGGCGGGGGCGGCGTACGGGGGCCGGGCACGGGTTCACCGGGTTGGGCACTCATCCCTCCAGGCTGACCCGCCCGCCCCCGAAGGTCCAGCGGGCGGGCCCGACGCCGCAGGCCACGGCGTGGCGGGCCGGCCGCCGCCCAGCCCGCCGGCGACCCGGCCGTCCGTCCTGACCGCCGGCCGGGTGCTCGTCCCCCGCGACGGCAACGGCGCCGCCGGGCCCCGGTGACCGCCGCAGCGGCGACCCGGCCGTCCGCTCCCCCCCCCCCGCCGACGGCGCGGACGCGGTCGCGGCGGGGCGGGGCACCGTCGAGGCAGCGGCGGCAGAAAGCACCACCACTGCCGACCCGGCCCCTGCGCACGGGCCGGCTTGCCGCCCCTCGGACGGGCGGCCGCTGCCGCGTACCGCCGGCGAGGGCGGGTACGGGCACCGCCGCCTCGGGCCTTCGACGCCCTCGCCGGGGCGCTCGGATCCCGCCCGCCCGGACAACGCCCTGTAGGCCGGTCCGTACCCGACCCTGACCAGGGCCCTTACGGCCGAGGTCACGGACGGGGCGCCCGGCCCCGCTTCGCCACCCGCAGCGGAATCGGCACGCCCCGGGCCGACGCCCTCCGGGTGGCCGACCGCCCCGGCACGCCGTAGCCCGCCTGGCGCCGCCTCACCCCGGCGTTCGGGTGACGGGCGGCGGCGCGGGCGCGACTCCCCGGGCACCTGCCCGGCGCGCCGCGCGGGCCGACGTACCGTTCCGGGCATGACGCCGCAGATCGAGGCCCTCATGCGCACCGCCGACCCGGCCGCGGTCTGGGCGGTGGGCTCGGCGGACCGCGTCCACGCCGCCCGTCCCGGCCCGCCGGGCGACTGGGACACCCCGCTCGACGTGGCCGCCCTCACCCCCGCCCTCGTGTTCTGGCCCCTCCTCGGCACCCTCGTGGCCCGCGGGGAGCTCACCCTGCACACCCCCCTCACGGCCTACGGGGAACCGTCCGACGCCGGAGCACCCCCGGTGACCACCACGCACCAGCTCCTCACCCACGCGGACGGCCCCGCCGCCCTCGCCGCCCTCACCCGTCTCGTCGAACGCCTCGGCGGCGCCCCCCTCGGCGACAGCGCCGCCACCCGGATCTGGCGGCCCCTGGGCATGACCCGCACCCGCCTCGCCGACGGCGTCCTCCACACCACCCTGGCCGACCTCACCCGGTTCCTGAGCCACCTCCTCTCCCCGGCCGACCACCCCGTCCCCCGCGCCTGGACCGCCGAGTCCCTGCGCATCCGCACCGGCGAACTCGCCCCCTCCCGGGGCCTCCTGTGGCACCCCGCGCCCGCCGGGGTGTGGGCCCACCACCCCCCGTCCGGCCCCGGCCCCGCCCTCTGGCTCGCCCCGCGCCACGACCGCTGGGCCGTCCTGCTCCCGGGACCCGGCCCCGGGTCCGGCGCCCGGCTGCGCACCGCCTTCCGCGAGGCGGCCTTCGCCCGCGAGAGCCGCACCGAACCGGCCCTGACCGGCGGCCCACCCTCGTAGCGCAGTCGGAGCGCGCCGCGCGCGGGGCCGACGTACGGTGATCCCGGCAGCCGCCGAACCGCCCTACGCAGCCCCCGCGAGGAGCCCATGTCCGACGCCGTGACCGCGCCGGCCACCGACCCGGACGTCGACACGCTCGACGCCCTGTGCCTGGAACTGGCCGAGGCCGCCGACGCCGTGGGCGAAGCCGCCCGGTACGCCTCCGGGCTCGCGTTCGGCGCACGTCTGCCGGCCGGGGCCCTCGTGGCCCGCAGCAGCCGCCGGCGCCGCGCCTGGCGGACCCTGCTGCGCACCCTGACCGACCCCGCCGGCCTCGGCTGGGCCCCGCGCGGCCGGGGGGTGGCCCGGGCCGGATGGTTCGCCGGGATCCTCGCCCGGCGGGAGAGCCTGGCCGTCAGCGCGGCCGTCTGCGGGCTGAAGGCCCGGATCCGCGTCGCGACCGCGGGCCGGCCCGAGCTCCGCGCGGACCCCGGCTGCGCCGCCGTCCTGCGGGCCGTGGACGGGGGCCGGCAGGCCGACGCCGCCCGCGCCTTCCGGCACCTGCTGCGCGAGCGGGGCGCGGGGCAGGCCTTCACCCTGCTGGCCCCGACCTTCGCGGACATCCTGGCCTGGGACGCCCTCACCGACGAGAACCCCTTCAACGACCACGCGGGCTGGCAGGTCGCCACCGGCCGGGCCGTCACCGCCCAACCGCTGCTGGGATTCGGCGCCGCCCTGCGGGCCTTCTGCGCGCGCGGCCCCCGCGGCGGAGTCGGGGACGACGGCTCCGACCTGCCGCACGCCCGGCGCGTGCGCGCCCGCCGCCGGGGGCCGGGTGACGGGCGGCCGCCCGCTCCCCCTCGCCGACCGGGCCGCGCCGCCCCCACCCCCTGGAGGAACCGTTGAGCGACTGCCGCCCGCCCCTCGCCGTCCCGTCCACACCCGCCGACGGCCTGCGCGGCCACTGCGCCGCGCTGCGCGCCCACGCCCGCCGGCTGCGGGCGGGGGCGGCGGCGCGCGGTCGCGGCTGAAGTGCCCGCTGATCAGGCCCCGGGACAGCACCCCGTACGCCGTGATGCCGACGCCGAGC
>NZ_JBBDHD010000219.1:0-7111 GCF_044129415.1 Streptomyces racemochromogenes
CCCCCCCCCCCCCGCCCCCCCCGCCCCCCGCGGCCGCCCCCCCCCCCCCGGCCCGCCCGACCCCCCCCCCCCGGGCGGCCCCCCGCCCCCGGCCGGGGAGGAGGTCCAGTACGGCTGCCGAGAGCCAGGTCCCGATCGGCACCTGGACGAGCAGCGGATGGGCGGGGTGCCCCAGCGGGCGGCCGTGGAGCAGGTCGCGTGCCGGACCGAGCGGCAGGGCCCGGACGGCCTTGCGGAGCGCGTCGATCGGTCCGTCGGCCCGTGGGGTCTGTTCGAGCCGCTCGACCGCCGACAGCAGCGGGCCCGGACCTGGTGTCGTACGGTGCGTGTCCATGGGGCCGCGTCTACCCGGGGCGCCGGGAGCCATGTCCGCCACCGCCACGCCTCGGAGCGGGGCGCCCCCCGCAACCCGGGCGGCCCGCGCATGGCCGGGCGGCGGACGGGGCAGGGGCGGCGGGGGACCAGACCAGCGCAGACCGGAGCCGAGGGAGAACCGCCATGCCGGAACCGGACCTCGGTGACTTCGCCGTCGCGCAGGACGGCCCGATGTACGTGGTCACGGCGGCCGCGGACGGGCTGCGGGCCGGGTGCCTCGTCGGGTTCGCCTCGCAGTGCTCGATCGAGCCGCCGCGCTTCGCGGTGTGGCTGTCGGTGGAGAACCACACGTACCGGGTGGCGCGCCGCGCCCGCTACCTCACGGTGCACGTACTGGGCCGGAACCAGGAAGCCCTGGCCCGGCTCTTCGGCGGCCGGACCGGGGACCGCACGGACAAGTTCGACGGCATCGGCTGGCGGCCCGGGCGCGAGGGCAGTCCCGTTCTGACGGGGGTGGCGGCCTGGTTCACCGGGCGGATCGAGGCCGTGGTCGCCGGGGGCGACCACGAGGGCTTCCTGCTCGCCCCGGTCGAGGACGGCCCGACGGCCGGGGCGTCCGGCGCGGGGCCGCTGCGGTTCGGTGACGTACGGGACATCGAGGCCGGCCACCCGGCCTGACCACCCGCCGGACCGTTCCGCGGGCGGCGCCCCGTCAGGCGGGCAGTTCCCCCGCCGGGTCGGCTTCGGGCCCGGGGGAGCGGCCGGGCGCACGATGTCCCGGACCGGGTGCGGACGCCGAAGCCAGGGCGCGGTCCAGGTGGGCGTGGAACTCCACGAAGCCGGAGGTGCGGCTGAGCTGTACGACGGGGCCGGTCAGCCGGTGCGGCCCCACGAGCAGCAGGCGCCGGCCGCGGGTGGACAGGGTGCGGCCCAGCTCGACCAGGACGGCGGCGGCGGCGGGGGTCATCAGGGCCAGGCCGCCGAGCTCGATCACGTACGCGGGGGTTCCCGGATCGGCGCCGGCCAGGGCGTTCCGCAGGGCCGGGCCGTCGTGCGCCTCCACGGTGCCCTCCAGGAAGACCACCCAGAGCCCGTCGTCGGTGTCGGGCGCCTCCAGTCGCGCCCGGGTCACCTCGAAGCCCCGGCCCGGTTCCGGCCCCGGCGGCGAGGTGCCGGGGGCGCCGGCACCGGGGGCGGCGCCGGCGGCGGGCGAGGGCGGCCCGGCCACGTCCAGCAGGCGGCGGACGGCGGGCGCGGCGGCGGCGAGCTTCAGGGGCCGGTTCCGTTCGGCGGCCTCGCGTTCCAGGTCGATCAGCGCGTTCAGCCCGGAGCAGTCGCGGAAGTTCACGTCGGCGACGTCGAGGCTGATCCCTCCGGGGCAGGCGTCGAGCGCCGCCAGCAGCACCAGGCGGAGCTCGTCGGCGCGGTCGGCGCCGACCTCGCCGGTGATCCGGACGGCGGCGGCGTCGTGGCCCTCGCGCCGGACGGTCACGGCCATCGCTCCCTCGGCGGGCCGTTGCCCGTCGAGGCGGACCTCGGGGTCACTGAAGGTACTCATGGGAATCTCCACAAGCCCGGCAAGGACAGCTCTGATCGGATTTTCAATGGATGCGCGTTATACGTCAAGATTTACCGGAAATTCACAGCAGGTGATCCTTTGTTGGCTGATATGGGGCATAGTGGATATATGGCACCGGCTGTGGGGCGTCGGCCCCGGTGGACCTTCCTCACCAGCCACGCACGCGTCCTGCTCGCGATCTCCCGCGACCCCGGGATCCGCCTGCGCGACGTGGCCGCGGGGTGCGGCCTGACCGAGCGGACCGTGCAGGCGATCATCGCCGACCTGGAGCAGGGCGGGTATCTGCTGCGGGACCGGGCCGTCGACGGCCGGCGCAACCGGTACGCCATCGTCCCGGGCGGGCGGTTTCGCCACCCGGCCGAAGCGGGGCACGAGATCGTCGGCCTCCTCGAACTCCTCTCCGGCCCGCTGCCCGCTCCCGCCGAACGGCCGCGGCCGTACGGCATCCACGGCGCCGGAGGACCGTGAGACGGTTCCGGGCGCCCGGGCGTCCGGCCGGCGGGGCCGGGCGCCGAAGGCCGGGAGGTGAGGGCCGTGCCCCTGGACCGGTCCGGGCCGGGCGGCCCCCGGGCCCGCGACGACCCCGGGATCCGTGCGCCCACCGCCGGCCCCGGCGCCGTCGCGCGCACGCTGGTGCGCATGCTGGACGGCGTGCCCGCCGAGCTCGTGCCCGCCCGGCTCTGCGAGGCCGTCCTCGGCCTGCTGCCCGTCAGCGGGCTGGCGATGTCCCTCGGCGGCGAAGGCGGGGGAGACATCCCGCTCCACGCGAGCGACGGGACCGCCCGGCGGCTCGCGCAGCTCCAGTTCACCCTCGGGGAGGGGCCGGGAGTGCGGGCCGCGGAGGTCTTCGCCCCGGTGCTGGCCCCCGATCTGGCCGGTGGCACGGACGCGCACCGCTGGCCGCTCTTCGCCCCCCGGGCCGTCGCGGCAGGGGCCCGGTCGGTCTTCGCGCTGCCGCTGGGCACGTCCACGGTGGTCCTCGGCACCATGGACCTGTACCGCGACACCCCCGGCATGCTCAAAGCCGCCGACCTGCGCGCGGCCATGCTCGCCGCGGACGCCGTGACGGTCCTGCTGGTCGCCTTCGATCACGGCCCCGCCCCCGTGGAGGGGGTCGCGGCCTGGCTCCACGATGCCGAGAACCACCGGACCGAGGTCTACCAGGCAGCCGGAATGATCATGTCCCAGCTGCGGCTGGGAGCCGACGAGGCGCTCGCGCTGCTGCGCGCCCGGGCCTTCCGTGAGGGCCGTACCGCCACCGAGGTCGCCCGCGACGTGATCGGCCACACCACGGACCTCCGGGAGAACGGCCGGGCAGAGGGGTGACGCGTCCGCTCAGGGCCAGGAGGTCTCCCGGCGCGGCACCACCACCACTTCGGGCACCGCGCTGCCCACCGGCACGGAGAGCGCGTACATCACGGTGTCGGCCACGATGTCGGGGCTCTGCAGGAGCGAGACGTCGGTGTCCGGGAACCGGTCCATGATGAAGGCGGTCTCCATCCCGCCGGCGATCACCCCCGTGATCCCGATGCCGAGGCAGTCGCGCTGCGCCTCCTTGAACAGGGTGTGCGTGAACGCGCGCAGGCCGGACTTGCTCGCCGAGTAGGGGCCCGCCTCCGTCCAGGTGCGGTTCGCGGCGGTGGACAGGATGTTCACGATGTGGCCCCCGCCCCCGGCCACCATACGGCGGTAGGCCTCCAGGCACAGGTACATGGGGCCCAGCAGGTTGGTCGTCACCACCCGGGTCACCTCGTCCGCGGTCAGCTGCGCCGCCGACTTCGACACGTCCACGGCGGCGCAGTTGACGAGGACGCAGAGGGACCCGTCCGCCTCGTCCAGCCCGCGGAACACCGCCGCGACCCGCTCGGGATCCCGCACGTCCAGGTCCACGTACCGGGCGTGCGAGCCCTGCGCCGCCAGGTCCGTGCAGAGCTCCTCCGCCAGGTCCCGCCGCACGTCGGCCACGAGGACCTCCGCCCCGGCGGCGGCGAGGCGGCGGCACACCGCCGCGCCGAGGCCGCGTGCCCCACCGGTCACCAGGGCGCGCCTGCCGCGCAGATCGAGCCGGGGGGAGTCGTCCATCACGATCACGAGCCTTCCGTCGCCGGTCACCGGAGCGCCGAGCGGGCGCGGGCGCGCGTCGGCCGTGTCTGCGCTCCCACTGTCCGGCGCCGCGCCCCGGGCGGCACCCCGGGGAGGGCCACCCGGGTGCGGAGGGCGGCCGCCCGGAGGCGTGTGAGCAAGCCCACGGGAAGTCCAACCGGGCGGCGGGGAAGGTGGGTTCGGGCGGGGCGCGGGCCCGCGTGACCACGGTCACGCCCGGTGGGCCGGAGGGGTCTGCCAGCATGGCGGAGCAGGACAGTGCGGCCCGGCAGCCACGTCCGGGCCCGGGAGCATGCCCGGTTCCGACCCCGCCCCACCGCCGTTCCCGTTCCCGTGCCGAGTCCGTGCCGGTGCCGGTGCCCAGGTCCGCGTCTGGGCTCAGGTCCGGGCCGGTGTCCGTGGCCAGGCCCCGCGCCGCGTCCGGGCCGGCGTCCGTGGCCAGGTCGGTGTCCGGGCTCAGGTCCGGGCCGGTGTCTGTGCTCAGGTCCGTGTCCGGGCCGAGGTTCCGGCCGGTGTCCGTGGCCAGGTTCGTGTCCGGGCTCAGGTCCGGGCGGGTGCCCGGGTCCGGGCCTGTGCGCAGGCCCGTCTCCGGGTTCCGGTCCGGGACCCGGACACGGGACGGCTGCCGCGCCGGCTCGGCCGCGGCCCTGCGCCCGTCCTGCACCGCCCCGCCCCTACGCCGCTCCCCGGTACCGCCTTGCCTTCTGCCACGTCCGCCGCCCCCGCCCGCACCCCCTCCGACCGCTCGCCCTGGCGTGCCCTGCGCCACCGCGGCATGCGCTGGTGGGCTGCCGCCAACTTCGTCTCCAACGTCGGCACCTGGACCCAGCTGACGGTCCAGAACCTGCTGGTGCTCCAGATCACCGGCTCGGCCGCCGTCACCGGACTGTCCGTCTCCCTCCAGGCGGCCCCGGGCCTGCTGCTCGGACTCGCCGGCGGCGCCGCCGTCGACCGGTGGTCCCACAAGGCCACCGCCGCCGTCTGCCAGGCCCTGCTGGCCGCGGTGGCGTTCGCGACCTGCCTCCTCGTCGCCCTGGGCCGGCTGGACCTGCCCGCGCTCATGGCCCTGGCCCTCGTCACCGGCGTCGTGGCCACCGTGGACGGCCCGGCGTGCTCCCTGCTGGGCAACGGCCTCGTTCCCGCGCGGGACGTACCCTCCGCCATCGGCGTCGGCTCGCTCGTGCACAGCGCCGGACGCCTCGTGGGCGCGGCGCTGGCCGGGGTGACCGTGGTCGCCTTCGGCACCGCCGCCGCCTACGCCGTCAACGGGCTGTCGTTCCTCTTCGTGGCCGGAGTCATCCCCTTCCTGCGGCCCGCCCCCGACGCGCGGCCGCCGGTCACGGCGGTCCCGGCGGAGCGGGAGGAGGCGCCCGGGGTGGCGGCCGGACTCCGGTACTTCCTCGGGCGGCCCCGGCTGGTGGCCCTCGCGGCCATGAACGCCGTCAGCGCCCTGTTCGGACGGAACTACTCGCTGACCCTGGTCGTGCTGGTGACCGGCCCGCTCGCCGGGGACGCCGCCTCGTTCTCCCGGGTGTCCACGACGCTCGCGGCGGGCGGGATCGTCGGTGCCGTCCTCGGGGCCCGGCTCCGGCGCCCGCGCGTACGCCTGGTCGCCCTGCTCACCGCCGCCGGGGCGCTGCTCCAGGTGCTCGCCGGGGTGGTCCCGTCGACGGCCCTGCTGCTCGTGCTCGTTCTGCCGATGGCGGTGGCCGAATCGGTGGGCGACACCGCGCAGTCCACCCTGCTCCAGACCGATCCGCCGGCCCGGATGCGCGGGCGGGTGCTCGGCGCCTGGTCCACGGTCCGCACCGGGTGGGGGCTGGCCGCGCCGCCGCTGCTGGGGCTGCTCATGGAGCTGCTGGGCGTGCGGGCGGCCCTGGTGGCCGGCGGACTGGTGATCGTCGCGGCGCTCACCGGCGGCTGGCTCACCCACCGGCGCGCACCCGCCCGCCCTTGCGCGACGCCGCTGACGCCGGCCCCCGCCCCGGCCTGACGGACCCGGGCCGGGCCGTCGGGGGAGCCGGGCGGGCGGTTCGGGCGGCCGGTTCAGACGCGGTGCACCGGCTCGGGGAGGGCGCGTACCGCCGCCAGGACCTCGGCCACCGGGATCCTCAGCAGCCGGGCGTCCGGGACCGGCCCGTGGGCGTCCCCGGGCCGCAGCGGGTCGTCCCCGGGACCGGGATGCCACAGGGCCCGGTGCGGGCCCCCCGCCGGCGGCCCCCACAGGCGGGGCGCCACCGGTCCGAACAGCACCACGGACGGCGTCCGCAGTGCCGAGGCGAGATGGGCCACCCCGCTGTCGCCCGCCACCACGCACCGGGCGCGCGCGATGACGGCCGAGAGCCGCGCGAAGGGCAGGTCCCGCTCCCCGCCCAGCACGGCGTCCGCACCCAGCCCGGCATACTCGGCCACCCGCCTCGCCAGCGGCCCCTCCCCGCGCCCGGCGACGACCGCCACCCGGTGCCCGTCCCGGGCCAGAGCCCGGCCCACCGCGGCGAACCGCTCGGCCGGCCAGCGCCGGGCCGCCGCGTCCGCGCCGGGGTGCAGCACCGCCGCCCCCGGGACCGGGGAGGGCTCGGCGGGCGCCGCCAGGCACAGGTCGTCGGGGTCGGTGTGCAGCCCGTACCAGCGCAGCAGCCGGCACCAGCGGTCCCGCTCGTGCTCGTCGGCCCGCCAGCGCGGCCCCGGCCATTCCCGCGTGCCGGGCGGCGCGAAGACGTACAGCCGGCGCGGTCGCAGCCCCGCCAGCAGCAGCCGGGTCCGCGGCCCGCACCCGTGCAGGTCCACGGCCAGCTCGGGGGGCGGCCCCGACCAGGCCAGGGTCGCGGGAACCCCGCGCCCGGGGGCCTGCGCGGGCAGGAGCCGGTCGACGACACCGAGGGCACGGACCGCGTCGGCGAGCCGCTCCGGCGCCGCGAGCACCAGCTCGTGCCCGGGCAGCGCCGTCCGCAGGGCCCGCAGGGCAGGTACGGCGGTCAGCAGGTCCCCGAGCCCCAGCGCCCGCAGCACCGCCACCGTCGGCCGCCCCGCACCACCCCGCGCCCGCGCCCGGCGGGGGGGCGGGGCCCCCCCCCCGGCCCCCCGGCCCCCCCCCCCTATAAAAAAAAAACACAC
>NZ_JBBDHD010000022.1:0-87303 GCF_044129415.1 Streptomyces racemochromogenes
GGGAACGAGCCCCACCACGTCGACTGGACGCGCGGGAGTTCGTCGCGTCGCCACCGCGTCACAAGTGGCAGGTTCCTTCGGCTGACCATTCATGAACGGAATCCTGCCAGGCAGAACCGAGCGTCGCTGTTGTCCGTACCTGGCGCCGGGCGACGGATTCAATGCTCAGTTGCGGGCGGCCGGCCGGCGGCCGCTGCGGCTTCTGCGACGAACGGCCGGGGGGCGACACGGCCGACGGGCGGACTCAGGCGATGTGGCGGAGGAGGCTGACGCGAAGCTCGCCGTCGAGGAGGTCGTCCAGCCGGGCTGTGAAGTCCTGTAGGTGGGCGGTCTGGAGGTTCGCGGCGTGATCGGCGCGGCTGCGCCAGATCTCGTAGAAGCAGAACGAGGCGGGGTCGTCCACATCAACGTGCAGTCTGTAGGCGACGCAGCCCGGCTCGCGCGACGTGGGTGCCACGAGCGCTGTGAGTGCCTGGTGCAGAGCCTGCTCCTTGCCGGGCTTGGCCCGCAGCTGGGCGACGACTGTCAGGGCGTGGGATTCGATGTTCGTCATCAGGGGTGTTCCTGTTCATGGCGCGGTGACCCGTTGCCACCGGCTGCACAGGACGACGCTAGGGGCAAGTAGTCCGGCTATACAGTCCTCTTTCATGGGCATTGACCGAACCAATCGAGCCACCGGCCTCCTCATCGAACTGTCCGAGGACGGTGGGTCGTTGTACGAGCGCTTGACGAGGGGGATCAGGACCGCGATCGTGGACGGCCGCCTGGGACCGGGCCACCTGCTCCCCCCGAGCCGCGCGCTGGCCGCCGAACTCGGCTGCTCCCGATGGGTCGTCAACGAGGCGTACACCCAGCTCGCCGCCGAGGGCCAACTGCAGACGCGGCAGGGCTCCGGCACGCGCGTCACGGCCCATGCCACCGGGCCCCGCCCGGACCGGGCACCAACGACCCGGCGTGCCCCTTCCGCACCGCCGGTGGTGGCCGACCTCCGGCCGGGCACACCGGACGTGGCCGCGTTCCCCGCACCCGGGTGGACGCGGTCCATGCAACACGTCCTCGCCACCGCCGACTGGGAACCATCGGTCTTCCCGCAGGCGGCAGGCGCGCAGCGGTTGCGGGAGGTCGTTGCCGCCCATCTTGGCCGGGTACGCGGACTGACGGTCGAGGCCGACGAGGTGCTCATCACCTGCGGTACCTCCCACGGCGTGTCGCTCGTCGCGCGGGTCCTGGCCGCACGGGGGGTCGCACACCTGGCTGTCGAGGATCCCGGCTGGCCCCGTCTGCACCAGGTCGCGGCCGCCGCCGGCCTGCCCACCGAGCCGGTCGCCGTGGACGCGGAGGGCCTCGACGTCGAGGCGCTGACTCGAACAGACGCCCGGGCGGTGCTGTGCGCGCCGGCCCATCAGTTCCCCACGGGCGCGGCCCTGTCCCCGGCACGCCGGAGGGCTTTGCTCGCCTGGGCCGCGCAGCGCGCCGCCGTCATCGTCGAAGACGACTACGACGCCGAGTTCCGCTACGACCGCAGACCCGTCGGCGCGCTGGCCGGCCTCGACCGCAACCTCGTGGTCTACCTGGGCTCGGTCAGCAAGACCCTGCATCCCGGACTGCGTCTGGGCTGGATGGTCCCACCGCCGGCGCTGCGCCGGCCGCTGCTTGACGCCCTCGACAGCGCGGCCGCCGGCCCCAGCACCCTGGACCAGCTCACCTTCGCCAGGCTGGCCGGCACCGGCGGCTACGACAAGCACCTGCGCCGTGTGCGCAAGACGTACAGGGCCCGCCGCGACGCCCTGGTGACCGCGCTGGGCAGCCATGCCGTCATCCGCGACTGCGGCCCGGTCCGCGGCATCGCCGCAGGCCTGCACCTGTTGGTCCCGCTGCCCCCCGGCCTCCACGACCACACGATCGTCGAACACCTCGCAGACCGCGGCATCGCCACGGTCGCCCTCTCCGGATATACCACCCGGCGCCACCCTCCGGCCCTGGTCATCGGCTACGGCCGGCTCTCCCCGAGCCGCGCGCAGTGGGCGGCCGAGCAGATCGCGGAGGTCCTCCTCGACCAGCCACCGACTTCGGCGCTCGGGCGGGGGTGACCGGCCAGCCGGTTCGTGCAGCAGCTGACCGGCCGTTCGCCGTGTGCGTCACCGGCGCAGCCCTCCCGAAAGTTCGGAGGCGCACGGGGGCGCGGAGTCCGATGGGCCAGTGCCCCTTGGCGCCGTGCGCGCGCCAGGTGTCGTCGCCCCCCGGACCCGACCGGCCCCCATACCTTTCCCCTGTTGGCAGGGCCGCGCACGTCATCGGTCGTACGACACCCAAGCCGGCGCCGGCGCCGGGCGTACCCGGGCAGCCAGAACCGCCGCCGGGCCGCGGCACCAACCGGCCGAAGGCGGTCCCTGCGGTGACTCATCCGGCAGACGAGGGAAGGCGGCAGTACATGGCCAGGCACGGCAGCGAACCGAGGGTCGACGTCAGCACCGCGGCGTGGACGGGCGCGGAGGGCGCCGAGGAGGCGCAGGGCGAGGCGCCGGAACCGCTCCGGCAGGGAGTGCTGTTCGCGCCCACACTGCGGGGGGACACGTCCCGCAAGGTGAACAAGCCGAATACGGTGTGGCAGCTCACCGGCGCGTTCGCGTACGACGGGGAGACGGCCACCGGGACCGCCGCCGTCTACTACGGCCTCGACGCCGACGGCACGCCCCACAAGGGCCTGGTCAACCCGATGATCTTCGCGGACGGGTTCAACTACGGCGAGAGCAGCCTCGACGACCTCTGCTCCCACCTCGACGCGCCCTACAACGCCGACGGCAAGCGGCTGCTCAGCCAGCTGCTTGCCGCGGGTGTGGACGTCATCCTGCTGGGCTTCAAGGAGCGCCACACCCACATCCAGGCCAACGCGGCCGTCGCGGTCAGCGCCATTCGCAGGGCCATCACCGACCGGCAGGAGGGCGGCGCCCCCCTGATCGTGGGCGGCGTCAGCATGGGCGGACTCATCACCCGGTACGCGCTGGCCTGGATGGAGAACGAGGGCGAGGACCACGAGAGCCGCATCTACCTCTCCTACGACTCCCCGCACAACGGCGCCTGGATCCCGGTCGCCCTGCAGCAGCTGGCGTACTTCTTCGAGTCCGTTCCCGACCCTTCCGGCAAGCCGAAGCAGGCCGAGCTGATCAGGAGCGCCGCCGCCCAGCAGCTCCTGTGGGCCTGGGTGCCGAACGCCAAGGACTCCGGCGCCGTCGCGACCTGGAGCGAGAAGCGCGTCCGGTTCCTCCAGGACCTGAAGGACATCGGATGGTTCCCGTCCAAGCCGGGCCTGCGCAGGATCGGCGTCGCCAACGGCACCGGTGACGGCACCTCGGGCCCGCTGCTGCCGGACGAGCCGGTCTTCGACTGGAGGGCCCCGGGAATCGCCCGCGCGGTACTGCGCACCCAGCCGGCTTTCGGCCAGGACCAGGAAGTCGTACGGATGTCGGCCCTGCTCCTCGGCTACCGTACGAGCCGCACCAGCGAGATCCCCCCGCTCGACGGCGCGCCCGGCGGCACCCTCAGCTCGTACGGCATGCTCGCCGACGCGCTCGGCGCCACGATCGACGAGCGCCACCGCTCCGGCTGCTTCGTGCCCTCGGTCAGCGCCGTCGCCCTCAAGTACGACCCCGTCACCTGGGACGTCGACCTCACCACCCCCCTCAACGACCTCCCCTCCGGCCGTAGCGAGCTGGACGCCTTCCGCTGCGACGACACCAACTCCGAGCACAGCCTGGTGACCGAGAGCCTCGCCGAGTGGATCCTCGCCGAACTCATCGGCTGACCGCGCCGGCCACGGATGGAGCCGGCCCGACCAGGACCGAGCCGCCGTCACCGGGCCCCCGCGCGTGCAGCGCGGGGGCCCTACGCGTCTCGGGGATCAGCTCTGCGTCTCCTCGCGGCGTCCCGTAGCGGCCGCACCGGGTACGACGAGCAGCTTGCCGGTGGTGCGCCGAGCCTCCAGATCGCTGTGGGCCCGGGCGGCCTCGGACAGGGCGTAGCGGCCCGTTACGGTGACCTCAAGCGCCTTGGAGCGCACCCACTCGAACACATCGGCGGCCCGTCGGAGCAGTTCGGACCGGTCGGCGATGAAGTCCCCGAGGCTGGGCCGGATCAGGGTCAGCGAACCGCCGTGGGCGAGCCGCATCGGATCGAACGGCGGCACGGCACCACTTGCCGCGCCGAAGAGCACGAGGTGGCCGCGCCTTCGCAGGCTGGCGAGGCTCGCGTCGAAGGTGTGCGCGCCGACGCCGTCGAAGACGACCGGCAGTCCCTGACCGCCGTTGAGCCGCCTCACCTCGGCTGCGAGATCGTCGACTGCGGAGGAAAGGATCACCTCGGCGGCCCCGGCGCGCTTCGCCGGCTCGGCCTTCGCCGTGGTCGACGTCGTGCCGATCACCCTGCCGCCGAGATGGGTGATGAGCTGGGTCAAGAGCAGCCCCATGCCACCAGCAGCCGCGTGCACGAGCACCGTGTCGCCCGGCTGAACCGGGTAGGCGTCCTTGATGAGATAGTGCGCGGTCATGCCTTGCAGGAGCACGGCGGCGGCGGTGTCGAAGCCGATGTCGTCGGGCAGCGGCACCAGCCGCGAGGCGTCCACGACGGCCCGCTCGGCGTACGTGCCGGGAATCTCCACCCAACCGACCCGGTCCCCGACCGCGACGCCGGTGACGCCGGGTCCGACTTCGACGACCGTGCCGGCGCCCTCGGTGCCCGGGGTGAAGGGCAGCGGGAGGCTGTACCGCCCGTCGCGGTGGTAGACGTCGAGGAAGTTGACCCCGGATGCGGCGACCTCCACGACCGCCTCGCCCGGCCCCGGCGGCGGCTGGTCCACCTCGACCTCCCGCAGCACCTCGGGACCGCCCACTTCGTACACCTGAATCGCTCGCATGACCCCTCCAATGACGGCTTGTCCCCCCAACCCCGTCGATGCCGATCCGATTCCCGGCATGCGGACCACTCCGCCGTCCCCGCTGACATCTGTCGGCATGGAGAGACCCTGCCTGTGCGGGCCAGGGGCAGGCACCCGCTCTCCAACGAAGGCCGCGGCCCGCTGTGGGAGCACCACGACATGGGGTGCCCCGCCTTCCTGCCGGCGGTGCTCACAGGAACGGCGGCCTCGCATCGGGCGCCGATCGTGGAGTGGGCGGCGGGCCGCCGGAGCGGCCCCCGCACCACCAGCAGGTCAGCGGATGGCCGTCCCCGGGTCTTCCAGTTCGTACGGGGACACCCACCAGCCGTTGCGGCAGATGCGGCCCTCGGGGTCGTGGTCGCCCTCGGCGTACTCACCGCTGCCGGTCTTCTCGCCGTTGGGGCCCGTGAAGTAGCTGGTGTAGTAGTAGCGGCAGCCGGCGGCGGCAGCCCTCGCGGCGGGCGCGGCCTGCGCCGCGGGGACGACGGTGAGTGCTGCCGCGGCCGTACAGGCGGCGACGGCGACAACACGCGTGAACGTCTTCATGACGGGGATCTCCTTCCTCAGCGGGGCGGGTGGTTCGCGCGCCCTCGCGCCGCCAAGGCTGCTGTCATCCGCCCTTCGGCGCGCAGCCCACGCGCAGAGCTTCACCCGGCCTGGGCGGGGAAACCGATTCGCCGCTGCGCCATACGGTGCAACGGTCT
Organism: Streptomyces racemochromogenes; assembly: GCF_044129415.1. Lineage (GTDB taxonomy): Bacteria > Actinomycetota > Actinomycetes > Streptomycetales > Streptomycetaceae > Streptomyces > Streptomyces racemochromogenes_A. The sequence continues at coordinate 5,635 of NZ_JBBDHD010000022.1, forward strand.
GGGCGGCCGGGCTCGCCGGCCACAGGCTGCGCCGCGCCCGGTCGTCGGGGGCCGGCGGCCCGGGCTTGGCGTCGGCAGTACGAGGCAGACCGCCGTCCGTTGCACAGCCGGTTACTCTCGGGGCATGCGGATCTCCGTTTCCTCGGACATGGACGAGCCCGTGGCTCGCGCGCTCCTCGGGCAGCTGCGCGACCGCGGGCACGAGGTGGTGCCGTACGGGGCGCTGAGACCGGGCGACGATCCGCAGTGGGCGGCCTGCTCGGAGGCGGCAGCCCGCGAGGTCGCCGCCGGGAACGCCGACCAGGCCGTCGTGTGCTGCTGGACCGGTACGGGCGCCTCGATCGCCGCGAACAAGGTTCCCGGCGTACGCGCGGCCCTGTGCACGGACGCCTACACGGCGGACGGGGCGCGCCGCTGGAATGACGCCAACGTGCTCGCGCTCAGCCTGCGCCTGACCTCGGAACCGCTGCTCAAGGAGATCCTCGACGCCTGGTTCGCCGCCGATGCGAGCACGGACGCCGAGGACCGGGAGAACGTAGCGCGCGTCAAACGGCTCGACGGCAGCCGAACCACACCCTGAATCAAGGGGGGCCGGCCGCCACCGTGGTCCGCGGCAAGCGCCGCTGTCGGCAGGCGTTCATGGTGAGGGCCGGCGTGGGGGTGGGAGTACGGACGTCAGTACTCCCAGGGCCCGGACCCGGTCGGCTTCCGCCGCCGCGACGCGGGCGCGGACCGCGTCGGCGGTGTCCGGGTCGGCGGCGACGTCGGGTTCGACCACCGCCCAGCCCTCGCCTTCGGCGGTGGGCACGGTGATGACCTCCAGGTCGGTGCGGCCCGTCATCAGCACCGCCAGCAGGCTCAGGTACTCGCGCTGCAGCACCGGCCCGAACGCCGAGCCCTCCGGCCCGGCCAGCACCGCCGTGTGGCCCTCGGCCAGCATCGCGCAGGTGTCCCGCACGGCCGCCACCACCGCCTCGAAAACGGCCGGCCCGCACCGGGCCGCCAGAGCCGCGAGGTAGCCGTCCAGCAGGTCACCGTCCACGTGACCGCCCGCGTCACCGCCTGAAGCCGGCATCGACCTCGCCCACCATTCCGCACCGTCCCGCAAGCCGCCGGGCGCCCCACCCCAGGCCGTCAGGTTACGCCCCCAGGGCCGACGGGGCAGCCACTTCACCGTGATCAGTCCTGCCCCGGCACAGCGGGCGCGAACCCGGCAGGAGCACGGCAGCCGGGAACGTGCCGGGTCAGCGGTCGAGTCTCAGCGCGCGGCCTGCCGGATGGGTGTGCAGGGCCTCGGCCAGCGGCGTCGAGCCCCGGGTGGTCTTCGCCAGCAGGTTCCATACGGGGCGGATGCGGGTGACCGCCATGTACGACAGGCCGGTGTGCCGCTGGAGGAAGTCGAAGACGCGCCGTCCCACGGTCATCTCCGCGCCGAGGCCCGTCGTGACGGCGTTCGCGTAGTGCAGTGCCTGGCGGTGGACGTCCGCCGTGTCGCGGGCCTGCGCGATGCGCACCGCCGACTCTCCCGCGAGGCGGCCCGAGCGCAAGGCGAAGGAGATGCCTTCGCGGGTCCACGGTTCGAGCAGGCCGGCCGCGTCGCCGCACACCAGGACCCGGCCGCGGAACAGCGGGGAGTCGTCGCTGCGGCAGCGCGTCAGGTGGCCGGAGGAGATGCTGGGCTCGTAGTCCGCGAGGCCGAGCCGGACCACGAAGTCCTCGAAGTACTGTTTCGTGGCCGCGCCTTCGCCGCGCCTGGAGATCACGCCGACGGTGAGCGTGTCGCCCTTGGGGAACACCCAGCCGTAGCTGCCCGGCAGGGGACCCCAGTCGACGAGCACCCGGCCCGCCCAGTGGGCAGCGACCTTCGCCGGCACGGGAATTTCCGCCTCCAGGCCCAGGTCCACCTGGTCGAGTCTCACCCCGACGTGCGCTCCCACGCGGCCCGCGCTGCCGTCGGCGCCCACGACCGCGCGCGCCAGGACGGTCTCGCCGCCCTGGAGGACGAGCCGGGCCGTGCCCGCGTCCGGCTGGTGCTGTTCCACGCGCGCCACGGTGGCTCCGGTGCGTACCTCGGCGCCCGCCTGCCGGGCGTGCTCCACCAGTTGCCGGTCGAACTCCGACCGGTTGACGAGCCCGAACAGCGTCCTACGGGAGCGGCGCGTGCGGGAAAACCTGCCGTTCCGTGTGAACGTCACCGCGCGCACCCGGTCGCGCAGTCTCAGCTCGAAGCCCGGCGGCAGCGCGTCTCGCGAGAGGCCGATGATGCCGCCGCCGCACGTCTTGTACCGCGGCAGTCGTGCTTTCTCCAGGAGGAGCACGCGGCCTCCCGCGGCGGCGGCCGCGTAGGCCGCGGAGGCTCCGGCGGGGCCGGCTCCGACCACGACGACGTCCCAGACCTGCTGCGGATCGTCCGCTGGCTTCTCGGTGCTCACGTCGGTCTTCCCCTCGCAGTTCCGTCGTGGTGGTGGGGGATTCTGTCGCGCGTGCCCGCGTGGCTTTCCGCATGCGCTGCGAGATTACAGCGGGCCGTAGGACTCGCTCCGCAGGACGAGCGGCGCGGCGCCGGGGAGGACCTCGTACGCGAGACACCGCTCACCCCGCTCGCGCTGCCCGGCGCCCGGCGATCACCGAGCGGTGCCGTGGGGAGCGACCGTGGCGTGCCCGCACGGTGGGCCGCCGAGGGGACGTTCGGGGGGAGAAGGGGGAGAAAGGGGCCGTGGCCGGTGGTAGGAGCGGGTGCGCAGCCAGAAGGCCAGCGTGCCCACCGCCGAGGTGAGCGCGAACCACACCAGTCCTCTGGCCGCGAAGCCGCCCGGCCACGCCTGGGTGAACGCCGCCGCGTAGGCGGCCTGGGAGGGGCCGTACAGGGGCATGAAGGGCAGCCACGGCTGGTCGGCGGGCGGGTTCAGGCCCGGGTTCTGCAGGCCGTTGTCGATGATGCTGGTCATGATGACGACGAAGAAGCCCTCCAGCTCGCCCCGCAGGAGGGAGCCCAGCATGATGCCGAGGCCGCCGAACGCGGTGTTCGCCGCGAACAGCGCCAGCGCCGTTCCTCCTGCCTGCCGCTGTGTGAAGGACAGGTGGATCAGCGCGGTCGCGTACAGCGCGAGCAGGGCGGCGATGACGAGCAGCGCGGCGGCCCGGGCCGCCATCAGGTGGCGGCGGGGGTAGCCGGCCAGGACCAGGCGCCGCTCCAGGGGCCCGGATTTGAGCGTCTCCAGGAACGCCATGAACCCGGTGATCACGGTGACGGAGTTCATCACGCTGGAGACCTGGCTGCTCTGGTTGTTGTCGGCGCCGATGTACCCGCCCGCCGGGAACACCTGGAAGTGCAGGGTCGCATGGTAGGAGCAGGCTCTTGTGAGGAAGAGCCATCCGGGCGTGAAGACGAGGGCGAGCACCAGCGCGAGCCGGTTGCGCTGATGCGCCGCCAGGACGAACCGCAGCGCCGTCGTGAACGGCGTGACGTGTGCCCTCACCGCTGCCGGGCCCCTTCGGTGAGGACGCCGTCCCGCAGCTCGTAGACCGTGTCGAAGTGCTGGAGGTCGTGGAGGAGGTGGGAGACGACCACGACCGCCTGCCCGTCGTCGCGGAACCGCCGGGCCAGGTGCCAGAAGCGCCGGTGCGTGTCCCAGTCGAACCCTTGGTACGGCTCGTCGAGGACCAGGAGCGTGGGCCGGTTCATCAGGGCGAGCACCAGGTTCAGCTTCTGGCGGGTGCCGCCCGAGAGCGTTCCCACCTGCTGCTCCATCGCGTCGGGGCAGCCCAGCGCTCCCAGCAGGTCCTGGGCGTGTCCGGTGTCGGGCAGCCCGTGGGCGGTCCGGAACAGTTCGAGGTGCTGCGAGACGCTGAGCAAGGGGTTGACCACGGTCTCCTGGGGGCAGTAGCCGATCCGGCCGTCCCGGTGCACCGCGCCCTCGTCGGGGGCCAGTTCGCCCACCATGGTGCGCAGCAGCGTGGTCTTGCCCGCGCCGTTCTCGCCGGTCACGCCCAGCAGGGTGCCGGGCTCGACCGTCACGTTCACGCCGCGCAGCACGCTCCGGGCGCCGTAGGACTTCCACACGCCTTGCATGGACAGGGGAGCCCCGGTGCTCTGCCTGACCGGTTGCCGGCCCGTGCGGAATCCGTTCTTCACGGAACGGGCCAAGGAGCGAGCGGTGGGCAGGGCCCGAGGCGTCGTTCGTGCGACCGCGTGACGTTGTCCTGCGTGGTGGTGCACCGGTTCCATCCCGTTCGCTGTCAGTGGGCCAGCTGTGTCCATCGTCCGATCTGCGGAGGGAGCCGGGATCGGCGGGGGCCGCGGTGCGGCGGTGTCGGGCCGGAGGTGATGGGAGGTTTCCGCTGGTGGGGGGTGGTGTAGCGGAGGGTGTCGCGGCTGAAGGTGGTGATCCCGGCGGAGGCCCGGCCGAGGAGGTCGACGTAGTCGCGTGTGCGGGGGCCGGTGTCGGCGCGGGCGGCGGCGGCGAGCCGAAGGTGGAGGTCCATGACGCGGTCGCGCAGGGCGGCGGCGTCGTCGACGGCTTCCTGGAGGGTGCGGGGGCCGGGTTCGGCGAGCAGGACGGGGATCAGGCCGCAGTCGTACTCGCCGCGGTCTTCTTCCTTGCGGCGGGAGAGGAGTTCGTTGTCGAGGAAGGCGGCCGTCAGGGCGGTCTCCTGGGCGGCCTGGACCAGGGGTGAGCCGATCTCGTGGGGAGGCAGGTCGAACTCGCCGGCGATCTCGACCAGGCTGGCCATCCACCGGCCGGAGGCCAGGGCGTAGCGGAAGGGCAGGTAGTGGTCCAGGGGCGGCAGGGAGGCGGTGCGGCGCAGGGAGGCTTCGTGGACGCAGCCGAGGGCGTAGGCGCGGATGCCGTCCTGGGCGCGCTGCCAGGGGGCGGGGAGGGCGCAGGCGCGCAGGTCGTCGATGGCTGCCGCCCATGCGCGGGTCCACGGGTCGGGGTCGTCGTGGCCGGTTTCGGGTGCGTCCATGACGGCGGCGAAGCGGGTGGCCCGGTGGATGAGGCGGTGCAGGGAGCGCTCGGAGTCCGCCGACTGGTCTTCCTGGTCGTCGATGGCGAAGCCGACGGCGACGGCGCGGGCCATGGCGTGTGCGCAGGGTCCGGTCGCGGCCGGGATCGCGTAGCCCACGAGTTGGGCGCCCGCCGCGCCGAACCGGGCGGCGCCGGCTTCGTCGGGGCATGCTCCGGTCTGTCGGAGGAAGGCGGCGACCGGGGCGGCGAGTTCGAGGCTGTCGTGGTTGGCGACGGTGTCGATCGGGGCCCACAGGGCGGGGAGCTCGTAGGTCATCGGGCTGCCGGGGGTCATCGGTCGCTGAGGGCGTAGGTGGTGGCGAGTGCGGCGAGGGCTTCGCGGGCGGCGGGGTCGGGGACGAGGTGGTCCAGGGGGGCGAGGGCGTCGTCGAGCTGGCGGCGGGTTTCCGTCAGGGTGGCTTCGCGGCCTCCGCACCGGTCGATGAGGTCGGCCGCGCGTTGTGCGTCCTGGTCGCTGAGCGGGCCGGGCGGGGCGTGGTGGTAGAGGTCGACGAGACGTTCCTGCTGTTCGCCGGTCTGGGCCAGGGCCGTGAGGAGGGGGTAGGTCTTCTTGCGGCTCTTGAGGTCGGAGTGCGCCTGTTTTCCGGTGAGTGAGGGGTCTCCCCAGATCCCGAGGTAGTCGTTGCGCAGCTGCCAGATGAGGCCGAGGCGGCTGCCGAACGCGGCCAGTCCCTCCACGGTGGCCGCGTCGGCGCCGGCGAAGGTCGCGCCCAGCGCGCAGCCGCACTCGGCGAACGACCCGGCCTTTCCGTCGACCATGGTCAGGTAGTCCTGGAGGGTGACCTCGTCCCGGTCTTCGAAGCGGATGTCGAGGAGTTGCCCGGCGTTGAGCTTGACGACGGTGCGGGCCAGCCAGCCGGTCGTCACGGCTGCCAGGTCGGGCCGCGCGGTGGCCAGGACGTCGAAGGCCACCGCGGTGAGGGCGTTCCCGGCGAGGATCGCGTCCGGCTCGCCGAACAGGGCCCAGACCGCCGGCCTTCCCCGGCGGGTGCGGTCGCGGTCGATGATGTCGTCGTGGATGACCGCCGCGTTGAAGGCCAGCTCGCAGGCCAGCGCGGCGGGCAGGCCCCGGCGCCAGTCGCGGCCGTTGAGGCAGGCGGTCAGCAGCGTCAGGGCGCCGAGCCGTCGGCGCCCACTGGGCAACGCACAGCTGCGGCCCTGCTCGTCGCGCCAGCCGAAGTAGTAGGCCACGGCCTGGTGCGCGGCCGGTTCGAGTGCGGAAACGGCCTCCCGGAGGCCGGATTCCAGGCTGCCCCGGACATCGCTCAGCCAGTCGGATCCATTCGGCCGGCTGCCCGTGCGAAAAGAGTGATCCATCTCGCGCTCCTGTCGATATTTAAGGCACGCCGATTTTCCGGCTCCGCGAGCGGAAACGGAAAGGAATCATCGCCATCCAGGAACAGCCGGACGTGGCATGTTTCCGGATGCATGGGCACGACAGACTGGCAGCACTGCGGCCGGCAATGATTTTTCAGGTGATTCCGGTCGATGCGCGGAGAAGGATTCATCGGGGCAGACCGGGAGGACCAGCGGTGGGTCGATCGACATTGTTTCCCCCCGGCCCCGCCCTTGTCAAAGGGGCGCCGGGTGCTCGATGCATTCACCTCCGGAGGGGCGTACGCCCGGCGCACGTCCAAGTGACCCGGTCGCGGGTGTGCGCCGAATCCTGCCCCCCAGCTCATTTCAGCCTGCACGGAAGACTTCTCTCGCTACGTCACGCCACACGAACCGAAAGCGCGTCCATATTTTCACCACATCAGGTAACACCCGGCGGATCCTTGATTTCATGGCGTTAGCGTGAGTTCGGCAATGCAGAATCGCGCAGGAGGAGAGGTATGAAATCTTCGATGGAAGACCAGGGCCTGGACCGGCAGGCGCTACTGCTCGCGGCCGGCCTGGCGGACGTGGCGGTCAGTACCGCCTGCTCGGCCCTGGCAGGGGTACGGCAACTGCTGCGCCGGTCCGACGGTCCCGACCTCGTCCAGGACGCGCAGCAGGACCTCATGGCCCGCGGCCGCATCGCCCTGGAGCGCGTCGCACCGGCGGCCCCGGCGCACCTGGAGGTCCTGGCCCAGCACGTCGTGGCCCGCGGGGCCGCTTTCGCCGACGATGTCTGAGCACTGGGACCCGGCCGGCTTCAAGGACCGGATCGACGCGCTGCTGGAGGACTTCCTGGCGGCCGAGGCCGAGCGGCTCGTGACGATCGACGGCGCGCTGCGGCCGGTCACGGAGCAGCTGCGGGTGGCCGCGCGGCACGGCAAGCGCATGAGGGCGGCCTTCTGCTACTGGGGGTGGCGGGCGTCCGGCCAGCCGGGATGTGACGCCCTGCTGCGCGCGGCCGCCTCCATGGAGCTCGTCCACGCCGCGGCGACCGTCCACGACGACATCATCGACGACAGCCCGATACGCCACGGCCTGCCCACCGTCCACGTCGCCCTGGAGACGCCCCTGGCCGGCGGGTCGCGTCCGCGCGCCGGGGGCCGCTCGCTGGCCATGCTGGTCGGCGACCACCTGATGTCCCTGGCGGGGCAGCTGTTCGCCGAGAGTGGCCTGCCTGCCGCCTACCTGAGCCGGGCCCGGCCCATGTGGGCGGACCTGGCACGGGAACTGATCGCCGGCGAATGCCTGGAGATCCTCGCCACGGGGGCGTGCCCCGACCCGGAGGTCTCCCTCAAGGTCATCCGTTACAAGACGGCCAAGTACACCGTCGAACAGCCCCTCCTCATCGGCGCCCTGCTCGCGGGTGCCTCCCCCGGACTGCGCGAGGCCCTGTCGGCGTACGGGCTGCCGCTGGGAGAAGCGTTCCAGCTGCGCGACGACCTCCTGGGCCTGTTCGGCGACCCGGAACACACGGGCAAGGCGAGCCTGGACGACATCCGCGCCAACCGCCCCACCGCCCTGCTGGCCATGACCTGGCAGGCCGCCCTGCCCTCCCAGCGCGACCACCTCGCCGCCGTTCTGGGAAGCCGCGACCTGGACGACGGCCACCTGCGCGAGGTGCGCGAGCTGATGGTCGAACTGGAAGCACCACAACGGGTGGAGGAGCTGATCGCGCAACGGGTTCGGGAGGCCGTCCGCCACCTGAACGGGGCCGGTGTGCCCGCGCAGGCCCGACAGGCCCTGACCGTCCTCGCCCACCACGCCACCGACCGCCACCGATGACCCCACTGCGCGGCATCCGCCCACCGCCGTCCAGCCCGTCCGAAGGGACCGCCGAGATGATCTACACCGAGACCTCGATGAACGCCTTGCGCCAGAGCGGGGACGAGCTCGCCGACGCCGTCGTGGCCACCCTGTTCGAGCGGGGGGAAGTCGGCACGTTCAACACCCTGATGCGCTACGTCTCCGCCGTCGGCTCACCCCTGCCGGACGGACTGCCCGACGTCGCCCGCGAGTACCTCGCCACCACCGCCGCGCCCCCTTCCTGGGTCGACTGGGGCGAGATGGAGAAGGCGCGGCTGTTCTTCATCGACAACAACGTCCACATCACCACCGCCCTGTCCTTCGCCTCCATGCCCGCCTGCTACCTCGTGCCGCACGTGGCCAAGCTGCTGTCCGCCACGCACGGGCTGAACTACCCCTCCAAGCGGATGGCGGAGACGGGTCAGTTCACGGTCTACCTGATGAGGCCCGACGCCTTCGAGGCCGGCAGCCGCTTCGTCCCCGCCGCGCAGAAGGTCCGCCTCCTGCACGCCTCCATCCGCCACCACCTGCGGCGCGAGGGCCGCTGGGACACCGGGGTCCTGGGGACGCCGATCTGCCAGGAGGACATGATCGGCGGGCAGATGTTCTTCTCCCTGCTCGTCCTGGACAGCCTGCACCGGCTCGGCATCCACATGTCCACCGAGGGCGCCGAGTCCTACTTCTACGCCTGGCGCGTCGTCGGCGCCATGCTCGGCGTCGACCAGGGCGCCGCACCCGCGACCCTCGACGAGGCCCGGCGGTTCCTCGACCGCTACATGATCCGCCACATGGGCCCCTCCGACGAGGGCTCCCACCTGACCCGCCAGCTGATCGACCTCTACGAGGAAGTCGTCCCCGGCACCTTCTTCGACCCGATCGTCTCCGCCCTCATCCGCCACCTGGTCGGCGACACCTGCGCCGACTGGCTCCAGGTCCCCCGCACCGGCTGGGACCGCGTCGTCAAGGTCATCCCCAGCCTGCTGGGGGTACTGGAGACCATCGAGGACCACTCACCGCTGGGCGCCTGGGCCCTGGACCGCCTCGGCCACCTCACCACCGTCTTCGAACTCTCCTCCCTCACCCGCGGCCGGGTCATGCACTACGCCATCCCCGAGCACCTGAAGAAGGACTTCGGCCTCGACCACGCGGTGCCGCCCCACCGCCGCTGGACCCCGCCCGCCCCCACCCAGGTGCCCTGAGGCCGAGGGCTCGCGGGCCGGTTCGTCAACGTCCCGCACCCGGGAGCGCCGACTGCGCCCCTGTTCCACCCCGCCGTCCCGCCCGAGAGGCATCCCATCCGAGGAGGTGTACAGCGGAGATGACGCCCGACGACGCGACACCGCCCGTTCCGCGCCACCACGTCCCCGCAGGTCCGACGGCCGCGTCCGTCCCCAGGCGGTCCGACGTCGTCGACGACCTCGGTGACGTCGTCGGCGGGGGCGCCCCCGGACACCCCGCCCCGCCCGCCGACCCGGCCGCCCGTACGACCGGAGCCGCTGGGGCCGGAGCAGGGGTGTCCACCGGCACCCTGGCGCGCCGGCTCGGCGTCTCACCCACCACCATCCGCTCCTGGGAGCGCCGCTACGGCATCGGGCCCGCCCGACGCGCACCGGGGCGCCACCGGCGGTGGGAACCCCGGGACATCGCCGTACTGGAGGAGATGTGCCGGCTCACCTCCCGCGGTGTCCCCCCGAGCGAAGCCGCCCGGGCCGCGCTGGCCGGCGCCCGCCCCGGCCCCGCTCCGGCCGTCCCCCCGCCCGCCGGCCGGGCGGCGGGCGCCCCGGGCGGTCGTACGCTGCCGGTGGGAACCGTCCGGCCCGAGTGCCGGGGCCTGGCCAAGGCCGCCGTGCGCCTCGACGTCGGCGAGCTCACCCGTATCCTGCGGGACAGCATCCGCGATCTCGGCCTGGTCACCGCCTGGACCGAGGTCATGACCCCCGCCCTGCGCGCCGCGGGGCGCCAGTGGATCACCGAGGGGGAACGTTTCGTCGAAGTGGAGCACCTGCTCTCCTGGCACGTCGCCGTCGCTCTGCGGGAGAGCGCCCGTCGCGCCGACCCGGCCACCGGTCCGACGGCGGTGCTCGCCTGCATGCCCAACGAACTGCACTCCCTCGCCCTCGAAGCGGTCGCCGCCGGACTCGCCGAACGCGGCATCCCCTGCCGCATGTTCGGTGCCGCGCTGCCCCCGGAAGCGCTGATGGAGGCCGTACGCCGCACCGGACCGCCTGCCGTCCTGCTCTGGTCGCAGATCCAGCGCACCGCCGACCGTGCCCTGGCCGATCGTGTCGCCCGGACCACCTGGGGGCCGCCCGGAGCACGCGTCAGCCCCACCGTCATCACGGCCGGTCCAGGCTGGACCGGTCCCCGGCTGCCCGGCGCTCTGCGCCCCCGCGACCTCGCCACCGCCCTCGACCAGTTGACGGAACTGATGCCCTGACAGGTGGGGGAGCCGCTGCGAAAACGATGCTGCTTTCGCGCGGGAGCACCCACTCGCTATGTTCCATGGCAGTGCGGATCGTACGGCGCCCTGGTGCCGGAAGGCCTCCGCCGGCCGAGCTCCCGCATCCCGCGACATGCGGGCCCGGGAGAAGCGCCGCATCACCGAACCGCTTCCCTCTTCCTGACGGGCCGTCGATCCCGTCGGGCGAAACCTGCGCATCCACGAGGCCTTGGCGCCGGCGCACCCGCCGACGCCGGTCAGGCCACCGCACGTCGGCCGTCCGGCGGCTCCGGTGACTCCCCCGGAGCCCCCCCCCGGCGGAACCCCGCCGAGCGGGCCGAAGGCCCCGTGACACACCGAGCCCCGGAAACCAGCGAGCATCGGAGCACCGCGATGCCGATCCCCCTGTCCTCCCTCCCCGCCACAGCCGGCCCGGCCGGCGGTCTGGACCTCGACCGGATCCGAGACCGGACCGCCGACATCGTCACCGAGTTCTTCGCCACCAGGACCGGCCCCCTCGCCCGGCCCCTCCGCGAGGCGACCGAGGGCGGCAAGATGTTCCGCCCCGTCCTGTGCACGGTCGGCTGGCACGCCGCCGGCGGCCCGCCCGCGGACGACCCGGCGCTGCACCTCGGTGCTTCGTTGGAGCTGTTCCACGCCTCCCTCCTCATCCACGACGACATCTGCGACCAGGCCGACACCCGCCGCGGCCGCCCGACCCTCCACCGGGCGCTGGAAGCCGAGTACCCCGGCGCCGGTACGGGCCTCGCCCTGGTGGCCGGCGATCTGCTGGCCTTCTGGCACCAGGAGGTCGTCGACCGCGCTCCCCTGAACTCCGGCCAACTCCGGCGCGCCCGGACGGTGTTCGCGAGGATGCGGGAGGAGGTCTTCGAAGGCCAGTACCGCGAACTGGCGCTGTCCCGGCAGGGCCCCGTCGAGGACCTCGACGAGATCCTCGCCGTCGCCCGCGCGAAGTCCGGCAACTACTCGGTCACCTGGCCCCTGGTCCTGGGTTCCACCCTCGCCACCGCCGACCCCGCCGTACCCGCCGCGCTGCACCGCTACGCCGTCCCGCTCGGCGAGGCGTTCCAGCTACGCGACGACCTGCTGGGGGTCTTCAGCGACCCCGGGGTCAGCGGCAAGCCGGTCGGCGACGACCTGCGCGAGGGGAAGCCGACCGCCCTCCTCGCCCTCGCCTGGCGCACCGCCGACCCCGACCAGAGGCGGGTGCTGCGCGCACACGTCGGACGCCGGGACGCCACCGAGGCGGAGATCGCCGAGTGCCGGGCGGTCCTGGTCGCCCTCGGCGTTCCCGGCCGCGTCGAGACGATGATCGACGAGCGGTACGGGCAGGCGGTCGAGGCCCTCGGACGAGCCGCGGTCACCGGCCCGGCACGCACCACCCTGCGGCACCTCGCACACCGTCTGGCCTACCGGGACAGCTGACGACCGGCGGCAACGATTCCCGTTCACCCGTCAGAAAGGGACACCCACGTGGATGGACTTCCCGACCCGCGCCGAGCGGTCGTCAACACGATCAGGCGTTCTCCCGGCACGGGAGCCAGGATCGCGGGCCTGGGCGCCTACCGCCCCGCACGAGTGGTGGGCAATGCGGAGGCCGCCGCGGCGGCCGGGGTCGACGCGCAGTGGATCGAGCAGCGCGTGGGAGTCCGGGAACGCCGTTACGCGGCGGAGGAGGACACCGTGGTCTCCATGGCCGTCGAGGCGGGACGTTCGGCGCTCCAGGACGCTGCCGTGAGCGCCGCGGAGGTGGACACCGTCATCCTTGCCACCAGTTCCATGCCCTCGCCGATGCCCAACGGGGCGGCCCGGGTGGCGGCCGCCCTGGGCTGTCCGGCGGCCGGCTTCGACCTGAACGCGGCCTGCTCCGGGTTCAACCACGCCCTGGCCGTGGCCGACGCCCTGGTACGGGCCGGAACCGCGGGCGCCGTCCTGGTCGTCGCCGCCGAGCGGATGACCGACTGGGTGGCGCCCGAGGACCGCGACACCGGACCCATCTTCGCCGACGGGGCCGCCGGGGCCCTGGTCCTGCCGTCGAGCGAGCCGGGCATCTTCCCGGTGGCCTGGGGCAGCGACGGGGCGAAGGCCGACCTGATCGTGATCCCCCGTGCGACCGGCCGCATGGAGATCGCGGGACGCAGGGTCTTCCGCTGGGCCGCCAACGCGCTGGCGCCGGTCGTCGCGGCCGCCTGCGAGCTGGCCCGGATCAAGCCCTGCGACCTCAAGGCGTTCGTCCCCCACCAGGCCAATCTGCGCATCGTCGACGCACTGGCCCGGAGCCTTGACGCACCGGAGCTCGCGGTCGCCACGGACATCGTCGGCTCCGGCAACACCTGCGCGGCCTCCGTCCCCCTGGCCCTGCACGCGCTGCGCCGGAGCGGAGCGATCACCAGCGGCGACCCCGTCCTCCTCTTCGGCTTCGGCGCCGGCCTCACCTACGCGGCGCAGGTCGTGCACTGCCCCTGACCACCGACCGTCCACGGCCGTCACCGACGGCCCTTCCACCCCTCCCCAGATGAAGGAGAACCAGAGATGACCACCGACATCGCGGTACTGGACCGGGTCCGGCAGATCGTCGCCGCCCTCACCGAGCGCCCGGTCGAGGAGATCCGGCCCGAGGACCGGCTCTTCGAGGACCTGAGCCTGGACTCCCTCCAGATCACCGAGCTGGCCGAGAAGCTGGAGAACGACACCGGGCTGTCCGTGGACGAGGACCGGCTGAACGCGAGCGGCGTGACCGTCGTCCGCTGCGCCGAGCTCGCGACCGGCCACTGAGCCCGGACCCGGTCCGTCACCGCAGGAACCGCACGGCCCGAGCGGGCTCGGGCCGGGAAGGGCGAATCCCCATGACCGCCGATCCAGACGCACCCGCACACGTGATCCGCTGCGCCCCGGAACCCGGGCGGATCGGAGCGGGCCGCGCGCACGCCAAAGCCATCCTGCTCGGGGAACACGCCGTGGTCTACGGCGCGCCCGCGGTGGCACTGCCCCTTCCCGGCCTGTCCTGCACGGCCTCGGCCGTGCTCAGCGGACCGCCGGGGCACGGCCTGAGGGGCTACCGCCACCGGGACGCGGCGGGTGCCACGGCCGGAGAGGAGGCCGGCTCGCGGGCACCCCAGGCGCTGGGGTACCTGGTCGAGAAGACCGTGGAACGGTTCTGCCCGGGCGAGGTGTTCGGAGTGGAGCTCGTCCTGGAGAGCGGCATACCGGTGGGGCGCGGGCTGGGGTCCAGCGCGGCCTGCGCCCGCGCGGCGGTGCACGCCCTGGACGACCTGCTGCGGCTGCGGCTGTCCGCCGACGACGTCTTCGACCTGGTGCAGCTCGCCGAGACGCGGACGCACGGCCGGTCCAGCGGGATCGACGCCCTCGCCACCGGCAGCATCGGGCCCGTGCTGCTGGCGAGCGGCCGGGTGAGCGTGCCGAGGGTCGCCGCCCCGGCCTGGGTGGTGGTCGCCGACAGCGGGGAGTCCGGCAGCACCAGGGAAGCCGTCGCCCTGGTGCGCGACGCCTTGCGCCGGCGGCCGGGCCGGCAAGCCTCCTTCGTGAGCCGTTCCGCCACCCTGACCGCCAGGGCGCTGGAAGCGCTGGGCAACGGTCGTCTCGACCTCGTGGGACCGGCGTTGACGGACACGCACCGGCTCCTGGCCTCGCTGGGACTGAGTACGCCGGCACTGGACCGCCTGGTCCGCGCGGCCCTCGGCCACGGGGCGCTGGGCGCCAAGCTCAGCGGCGGCGGGATGGGCGGCTGCGTCATCGCCCTGGCGGACACGCCCGAGGCCGCCACCGGCATCGCCGCCGAGCTGACCCGTCAGGGGGCGCGGGAAACCTGGACCGCTTCGATCGCCGAGCGAGGAGAAGATGACTGACGCGTCCACCGCCGTCGCGACCGCCCACCCGAACATCGCACTGGTCAAGTACTGGGGCAAACAGGACGAGGAGCTCGTCCTGCCGCTGGCCGACAGCCTGTCCATGACCCTGGACGTCTTCCCGACCACGACCTGCGTCACCCGGTGTCCGGGGGCTCCGGCCGACACCGTGACCATGGACGGCCGCCCCGCGTCGCAGGAGGCCGCCCGGCGGGTCGTACGCTTCCTCGACCTGGTCCGGCAGCGGTCCGCCTGCGACGACCGCGCCTCGGTCGCCACCCGCAACACGGTCCCCGTCGGCGCCGGACTGGCCTCCTCCGCCAGCGGTTTCGCCGCCCTCGCCCTGGCCGCGGCCGCCGCCTACGGGCTCGGCCTCGACCCGGCGGGCCTGTCCCGCCTGGCCCGGCGGGGCTCGGGCTCCGCCGCGCGGTCGGTCTTCGGCGGCTTCGCCCTGTGGCACGCGCCCGGCCCGCACGCACCCGACCCCGACGCCGCCTGCTACGCCGAGCCGCTGGCCGGGGTCCGGGTCGACGCCGCCCTGGTGGTGGTCCTGCTGGACACGGGGCCGAAGTCCGTCTCCAGCCGCGAGGCCATGCGCCGCACCGTGGCGACCTCCCCGCTGTTCCCGGCGTGGCTCGCCGCCACCCGGCTCGACCTGCGGCACATGCGGGCCGCCCTGGAGGCGGGCGACCTCGCCACCGCCGGGGAGATCGCCGAGCACAACGCCCTGGGGATGCACGCCACGCTGGAGAGCGCCGACCCGCCCGTCCGCTACCTCACCGAGCAGTCGCACCGGGTGCTCGAACAGGTCCGCGCCCTGCGCACCGCCGGAGCCGGCTGCTGGGCCACGATGGACGCCGGGCCCAACGTCAAGGTCCTGTGCCCGGGCGACCAGGCCACCCGGATCGCCGAGCGGCTGACCACCGCCACGGGGTTCCCCGCCGTCGTCGCCCGGCCCGGGCCGGCAGCCGCCCTCCACCCCGGGGCGGAGGCGGCACGGTGAACGCGCCGGCGACGGCCCGCGCCCCGGGCAAGCTCCTCCTCGTCGGCGAGTACGCGGTGCTCGAACCCGGCCGGCCCGCCGTGGTGATGGCCGTCGACCGGTACGTGACCGTCACCGCCACGCCCCCGGAACACGCCGAGGTCGAGCTGGTCACCGACCTGCTCGACCATCCGGTCGGGCTGCGCCGCGGCCCCCGCGGGCTCGCCGTGTGCGACGGACGCGACGCCGGACACCTGGCCGGTGCCCTCGTCCACCTGGCCGCCGTGGTCGACACGGTGGACCGGCTGTGCACGGAGTCGGGCCTCGGGCGCGTGCCGGTCCGGCTGACCGTACGCAGCGAGCTGCACCGGCACGGGGTCAAGGTGGGCCTGGGATCGAGCGGCGCGGTCACGGTCGCCGCCGTGCGGGCCCTCGGCGGCCACCTGGGGATCCCGTTGGCCGGCGAGGAGCAGTTCCGGCTGGCGATGCTGGCGAGCGTCACCGTCGACGCCGGCCCCTCCGGCGCCGACCTCGCGGCCGCCACCTGGCAGAGCCTGCTGCTCTACCGCTCCCCCGACCGCGACGCCCTGCTGGGGCGGCTGCGCGCCCACGGCGTCCTGGAAACCCTCGGCGCTCCCTGGCCGGGCCTGTCGGTACGGCTCCTGCCCGTGCCGGCCGCCGTGAGCGTGCATCCGGGGTGGACCGGTCAGGCCGCCTCCACCGGCGCACGGATCGGCCTGCTGCGACGCACCGGCTGGCGGGGCAGTGACGACCACCGGCGTTTCCTGCTCCACAGCGAGCGCATCACGACCGCGATGGCCGGAGCCTTGCTGCGGGACGAAGCCCCGGCGCTCCTCGCGGCCGTCCACGACGCCCGCCGGCTGCTCGGCGAACTCGACCGCCGGACGGGGCTGGGCATCTCCACCCCCCTGCTGACCGCGCTGTGCAGGGCGGCTCAGGAGGCCGGAGGAGAGGCCAAGCCGTCGGGGGCCGGCGGCGGCGACTGCGGCATCGCCCTGCTCCCGGCCGACGCGTCCGTCGACGGACTCCACCGGCGGTGGACCGAGGCGGGCATCGTCCCGCTGCCCCTGCGTCCCTGCCCGCCGCCCACCACACGCCGTGCGCCGCGCACCCCAGCCCGGAGGACGATCCGATGAACGCCACCCGCAAGGACGACCACGTCCGCCTGGCCGTCGCCCAGCACGAGGGTCCGCACGCCGACCGCCCCAGCACCTTCGACGACGTGCGTTTCGTCCACCACGCCCTGGCCGGAACCGACCGTGACCGCGTCGACCTGACCACCACGGTGGCCGGACGGACCTGGCCCGTCCCCCTCTACATCAACGCGATGACGGGCGGCACGGCCGCCACCGGCCGGATCAACCGCGACCTGGCCATCGCGGCCCGCGAGACCGGACTGCCGATCGCCACCGGCTCCCTCAGCCCCTACCTCAAGGACCCCGGCACCGCGGAGACCTTCACCACGGTCAGGCGTCACCATCCCGACGGGTTCGTGATGGCCAACCTCAACGCGAACGCCACCCCCGAACAGGCCCGCCGCGTCGTCGGCCTCCTGGAAGCCGACGCGCTGCAGATCCACCTCAACAGCGTGCAGGAGACCGTCATGCCCGAAGGGGACCGCTCCTTCGGGCACTGGCCCGCCGCGATCACCGCCATCGCCGAGGCCGTCGGGGTGCCCGTCATCGTCAAGGAGGTCGGCTTCGGCCTCAGCGGCCGCACCGTGGCGCACCTCGCCCGGCTGGGGGTGGCCGCCGCCGACGTGGCCGGCCGCGGTGGGACCGACTTCGCCCGCATCGAGAACGGCCGGCGCCCCGAGGCGGACTACGCCTACCTGGAGGGCTGGGGACTGAGCACCGCCGAGGCGCTCCTGGACGCCCGCGACAGCGGACTGCCGCTGCTCGCCTCCGGCGGCGTCCGCCACCCCCTGGACGCCGTACGGGCGCTGGCGCTGGGCGCCCGCGCCGTCGGCTCCTCCGGTCCCTTCCTCACCACCGTGACCGCGGGCGGCCCCGACGCGCTCATCGCCAGGATCACCACGTGGATCGACCAGCTCACCGCCCTGATGACCCTGCTCGGCGCGCCAACCCCCGCCGACCTCGCCTCGTGCGAGCTCCTGCTCACCGGAGCCCTGCACGAGTTCTGCGCCCAGCGCGGCATCCGCCTCCAGTCCGGGAAGGACACCTGATGTCATCCGAACCCGCCGTCACCTCCACCACGGTGCCCGCCCAGGCCGTCAACGGGGTGGCCGACGAGCCCGCCGGCACCCGGGTCCCGCTGCGCTGGGTCGGCCCGCTGCGCATCAGCGGCAACGCCGCCCAGGGCGAGACCCACGTTCCGCTGGCCACCTACGAATCACCGCTGTGGCCCTCCGTCGCCCGCGGCGCACGCGTCTCCCTCCAGGTCGGGGCGGGGATCACCGCCACCCTGGTCGACGAACGCATGACCCGTTCCGTCCTCGTCGAAGCCCGCGACGCCCAGGGCGCCCACGCCGCGGCCCAGGCCGTCGACGCGCGCTTCGAGGAGCTGCGCGCGATCACCCGCGCCACCAGCCGCTTCGCCGAACTCCTCGCGGTGCGCCACGAGATCGTCGGGCCCCTGCTCTACCTGCGCCTGGAGTTCGCCACCGGTGACGCCTCCGGGCACAACATGGCCACCCTCGCGGCGGACGCCCTGCTCACCCACCTCCTGACCCACGTCCCGGGCATCGGCTACGGCTCGATCTCCGCCAACTACTGCACCGACAAGAAGGCCACCGCCGTCAACGGCATCCTCGGCCGGGGCAAGAACGTGACCGCCGAGATCCTCGTGCCCCGAGCGGTCGTGGAGCGGCGCCTGCACACCACCGCCGCCCGCATCGCCCGTCTCAACACCACGAAGAACCTGATCGGAACCCTGCTCGCCGGCGGCATCCGGTCCGCCAACGCCCACTACGCCAACATGCTCCTGGCCTTCTACCTCGCCACCGGCCAGGACGCCGCCAACATCGTCGAGGGCTCCCAGGGCGTCACCTACGCGGAGGACCGCGACGGAGACCTCTACTTCTCCTGCACCCTGCCCAACCTCATCGTCGGGACCGTCGGCAACGGCAAAGGACTGCCGGGGGTCGAGGAGGCCCTCACCCGCCTGGGCTGCCGGCAGGACCGTCCCACGGGCGCGAACGCCCGCCGGCTGGCCGCACTGGCCGCCGCCACCGTCCTGTGCGGGGAACTGTCCCTGCTGGCCGCGCAGACCAACCCCGGCGAACTCATGTCGGCCCACACCCGCCTCGAACGATCAACCGGACCGAGCCATGCCCAGTGACAGCGTTCCCGTCGGCATCCACGACCTCACCTTCCGCACCACCAGCCTCCAGCTCACCCACGCCGAACTCGCAGGCCACACCGGCGTACCGCTCGCCAAGTACCACCGGGGCATCGGGCAGAAGGCGATGAGCATCCCCGCCCCCGACGAGGACGTCGTCACCATGGCGGCCGACGCGGCCGCCGCGGTCGTCGGACGCCACGGCGCCGACCGCATCCGCACCCTGGTCTTCGCCACCGAGACCTCGATCGACCAGGCGAAGGCCGGCGGCCTCTACGTGCACTCCCTGCTCGGCCTGCCCCCGCACATCCGGGTCGTCGAGCTCAAGCAGGCCTGCTACGGCGCGACGGCCGCCCTCCAGTTCGCGACCGCCCTGGTCCACCGTGATCCGGACCAGCAGGTCCTCGTCCTGGCCAGCGACATCGCACGCTACGACCTCGACAGCCCCGGGGAGCCCACCCAGGGGGCCGCCGCGGCAGCCTTCCTCGTCACCGCCCGGCCCGCGCTGCTGGAGATCGACACGCCCTCCGGGGTCTTCACCCGCGAGGTCATGGACTTCTGGCGCCCCAACTACCGCACCACGGCCCTGGTCGACGGCAGGGCCTCCATCGACGCCTACCTGCACGCGCTCACCGGCGCCTTCGGCGACTACCGGAGGCGCGGCGGAGCAACCCTCCGCGACATCCACACCATCTGCTACCACCAGCCCTTCACCCGCATGGCCCACAAGGCACACCACCACCTGCTCCAGCAGGCCGGGCTCCCCGCTGGCCCGCAGGACATCGCCGCGGCCCTGGCCCCCACCACCACGTACAACGAGCTGCTCGGCAACAGCTACACCGCCTCCCTGTACGTCGCCCTCGCCGCGCTCCTGGACAGTGGCACCCCCCTCGACGGCGAGACGGTGGGCCTCTTCAGCTACGGATCCGGCAGCGTCGCCGAGTTCCTCACCGCCACCGTCCGCCCCGGCTACCGCGACCACCTCCGCACCGAGGCCCACCACGCCGCCGTCACCGACCGTCGGCCCGTCGGCTACGCGGCCTACCGCGACCTGCACGGCAGCGGGCTGCCCACCGACGGGAGCCGGTACGCCACGGCGGCCTCGACGCCCGGCCCCTACCGCCTCGCAGGCATCCGCGACCACCGGCGCCTCTACGAGACGAACGGGCCGGCGGCCGGACCCACGGCAGCCACGACCGGCACCGCCACAGACCGCGGCGTGCCCGGAGAAGGGGAGGGCGGCGGTGGCTGAGTCGCGGGCGGTCGTCGTCGGCGCAAGCATGGCCGGCCTGCTGACGGCCGCCGCACTGGCCGGAGCCTTCGACGAAGTCGTGGTCCTGGAGCGGGACGTGCTGCCCGAGGGAGAGGACTTCCGGGCCGGTGTGCCGCAGGCCCGGCAGTTCCACGGCCTGCTGATGCGCGGTGCGCGGTCGATCGAGAAGCTCCTTCCCGGCATGCTGCAGGAGCTGGCCGCGGACGGAGCCCCGCTCTTCGATCTGGGGGAAGGGTTCCTGCTGTCCGTTCACGGCCGGGTGGTACCGCCGCGGCCCTTCGGCCTGCGGGCCCAGCTCTTCACCCGGAACTTCCTGGAAGCCCGGCTCCGGACCCGGGTGCGCGCGCTGCCGGGCGTGGTGCTGCGGGAGAACAGTCCGGTCACGGGCCTCCTGGCGGACCGCCCGGGCGGACCGGTCACCGGAGTACGGACCGCTCACGGCGGTGACCTCGCCGAGGAACTCCTGGCGGCGGACCTGGTGGTCGACGCGAGCGGACGCAGCTCACAGGCCACCGCCTGGCTGGGGGCGCTGGGATACCCCGCCCCGGAGGAGCAGCGGGTCGACTCCGGCCGGTCGTACGCGACCGCCTGGCTGGGAACACCGCAGGAGCTGGGGTTCACGGGGGCCCTGTACGAGATCGGGCAGCACGTCACACGCGGGCGCGGAGGACTGGTGGCGGCCCTTCAGGACCGGCAGGTCCTGCTGATGCTGTACGGACGCGGGCCCGACCGGCCGCCCACTGACCCGGACGGCTTCCGTGAGCGGGTCGACCAGCTGGGCTCGCCGGCCCTGTCGGAACTCGCGGCGCACATCGGCCCGAACACTCCGATCCACCCCTACGCCAAGCTGATCAACCGTCGCAAGCTCTACCACCGGATGCCGCGCCGGCCCGACCGGTTCCTGGTCCTGGGAGACAGTCTGTGCATCTTCAATCCGATCTACGGACAGGGCATGACCGTCGCAGCCATGCAGGCCGAGGCGTTGCGCGACGCGGTCCGCGGCCCGCACCACCGCTCCGACTGGACCCGGACGACGCAGCGCCGCATCCACCGCCGCACCACCGTCCCCTGGCTGCTGGCCACCGCACAGGACTCGCGATGGACACAGCGGCCCTCGGCACTCGGCCCGGCCGTCGCCTGGCTGATGGAACGCCTCATGAACCGGGTCGGGCACAGCCCGCAGCTGCACCGCGCCCTGCTGCAGATCTACCAGCTCCTTCCACCGACCGCGCTGTGCGACCCGCGGGCCGTGCTCGCCGCATGCCGGCCCGGGCGGCTGGTGCGGCGTGGCCGCACGTGATCCGCGCGTGGTTCGGCAGCGCCACAGCAGCGTGATAGGTGTTGACTCCTCACCGGGACGAGCAGGTGAGGAGTCGACCGTCCGCCCCACGAGAACAGGCAGGTGTCATGAACTGTGCCGAGTTCGTCGAGCTGGTGACCGAGTTCCTCGACGGCGCCATGGGCGAGCCGACCGAGCTGCGCTGTCTCGTCCACCTGGCGCGCTGCGAGGGCTGCGAGACGTACCTGGACCAGTTCCGGCAGACCAGCGCGGCTGTGGGTGCGCTGCCCGGCCCGAAGCTGCCCTCCGCCCTGCGCGATCAACTCCTCGGCGCCTTCCGCGGCTTGCCCCGTGACTGACCCCGGCGTCCGGCGGCCGTGAAGGTCCTTACAGGGAGATGACCGAACGCACCCCCGCGGACCCCGCCCGTGTTCCGCTGCCCTAGGCTGACGCTTCCAGTTGACGCCGGCAAGGAGAGAATCATGGCGGCCCCACGCGAGTTGCCCTCGGACGAGGTCCTGGTGCAGCGCCTTCGCGCAGGTGACGAGGAGACGTTCGCCTTGGTCCTGGACTCCTGGTCGGGCGGCATGCTCCGGCTCGCCATGTCGTTCGTGTCGACCAAGGACTCCGCCGAGGAAGCCGTCCAGGACACGTGGCTGGCGGTCATCCGGGGCATCGACAACTTCGAGGGCCGTGCGTCCCTGAAGACGTGGGTGTACCGGATCCTCGTCAACACCGCCAAGGCGCGCGGCACCAAGGAGAGCAGGACGGTCCCCTTCGCCAGCCTGCTCCCGGAGGAGGCAGGGCCGACCGTCGACGCCGAGCGCTTCCGCGCCCCCGGCGAGCAGTACGCCGGGCACTGGGTCGCCGGGCAGGAACCCCGTCCCTGGCACATCCCCGAGGACCACGTGCTGCGCGGCGAGGTCCGCGAGCTGATCGCGGAGGCCATCGACGAACTCCCGCCCCGCCTCCGTGCCGTGGTCACCCTTCGTGACGTCGCCGGGTACGGGTCCGAGGAGGTCTGCTCGCTCCTGGAGATCTCGCCGGGGAACCAGCGTGTCCTCCTCCACCGGGGCAGGGCTCTGCTACGCCGTAAGCTGGAGTCGTACTTGTTCGGTGCCCAGGGTGTCGCGGGCGGGAGGGGGCGGGCGTGAACTGCAACGACTTCGTGGAGCTCGTGACGGATTTCCTCGACGGCGCGTTGTCCGAAGGGGACGAGCGGCGGTTCATCGAGCACCTGGCGGAGTGCTCCGGGTGCGAGACCTACCTCGACCAGTTCCGTCAGACGATCGCCACCACGGGCGAACTGACGCCGGACGGCATCTCGTCGGACGCCAGGCAGCACCTCCTCTCCGCCTTCCGGGACTGGCAGCGGCACGCGTAACGCGGTCGCGGCGCAGGCGGCAGCGCGTCACGGGCAGACGCCGAGCGGCCGGGGAGCGGGTGGCACGATGCCACCCGCTCCTCGTCTTTCCGCGCCGGCCGCCTCCGTCAGGCGTGCTTCAGCGCGGCCGCGCCGAAGGAGGCGCTGAAGCGCTCGCACCAGATGGTCACCGTGGTGAACTTGTTCAGGTCGGTGCCGGCGGGGATCGCGTAGTTCTGGTTGCCCTCGTTGCCCTTCAGGCCGCCGAGGTCGATGTGCCT
Source organism: Streptomyces racemochromogenes (assembly GCF_044129415.1). Lineage (GTDB taxonomy): Bacteria > Actinomycetota > Actinomycetes > Streptomycetales > Streptomycetaceae > Streptomyces > Streptomyces racemochromogenes_A. The sequence continues at coordinate 28,674 of NZ_JBBDHD010000022.1, forward strand.
GCCGTCGTCGAGGTTGTCTCCTCCGCCCTTCTTGACCGGCTGGTCGCTGAGCCACACGTGCAGGGCCGGACCGTCGGAGGTGCGCAGGTTCGACAGGCGCAGGGTCGCCTGGCCGTCGGCGAGCTGCTGGATCTCGACCGAGCCGCTGGTCTCGTGCTCGTGTGAGATGAACGCCCCGCTCGCCACCTGCTTGACCGTGCCCGCCTGCCGGCCGGCGGCCGCGGGAGGCGCCTCATCCACGCGGTCCGTGGTGAACAGCCTCCAGGGCTGGAAGAGGTACAGCCCGACGGCCGCCACGACGACGAGGGCGGCGGCGGTGATCCAGAGGGCGTTGCGGCGCTTGCTGCGGCACATGGGGGTTTCCGTTTCGTGTCGGGTGTTCGTGGGGCGCGGCGCGGGGGCGGGTGTTCAGAGAGGGAGGGAGCGGCGGACGTTACGGATGAACGTCCGCCGCTCCGGTCCGTCTACGACCTTCAACAGTTCCCGGCGGGGTGCGCGTGCTCGGCAGGGGTGGCCGGGGAGATCGTGGCTTCCGGAGTGGCCACGTGAGCGCGGCGCAGCGCGTCGGCCTCGTCGCGGACGGCGTCGAGCCGGACTTCGAGCATGCCGACGCGCTCGCGGTAGCGCTCCAGCTCGGCCCGCACGAACTCGGCGTCGGCGACCCTGCCCGCGGCCTCCTCGCGGATCTCGGTGGTCTCCAGGGCGAACTTCTCGATCGCGGCGTCGAGCGCGGCGACGGCCATGTCGGCCGCCTCCTCGGCGAGCGTGGCACGCTCCTCGGCGGCGAGGATGCGCTGCGCGGACGCGCGCGTGACCGTCTCGATGCGCGCCTCGGCCGCCGCGGAGTCGGTGATGATCGCCAACTCCTCTATGTAGGCGGGAAGTTCGGCGGAGAGCTGCTTGATGAGTGCGACGACGGTGTCGCGGGGCTGGGCGCCGTCGCCGCACTCGGCCGTCGCCATGGAAGCCGTGGCTTCCGTCGTCTCCATGGCCTTCAGCGCCAGGGCGGGCTCGGACGTCCCGGTGGCGGCGGTGTGTCCGTGCGCCGGGGACACGGCCTCGGCTCCCGGGGCGGAGGAGGCGGGCCACGCTTGCCCGGCGACGGGTGCCGCCCCTGCCGCTCCGTTCGCTCCCTCCTTGGCCGCCTTCCTGGCGTCGGCCGCCGCGCGCTTGTCCTCCTTGCGCTGCTGCCGCTTGGCGCGGAACTTCCGGAAGGCGCCGAGTGCGTTGTGGTCGGGGTGGTCGCAGTAACGGGAAGCCGGACCCTCCGTGCCGGGCGCCTTCGGCTCGGGCGCGTGGGTGCAGCCGGGGTAGGCGCAGGTGGGAGCGGTCTCGACGGTCTCGACAGTCATGGTTCTCAGCCTTTCGTTGCCGATGTCAGCGGGTTGGGGGGATCTTGACGTGGGAGCAGCAGCGGTCATGGATTCATGGCGCGCTGCTCGGCTGCCTTCGGCTCCGCTTCGGGCTCTTCTGCGGCGTGCGGTCGAGGAGCACTGCACGCGGGTCGTCATGGCTCATACCTGTCAGTGCCGCCGAACGGCGGAACGTTACAAGCGGGTTCGAGACCGGTCGCCTCCCGCCGACGGCACGTCGAGCTGGAGGCGTCCGCGCCGGACAGTCCTGGCGCGCGGACCGGGGCGGAACGCCGGGGGACCGGGGGTCGCGGAGTTCAGGACTCGCTGCGGGGGACGGTGGGGGTGAGCGTCCAGGAGGTGAGCAGGTCGAGGGCGTGCCGGGACGGGGAGCCTGCTTCGGTGCTGTAGAGGAAGACAGCTGCTTCGGTGTCTCCGGGGAGGGCGAAGGTTTCGTACTGCACGGTGACCTCCCCGACGAGCGGGTGGAGCAGCCGCTTGGTTCCGTGGGTGCGCTGGTGGACGCGGTGCTGCTGCCACCAGCGGTCGAACTCCGTGCTCTTTTCCTTCAGCTCGTTGACGAGGTCCTGAGTGGGTTGGTCCTCAGGGGTACGGCCGACGTCGAGGCGGAGGTTTTCCACGGCTGCGCGGGCTTGGACGTCCCAGTCGACGAAGAGGGTGCGGGCTTCCGGGGCGAGGAGGAGCCACCGCGTGTAGTTGCGTTGAGCCGGCGGCAGGGCCTCGAAGTCCGTGAACAGCGCCTTGGCGATCCGGTTGATGCCCAGGACGTCCGTTCGGCGTCCCAGGACCAGGGCGGGGGTGCCCTCCATGGAGTCCAGCAGCTGGTGGAGGCCGGAGCGCAAGCGTTGGACGGTCGGCGGACGACGGCGTCGGGGGACCGCGGTGGTGGTGCCGATGAGGTTGTTGAGGTGGGCACGGCCGGCGGCGTCGAGTTCCAGTGCCCGGGCCAGTGCTTCGACCACTGCGGGTGAGGGGGTGATGTGGCGTCCCTGTTCGAGGCGGGCGTAGTAGTCGGCGGAGACTCCGGCCAGTCGTGCCACCTCTTCGCGTCGCAGGCCGGGTACGCGGCGCACGCGGTCGTCCGGCGGCAATCCCGCGCGCGCTGGGTCGCACTGGGCACGCGCCCGGCGCAGGAAATCGGCGAGTTCGCGGTTCGGGGTGGCCATGGGTCCAGTGTGGTCGATTCGCTGCGGGCACGGCCGCCTCACCAGGGACTGTCAGTCCTAGGCAGAGCGGAGCCAGGAAGGTCAGGGCCGATGATGACCGCCTTCAGGCGGCCGGGGCGGGTGACGGTGTACGTGCTGCCGGAGCAGCCGGTCCCGCAGCCCGGTCCCGCACGGCAGGTGACCGGCTGCAGCCGCTGGACAGGCACAGCGCCGACCCTGCGATCGCCGGTGAGGACTGTGCCCGGCACGTGGCCCACGCTCAGAAGGCGCTCAGTGGCCTCCGATGACGACGCCGTGGTGCTGCCGGGCGGGCACGGCCCCGTGGTCGACCTCTTCCAGGACCGGAGCCTGCGCCGATTGCTGATCGAGGCCGACCGCGCCGGCAAGATCATCGGCGCGGTCTGCCACGGTCCGGCCGCGTTGCTGTCCGAACGGTGACCCGTACCAGGCATTCACCGTCCAGGACGCCGACCTCTTCACCGGCCAGAACCCGGCTTCCAGCACCGGCGTGCCAGGTTTCCGGCGGGCGGTGGTGCTGCTGGAGTCGGCCGGCGGCCGTATGGCCGGGGACCACCCCCGGGGAATGGACGTGCCGGGTCAGCCCAGCTTCGTGAGCTGGAGATCGACGAGGTCGCCGGGGAACTTCGCGGCGGTGCCGAACGTGTAGAAGGTGGCCAGCGCATTGCCCTTGCGTACGGCCACCAGGTGGCCGGTCGACTTCTCGCCGTCGCCCAGGTCCATGACCACGGTGTAGTGCACCGCCTCGTCACGGGCCCGGACGGGGGCCGAAGTGACGCTGTCGAGCTTCGTCTTGTCGCCTTCGTAGGTCACCGTGTACCCGCCGGAACACGCGGCGCCTGCGGCCTTGACGGACGCGAAGGCGTCCTCGGCGCCCTTGCCGTCGTACGAGGCGACGGTGATCAGGGTCTGGTCCCCGCCGAGCGCCAGCAGGCCGGCCTTGAGCTTGTCCTCGGCGGAGGCTCCCGCGGGCAGTTCCTGCGGCTTGGCCTTGGCCGAGGTGCGGCCGAAGCCGGTGGGCGCACCGACCTTCTGCGCCGTCTGGACCTGGGAGAGCGGCTTGCAGGCGGCGTTGTCGACCTCGGCCGGGACCGCGGCGGCGCCGGCCGCTCCCTGGGCCGACACGATCTGGTCCTTGAGGTCGGCCTGGGTGACGAGCAGCGCTGCCGTCTCCGCGTCCGACTTGCCCTTGGCGGCCGGGGCGGCGGACGGCGCGGCAGCGCTCGCGGACGGCTTCTCCTCCGCCTTGTCACCGGCCTTGTCGTCGCTGCCGCCGGAGCCGCAGGCGGAGGTGAGCAGGGCCAGCGACACGGCGGAGGCGGTCAGGACGGTACGACGGACGAGCGTGCGGCGCACGGCGTTTCCCCCATGAGAAGAGCGATGGAACAGCGGCACGCCACGCGCCCCTTCGGGCGGGCGGTCGGCGGCTGCGGTGATCCACACCGTACGGGACCCTGGGCCACGGACCTGCGCGGAGCCGGTCAGCCACGCGCATCGTGATCCGGTCGAAACCGCACATGCCCGCAATCGAGACCACCGCCCGTACAACCAGTGGCCTCGCCGCGTATCCGCCGGCCATTCCCATCGGCTACGGCGGACGCGTGCGCGGAGCCGTCCCGGCTGCGGCGGGCCGGTGCCGGTGCCGGTGGCGGTGCCCATGACGCCCGTCCCTCGGACAGCGACCGAGGGGGGAGGGGTTACCCGGCGGCGGCCAGGCGATGCCGAAGCTCCTCGTCCGACACGTCTTCCCCATGGGTCAGAAACACCCACATGTGGCCCGAAGGGTCCCTGAGGATGGCGGTGCGGTCACCGTGGAACATGTCCGTCGGCGGCTGGAGGATCTCGGCACCGGCCGCCCGGGCGCGCTCCGCCAGGCCATCGACGTCCGGCACGAAGACGTGCAGCGTGACCGACGTGCCTCCGCCGAGGGAGGTCGGCGCGGCGAAGGAGCCGGTCTCCGCCTCGTTCACGCCGGCGTCGCCCAGCATCAGCACCGACCGTCCGACGGTGATCTCGGCGTGCAGGATCCCGCCGCCCGGAGCGTCGATCCTGAAGTCCTCCCGGGCGCCGAAGGCCCGTTCGTAGAATGCGATCGCCGCGGCGGCATCCTCGACCATGATGTGCGGGATCACCGCGTAGCGGTAGCGGGCGGGGATCTCGATCTGGGCTGTGCGCTCGGTCATGGCGAACCTCCTCGGAAGGCGCCGCCGGTCGGTTCCCGCGGCCCTGAAAGGAGCCTAGGAACTCAAGCTTGCTTGAGGTCAAGCGCCGACGTGGCCCTGCGGCACTGCGGCAGCACGCAGGAGCGCGTACGCGACCGTGACCCGCTCGCTGTTGTTCCGCTGTGTTGCGGTCGCGAGGGGTTGTTCTTGAATGGTTGCTCATCTATGTTTGCCTCATGCCCAGACCCCGAGAGTTCGAGCCCGACACCGTCCTGAACGCGGCCATGCTGCGGTTCTGGGAGCGTGGGTACCGGGCGACGTCCATCGAGGATCTGGTGAAGGCGACCGGGGTGAAGCCGGGCAGCCTCTACAGCGCCTTTCCCGGCGGCAAGCACACCCTGTTCCTGAAGTCGCTGGAGCGGTACTCCAGGCTGGTCGTCCCCGAGAAGCTCGGCGAGCTGGAGGCCGCGGGCGCCTCGGTGGCCGAGATCCGCGGCTACTTCGACGGGCTGGTGCGCGACCTGCTCAGCCCCGAGGGCCGACAGGGGTGCCTGCTCGTCAACACGGCGATCGAGAAGGCCGCCGAGGACGACGAGGCGGCGGCCGTCGTCCGCGGCCACCTGGCCCGGCTCGAACGGTGCATGACCCACGCGCTGGAGAACGCCGCCCGCAGGGGGCAGGTGCGTGCCGCGCTGGACTGCGCCGGCAGCGCCAAGCTGCTGGTCGCGACATGCCAGGGACTGATGGTCGTCGGGAAGGCCAATCCCGACGAGGCGCTCCTGCGGGCGATCGTCGACAACGCCTTCGCCGCTCTCGGCTGACGCTGACGGCTGACGGCTGACGGCGGGCCACACGGGCCACCGCACGCGGTGGCCCCTTTTGCCGCACCAATAGTTGAATACACACTCAAGAATGGAGTCTCGACGTGAAGGCTGTAGTCGTCTCCGCCCACGGCGGCCCCGAGGTGCTCACTCTCGCCGAACTGCCCGACCCGGTGCCCGCCGAGGGTGAAGTGCTCATCCGGGTCAAGGCCTTCGGCCTCAACCACGCGGAAGCGTACATGCGCAGCGGAGCCTGGGGAGAGGTGGCGGCCGTCCCCGGGATCGAATGCGCCGGGGTGGTCGAGGCCGACCCGTCCGGCAGACTCCCCTCCGGGTCGCGGGTGGTGGCGATCCTCGGCGGCATGGGCCGCACCCGCAACGGCAGCTACGCGGAACTGGTGACCGTACCGGCGACCAACGTGGTGGCGGTGCACTCGTCCCTCGGCTGGGCCGACCTGGCCGCCGTCCCCGAGGTGTACGCGACGGCGTGGAGCGGCCTGTTCGGCAACCTGGACCTGCGGGCGGGCGAGACGATCGTGGTGCGGGGAGCGACCTCCGCGCTCGGCCAGGCCGCCGTCGGCCTCGCGGTCGACCACGGCGCCGCCGTGGTCGCCACCACGCGGAACCCTGCGCACGTGCCGCTGCTGAAGGAGCTCGGCGCCGTCGAGGTGCTCATCGACGACGGCGCGCTCGCCGTCCAGGTCGCCGAGCGGGGCATCGCCGTCGACGCGGTGTTCGACGTCGTCGGCAACAAGGTGCTGCGCGACTCGCTGGCCGTGGTCCAACCCCGCGGGCGGGTGTGCCAGCTCGGCTTCCTGGGGGGATTCGAGCCGGTGCGGGACTTCAACCCGATCAGCGACCTTCCCAGCGGGGTCCGCTTCAGCTTCTTCGGCAGCGCCTTCGTCCTGGGCACCCCCGCGTTCCCGCTGACCGACGTGCCGTTGAACCGGATCTACGCCAAGATCGGCGCCGGCGCCCTCCGGGCCCGTCCCACCCGGGTCTTCCGGTTCGACGAGGTCGTCGAAGCCCACCGGGTCATGGAGGCCGGAGAAGCCCTCGGCAAGATGGTCGTCGTCCTCGGCTGACCTCCCGGACTCTCCTTCAGCCGCGAAGGGACCCCCCGCCCCCCGCCCCCCGCCGGTCAGGTCTGCCGGGGCGGCAGGGGGGTGCGGACGCCCTCGGTCACGCTGGGGGCGGTGGCGAAGGCCAGGTCGGCACCGGTGATCTCCAGGAGGCGGGCCAGGCGCCGCGGTACGGTGCCCGCCAGGACCACCGGGTGCTCCAGGGCCGCCTGCAGCATGATGCTGAGCGCGGTGGAGTCGGCGAAGGTCACCTCGGCGACGTCCAGGACGAACCGGGCGACACCGGGTGCCGCGGGATCCATCGCGGTCCGCAGGTCGGCGACGTTGTCCATGTCGAACTCCCCCGCCATCACCACGATGCGCACGTCCCCCTCGGAACGGGTCTCGACGCGGCTGCGTGCCTCGGCGTTGTGCGTGTCCATGCTGTTCACGTCCGGTTTCCTCGTTTCGCGTTCGCCTCTGTCAGCGGTCCGGCCGCCGGCCTCATCTCGTACGGGGGAGCTTGACCACGGTGACGAAGAAGTCGTCGATCTGCTGGATCGCCCGGATGAACTGGTCGAGGTCCACCGGCTTGGTGACGTAGGCGTTGGCGTGCAGCTTGTAGCTGCGCAGGATGTCCTCCTCGGCCGCCGACGTGGTGAGCACGACCACGGGGATGTGCATCAGCTCCGGGTCGGTCTTGATGCGTTCGAGGACCTGCCGCCCGTCGTACTTGGGCAGGTTGAGGTCGAGCAGGATCAGGTCGGGGCGCGGGGCGTCGGCGTGGACGCCCCGGCGGTACAGGAAGTCCAGGGCCTCCAGGCCGTCCCGCACCACGTGCAGCACGTTGCCGATCTTGTTGTCCTCGAAGGCCTCCCGGGTCATGAGCTCGTCGCCCGCGTCGTCCTCGACCAGCAGGACTTCGGCGGGGGTGGCCTGGGGCCGGTCGGTGGGAGTGCTCATCGGGGGGTTCCTTCGGTGGGTACGGGGGCGGGTGACGCGGACTCGGAGGCGGACGCCGGGGACTCGGCGGCGGCCGGGGCGGCGGCCTCGGCCACGGGGAGGGTGAAGACGATGCGGGTGCCCTCCACGTGGCCGGTGTCGATGCGGATGCGTCCGCCCGCGTGCTCGACGATCTTCTTGCAGAGCGCGAGGCCGATCCCGGTGCCGCCGTAGGTCTCCCGGCCGTGGAGCCGCTGGAAGATGACGAAGACCTTGTCGGCGAACTCGGCCGGTACTCCGATGCCGTTGTCGGTGACGGTGAAGGTGTGGAAGCCGGGCCCCGCGGCGGGGTCGTCGGTCACGGCCACCTCCACGCGCGGTGGCCGGTCGGGCGAGCGGAACTTGACGGCGTTGCCCACCAGGTTCTGCCAGAGCATCGTGAGCAGCGTCGGGTCGCCCACGACATCGGGGAGCCGCTCGGGCCGGGTGATCTCCGCACCGCTCTCCTCCACGGCGGCGGCCAGGTTGCGCAGGGCCCGGTCCAGGGGGGCGTCCATCGCGAGCGTCTCGCGCGTGTCCTGGACCCGGCCCACCCGGGAGAAGGTGAGCAGGTCGTTGATGAGGACCTGCATCCGCTTGGCTCCGTCGACGGCGAAGGCGATGTACTGGGCGCCGCGCTCGTCGAGCTGGTCCCCGTACCGCTTCTCCAGCAACTGGCAGAACGAGGCCACCTTGCGCAGCGGTTCCTGGAGGTCGTGCGAGGCCACGTACGCGAACTGCTCCAGCTCGGCGTTGGAGCGGCGCAGCTCCACCGCCTGGGCGTCGAGTTCGGCGGCCGTGCGGTCGAGCCGTTCGGCGTTGCGCAGCGAGCTGTTCAGTTCGGCCACGGTCCGGTGGCGCATGGCCTCCACCGCCCGGGCCAGGGCCTTCAGGTCGGAGGGTCCGCACAGCGGGATCTCCTCTTCGAACGCGCCGTCCGCGACGCGCTGGGAGGCGGTGCGCACCCGGGCGAGCGGCCGCAGTACGCCCAGGTGGAGCAGTACGGCGAGGGTCGCGCCGGCGAGCAGGAAGGCGACGACGATCGCCAGCAGGACGCGGTCGCGCTGCGTGCGCGCCGCGCCGAAGGTGGTGCGGGCGTCGTCCTGGAGGCGGTCCAGGCGTGCCTGCTGCGCGGCGACCCGGCGGCGGACCTCGTCGAAGCGGTCCTTGCCGGCCTGGGCGGAGGGCGGGGTGGTGCCGTTCTCCACGGAGGTGATGGCGGGGACGGCGAACTCCTCCCGCCAGGTCCGGGCGGCTTCCTGCACGGCGGCCAGGTCCTGGCGCACGCCCTCGTCGTCGGGGAGGACGGTCGCCAGGCGGCCGGCGGCCCCGGTCTCGTCGGTCCGGCCGCGTTCGTACGGTTCCAGGAGCGCGGGCTCGTGGGCCAGCAGGTAGCCGCGGACCCCGGTCTCCTGGTCCAGTACGGCCGTCTCCAGCCGCAGGGCGTCCCGCTGGGCGGGCAGGATCTCGTCGACGAGGCGGTTGCCGGCCGTGGTGGTGCGGGACAGCAGGGCGGCGCCGAGCGCTCCCGTGCCGACGACCATCAGGGCCAGCACGACCAGCACGGTGGTCAGCCAGGCCTGGAGGCTCGGCCCCTGGCGGTCCCGGGCTCGTCCGGGGCGGGTGGCGGCGGGCTGTGCGGGGGAGGTCACGGGGACGGGTTCCATTCGAGGTGGAGGACGGCGACGTCGTCGGCCAGGCCGCCCCAGTCCGCGGCGAGGCCCTGGGCCGTCTGGATGAGGGTGTCGACGAAGGCTTCCGCGGGCAGGTCGGCGTGTTTGCGGGCGATCTCCAGCAGGCCCTCCTCGTCGAGGCGGTCGGAGCCGGGGCCGACGCGGCCCTCGATCAGGCCGTCGGTGAAGAGCATCAGGGCGTCGCCCTCCGCCACCGCGACCTCGCCGACGGGCCAGCCGACGCTCCAGCCCGGCAGGATGCCCAGCGCCGGCCCTCCGGGGACGGTGCGCAGCTCCACGCCGCCCGCGGAGCGGACCAGGAGGCCGGGGTGCCCGGCGCGCTGGACGGACACGGCGTGGGCGCCGGCCGGACGGGTGAGGCAGACGAGGGTGGCGAAGATCTCCGGGCCCGATCGTTCGGCCACCAGGATCCGCTCCAGAAGGGCGAGCAGCTCCGCGCCGCGGGCGCCGGCCATGACGAAGGACCGCCAGGCCACGCGCAGGCAGACCCCGAGTGCGGCCTCGCTGGGGCCGTGGCCCGACACGTCGCCGACCACGGCGTGGGTGGCGCCGTCGGGAGTCTGGACGACGTCGTAGAAGTCTCCGCCGAGCAGTGCCTGGGCGCGCCCGGGGTGATAGCGGGCGCAGACGGTGACGGTGTCGGCCGCGTCGTCGAGCAGCAGCGGTGTCGGGAGCAGGCCGCGTTCGAGGCGGGCGTTCTCCTCGGCGCGGAGTCTGCCCGCCTGGAGGGCGACGGCGGCCAGCTCGGTGCGCTTGCGCTGGATCGCGTAGCGGATGGCCCGCATGAAGACGTCGGCTTCGAGGCGGCCCTTGACCAGGTAGTCCTGGGCTCCGGCCGCGACGGCCGTCAGTCCCGCCCGTTCCTCGGACAGGCCCGTCAGGACCACGACCGCGGTCTCGGTGGACCGGGCGAGGACCTTCTTCAGTCCGTCCAGGCCCTGGGCGTCGGGCAGGTGCAGGTCCAGCAGGACGCAGTCGGGGGTCCTGGTCTCCAGCAGGCGGAGGGCGTCGGCCAGGGAGCGGGCCCGGGCGAGGCGGACCTCGGTTCCGCTGTCCTCCACGAGTTCCTCGACGAGGAGGGCGTCGCCCTCGTCGTCCTCGATGAGGAGGACCTGGGGTGGGGCGCCGTCCCACAGGGCCAGTGAGTCCTCCGGCTCCACCGTAGGGGTCTGCCGGGGCCGGATCACCGGCTGCGTGCTCACCATGGCGTCGGGTCTGTCCCTTCTCATTTCGGACGGCGGACGCCCGGCGGACGCGTGGTTGCGTCGGACAAGCCTAGGGTGATCATTTGCCGCTGGGCAATATTTTACGGACTCAATGATCCTGCCTTGCTCCAGCCCGACCTGAAATCACCGTCCGGGCCGGAAGCCGACACCCGGTCCCACCCGGCCCCGCCCGTCGGCCCCGTCAGGCCCCGTCGGCAAGCCGCGCCGGGGCGGGGGCGGGGGCCTCCGCGGGGGCACCGGTGTCCGCGGGCGGCGCGTCCGCCGGGGACAAGGAGGCGGCGGCCGCCTCCCGGAACGCCGTCAGGCCCGCCACCAGCGCGTCCACCGCCTCGGGGGCCATCCGTCCGAGCACCGCCGACAGCTCCCGCAGCCGGATCACCCGCCGCTCGTCCAGGAGCGCCCGTCCCCCGGGCGTGAGCCGCAGCTCCACCTCGCGGCGCCTGAGCGGGTGGGGCGAGCGGGTGAGCAGGCCCATGGCCTCCAGCCGGTCGCAGAGCCGGGTGACCGACGGCGGACGGGAGCCGAGCACCTCGCCCAGGGCCCGCAGGTTGATGCCCTCGGCGCCCTCGACGGCGAGCAGCGCCCGCAGCTGCGCCGGCGACACCGCCGGTGCCGCCCCGTCCTGTCCGCGGGCGTGCAGCACCGCCAAGAGGTCCGCCGCGGCGGCGAGGACCGCGGCCGGGTCCTCTTGCTCGCCGGAGCGGCCGGGGCGGGGCATGCCACCACTGTGCCACCGTCCGGCCCGACGGGCCCCCGGCTACCGGGTGCCGTCGGTCCCGGCGCCGGGCCTGCCGTGCCAGTCGAGACAGACGACCATCGCGTCGTCGGCGGCGTCCACGCCGCCCCGGTATCCGGGCAGCTCTTCCAGGAGCGCCCTGGGCACCTGCGCGGGCGGCAGCAGCCGCGTGCTCATGACCGCCCGGGTCAGGGCGCGCTCGCCGTACGGTTCCCCTACCGGGGAGAGGACGTCGTAGACGCCGTCGCTCAGGAGGACCAGCCGGTCCCCCGGCAGGACGGTGAAGCGCTGACAGGTGTAGACGGTGTCCTCGAACATGCCGAGCGGCAGCTGCGCCTCCAGCGTGACCGGCTCCACGGTGCCTCCGCGCAGCCGCCAGAGCCGGGGCGACCCGGCGTCGATGGCCTCGACCGCGCCGGTGTCGAGGTCGAAGCGGAGCAGCAGCATCGACAGGTGCCGGCGCCCCTGGTAGTGGCCGTACAGGGCCTGGTCCGCGAGGGCCGCCTGATCGGCGAGGCCGAGGCCGGCCCGCCGGGCGTTGCGCAGGGCGCTGACGGCGAGACTGGTGAGCAGCGCCGCCTCGACTCCTTCGCCCATGCCGTTGTTGACGGTCAGCGTCAGGTGGTCGGCCGAGGCCGACCAGTCGAAGCTGTCGCCGAAGATCGCGTACGCGGGCTCCAGCTGCGCCCCCAGGTCGTACTCGGGCCGGGAGCAGGAGCGCCCCGGCAGCAGCTGCCACTGCATCTCGGCGGCCAGGGTGAGTCTCCTGGTCCGGCGCGCCTGGAGGAAGAAGTCCGTGTCCCGGTCGGCGACGAGGATCTCGTGGGCCAGCGCGTCGGCCACGTCCTGCAACGGGCCGAGGAGCCCGCCGACCGGAACGCCGGCCGGGAAGCGGACGCTGAGGACCCCGAGCCGGTCGCCGCGCACGGTCACCGGCAGGTGCACGGTGGTGCCGTCCTCCCCGGCGACGACGTGCGCCTCCTGGGCGCCGAAGGCCCGGCCCTCGGCGCCGCTGTACGCCGACACGGAATCGGCGGTGAAGGGCTCCGCGGTGACGGGCTGGAGCCGCGCCGCCGCGTAGTCGGCCATCAGCAGCTCCGCTCCGGCCGCCCCGTGGTCGCGGGTCAGGACGCCCCGGACCTCCTCGAACACCTCGTGCGGGGCGGCGGCGCGCAGCACGCGCTCGACGCCACCGCCGCCCCCGACACCCTCGCCGCCTACCACTTCAGTCACCGGCCCCGTACCTGTCTCTCTCGCAACTGCCAAGATGGGGGACGACGGAGCCGCCGGTCCACCGAGTAAGGGCCGCCCGTGCGTCCGGTAGGGAGTGTCACATGAGTCAGCGGCCGATCGGCCCCGCCGGGCCCGCCGCCCCGGCCGTGGCGGAGATGAGCGAACTGATCGAGCTCCTGGAGGTGGTCTGGGAGCGGGGCCGCGACACCGCCAGCACCCCGCCGGTCTCCTCCGCGCAGGCCCGCGTGCTGTTCCTCGTCGAGGCGAACGGCCGGCTGAACCTGCGCGAGCTCGGCCGACTCCTGGAGGCGGCCCCGCCCTCCGTCACCCGGCTCTGCGACCGTCTGCAGGCCGTGGGCTTCCTCGAACGGCACGCCGGGGCCGACGACCGCCGCGAGGTCCTGCTCCGGCTGACCCCGGCGGGCCTGACGTACCTGGGACGGCTGCGCACCCGCAGGCTGGAGGTGCTGGCCGAGGCGATGGCCGGGATGCCGGAGACCTCCCGGGCAGCGCTCGCGACGGGGCTCGCGGCCTTCTGCGCCGCCGTCGCCAAGCCGCTGCGGCTGCCGTCCGCGGAGTCCTTCACCACCAGGACGGCCTGAACCGGACGGCCTGCACCGGACAGCCTGCACCGGACGGCCTGCACCGGACGGCCTGCACCGGAGGGGCCGGCCCGCGGCGCGGGGCCGCGGCCGCGGATGCCGCGCCGGGGCCGGGTCAGCTCAGGCGCATGGCCGTCGTGATGGTCTTGCCGTCGGCCCGGGTCGTGCAGTCCACGCGCTCCGCCAGACACTGGACGAGGGGCCAGCCGTAACCGCCGGGGTGCTCGGCCGACCCGGTGCGGGCCGTGGGCGGGAGGGGGTTGGCGTCGGCGACCGACAGGCTCAGGACGCCGTCCGCTATGTCGGCCCGGAAGGCGGTGACGCCGTGGCCGTGCCGGATCGCGTTGGTGACCAGCTCCGAGGTGACGAGCAGCGCGTCCGCGGCCGGGACGCTGTCGAGGCTGACTCCCGCGAGGAGCAGCAGTTCCCGGACGTGCTCACGGGCCGCGGCCGCCGACTCGGGCTGCGGTGTGGCGGGTCGGGCGCCCAGCCCTTCCTCGGGGTGCCTCTGCGCGCCCTGGAGGCTCTGGGACGGCGGGGGTGGGTGGTTCATGCTCATCGCCTGCCCATCGCCGGAAGGGTCGTACCGTGACGCCCCGTCCGGAGGCGTCTGGTGGGGGTCAGCATGTCATCGCTGTCGCCATGCTGTCGGCCACGCGGAAGGCCGGTGCGGCTCCCGTGACGTCCAACAGCCTCCGGACGGCGGTCTGCAGCGGGCCGGAGAGGACGAGCACGCGGCCCCGGGCCGCGTGGGCCCGCTGCGCGGCGAGCAGCGCGTGCAGCACCGAGGAGTCCACGAAAGGGGTGTCCGACAGGTCCACGACGGTGCGCGGCGGGCCGTCCTGTGCCGCCTGCGCGAGGGCCCGGGCCAGCAACGGCGCTTCCTCCTCGTCGATTTCACCCTGCAGGCGGATGACGGTCGCTTCGCGTTCTGTGGTCGTGGTGACGACCGCTTTCCCTCCGGTCACCGGACCATCCTCCTCCATCGCGCGCTGTGCCCGGTACCGGGCCCCCGCATCCGCTCACCCGTACCGCCGTCACCCGTACCGCCGTCACCCGCGGGGATGAGCCCTCGACACCGCGTCCGCGGGGGTCCGGTTGCACGGTGTACGGCCCATGGAGGATGGTTGCCGGAGGACAACTGTTGTTCCGAGGTCCTTCCGACGTGATGAACACGATGAAGAGGTGAGGGGTCCGCGCAGCGGGCCTTCAACGTTTGGTTCCTTCCACCGAGACGACGTCTGATCCGCCCACCGGGGCCCGGCCGTGGAGCCAGGCCCCCTACCCGGTGCTGGTGGCCGACGCGGACGCGGTCGTGGTCCACGTCAACGAGGCGGCGGGGCTGGTGTTCCCCGACGCCCGCCCGGGCGCGTCGCTGAGGGACGCGGTCCCCGGCTGGCTGGTGAGGGCGCACGCGCGCTGCACCGCCCCCGTCCCCGCGCAGCGCCCGCCGGCCGGCGCCGGGACCGTCCAGGGGCGGGTCGGCGACCGCTCCTACGAGGCACACCCGACACCTCAGGCCGACGGCACGGTCGCGTGGTGGCTGGTCGACGACACCGACCACCGCCTGGCCCGGGAGGCCCTGTGGACGGAACGCAGACGCACCGAGTTCCTGGTCCGCTCCTCCAACCTCCTGCTGTCGTCCCTGAACCTCGACCGCTGCATGGACGTCACGGCGCAGATGGCTGCCGACCACCTCGCGGACGCGGCCCTGGTGATCGCGCCCGCGCAGGGCCGCCTGCTCCCCGTCGTCTCGTGCGTCCGCGGCGGCAGCCCGTCGGTGTCGCGCGCCGCCGTCGACCCCGGGGAGGTGCCGGGGCTGGCCGAGGCGCTCCAGGGCTTCCCGCCCGTCCCCTCCCGGTGGCTCGACCCGTCGGCCGCGCCCGCCTGGCTGGTCCCGGACGGTCTCGACGCCCTGGGGTCGATCGTCATCACGCCCCTGCCCGGGCACGGTGTGCCCGCGGGCGCCCTGGTGCTGCTGCGCAACGAGGGCGCCGAGGCGTTCACGGAGGGCGAGGAGGTGTTCGCGCGGCTGTTCGCCGCCCGCGCCGGCGCCGCGATGTCGGCCGCCCGGCTCTACGCGGAGCAGGCGTCGATCACCGACACCCTGATGCGCGAGCTCCTGCCGCCCTCGCTGCACCAGGTCTGCGGGGTGGAGTACGCCGGCGGCTACCGGCCGTCGAAGGACCACGAGCGGGTGGGCGGCGACTTCTACGACGTCCACCCCGCCGCCGATGAGGGCGCGCCCTCCCTGGTCGTCCTCGGGGACGTGTGCGGCAAGGGGCTGGAGGCCGCGGTGATGACCGGCAAGATCCGCAACACGCTGCACGCCCTCCTGCCGATGGCCGACGACCACCACCGGATGCTCAGCCTGCTCAACACCTCGCTGCTGAACACCGAGAACGCCCGCTTCGCCACCATGGTGCTCGCCTCCGCGGCCCGCGACGGCAACGCCGTGCGGCTGCGCCTGACGAGCGCCGGGCACCCCGCGCCGCTGATCCTGCGCTCCGACGGCCGGGTGGAGGAGGCCCGCACCAAGGGCACCCTGGTGGGGGCGCTGCCCGAGATCACCACGCAGACGGCCCGGGTGACCCTCGCCCCCGGGGACACCTGCGTGCTGTACACCGACGGAATCAGCGAGGCACGGGGAGGGCCCATGGGTGGTGTGATGTTCGGGGAGGAGCGGCTGCGCCGCGCCCTGTCGCAGTGTGCGGCGATGCCCGCCGAGGCGGTGGTGGAGCACGTCCAGATGCTCACCTCCCAGTGGGTGGGGCAGGGCCGCCACGACGACATGGCCGTCGTCGTCATCTCGGCGCCGCGCACCAACCACCTCAGCGCCGTGGACGGCCACACCCGCGGGCGGTTCACCGCGTGAGCCCGTACGACACACCGGCGGCGGCGCCCGCGTCGCCGTCGACGACGACGACGGAGGAACTCCGCGCACGGCTGTGGGAGTCGGTGATGGCGTTCGACGAGCCCGCCGCGATCGGCGCGGTGGTCCGCGCGCTGGACGAGGGCATGGGCGCCGAGGACCTCCTGCTCGACGTCATCGCCTCCGTCCAGGGGCGGGTCGGCCGGGAGTGGGCCGCCGACCGCATCACGGTCGCCCAGGAGCACGCCGCCACCGCCATCAACGACCGGGCCGTCACGGCCCTCGCCCTGCACCCCTCGGCGCGGACGGCGCCGACGCGCGGCCGCGTCGCGGTGGCCTGCGTGGACGGCGAATGGCACGCCCTGCCGGCCCGGCTCCTGGCCGAGGTACTGCGCATCCGGGGCTGGCGCGTCGACTACCTCGGGGCGCAGGTGAGCGCCCCGCACCTCGTCGCCCACCTGCACCGGACCGGTCCGGACGTCGTCGCCCTCTCCGGCTCCCTCGCGACGCGGCTGCCCGCCGCGCACGCCACCATCACCGCCTGCCAGGCCGTCGGGACCCCCGTGATCGTCGGCGGGGCCGGCTTCGGCCCCGGCGGCCGCTACGCCCGCCTGCTCGGCGCGGACGGCTGGGCCCCGGACGCCCGGGCCGCCGCAGACGCGCTGGCCGGCGGCCCGCTGCCGCAGGTCCGCCCCGGCCACCAGGCCATCGACGACCTGCCCCACCTCAAGGACCAGGAGTACACCCTGGTCGCCCGCAGCCGCCCGCAGCTGGTCGGTTCCGTGTTCGGGCAACTGGCGGACGCCTACCCGGCGATGCGCGCCTACACCGAAGCCCAGCGCGAGCGCACGGCCGAGGACCTGTCCCACATCGTCGAATTCCTCGCCGCCGCCCTCTACACCGGGGACGAGGACCTCTTCTGCGGCTTCCTGGAATGGACCGCCGGAGTCCTGGACGCCCGCGGGGTCCCCGCCGCCTCGCTGCTGCCCGCGCTGGAGCTCCTGGGACGGGAGCTCCAGGACTTCCCCCGCGCCACCGCCACCCTGCGGGCCGGAGCCGCCCGCCTGACCCGTACCCCCCTCACCCCTGCCGGGACCGCTGAATGACGAGCACGCCCTCCGCCCCGCTCGGCCTGACGTACTCCGCCTCGCACGGCACGGTGCGCGTCGAGCTGAGCGGCGACCTCGACCACCTCCACGCGGACCTCCTCCTCGAAGCCGTGGACGAGGTACTCACCGTCCACGCCGGGCTGGACCACCTGCGGCTGGACTGCGCCGGGCTGTCGGCCGTCGACTCCAGCGGCCTGGCGGCGCTGCTGATGGTCCGCCGGCGCACCGGCGAGGCCGGCGTGGACCTGCACCTCGACGCACGGACGGTTCAGCTGGACCGCCTGCTGGAGGTCACCGGCACGCTGGAGTACCTCTTGGCGCCCGCCGCGGGCCCGCAGGCCCGGCTCCGCACCGGCCGCGGCCTCCCGCGCGGCGGTCCGGCGGACGAGAACAAGCCGGCGGCCCCTCCCTCCGGCGTCGCGGAGCCCCACGCCTGAGGGAGGGGCCGCCGGTCGGCGGCCCCTGCGCCCCTCCGCTCCTCGGGTGGAGGCCCGGCCTCAGCCCTGAGGCGTGGGCCGTCGGGAGGTGAGCTGGTCGGAGATGCGGTTGATCAGCTCGCCCGCGTCGACCGGTTTGGTGATGTAGTCGCTCGCGCCCGACGACAGGCTCTTCTCCCGGTCGCCGATCATGGCCTTCGCGGTGACGGCGATGATCGGCAGGTGCGCGTGCTCGGGCATGGCCCGGATGGCGGCGGTCGCGGTGTAGCCGTCCATCTCGGGCATCATCACGTCCATCAGGATCACGTCGAGGCCGGGGTTGTCGGCCAGGACCGACAGGGCGGTGCGCCCGTTGTCCGCCTGGAGGACGCGCATTCCGTGCAGTTCGAGGATGCCGGTGATCGCGTAGAGGTTGCGGTCGTCGTCGTCCACGACGAGGGCGGTGCGTCCGGTCAGGTCGGCTCCGGTGTCCGGGGGCGTCTGCCAGGCGGATTTGGGGGCGGTGGAGCGCAGCGGCAGGACGTCGCCGGGCCGGTCGGCGCTCATGTGCAGGGCGATGCGCTCGCGCAGTTCGTCGAGGCTGGAGATGAACTCCACCCTGTGCCTGGCGTCGGGGTGCGTCTCGTCTTCCGCCGCGAGGTTGCGGCTGCTGTGCGCGAGGACGGGCACGCAGGCCAGGGCCGGATCGCGGTCCATCTCGGCCAGCAGGTCCGCCGCGGCTCCGTCGGGCAGGTCGAGTTCCAGGACCACGCAGTGGCAGGGGCCCGCAGCCAGGCAGGCGGCCGCTTCCTGCAGGCCGTCGGCGGTCGCGATGTCGACCTCCCGTACCGTTCCCCCTTCGGTGTACCGCGCGACGTCGGCCACGGCGCTCTCGGCGACCAGGGACAGCAGTCCGTGCGGGCGCCCTTCGATGACGAGCAGCCGCCGGGGCGGGGCGGGGGGACGGTCCGTGTCGCCGTCCGTGCCCTCACCCGCGGTGGTCTCCTGCCGGGCTTCGCCGGGGGTGGCGGCGGGGGTGCGGGCCCCTTCCCGGGCGGTGTCGGAGGCGTCGGGCTCGGACAGGGGCAGGTAGAGGGTGAAGGTGCTGCCCGCGCCCGGCGTGCTCTCGGCGGTGATGGCACCGCCCAAGAGGTGGGCGATCTCGCGGCTGATGGACAGTCCGAGTCCGGTGCCGCCGTACCTGCGGCTGGTCGTCCCGTCCGCCTGCTGGAAGGCTCCGAAGACCGTCTCCAGGTGCTGGGGGGCGATGCCGATCCCGGTGTCGGCGACCCGGAAGGCGAGCATCGGGGCGCCCGGCCGTCCGGCCTGCGGCAACGCGGCGCCCTCCACGCGCTCGATGACCAGTTCCACGTGGCCCCGCTCGGTGAACTTGACCGCGTTGGACAGCAGGTTGCGCAGGACCTGGCGCAGCCGGTAGTCGTCGGTGACCAGCTCGCCCGGTACGCCCTCGCCGGTGCGCACGGTGAAGCCCAGGCTCTTCTGGGTGGTCATCGGCCGGAAGGTGGCTTCGACGTAGTCCAGGAGCGTGCCCAGCGGGACCGGTTCGATGGTGAGGTCCATCTTGCCGGCCTCGACCTTGGACAGGTCGAGGATGTCGTTGATCAGCTGGAGGAGGTCGGAGCCGGCGGAGTGGATGATGCCGGCGTACTCGACCTGCTTGGCGCTCAGGTTGCGCGTGGGGTTCTGGGCGAGGAGCTGCGCGAGGATGAGGAGGCTGTTGAGCGGGGTGCGCAGTTCGTGGCTCATGTTGGCCAGGAACTCCGACTTGTACTTCGAGGCCAGCGACAGCTGGTGGGCGCGGTCTTCCAGCTCCTGGCGGGCCTGCTCGATCTCCAGGTTCTTGGTCTCGATGTCGCGGTTCTGGGCGGCGAGCAGTTCCGCCTTCTCCTCCAGTTCGTCGTTGGAGACCTGGAGTTCCTCCTGGCGGGCCTGCAACTCCTCGGAGCGGACCCGCAGTTCGGCGGTCAGGCGCTGGGACTCGCCGAGCAGTTCGTCGGTGCGGGCGCTGGCGACGATGGAGTTGACGTTGACGCCGATGGTCTCCATCAGCTGGTCGAGGAAGTCGCGGTGCACGGCGGTGAACGGCCGCACCGAGGCCAGCTCGATCACGCCGAGGACCACGCCCTCCACGACGATCGGGAGCACCACCAGGGACAGTTCCTCGGTGCGACCGAGGGCGGAGGAGGCCGCGAGGTAGCCGGCGGGCAGCCGGTCGACGGCGATGGTCTGCCTGCTGCGGGCGGCCTGGCCGACGAAGGACTCGCCGAGGCGGAAGCGTGCCGGGAGGTCTCCGCCGGGGAAGGCGAAGGAGGCGACGAGCCGCAGGACGGTCTCCCCGTGGCCGTCCTCCTCGGTCAGGTAGAAGGCGCCGCACTGGGCGCCGACCAGCGGGGTGAGCTCGTCCATGATCGACTCGGCGACGGCCGCCAGGTCGCGCCGGCCCTGCATGAGCGCGGAGATCCGGGCGAGGTTGGTCTTCAGCCAGTCCTGTTCCTCGTTGGCGCGGGTGGTCTCGCGCAGGGACTCCACCATGAAGTTGATGTTGTCCTTCAGGTCGGCGACCTCGCCGGAGGCGTCCACGGTGATCGAGCGGGTCAGGTCGCCGGCCGCGACGGCGCTGGTGACCTCGGCGATCGCCCGGACCTGGCGGGTGAGGTTGCCGGCGAGTTCGTTGACGTTCTCGGTGAGCCGCTTCCAGGTGCCGGAGACCCCTTCGACCTCGGCCTGGCCGCCCAGGCGTCCTTCGCTGCCGACCTCGCGGGCCACGCGGGTGACCTCGGCGGCGAACGCGGACAGCTGGTCGACCATCGTGTTGATGGTGGTCTTGAGCTCCAGGATCTCCCCGCGCGCGTCGACGTCGATCTTGCGGGTGAGGTCGCCGTTGGCCACCGCGGTGGTGACCTGGGCGATGTTGCGGACCTGGCTGGTCAGGTTGTGCGCCATGAAGTTGACGTTGTCGGTCAGGTCCTTCCACGTGCCGGCGACGTTCGGGACCCGGGCCTGGCCGCCGAGCGTCCCCTCGGTGCCGACCTCGCGGGCGACGCGGGTGACCTCGTCGGCGAAGGCCGAGAGCGTGTCGACCATGGTGTTGATCACCCCGGCCAGTGCGGCGACCTCGCCCTTGGCCTCCACGATGATCTTCTGCGACAGGTCGCCCTTGGCGACCGCGGTGGCGACCTGCGCGATCGAGCGGACCTGGCCGGTGAGGTTGGAGGCCATCACGTTGACGTTGTCGGTCAGGTCCTTCCAGGTGCCCGAGACCCCGCGGACGGTGGCCTGGCCGCCCAGGTTGCCCTCGGTGCCGACCTCGCGGGCGACGCGCGTGACCTCGTCGGCGAAGGCGCCCAGCTGGTCGACCATCGTGTTGATGGTCTCCTTCAGCTCCAGGATCTCGCCCCGCGCGTCGACGCGGATCTTCTGCGTGAGGTCGCCTTCGGCGACGGCCGTGGTCACCGAGGCGATCGCCCGCACCTGGGCGGTGAGGTTGTCCGCCATCACGTTGACGGACTCGGTGAGGTCGCGCCAGGTGCCCGACACGTCCCGCACGTCGGCCTGTCCTCCCAGCCGGCCCTCGGTACCGACCTCCCGGGCGACACGGGTCACCTCGCCGGCGAACGACGACAGCTGGTCGACCATCGTGTTGATCGTCGTCTTCAGCTCCAGGATCTCGCCCCGGGCGGTGACGGTGATCTTCTGCGACAGGTCGCCGCGCGCGACCGCGGTGGCGACCTGCGCGATGGAGCGGACCTGGCCGGTGAGGTTCCCGGCCATGAAGTTGACGGAGTCGGTCAGGTCGCGCCAGGTCCCCGAGACGCCCTTGACGTCCGCCTGGCCGCCGAGGATGCCTTCGGTGCCGACCTCGCGGGCGACGCGGGTCACCTCGCCCGCGAAGGACGACAGCTGGTCGACCATGGTGTTGACGGTGTTCTTCAGCTCCAGGATCTCACCGCGCGCATCCACGGTGATCTTCTGCGAGAGGTCGCCCTTGGCGACGGCGGTGGCGACCTGGGCGATGTCGCGCACCTGCGTGGTGAGGTTGCCGGCCATCGCGTTCACGGAGTCGGTGAGGTCCTCCCAGGTGCCCGAGACGCCGGGAACCTGGGCCTGCCCGCCGAGCCGGCCCTCCGTGCCGACCTCCCGGGCCACCCGGGTGACTTCCGAGGTGAAGTGCGAGAGCTGGTCGACCATGCCGTTGAAGACCGTGGCGATCTCACCGATCAGGCCCTCGGCGTCCGCGGGCAGGCGCGTCCCGAAGTCCCCGTCCCGCACCGCCGTCAGCCCGGCCAGCAGCAGGCGCAGGTCCGGCTCCGCCACCTCCGCGGCGCCGTACCCGGCGGCGGTGCCGCGTCCTCGCGGGGCGGTGGGAGGTGTTGAGCCAGCCATCGAACGTCGCCTCCAGACCAGGCCGGCCCGCGGGTCCGGCATCCGAGCGGACGCCCCGGGGCCCGGCACGTACCATCCCGGAGGCTACCCCAGGGCTCGCACCGCGGCGGCGTTCCGGGTGGACGGTGCGGTCCGGCGGTACCGCCCCGCCCGCGCTTCGCCGGTCGGGCCGGACATACGACCGGCGAAGCACGTGTGTCCCCGTTCACCGTTCCCAAACCCCGCGTTCCGCCGACGAGTTGCGCCGGGCGCGGCCGGCCGCCGACCGCTCCGCGCCGGTTCGACGACGGCCTCCTCCTGTCCGGAGCTCACGGGTCCGCTTCTTGTGGCCCGGTGTGGGTAGCCGGGCGGTGACAGCAGCGCGCGGCAGGCGCACGAGGAGGAGCGATGATCAAGCAGGAGCAGGTGGCGGCCATGGCGGGGTGTGCGGCCTATACGGAGGGCGGCCAGCGGGTCGGCGGGGTGGAGTACGTCCTGGTGGACGACACCACCGGCAGGCCCGAGTGGGTGCGGATCACCGATCGGGCGTCCGGCCTGGGAGGGGTGTTCGCCCCGCTGCGGCACGCGGTGCTGGAGCAGGAGCGGCTGGTGCTGCCGTACGCCGTCTCGCTGATCGAGCGGGCCCCGTGTGCGGCGCTCGACTGCGGGAGCGTGCTGACCGTGGCGGAGGAGCAGCGGTTGTTCGCGCACTACGGGCTGACGGACGTCCGCGAGGAGGTGAACGCCGAACACGGTTCGGGCTGGAGCCGGATGGACCGGGCGGGCGCCATCCGCGAGGGGACCGCCGGCCGGGAGGCCCGCGCGTCGCGATTGCGGCCGGCACGGCCCGGCCGGTGAGCGGCTGAACCGCACGGGGGCGGCCGCGCCGCCCCCGCCCCGCCCCTAGGGCGCCCGGCGGGCGAGCACGGCGTTGAACTGGGCTCCGGCCAGGAGGGCCAGGTTGGTGACCCACAACCACACCAGGAACACGATGGTCCCGGCCAGTGAGCCGTACAGCCGGTTGTAGGTGCCCGACTCGGCGTAGAGGGTGAACAGGCCCGAGGCGCCGAGCCAGAGCAGCGCCGCCAGGACCCCGCCGGGCAGGCAGCGCCGCGTTCCGCGGGCCGGGCCGGGGCCCGTGCGGTAGAGGACGAGGATCAGGGCCGTGACGATCAGGAGCAGGACCGGCCACCGCAGGAGGGTCAGCGTGTCGGCGCCGGCGTGACCGGCGGCCCGGGCGAGCCGGCGGACCACGGGGCCGGTGGCGACCAGGCTCGCGGCGCCCGTCACCAGGAGGGCCAGCAGCGCGGCGGCGGTCAGGGCCAGGACGTGTGCCGACCGCAGGGGCGGGCGGGTGTCGGGCAGCCGGTGCATGGCGTGCAGGGCGCGGCGGAAGACCGCCAGGTAGCTGGAGGCCGACCACAGGGCGCTCGCGGCCGCGCTGCCGAGCAGGACCCAGAGGGAGGACGGGCCCGAGGTGAGGCCGTCCAGTGCCTCCCGGAGCACCTGGGCCGACTGGGGAGGGGCGTACGAGGTGAGGTCGACGATCAGGCGCTCGCGCGTGCCTCCCCCGACGAGTCCGACGAGGGAGACGCACACGAGGAGCGCGGGCACCAGGGCGAGGACGGCGTAGTAGGTGAGCGCCGCCGCCTGGTCGGCGACGTTGTCGTCCCAGAGCCGTACCGCGGTGCGGCGCAGGGCCGCGGCGGTCCGTCGGGCCGGGGTGATGTGTGCGGGGGCGCGCCGGGGCGCGGGGAGAGTGTCGGGTGCCACGGAGCTCTCTTGCCCCGGGGGCCCGGCACCATCCGTGTGCCGACGGCACCGCCTTCCCGGACCGCCGGTCAGTCGACCTGGACGCCGATGACGCAGGTGTCGTCGTCGGTGTCCGACCAGCTGTCGGTGAGGAGGCCGTCGAGCCGGCCTTCCAGGTCGTCGGGTCCGGTGGCCACGGCGTCCAGCAGCTGGGCGAGGGAGTCCTGGACGGAGACGTCCCGCCGCTCGACCAGCCCGTCGGTGTACATCAGGAGGGTGTCCCCCGGTTCGAGGCGGACCTCCTGCTCGGCGTAGGTGACGTCGGGCAGCGCGCCGAGGAGGAGGCCGTCGATCAGGGGGAAGGCCTGGGCCTCGCCCTTCCTGACGTGCACGGGCGGCAGGTGTCCGGCACGCGCCCAGCGCATGACGCGGGTGCGGGGGTCGAAGAGGCCGCAGACGGCGGTGGCGGTGACCTGCTGGGCCAGGTGGTGGGTGACCGTGTTGAGCCAGGACATCAGCTGGGCCGGGCCGGCGCCCGTGACGGCGAGGCCGCGCAGGGCGTTGCGCAGTACGACCATGCCCGTCGCCGCCTCGATGCCGTGGCCGGCCACGTCGCCCACGGAGAGCATGATCAGGCCGGAGGGCAGGACCAGCGCGTCGTACCAGTCGCCCCCGACCAGGGACTCGGTCTCCGCGGGACGGTAGCGGACCGCCACCCGCAGCCCGGGAGCCTCGACGTGGTGGTGCTGGGGCATGATCGCGTGCTGGAGCTGGAGGGCGAGCCGGTTGCGTTCCGCCGATTCGGCTTCGGTGAGCGCGAGCTGGTCCTGGGCCGCGGCGAGGGCGACCTCGGTCCAGTGCTGGGCGGAGATGTCCTGGTAGGCGCCGCGCACGGCGTGCAGCCGCTGGGAGGCGTCGAGGACGGGCTCGGCGACGACCCGGATGTGGCGCAGGATGCCGTCGGAGCGCCGCAGCCGCAGGTTGACGGAGGCGGGCCGCCGGTAGCGCAGTACGGTGCGCAGGAAACGCCCGAGGGCCGCGGAGTCGTCCGGGTGGGCGGAGGAGGGCAGGTCGCGCAGCGGTACGGGCGGCGCGCCGGCCGGCAGTCCGTGCAGGGCGTAGAGCTCGGAGTTCCAGGTGATCGCGCCGGTGGCGAGGTTCTCCTCGAAGCCGCCGATGCGGCCGAGCCGCTGGGCGTGCTGGAGGAGGTTGGCGAGCCGGGCGGTCTCGTCCTCGATGCGCCAGATCAGCAGGACGGCGCCGCCGTGCCGGCTGACGCTGATGTCCGCGACGGAGGTCAGCGGGATCTGACCGACGAGCGCGGTCAGGCCCATGCGTTCGGCGCGGAACGGTTCACCGGTGGCGTGCACCCGCTCGATGGTGTCGAAGAGGCCGCTGCCGCCCCCGGCCATCGGGTAGGCCTCCAGCAGCAGTGCGCCGTTGACGTCGCCCCGGGGCCGGCCCGCGGGGTCGGCGAACCGGCTGTTCACATGGCGGATGCGGAAGTCGGCCAGCCGGCCGTCGGGATCGAGCACCGGGGTCAGGACGATGGTGGGGTCGTGCAGTCCCTCGGCGAGGTCGATCAGCTCCGAGACGTCGGGGCGCAGTGCCTCGGGAGCCGCGGCGGGGGGAAGGGGCACCGTGTCCAGGGTGTGGGCGCACAGCTCGGCCAGCGCCTCGATCTGGCGCAGGACCTGCGGCTGGAGCGGCGGCAGCGGATGCGGCCAGCACACCTCCAGGACCCCGTGCAGCCGTCCGCCCGTGCCGGCCGGTACGGCCACGCGTCCGCCGTCGGGCCATTGCAGGTGTCCGATCGAGGGAAGCCCGTCACGCCCCGGATCGGCGAGGGTCACCGGGGCGCGCTCGCGCAGGGCGGCACGTGCGACGGTCGCGACGCCGGGGGGTACGTGGCGCCAGCGCGGGGCTTCCCCGGAGGCGAATCCGGCGTGGCCGGCCAGGGCCAGCGAACCGTCGGGCGCCGCCGCCCACACGGCCACGGCGACGGCCCCCAGCGGCGTCAGGGCGTTGACCAGGAGCGAATCGGCCACGGCCTGGGCGTCGTCGGCGGCGGCGAGGACCCCGCTCTCGGCGGTGCGCAGGCGTACGCCCACGGAGGCGGCCTGCGGGGAGGGATTCGCGGTCCGTTCGACGAACTCGGCCGCGACCGCGCTGACCTGGTCCCGGGCCGCCTGGTTGACGATGTCGGCGGCCAGCTCCAGCGGGGAGAGCCGGGCCTCGCGGCACAGTTCGTCGAGCTGGCGGGCCGCGGCGGCCGGGGTGCAGTCCAGCCGCCCCATCAGGATTCCCTTGGCCAGCTCGACCAGGGCCCGGCCGTCGGCGGCCGCGTGGGCCTCCCGTACCTCCCGTCGCAGGCGTTCGACCGTGGCGACCAGACGTCCCAGCGGTGTGGGCGCCTGCGGGGGCACCGAGGGCAGGGGCCCTTCACCGGCCGCTGCGTCGTGCGCCCGCTCCTCCGCCGGCCGGGAGGTGCCGAAGGGGGTCATCGTGCGGCCGTCCCCTGCTCGCGGCGGGCCGGGGGCGTCCGCCGGCCGCCCGTGCGCGGCTGCGCCCCGGTGACGTCTGCCCCGCCGGTCCGCCCGGCCGTCGCCCACCTCGCCGTCGTCGTCCCCGGCGGGGGGAGTGCCGGTTCCCCGCCGCGGCATCCGGTGGCCGTCACGAGGCGAGCGCGGCAGGGACGTCGGGGTACAGCGAGAGCACCGTGTCGGCTCCCGTCAGCGCGAACAGACGGCGCAGCTGCTCGCCCGGCGCCGCGATCCGCAGGGCGGTCGTGCGGCGCACCCGCAGCAGCAGGTTGAGGAAGGAGGAATCGCCGAAGGTGACGGCGCTCGCGTCGAGGACCACCACCGGGTGCCGGTCCGCGGCGGCGGCCAGGGCCTCCTGGAGCGAAGGCAGGGTGTCCTGGTCCAGTTCCCCGCTGGCGACGACGACCCAGCCGGGCCCCGCCGCGTAACCGTCCTCGACCACTCCGTCGCACGGCACGTCCTCTGCTCCGCTCATGTGTGCCTCCCCGATCGGGTCACCGTACGCGTCCCGGAAGGGAGTATGCACGGTCGTCCACCGGGGGGACGACGCCAGGTGCACCGAACGTGCGCCGGGAAACGGCCGGACCTCGTATGTGTGCGGGCAGGATCCCTGGGCATGAGCGCGCTCGGCAGCCCACAACCAGAAGGAGGGAACGGCCATGACGCCCCGTTCGGCCGCAGTCCTCAGCCCCGATCGTGCGACGGACCACCCGATCCCGGCCGATGCCCCGGCCGGAGAGGCAGCACCGTCGCAGGGAGTCCTCCCCCGCGTGGAGCAGGCGCGCGAGCTGTCCCCCGCGGACGCCCGGGAGTTGTCGCGGGTGTTCCTCGCGAGGCTGCGCACCCTGGAGGAGGGGACGCGCGCGTACCAGTACGTCCGCAACACCCTCATCGAGATGAACCTCTCCCTCGTGCAGTACGCCGCCCGCCGCTTCCGCTCCCGGGCGGCCGGCGGCGGGGTGGACATGGACGACATCGTCCAGGTCGGCACCGTCGGCCTGATCAAGGCCATCGACCGCTACGACCCCGAGCGGGGCGTGGAGTTCAGCACGCTCGCGCTCCCGTACATCACCGGTGAGATCAAGCGGCACTTCCGCGACACCACCTGGGCCGTCCACGTACCGCGCCGGCTCCAGGAACTGCGTACCGAGCTCGCCCGGGCCCAGGAGGCCCTCACCGACGAGCTGAACCGCGCCCCGACGGTCAAGGAGGTCGCCCGGCACCTCGGGCTGTCGGAGGAGGAGGTGATAGAGGGCCTGGTCGCCGCCAACGGCTACACCAGCGGCTCCCTGGACCTCGCCTGCGAGGAGGACGAGTCCGCGGGGGCGCGCCGCCCCACCCGGGCGCTCGCGGACAGGTTCGGCGACACGGACCCGGCCATGGAACTGTTCGAGGAGTTCCACACCCTCGCTCCGCTGCTGCGGGAGCTCAGCGAGCGCGACCGGCTGATCCTGCACATGAGGTTCGGTCAGGAGAAGACGCAGGCGGAGATAGGAGCCGAACTCGGCATCTCGCAGATGCAGGTCTCCCGGCTGCTCTCCCGCATCCTGGGCCGACTGCGGGCCGGGCTGCTGACGTAGGGATCCGGTGGCACCGACAGCCCTGCCACTGCGCCTCCGTCCCGCCGGGCCGCCCGGGAACGACGCCGGAGGACCGGGCCCATTACACTGTCCCGACGCTCGAAGGCGCACCGCGGCGGGGACCGCCGGATGGTCCCGTCGGGCTCGGGGCACGCACTGACGGCCCGGAAGCACCGGGTGCACTCCGGGGCGCATGCGGTCGCCACGAGAAGACAGCCACGCAATGGTGGGGGTGGAGCACAGTGAAGAGCAGCGGACCGCCGGTCGGCCATCCACCGCGACAGCAGCCGCCGGCGACGCGCCAGCGCCGACTCCTGGCGCTGGACGGCGCCCGCGGCCAGGTCGCGAAGGGCCGCGACTTCACCCGGCGGGCGCTGCGCGACCGCGGCTGGGACGGGACCGAGAGCTCGCAGGACGCCCTGCTCGTCGTCTCGGAGCTCCTGACCAACGCGAACCTGCATGCCGGCGGCTGCCTCCAGCTCGTCCTCACCCTCGGGGAGTCCTTGCGCATCGAGGTGGTCGACGGCTCCCCGGTGCCCCCGCGCCGCGCCCCCTCCCCCCGGCGCGGCGTGCCGGGCGGTCACGGGCTCTACCTCGTCGACCGCCTGAGCGACCGCTGGGGCTACGAGGCGCAGGCGCAGGGGAAGGTGGTGTGGGCGGAGATCGAGAGCACGCGCCTGGTCTCCGGCGAGGCCGCCGGGTCCTGAGCCGCACACCCTCACGTGTGGGTGGACTCCGCGCTGCACAGGACCATCGTGCTGTGCGGGCACAGGCGGAGGCTGGCGCCCGGTTTGAGCTCGCGTTCGTCCGGGGTGTCGGGGGTGGCGGTGTCCACCAGGAGGGTCCAGCGGGTGGCGAAGCGGTCGTCGGGGAGGCGGAAGTCGACGGCCCTGGCCGAGTTGTTGAACATCAGCAGGAAGGAGTCGTCGGTGACCCGGTTGCCGTAGGGGTCCGGCTCCGTGATGGCCTGTCCGTTGAGGAACATGGTCAGCGCGCCGGCCTGCGGCCGGCTCCAGTCCTCCTCCCGCATCGGCGCGGCATCGGGGCGCAGCCATTCGACGTCCGCCGGCGTCCGGTCGGCGTGGCCCATCGGACGCCCCGAGAAGAAGCGCCGGCGCCGCAGGACGGGGTGGTCGCGGCGGAGCCGGATGAGGCCGGAGGTGAAGTCCAGGAGGGCGCGGGCCTCCTCGTCGAGGTCCCAGTCGATCCAGGTGGTCGGGTTGTCCTGGCAGTACGCGTTGTTGTTGCCGCCCTGGGTGCGGCCCAGCTCGTCCCCATGGCTGATCATGGGGATGCCCTGGGAGAGGATCAGCGTGGTCATCAGGTTGCGCTGCTGGCGCGCCCGCAGCGCCAGGACGGCCGGGTCGTCCGTCTCGCCCTCCGCCCCGCAGTTCCAGGAGCGGTTGTGGTCCTCCCCGTCCCGGCAGTCCTCGCCGTTCGCCTCGTTGTGCTTGCCGTCGTAGGAGACCAGGTCGCGCAGGGTGAACCCGTCGTGGGCGGTGACGAAGTTGACGCTGGCGAGGGGGCGGCGCCGGTCGTTCTCGTACAGGTCGGCGGAGCCGGTGATGCGGGAGGCGAACTCGCCGAGCGTGCCCTCCGCGCCGCGCCAGTAGTCCCGGACGGCATCGCGGTAGCGCCCGTTCCACTCCGACCACAGGGGAGGGAAGTTGCCGACCTGGTAGCCGCCCTCCCCCAGGTCCCAGGGTTCGGCGATGAGCTTGACCCGGCTGATGACCGGGTCCTGCTGGATGACGTCGAAGAAGGCGGACAGCCGGTCGACCTCGTGGAACTGACGGGCCAGGGTGGCGGCCAGGTCGAAGCGGAAGCCGTCGACGTGCATCTCCTGCACCCAGTAGCGCAGGGAGTCCATGATCAGCTGGAGCACGTTGGGGTGGCGCATCAGCAGGCTGTTGCCGGTGCCGGTGGTGTCGTAGTACCGCGAGCGGTCCTCGTCGGCGAGCCGGTAGTAGGCGGCGTTGTCGATGCCCTTGAACGCCAGGACCGGGCCCTTGTCGTTCCCCTCGGCGGTGTGGTTGTAGACGACGTCGAGGATGAGCTCGATGCCCGCCGCGTGCAGCGCCTTGACCATCTCCTTGAACTCGGTGACCTGCGCCCCGCGGCCTCCGGTCGCCGCGTAGGCGTTGTGCGGGGCGAAGAAGCCGATGGTGTTGTAGCCCCAGTAGTTCGAGAGGCCCTTTTCGGCCAGATGGCCGTCCTGTACGAACTGGTGGACGGGCATCAGTTCCAGGGCGGTCACCCCGATACCGGTCAGGTGTTCGAGGAAGGCCGGGTGGGCGATGCCCGCGTAGGTGCCGCGCAGCTCCTCCGGCAGGCCGGGGTGGGTGCGGGTGAGGCCGCGGACGTGGCCCTCGTAGATGACGCTCTCGCCGTACGCGTAGCCCGGCGGCTTGTCGTCGCCCCAGTCGAAGCGGCGGTCGGTGACCACCGACAGCATGGTGTGGCCCGCGCTGTCGAGGGTGTTGGGCTCCGAGCCGTCGGCGAAGCGGTGCCCGAAGAGCGACTCGTGGTGGTCGAGCTGCCCGTCGATGGCCGTGGCGTACGGGTCGAGGAGCAGCTTGGCCGGATTGCAGCGGTGACCGGCGGCCGGGTCGAAGGGGCCGCTGACGCGGTAGCCGTACCGCTGGCCCGGCCCCACGTCCGGGAGGTGGATGTGCCAGGCCGACCGGTCGATCTCGGTCATCCGGACCCGGGTCTCGCGTCCCGCGTCGTCGAGCAGCACCAGGTCGACGGCGTCCGCGGCCTCGGAGAACAGTGCGAAGTTGGTTCCGGAGCCGCCGTACGTCGCTCCCAGGGGATACGGTTTGCCCGTCCATGTGCGCATGGGGGTGACGCTACTGTCGGCGGGGCCTCCAGGCGCGTTGGTGCGCTGGTTCAGCATGTCGCCGCCGGCCGGCCGGTGAAGCGGTCGGGGTCGGCGGCGGCCCAGTCCCCGGCCCAGGAGCGGGGCGCCCCGGCGAGCAGCTCGCCCGGTGCGAGCCACTCGTGGAGCTCCGCACCGGAGCGCACGGTGTGCGTGTCGACGCGGTGCAGCAGCAGCCCGGGGTGCAGCTGCCCGGGTTCGTCGACGCCCATCGCCGCCATGATCTGCAGGGCGCTCTTGACGGTGGCCTCCTGGTAGCGGTGGACCCGGGCCGCCTTGTCCGCCACGTCGAGGGCGGCCGCCCGGCGGGGGTCCTGGGTGGCCACTCCGACGGGGCAGGTGTTGGTGTGGCACCGCTGGGCCTGGATGCACCCCAGGGCGAACATCATCGACCGGGCGGCGTTGGCGTAGTCGGCACCCTGCGCGAGGCGTTCGACCAGATCGGCCCCGGTGGCGACCTTGCCGCTGGCGCCGATCCTGATCCGGTCGCGCAGGCCCGTCCCGACGAGGGCGTTGTGCACGGTGATCAGGCCGTCGGTGAGCGGCAGCCCGACCCGGTCGGCGAACTCCAGGGGTGCGGCGCCCGTCCCGCCCTCGGCCCCGTCGACGACGACGAAGTCGGGTGTGGTGCCCTCGTCCAGCATGGCCTTGCACACCGCGAGGAACTCGCGGCGCGAGCCCACGCACAGCTTGAAGCCGACCGGTTTGCCGTCCGCCAGCTCCCGCATCCGCGCCAGGAAGCGGACCAGGCCCCGCGGGGTGGAGAACGCGGTGTGGTAGGGAGGTGAGACGACGGTCACCCCCTCCGGCACCCCGCGGACCGCCGCGATCTCGGCGTTGACCTTCGCCCCGGGCAGCACCCCGCCGATGCCCGGCTTGGCGCCCTGGCTCAGCTTCAGCGACAGGCACTTCACCTGGTCGTGGCCGGCCTTCTCCGCGAACTGCCGTTCGTCGAAGCGGCCGTCAGCGGTGCGGCAGCCGAAGTACCCGGTGCCTATCTCCCACACCAGGTCGCCGCCGGGGCGCAGGTGGTGTTCCGACAGTCCGCCCTCGCCGGTGTCATGGGCGAACCCGCCCCGGCGCGCCCCGGTGTTCAGGGCCGTGACGGCCTGCGCCGACAGCGAGCCGAAGCTCATCGCGGAGACGTTGAGCAGGGCCATCTCGTAGGGGCGGGTGCAGTGCGGGCCGCCGATCCTGACCCGTGGCGGCTCCTCGGGGACGGGCCGGGGTGCCATCGAGGGGGTGAGGTAGACCCTGCCCGGCTCGTAGAGGTCCCGCTCGGTGCCGAACGGCTCCTCGGCGTCGGTGCCCTTGGCGCGTTCGTAGACGATCGTGCGGGTGTCGCGGTCGAAGGGGCGGCCGTCGAAGTTCCGCTCGACGAAGTACTGCTGGATCTCCGGCCGCACGGTCTCCAGCGCGAACCGGAAGTGCCCGAGCAGCGGGTAGTTGCGCAGCACGGAGTGGCGGCGCTGCGTGGCGTCGCGCACGGCCACGGCCAGCAGGAGGACCATCGGCACGGCCAGGGCCCACCACCACGCGGACAGGGTCACCGCCGCCGCGGTACCGGCCACCGCCAGGGCGCCGGGCAGCGCGAACGTCATCGCCTTGAGATTCGTCATCACGCCGCGCACATGCCCTGCCGGCCCGTTCGCATGCGGTGACCCGGCCGGGTGACGGGCACCCCGGCCGGGTGACGGGCATGCGGTCCTGGTGACGGCTGGGCGGGCCTGGTGACGGCGGGCGGGTCAGCGTTCCACGGCGCGGGCCGGCTCCCGGGCCGCCGCGCCGATTCCGGCGCGGACGACCGCCGCTTCGCGGCCGGCCCGTTCGGGGTGCCGGCGACGCCAGTACGGGTTGTCGTGGGGCAGTCCGCCGCTGACCCGGCCGTACATCCCGAAGGTCATCACCAACAGCCCCATCAGGAAGCTGAAGATCACGTTCGACATGCCGAAGTCGAGGACGTTGCCGCGCCGGCCGATGAGGAACAGGTGGACGAACCCGCTGGCCACGAAGAGCACCCCGACGACGATGTTGACCGTCGAGGCGAGGTTCCCCCCGATGACCGCGGCGACGATGAGGAGCAGTCCGAAGACCACCGAGACCGTGCTCAGCAGTCCGTTGGTGGACAGGCCGGCGATCCGCTGCCCGTCGGTGCTGAACGCGGAGAGGCTGCCGGCGAAGCCGAGGCAGCCGAACACGAGGAGGAGCAGGCCGCAGATGCCCGCGCCGAAGCGGTAGACGCGGTTGAGGGGGTGATCGACGGGCAGTTCGTCCTTCAGGCGCATGAGGTGCTCCCGGAGTGTGCGGTTCGTTCCCGAGGAGGCCAGCATCGCGTCCGGAAGGCCTCGGGGAAACTCGCAGCGTTTCTGCATTCAATCCTCCTCGCGCGAACAACCGCGAGGGCGCCGCTCAGGCCTGGCTCAGGGTGAGCTGGTGGTTCATCTCGGCGAGGAACCGCACCACCACGTGGAGCTCGTCGGGCGAGAAGCGGGCGCGGGCCGTGTCCGTGCTGTGGGCGAGGGAGCGGAAGTACGCGCGCGCCACCCGCCGGCCCGCCTCGGCGTAGTGGACGTGGACCACGCGCCGGTCTTCGGCGGAGCGGACGCGGTGGATGTGGCCGGCCTTCTCCAGCCGGTCCAGGCAGGCGGTCATGGCGCCGGACGTGAGGTTCATCTGCCGGCGCAGCCGGCCGGGCGTCATGGCCCCCTCCCCGTGTACGTCCGCGTCGAGGACGGCGATCAGGGCCTGCACGTCGGTGAGGTGGAGCCCCTGGGACTGGGCGAACTCCTGGGCGATCCGGTTGAACTCGGCGTTCATCCGCCGCAGGAGGACGGCGAAGGACTGCAACCCGATCGGGTCGTCGGACGGAAGAGGGGGCGTCGGGCTTTCGGCGTCGGGCATGATCTCAGCATAAGATCTCTCGATGATTGAGATTCTCGATGCTTGAGATGAGCGAGGTATGGTCGTGACAAGAACACCGCCCTGGGCGCGCTGGGCCGTGCCCCTGGTGCTGGTCCTGGTCTGGCTGGGCATCGGCGGGACGCTGGGGCCGTTCGCGGGGAGGCTGGGCGAGGTCGCCACGAACGACCAGGCGGCGTTCCTGCCGCGCGGCGCCGAGTCGACCCGGGTGCTGGAGGCCCGAAAAGCGTTCGAGCCCTCGGCTTCCCTGCCGGCCGTCGTGGTGTGGACGGCCGACTCGGGGCGGGTGTCGACGGCCCAGCAGCAGGCCGCCTCCGCCGCCCTCTCCGCTCTCACCGGGCGGCCGGGCATCGGCTCCGCCCCGTCCCCGGCCCTCCTCTCCGAAGACGGCGAGGCGATCGAGGCCGTCGTGCCGCTCGCCCCGGACCTGGGCAAGGAGCTTCCCCGGGTCCTGGACGAGGTGCGCCGGGCCGCCGGGCAGGTGCCCGGCACCGCCGTGCGGATCGCCGGCCCCGCGGCGACCCAGGAGGACCTCTTCTCGGCGTTCTCCGGCATCGACGGGATCCTGCTGGGCGTGGCGCTGGGGGCGGTGCTGCTGATCCTGCTCCTGGTGTACCGGAGCGTGCTGCTGCCCCTCGTGATCATCATCAGCGCGGTCTTCGCCCTCGGGCTCGCCTGCGCGACGGTCTACGCCCTGGCCGATCAGGACCTGGTCCGCGTCGACGGGCAGGTCCAGGGCATCCTGTCCATCCTGGTGATCGGCGCGGCCACCGACTACGCCCTGCTGCTCGCCGCCCGCTTCCGGGAGGAACTCGCCGCGCGCGGAGACCGGCTCGAAGCGGTGCTCGCCGCGGTCCGCCGCTCCGCGGGCGCCATCGTCGCCAGCGCCGCCACCGTGGCGCTGGGCCTGCTGGCGCTGCTCGCCGGCGACCTGACGAACAACCGGGCCCTCGGGCCGGTCGGCGCGGTCGGCATCCTCTGCGCCGT
The DNA here is from genome assembly GCF_044129415.1 of Streptomyces racemochromogenes. Taxonomy (GTDB): domain Bacteria; phylum Actinomycetota; class Actinomycetes; order Streptomycetales; family Streptomycetaceae; genus Streptomyces; species Streptomyces racemochromogenes_A. Next base: position 63,189 of record NZ_JBBDHD010000022.1, read on the forward strand.
GCTGACCACGCTGACGTTCCTGCCCGCTGCGCTGGCCCTGCTGGGCCGGTCCGCCTACTGGCCGGCGGCTCCCGGACCGGCCGGCACCGGCGCCGACGCCGACGCCGGGGAGAAGGGCCGCGGCGTGTGGCCGCGCGTCGCCGCCGTGATCGGCCGCGCGCCACGGCGGGTGTGGCTCTCCACCGCCCTGCTGCTCCTGGTGCTGGCCGCCTTCTCGCCGGGCCTGTCGTCCCGCGGGGTGCCGCTGGACGAGATCTTCGTCAACGACGCCCCCTCGGTCGGCGCCCAGCAGACCCTGGCCCGGCACTTCCCCGCCGGGTCCGGCACCCCTGCCGTGATCATCGCCGACGCCGGGCAGGCGGCCGCCGTCCAGGAGACGGCCCGGGGCACCGCGGGCGTGGCCGGGGTGCGCCCCGTCACCGCGGGCGGCCGCCCCGGCACGGAGCCGCTGGTGGTGGACGGCCGGATACGGCTGGACGCCACGCTCGACGCGCCGACCGACAGCGACGCCGCCAAGGAGACGGTCCAGCGGCTGCGCGAGCGCCTCCACGCACTGCCGGGCGCCGACGCGCTGGTCGGCGGCTACACCGCCCAGCAGTACGACACCCAGGTCACCGCGGCGCGCGACCGGACGGTGATCGTGCCCGTCGTCCTCGGCATCATCCTGCTCATCCTGGCCGGACTCCTGCGCTCGGTGCTCGTGCCGGTCCTGCTGGTGGCCACCGTCGGTCTGAACTTCCTCGCGACGCTCGGCGTTTCCGCGCTGCTCTTCCGGCACGTACTGGGCTTCAGCGGTACGGACGCCTCCGTCCCGCTGTACGGGTTCGTGTTCCTCGTCGCCCTCGGCGTCGACTACAACATCTTCCTGATGTCCCGGGTGCGCGAGGAAGCCCTGCGCCACGGCACCCGTGAGGGCGTCCTCCGGGGCCTGGTGACGACCGGCGGGGTGATCACCTCGGCGGGCGTGGTCCTCGCGGCGACGTTCGCCGCCCTGATGGTGATCCCGCTGGCCTTCCTCGTCCAGATCGCGTTCATCGTCGCCTTCGGGGTGCTGCTCGACACCCTCGTCGTCCGCTCGCTGCTGGTACCGGCCCTGGTCGTCGACATCGGCCCACGCGCCTGGTGGCCCAGCGCCCTGGCCGGCCGCGACGCCTGACGGGCAGCCAGGCGCGGCCCGGCCCGGCCCGGCTCACGTGCCGGGCCGGGCCGGTGGCAGGGCTGGGCCCCGGCCGAGGGGGATACGGCCGGGGCCCAGCTGCTGCTGCGCGGCGTTCCGCCGCGCGGTCTAGTGGCGGAAGGCGTCCTTGACGTCTTCCTTGGCGTGGCGGGCGTCGCCCTTGGCCTGCTCGGCGCGGCCCTCGGCGGCCATCCGCTCGTTGCCCACCGTGCGTCCGAGCGCCTCCTTGGCCTTGCCCTTGGCCTGCTCGGCGGCGGCCTTGCCCTTCTCCGTACCCGACATCGGGGACCTCCTCGTCAGTGGTGGACTGGTCGTGACCGCGCATGTGCTCGCGATCGCCGGGCCCAAACCCGTCCGCGGCCGTCAGTTCTCGGCGCCCGCCGGGCGCGGCAGCCGACGGCGGGCGTCGAGCAGGTGGTGGCGCAGCTCGTGGAGGGTGTGGACGGCGACCCACCGCAGGGACCGCTCGGCCGGTTCGGGGTAGCTGTACACGAGGGTGCGCTCCCAGTCCACGGCCGGCAGGCGGTGCAGGACGTTCCCGAACAGCGAGGCCGCGTCGGTCAGTTGCCGGGCGACGTCGGACGGGTCCTGGAGGGCGTACCCCTCGTGTTCGACCCGCTCGTCGCGGCCCATGGGGGTGGCGACGGGGGTATCGGTACGCCGGGCCGAGAGCACCCGCTCGCGCTGGACGAGCAGGACGTCCCGCACGTGGCAGGCGTATTCCAGCGGCGACCAGACCCCGGCCTCGGCGCGCCGGGCGAGCGCAGACCGCTCGGTGCGCAACAGCAAGTCGGCGTACCGTGCGGCGTATTCACCGGCGAGCGAGGCGACCGAAGGAGCCAGTTCCAGGTCGTAGGCGAACCCGCATTCCGCGCAGTCGTCAGTCACGCACCCACCCTAGCGACGGCGGAGCCACCCTCACAGACCCCGCCGGGGGCACCCCGGCTTTTCGGTCCGCGCCCGCGGCGGCGGCACCCGCCCCGGGCGTGCGCCTCACGACCCGGCCGGCGCGGACCGGCAGCCGCCCCCCTCGCCGATGGCCGCAACGATGCCGCGGGCCCATTCGGCGGGAGCCGGTGCCTCCAGGAGACGGGCGAGACGGGCCGTGTGCGCCCGGCCCTGCGCGGGGGTCATCGCCAGCGCGGCGCGCAGTTTCTCCGCGAGGTCGTGCGGGGAGTGCGGGTCGGTGAGGAGGGCATGGCCCTTGACGTAATCGGCGGCACCGGCATGGCACGAGAGGACCAGCACGCCCGACCCGCCGGTCGCCGCCTGGGCGGTGACGTACTCCTGAGCGGTGAGGTTCATGCCGTCGGCCAGGGACGTCACCCAGAAGACGTCGGCCGCCAGGTAGTGGTCGACGACCTCCTCGAAGGGCAGCGCCGTGGTGATGTACTCGACCGGCTCCCAGCCGTCCTCGCTGCGCCAGTGCCCGTTCAGTTCGGCGATGGCCGCTTCGAGTTCGGCGCGGGTGGTGTCGTAGGCGTGTATCCCCTTCTCCGGCGGCGGGCACACGAGGCGGAAGCGTGTTCGTCCGCGCAACGCCGGATGGGCGTTCAGGACGTGTCCCAGGGCGTGGATCTTGTGGACGGGGGCTTTGGCGTAGTCGAGCCGCTCCACGGAGAGGATCACCCGGTCCTCCCCGCCGTCCGTCCCGGTCGCGGCAGCGGCCCGGGCCCGGGCCCGGGCGAGGGAGGCGACGGCCCTGCGGTCGATGCCCAGGGGGTGCACGCCGGTGCGGGGTATGCGGGCGGCGCCGGCCAGCAGGCTGCGGAAGTTCTCGGCGAACCCGGCGGTGTGGAACCCGGCCCAGTCGAGCTGCGCGAGGGAGGCGCACAGTCGCTCGGCCTCGGGGAGGCGCCGGAAGGTCTGCGGGTCGGGGAACGGAGTGTGGTGGAACAGGCCGACCGCCAGATCGGGTCGGTGCTGTCTGAGCAGCGCGGGGACCAGCCACAGGTTGTAGTCGTGCAGCCAGACGGTCCCGCCGTACTCGGCGTGGGCACTGACATGCCGTGCGAAGGCGGCGTTGACGGCTTCGTAGTCCGCCCAGGCGGCCGGGTCGTGGCGGATGAGGTGCGCCTGGGAGGTCAGGGCGGGCCACAGGGTCTCCTTGCAGGCGCGGTGGAAGTACCCGGCCCACTGGCCTGCCGGCAGCGGAAGCAGCCTCAGGGGCAGTCCCGGCGGAATCGTGGCGGCGGTGGCCGCGTCCTCGGTCGTGGCGGCGGCCCATACGGCGTCCAGCTCACCGGTGTCGGCCCCCAGCACGGACACGAGGGTCGGCAGGATCCCGTTGGGGCTCGCCGGCGGCCGCCAGCGGCCTTCGCACCGCTGCCACGGCGGGCGGTGGTACCCGATCACCACGCGTCTGGGCGCGCGCACCCAGCCGAGCCGTTCCAGCGCGTCCAGCACGGCCCCGGCGCCCTCCAGTGCCGGGCGGTGGACACGCGGGTCGCCGGCCACCTGCGCGGCCAGGGCCGGTTCGGCGTTGCCGACGACCACTCCGTGCACGCCGAGCCGGAAGAGCGACAGGTCGTTGAGCGAGTCCCCGGCGACGAGCAGGTCCTCCCGCGGCCAGTGGAGGTGGCGCATGAGTTCCCGCAGGGCCGGGCCCTTGCCCGCACGCGGCGGAAGCACGTCGAAGTACAGGTCCGCGGAGTGCGTCCAGGAGCATCCCAGCGCCTCGACGGCCGCCGTGATCTCGTCCGACGGCTCGCCGCCCGCGAGGTAGTAGGAGCAGCGGCCTTCCTGCGTGACGGCGTCCTGGTAGACGAGCTGCGGAAACCGGCCCAGTGCCTGCCGGACTCGGCGCTCCCCCGGCCATCCGGTACGCAGCGCGGTTTCGAGCGGCTCGCAATGCGACATGTCCGCGGTGTCGATGACACTCGCCCCGACGTCCGCGATGATCCACTGCGGCCAGGGGACGAGGAGGTCCTCGGCGAGCAGGGACCGGACCGAGGCGAGGGAGCGGCCCGTCGCGTAGACCACGGTGATGTCGCGATGCCGGTCCAACGCTCGGCGCAGTCGGCGGCGGCTGTCCTCGTCGCCTCCCAACAGCGTGCCGTCGAGGTCGCTGACCAGGACCTTCTTCACCGGAACGGCGTCGGTGGCGCACATGGCGAATCCTTCCTGCACCCCCGGTTCGGCAAGCTGCGGGGGGTCACCAGGCAGGGTCGTGGGTCACCGGGTCGAGCACGGTGGTACCGGAACGGGAGGAGGAGGTGGAGGTGGAGTGGAGGGAGCCGTCGGTGCTCCGCCCGGCCCGAAGCAGTTCGTCCCGTATGGCCTGTATGGCCCGGCCCAGCCTGGCCGTACGGAAGTCCCTGCTCGTCAGGAGGTGGGCGACGGTCGCGCGCGGCGCGTCGACGGCGCAGCCCAGCAGCTCGTCGACCAGACGGGCATGCTCCAGCACCAGGTCCGCGCCCCGTGTGTCCGGCCCCACCACGGGCGCCGCTTCCGGGGCACGGGGGACACTGAACGCGAACGAGACGTCTCCCCCGCCCCCGTCGACGTCGCCCAGGCCCGGGTGCTCGCCCGCGATCCGAGTGGCCGACGGGCTCTGCGTCACGGTGACGTGCACATGGGTGTACCCGTAGCGGGATCTGTTCCTGGAGCTGGGCCTGATGCGCTCGTTCCTCGGTATCACGGCGGTACCCCTTCCAGAGGACAGGCAACCTCCCCAGGATTGCCTCCGGCCCAGGCCCGGGCACCCGGGGCACGGCCGTTGGAGTGACGCGGCCCCTGCGACGGGGAGAGGACGCCCCCGCGACGGGGCGGGGATCGGTGCACGCAGGGGGTGAGAGGGCTGCCGGGCGGTGTGGCGCTTGGGGCTCGCTGGTGAGGGAAGACTCTTCATACCAGCCTGGTCTGGTGGGAGACCCCGCGCCACCAACCGGCCACCTGTGGTGGCTGACGGACGGTACGGGTGGTCTCGCTCGGCTTTGCGCGGCCCGGTGCCGCGCGCTTGACGGCCTACTCCGCCCCGTCCCTGGGGAGCCGACCGTGAGGGGCTCCGAGAACGGCGGCAGACACCGTGCGACCCACCCTCGACGTGCACGTGCGCGCCCATCCGAAGCGGACCATCATCAGCGTGGCAGGCGAACTCGACATCGACACCTGCCCCCACCTGGCCGAAGCGGCCCACGCGTTGATCGGGGCCGGCCACTGCCTCATCGTCGACCTGTCCGGCCTGACCTTCATCGACCCGAGCGGTCTCAACCTGCTCCTGGCGCTCAACCACCGCGCCCGCACCGCAGGCCAGAGTCTGGAACTGGCCGGCGTCCCCGCCCAGGCCGGGCACGTCCTCGACCTCACCCGGACCCGGCACCTGTTCACGTCCGGCGACGGCGCCAGCTGAGGAGGGCGGCGCGGCGCTCACATCGTGCCCGGAATGCGGGCATGGATCGTCTTGCCGCCCGCCTCGGTGGGACGGACCTCCAGCTGCGACGACAAGGACTCCACCAGCGGCCACCCGTACCCGCCCGACGCCCCCGTGGCATCCCCGGGGCGGGCCCGCGGCGGAACCGGGCTGGAATCGGTGACCTCGATGTCGAGGCCGGCGCGCGACCAGCCCACATCGAACACGCACGGGCCGGGGGCATGGCGTATGGCGTTGGTCACCAGCTCGCTGGCCACCAGCAACGCGGCTCGCGGACCGGGGGTGGTACAGGAGGGCCGCGCAGGGCCGCCTCCTCGACGAGGGATGCGATTTCCCGGCGGGCCTGGGCCGCGCCACCGCCGACCCCGCATTCGCAGTGCCGCCGCACGAGGTCATCCATGGCCCTCTCCTCCCACAGGCCGGCCAGGCCGTGCGCACCCGCCCATCGGCCCGCCACTCGACTCGCGCCTTCCCCACCCCTCCCGGCCCATGCCCCCGACCCCCTCCGCCGGTCAAGCGGCTGCCGCGCGTGCTGTGCGTCACCACTCGGGGTGGACCTCGTGGCTGTCGTAGCGGTCGCCCGCGGCCGTCAGCCAGGGGCGGAAGCGGCCGGGGCCACTGCGTTCGCCGCTGTAGCGGACCGCTTCGCCGGTCTCGTCCGTCACGACCACCGCCCCGGCCTTCTGGGCGCTGCGCAGGGCGTGGGTCCAGTGCCGGCCGCGGTGGCCGGTGCGGTAGTCGGGGATCTTGCACTGGGACATCGGTGTCACCGCCTCGTCGGATACCCGGGCGCCCGCCCGCCGCAGGGTCGCGGCGGGGCGACGCGGGCCGGACAGGCCGTTCTACCCGGTATACGCGGGTTCGAACGTGGTGCGAACGGTCGTCACTGACCGCGAGCGTGTACGGCTTCGCAGATCTCCACGGGGGCGGGCCGCCGGCCGGCAGATCGGCCAGGCCTCTGCCGCGAGATCCCGCACGAACGGACCGCCTCGGCAGTCACGTCGAAGACGGACAGCCCGCCGGGCCACAGCCCAAGCTCACTCAACGCTGAAGTGCCGGTCGGTGCACCGCCCGACGCCGTATACGCCGCGGGGGTGGGCATGCCCGTCGGGGCGCGGGTCCTGGTCCGCCGGTGCGGCCTCGGCCCGCGGCCGGTACCGGGAGACGGCCACTCCGGCCAGGCACAGCAGGCCGCCGAGGAGGGTGAGCCAGGCCGGCACCTCGCCGAGGAGGATCCAGCTCAGCAGGACGACGATGGCCGGCACCGCGTAGGTCGTCGCGCCGAGCTTCCCGGCCGGCATCCGCGCGAGGGCGAACGTCCAGGTGGTGAAGGCGAGGGCGGTCGGGACCACGCCCAGGTAGAGCATGTTCAAGGTCGCGGAGAGCGGGGCCCGCGGGACCTCGGCCGCCAGTTGTCCGGCGAACGGCAGGCAGGCCACGGTTCCGGTGAGGCAGCTGTACGTGGTGATCTGCAGCGGCGTCCCGTACGAGAGGGCGGGCTTCTGCGCGACGACGCCCGTGGCGTACGCCACCGCCGCGAGCAGGCACAGCACCACCCCGAGCACCGAGGTCGTGCCGTCGCCGCCGGACGACATCGACAGGCCGACGACCACCGCGCCGACGAAGGAGACCGCCATGCCGGCCACGAGCCGGGGCGGCAGGGCCTCGCCGAGCAGGCGCGCGGCCAGGAGCGCCATCAGGATCGGCCCGGTGTTCACGAGGAGGGAGGCGGTGCCCGCGTCGACGAGGCGCTCGCCCCAGTTCAGCGCGACCGTGTAGCCGGCGAACCAGACGAGGCCGGACAGGAGGATGCCGCGCCGGGCGCCGCGCGCGGGCAGGCCCTCGCGGCGCAGCAGGAGGAGCACGACGAGCACCAGCGAGGCGGCGAGGAGCCTGCCGAGGGCGAGGGCCCCCGGCGAGTAGGCGGCTCCCGCGCTGCGGATGGAGACGAAGGCGGACGCCCAGGCGAACACCGTGAAGCAGACGGCGCCGAGGGTGGGGAGGTGGGGCGGGAGGACACGCGAGCGGGCAGGCGGCTGGGTCTTCATGTCTCCCGACCCTACACCCAATACTTCGGTGATCGCCGAAGTATTTTTCTCGGCGGCTTCCGTGGACCTACCTCCACGTCGCCGGGGTGAGGCCCAGCAGCCGGCCGAGGGCCTCCTCCCCCGCCGACGTCACCAGCAGCCCCCGGCCGCCGCCCTCGGGGCGGACGACCCAGCCCTCGCCCAGGGCCCGCGCGCACAGTCTGGCGCCGACCAGGCCGCCGAGGTGGCGGCGGCGTTCGGTCCAGTCCAGGCAGGAGCTGACCAGCGGCCTGCGGCCCGCGGCCGCCACGTCGACGCCCGCCTCCCGGCACCAGTCCAGGCCCGCCCCGGTCAGCGCGAAGACCGCTTCGGTGCGCAGCAGGCCCCGGCGTTCCATCGCGTCCGTGACCGCCATGCCGAGCCGGCCGGCGAAGTGGTCGTAGCAGGTGCGGGCCCGGGCCAGCGGGTCGGGCGCGGCGACCACCGGGACGGTGTGCGCCGCGTCCCGGCCCGGGACGGCGTAGGAGGCCAGCGCGTCCACCAGGCGGGCGGTGTCGGCGTCGGCGATGCGCACGTAGCTGTGCCGCCCCTGGCGCTCCGTCACGCAGATCCCCGCTTCGAGGAGCCGGTTCAGGTGGCCGCTGACGGTGGACGGGGCGACCCCGGTGATCCGGGCCAGCTCGCCGGCGGTCCAGGCCCGCCCTTCCAGCAGCGTCAGGCAGATGGCCGCCCGGGTCTCGTCGGCCAGGGCCGCGGCGAGGGCGGCCAGCCGTGCGGCGGGAGCGGGAGAGTCCGCCGGGCCGGGGGCCGGTGCGTCATAGTGATTCATGGGTCCAGGGTGCCTCATTGCTTCGGCTTATACCGAATGGTTGGCGCCCTGAAGATGGTCTCCGAACCACACCGTTGGTCCTGGGCGATGCTCCAGCCGGCTGTTCTCGCCACCGCCGCCTGGTCAGGCGCTTGGCGGTCGTGGTCGTGGTCGTGCTGATCGTCCAGCCGCGTTCGCGCAGCCGGTGGATGTCGGTGGGTCTGCCCACTGGCGGACCGTGGACGTGGGGCCTCCCACCCCGCCGACGGCGTGGGACTTCGTCCCGGTCTCGGGCGCCGTCTTCGGATCGCTGGATCAATGGCCTCAGGTGACACAGGTTGCGAGGTCGGCGACGGAGAGGCAGGCGTCGCCGTTCCCGTCGCCCGCGGGTTCCGCGTTGACGGCGCGGAAGACGTCCGGCGGGACGGTGAAGATGGCGACCTGGTGGCGGGGCATGACCACACGGCCCACTTCCCTCCGCAGCACCATCGTTCGATCGGCCTCCTGGCCCTTCGAGAGGTAGAGACCGATCGGAACGCGGGCGCCAGCGGGGTATCCGTAGACCGCGATCCTGTGGTTGTGCTCCCAGCCCTCCGTCGCCGCCGCTCCCCGAGGCAGGCGCAGCGGCACCTCGCTCTCCGCCCGGACGCCTCCTGAGCGCGCCGCCACGGTGAACCGTCTGGACCGGGCGACGTCCGTCAGGGCCGGCTCGGACGGGAGGAAGGACCAGAAGCCGCTCTGGAGCAGGCCGCCGCCCTCGTCCTCGACCTCCATCGGACGGCCGTTGAACAGGTCGTCCGTCGCCGACGGCGTGGCGCTCAGCTCGGCCACGGGTTTCGCGACCGTGGTGTAGGTGCGCCCTCCGGCCTTGACCGTGACGGTGATCGGGCCGGGCGGGAAGCCCTGCAGGCACAGGAGCGACTCCTCGCCCATGCCCACTGCGCCGCTCGCCCCCGTCGTGTCCTCGCCCGAGGTCACCCAGACCCGGGGGCCGGCGGCCGGACGGCTCGGCGGACGCTCGTCCGGGTCGTCGCGGCAGCTGACGGGGCCGGCGCCTTCCCCGCCCATCGCGAACTGCTGGGCCAGCAGGATGTCCAGGGCGTCCGGGCTGCCAGGGGTTGCCGACCGTGTGGCGGCCCGGCCGGCGGGGGCAGCCGTCGGCGGCTCACCGGGCATCGTGCAGCCTGCGCCGAGGAACAGGCTGAGCATCCACAGCAGGGGTGGTTGCCACTGTGCCCGGCTTCGTGTGGCCACTCGTCACCTCTCGATCGTTCGTGTCATCGGCTGTTGCCGCACCGCTCCTCGGCGCGCCGCAGTTCTGTGGAGGAGATCTGCTCGTACTGGCGGAGGCGCGCGCTGTCCGCCCTGCCTGCGCGCTCCGCCGCGGCCAGCTGGGTCAGGGCGTCCTGCCATGCCCTGCGCCCGGTCGCGAGGTCGCAGCGCTTGAGGCTCCAGGAGGCCAGCAGGCCGTGCCAGACGCTGCGTTGGACCGGATCGCGGCCGTGTGCGATGGCGTCCCGGATGTGGTCGACGGCTCCCGCCAGGTCACCCCGGTCGGCCGCGTGGGTGGCGGCGATGGACTCCGCCAGGGCGCGCAGGTCCGCGGAGCCGGTGAGGTCCTGGGCTGCGCGTACGGTGGCTGCCGCGCGTTCCACCGTGCCGTCGTCCTTGACCAGGCGGGCCCTGATGCGGCACTCCTCGACCTGGGAGAGGTTCACGGTGGCCTTGATCCGTCCGAGTTCGGTGACGCCCGGGTCCGCTGCGAGGTCGCGCAGGGCCTTGGAGGCTTGGGCGAGGTCTGCGGCGCGGACGGTTCCCGGCTTGCAGCTGGAGGCGGAGCCGAGGGCCTGTCGATAGGTGTTGAGCTGGAGGCTGAGGGCGGCGCGGCGGCCGGCCGGCGAGTCCGGGCCGATGGCGAGGTAGTCGGCGCGGGCCGCCGCGAGCAGCTTCTCCTTGCCGGGACCGCTCTCGTCGAGCGCCTGTGCCTCCAGGGCGTGGCCGTGGAAGAGGCGGACCAGGTCGGGTGGCACGAAGCTGCCGGTGTCGTCCTGCCGCTCGGCGTCGAGAAGGCCGGCAAGGGTCCGGGCAGCCTCCCTGGGGCTGCCGTTGCGCCAGGTGTCCAGCGCGTCGACGAACCGGGCGAGGGCGCCGATCCGGCGGCTCAGTTCCGCGGTCAGCTGACTGCGGGCGCGAGCCGACTCCCAGCCCTGGGCGACGAGGATGGGCGAGCCCAGGACCCATCCGGTGATCTCGGGCGAATCGGGGATCTGGTCGGCCCGGACGTAGACGGCGGGCCGCAGCGTGCTCTGGCCCGACCGGTCCTCGCTGACGAGACCGCCCACGACGACCTCGGCATTGGTCTCGTCGGCGAACCTGGCGGTCTTCCGTTCCAGTGTGCCGCGGTGGGTGTCGGCGAGCTGGGTGAGGGGCAGCTGTGCCTCGCCGGCGTAACTGCGGACGGCGGTCGCGGTGGGGATGCGCGCCGCCATGTCGTGGGCGAAGGTCTCGGCCACGTCGTCCAGGACCCGCTGGTCCTGCCGGCCGCCCCCGGCCGCGAAGCCGACCACGGCCACGTCGCGGGCGCCGCTCATCCGGGTGAGCGGGGGCGGCGGGGGGCGGAAGGCAAAGAGCACCACGACGCTGCCGACGAAGAGCACACCGGCGACCATCCACACCAGCGTTCGGTACCGGCGCGGGTGCTGCCCGAACCGCTCCCCCACCAGGGCGCGCACCGCCAGCACGTACCCGGCCAGTGCGGCCAGCACGGTGAGCACGAGCGGCACGGGTGACAAGGAGGAACCGAGCTTCTCCACGACGAGCAGCGCGCACGGCACGCAGGCCGCGAACAGACCGAGCAGGGACCACAGCCCGGCGCGATGGCCTCCGGACGGGGGGTGGTCGGGCGCACTGTCCGGAGCCTGGCCGGGCGCACTGTCCGGGGAGCGGTCCGGCATACGCCTCCTCACCCCGTCGCTGTCGGCGCGGCCCGCGCCAACCAGCACGGTAGAGGGCGCCGCGCCGCGCCGACGGTCGACGCCGCCCTCGGCGCCGAAATCGCGTAGCGAATTCCCCGTATCAGAAGCGGGTGCGACCCGGCAGTGGAGGGACTACCGGGTCGGAAGCTGGGGGTTCAGGGGCGCCAGTCGGCTTCCAGGTCATGGGAGCCGGTCTTGGTGAGCTGGGTCAGTGCGGTGCCGTCGGCCCGTACGAGGTAGAGGTGTTCGGGGTCCGCGTCGTCGGTGCCGCCCCTGGTGAAGACCAAAGTGCTGCCGTCCGGGGACCAGGAGGGGTACTTGTCGTTGGCACGCGCCGAGGTGACGCGGTGGAGTCCGGTGCCGTCGGGGCGGACGACGTAGAGGTGGGCGAAGCCGGAGGCGTCCACGCGGCTGAAGGCGATCCGGCCGCCGTGCGATGCCCAGTCGGGCGTCCCGTCGTGGGAGCCGGGGCCGGTGACCGCGGTCTGGGCCAGGGTGGACAGCCGGATCTTCATCAGCCTGCTGTCTCCCGCCGCGTCCGCGCGGTTGAAGGCCAGGTACTTGCCGTCCGGGGACCACGTCGGATGGAGGTCGTCGGCGGCGGTGTGGGTGAGCCGGGTGGCGTGAGTGCCGTCGACGTCGGCCACGTAGATCTCGCGCTGGGTGCCGACCGGCTTGGCGTAGGCGAGCCGCTTTCCGTCCGGGGACCACGCCGGGTCGGAGGCGCCCTTGGTACCGGGGACGGCCTTCAGGCCGGTGCCCGTGGTGCTCATCGTCCAGATGCCGTCGATGGCGCCGGCGGCTCCGTAGCGGACGAAGGCCACGCGTGTGCCGTCGGGGGACCAGCTGGGCATCACGTCGCTGACGGTGGAGGTGTGGGTGAGTTTGACGGTCGTGCCGCCGCTGGGGGAGATCGTGTAGAGGTCTTCCGTGGGCGCTGCGGCGGTGTAGCGGGCGAAAACGATCGGGTGGTCCCCCGCCGCCCCCGCGTTTCCCGCGGCACCGAGGGTCAGGGGTGCGGCCATGGCCATCACCGTGGCGGTCACCGCCGCCCAGCGGCGCCGCGGTGCGCGGGTGGAACTGTTCGCCCTGTGTACGCCGTTCCCGTCGCTCCCCGGAGTCCTTCTCAAGGTGTCCACCCGATCCCTCCCGACGGCCCGCTGCGGGCCGCTGCAGCCCGTAACGTCCCACCGTTGGGGCTCGGGGGGAAGCAAGGGGACCCTGCGGTGCGCGCCCTGTGACATGTTCCGTACACCGCTGTCACACTCTGTTCCTTCTGGGCCTGCCCGTCAGTCCGCCGGCCGGCGGGCGCCGGTGGCTGTGGGCGCGGTCCATGCCAGCAGCATGCGCAGGGCGTCGTGGGACGGGGTGTCCGGCTGGGCCGCGTAGGTGATCAGCGCCTGGTCGGGGTCGTCTGCGGGGCGCAGGGTCTCGTAGGTCAGTTCCAGGTCGCCGACCGACGGGTGGTGGAACCTCTTGGTGCCCGAGGTCTTGTCCTGGACCGGGTGCTCGGCCCACCAGCGGCGGAAGTCCGCGCTCTTCATCGACAGTTCGCCGATCAGCTGTGCCAGTCGCGGGTCTCCGGGGTGGTCCCGTCCAGCCTCCAGGTGGAGGTAGGCCACGTTCTCGCGGGCGCAGGAGGGCCAGTCCGCGTACAGCTCTCGGGAGGCCGGGTCCAGGAAGGTGATCCGGGCGATGTTGCGCTCGGCCGGGTCCATGGCGGCGTAGTCGCCGAAGAGGGCGACCGCTGCCCGGTTCCAGGCCAGGATGTCCATGTGCCGGCCCATCACCATGGCCGGCACGTCCTTCAGCTCGTCCAGCAGCCGTTGGAGCATCGGCCGCACGCGCTGTCGGCTGGCCTGCTGCCTGCGCGCCGGACGGGCGGTGTGCCGCGGTCGGGCCAGCTGGTGCAGGTGGCGGCTCTCGTCGTCGTTCAACCGCAGTGCGCGGGCGAGGGAGTTGAGGACGGTGTCCGAGGGGTTGGACACGCGGCCCTGTTCCATCCGGGTGTAGTAGTCGACGCTGACTCCGGCGAGCTGGGCGATCTCCTCGCGGCGCAGGCCGGCGACCCGGCGCGTGCCGCCGAAATCCGGTAGGGCCACGTCGTGCGGGTGCAGGCGGGCGCGGCGGGTCCGGAGGAAGTCGCTCAGGCTGGTCGCGGTGGTCATACGACGATTGTTGCCGATCTCGGCGGTGGGGGGGGGGGGGGGGGGGGGGGGGGGCGCGGCCCCCCCCCCCCCCCCCCCCCCCCCCCCCCCCCCCACCCCTCCCCCAAGACCCGACGGCCACGCCGGGCGTGCCCCGTGGCGGACCCGGCGGGCGGCCGGGAGGGGTCAGGCCTGGCGGGTCGGCAGGACGATGGACTGGCGCAGGTTGACGTGTCGCGGACGGCTGACGGTGTACGCGACGAGGTCGGCGATGTCCTCGGCGGCGAGGGCGGGGATCGCGGTGAACATCGCGCCGAGCTGCTCGCGCAGTTCCGGGTTGTCGATGTGCCCGGGGAGTTCGGTGTCGGTCAGGCCCGGCTCGATGGTGCTGACCCGGACGTCGCACGGGCCCAGCTCCGTGCGCAGTGCGGCGGAGAGCTGGGTGAGGGCGGCCTTCGTGGCCCCGTACACGGCGTAGTCGGGGAAGAGGACGTGGGAGGCGATGGAGGAGACGTTGACCAGGTCCGCGGTCCGGCCTTCGGCGGCGACTGCGGTGAGGTCGGGGGTGAACGCGCGGATGACGCGCAGGGCTCCGGTGAGGTTGGTGTCGATCATGCGGGTCCACTCGTCCAGCCGGGCCGCGGAGAGGGGGTTGGGCAGCATCACGCCGGCGTTGTTGACCACGAGGTCGACCCGGCCGTAGGCGTGGTGGACGGCCTTGGCGGCGGCGTCGACGGATGCCTGGTCGGTGACGTCCGCGGTGACGGCGAGGGCCTGGCCCCCGGCGGCGGTGAGTTCGGCGGCCAGCGCGTCCAGGCGGTCGGTGCGCCGGGCGAGCAGGGCGACGCGGGCACCACCCGCTGCGAGCAGGCGGGCGGTGGCCGCGCCCATGCCGCTGGCCGCTCCGGTGACGACAGCGGTACGGGCGGCGAGGGCGGGGTGGTTCATGGGGTGCTCCTGGGTCTGCTGCGCGGGCCGGTCCCGGTGGGCCGGCCCGGCGTGGGCGGATGAGGACCACTCTGCGGCCGGCCGGGACGGCCAACCAGAGCCTGCCGTTCCCTGGGAGAGCCAGGACCACCCTGGGGGCGGCACGTGCCACCCCGATGCGGGAGTGGCGGGATGCGGGCCGGGAAAAGCGGTCGACAGGCGGGCCCGGGGCGCGATGGGACCCGCGGGCGGGGCTGGGCCTTGGCGACGGGCCTCAACGCCCACGTCGCGTACGCCGCCACCGACCCCCGCGTCGCCGCGCAGACCACCCGCCGGATCACCGCGGCCCTGGCGGGCTGACGCGGTCAGCGCCGCTCGTGCCGAGCGCGCTGGTGTCCGTACCCGCTGTGCTTCGGGGAGGAACTCGGCCGGCAGGGCTACATGCTGCCCGCCTGGTGCGGCGCGGCAGGGGTGCGCGGACCGCTGCTCGGCGGGGCGCGGTGGAAGGGGTGCATCCAGGTCCACCCCGGCCCGGTTGCCAGGTGCAGTGGCCTGCCCGGCGCCGCACGGCATCGTGGTCGGCGTACGGATCCGACGGATCCGACGGAATCATCGGGTGAACGGGGAAGGTGCTCATGGGGCGCATGGACGGGGACTCCGCGGGGCGGACCCGGCGTCGGGGCGGGGTGTGGGGCACGGTAGGAGTGTTCACGGTCGTCGCCTCCCTGGCGGCCGGGACCCTGGGCGCGCTACAACCGGCGACCGGGATACCGCAGGAGGTCGTGCAACTGACCCAGTTCGGGCCGGCCCTCGCGGTGGGCGCGCTCGCGCTGTACCAGCGCCGGCGGACGGGCGAGCTGCTGCGGGGCGCCGCCGGGGCGGGTGCCGGTCCGCGCCCCCTGGGCGGGGCGGTGCTGCTCGGTGCCGCCGGGCTAATCGTCGTGCTCTGCGTGCTCGGGTCCTACGCCGTCTGCGGGCAGGCGCCCTTCACGCCGCCGGGGTCCCTGCACCAGTCGTTCGCGCTGATCGTGGTGGCGCAGCTGGTGGGGGCCTGCGGGGAGGAGGTCGGCTGGCGCTGCTTCCTCCAGCCGCTGCTGCGCACGCGTCTGGGGACGCTCGCCGCCTCGGTGACGGTGGGCGTGCTGTGGGGGGTCTGGCACGTGCAGGTCTTCGCGCAGGCGCCCGCCTACGCCGCCGCGTTCCTCGTGGCAACGGTGGCGATGTCGGTGGTCCTGGGCATCGCACTCGACGGTCTGGGCGGGTGGCGGCGGCTGCTGTACGCGGGTGGCTTCCACGCCCTGGTCAACCTCGGACTGCTCCTCTTCCTGGACGAGGAGTCCGGAGCCGTCCCGCCCATGCTCTGCTTCGGGCTGTCCTGCCTGCTGGTGGCGGTGCTCGCGGTCACCCTCCGCGGCGGCCGGCGCGCACGGGAGCGGGCGGTTGCGCCTGCGGCGGCTACCCTGCACGGGACATGAGTTCGACATCACGCCCTCTCCGCGCCGCGTTGTCCCGCCGCTCGGCCGCCGTCGGCCGCTGTCACCTCGCCGGGCTGCTGGGCCTGCGGGTGGCGGCCGTCGGAGCGGGCGTCGTCGGAGCCCTGCTCCTGCTGCCCGTCGGCCTGGGCCTGCGGCTCCTGCCGCCCGCCGCGGCCGCGTTGCGCCGCTGCGCCGAACGCGCCGGGCACCGGGCGGAGCGGTGGTCGGGCGTGCGGATCACCGCACCCGATCCGCTCCCCCGGCCCGCGGGGGCGCGCGCTGTGCTGGCCGACGCGAGGTTCTGGCGAGACCTGTCCTGGGCATGGCTGGAGCCGCTGGTGGGCGGCCTGCTGGTCGCCGTGCCGCCGTCCCTGGTCGTGTACGGGCTGTTCGGGCTACTCGTGCAGCCCTTCGTGTGGCGGCTCCTGGACGACGGCAACTGGTACGCCTTCGTCCCCGTGCACAGCACCGCCCTGATGGTCGCGGCGGCCGTACTGGGCCTGGGCTTCACCGCGGCAGGGCTGCTCCTCGCCCCGCCCGTCCTGCGCCTGCACGCCCGGTGGGGGCGCCGCCTGCTCGCGGCCCCGCGCGTCACCGAACTCCGACGCCGCGTCGAAGAGCTGACGGACAGCCGGACAGGGGTGCTGGACGGGCGGGCGGCAGAGCTGCGGCGCATAGAGCGGGATCTGCACGACGGGGCGCAGGCGCGGCTCGTCGCCCTCGGGATGCGCCTGGACAGCGCGGTGCGGCTGCTGGAGGTCGATCCGCCGGCCGCCCGGGCCGCACTACTCGACGTACGCGAACTGTCCGGGCGGGCCCTCGAAGACCTGCGCGGCCTGGTCCGGGGCATCCAGCCGCCGGTCCTGATCGACCGTGGCCTGGGCGACGCCATACGCTCCCTGGCCCTCGACAGCTTCCTCGACGTGACCGTCGAGGTCCGCATGACGGGACGGCTGCCGGCCGCCGTCGAATCGGCCGCCTACTTCGCCGTCAACGAGCTGCTGGCCAACGCGGCGAAGCACTCCGGCGCCGACCGCGTGGACATACGCCTCACGCACGAGGACGAGGGCGAGAATGCGGACGCCGGCGGCCCGCAACTGCACATCACCGTCACCGACGACGGCCGCGGCGGCGCGGACCCCTCCCGGGGGACCGGGCTGGTCGGCGTCCGGGAGCGATTGGCTACCTTCGACGGGAGCCTCGTCCTGCACAGCCCGCAGGGCGGCCCCACCACCGTCACCCTGGAGATCCCGTGCGCGTCGTCCTTGCCGAAGACCTCTTCCTGCTGAGGGACGGCCTGGTCCGCACGCTCACCGAGCACGGCTTCGACGTCGTCGCCGCCGTCGACAACGGCCCCGGCCTCCTGCGCGCCCTGCTGCGGGAGCGGCCGGACGTGGCGATCGTCGACGTACGCCTGCCGCCCACCCACACCGACGAGGGCCTCCAGGCCGCCCTGGAAGTCCGGCGCCACCACCGCGGCCTGCCGGTCCTCGTCCTCTCGCAGTACGTCGACCAGCTCTACGCCAACGAACTCCTGTCCAGCGACGACGGCGCGGTGGGCTATCTGCTCAAGGACCGGGTGACCGACACCGGCCAGTTCATCGACGCCGTACGCCGCGTCGCCGCGGGCGGCACCGTCCTGGACCCGCAGGTGATCGGACGCCTGCTGGCACGCGGTGAGGCCCGGGGCACCATATCCGCCCTCACCCCGCGCGAACGCGACGTCCTGGAGCTCATGGCGGAGGGCCGCTCCAACGCCGCGATCGCGAGCACCCTCCACTTCAGCGAGAGCGCCGTCGCCAAGCACACCGCGGGCATCTTCACGAAGCTCGGCATCGCCCCCTCCACCGAGGACAACCGGCGGGTCCTCGCCGTCCTCGCCTACCTGCGCCGCTGACGGCCCCGGCGCTCCGCGCCCACCGGGACCGCTCCCACGCGGCGCGCGCCGAGCACCTGGGCTGCCCCGCAGGCGCGGCGTCGAGGACGGCGCGTCATCCGCCCGGCGGTTCGACGGTGGGCCGTGCCTCGTCGCGCGGCTGATGACGCGCGTGCACCGGTCCGGAGGCCGGCGGGGGCTGCCGGGCGTGGTCATCGCGTGGGCCGGTAGTAGGCCGCTACGGGGGCGTGCGCCTCCTCGGGGAGGGCAGGGCCGTCGTGCGGGACGGCCGGCCAGGCGCCCGACGGGGGGTTGAGCGCGATGAGCTGCTCGGTCGACAGGGCATAGACGACGCGGCCGATGCCGGAGCGGGCGATGCCGCCATCGCACATGCCGCACGGCTGGCAGCTGGTGTAGAGGGTGGTGCGTGCGGCCGACTCCGGGTCGAGTTCGCGGGCGGCCCAGCGGGCGAGCTTCAGTTCCGGGTGGGCGGTGATGTCGTCGTCCCGGCGGACCGTGTTGTGGGCTTCCGCGAGCACGGTGCCGTCCGGTCCGGCCAGGAGCGAACCGTACGGCGCATCGCCCAGGGTGACGGCGTGGGCGGCGATGCCGATGGCACGCCGCAGCAGGGCCTCCTCGGCCGAGGTGATCATCGTTCGCTCTTCTTCCAGTGGGTGGCCACGGTGGTGAGGGCCTGCCATGCCGCGTCGGGCCGGCGGGTCTCTTCCGGATCTCCGTGGTAGGGGTCGAGTACGACGGTGTCCGCCCCCAGCAGGCGCAGTTGGCGGAGGTCGTCGACGATCTGCTCGACGGTGCCGACGCCGGCGGGCCGGTCGGGCGCGTCGACCGGGGCGCCGGTGACGCGCAGGGCGATCCGGGGGGCGAACCCCGGCAGGGCGTGCCGCCGCAGGATCGCGCGCATCTGCGGAAGGGTGAGCCGCAGCGGGTGCCAGGCGTCACCGAACCTGACGGCGCGGCGCAGGGCCGCCTCGCTGTGGCCGCCGATCCAGACGGGGACGCCGCCCTCCGGGCGCCCCGCGTCCCTGGCCTCCCGCAGGAGGCCGAGACACTCGTCCGTCAGCCGGCCACGTGCGGGGAACGGCACGCCCAGCGCCTCGAACTCCTGGCGGGCCCAGCCGACGCCCACTCCGAGGACGAAGCGATCGCCGCTCAGCCGGCGGAGGTTGGCGGCCATGCGCGCCACCAACAGGGGGTGCCGGTACGGCAGGACGAGCACGGTCGTGCCCAGCCGCACCGTGGTGGTGAGACCGGCCAGCCACGACAGGGTGGTGAACGGTTCGTAGAACGGCTCCGGGTACCGCTCGGCCACATCAGGCGTGACCGCCACATGGTCCGACACCATGAGGGTGCCGAGGCCGAGGCCTTCCGCGAGCCGCGCCCATTCACGCAGGACGCCGGGATCGGTCCCGGGGCCGAAATTGATGACGTTGACGCCCAGTTGCATGGTTCGAGGCTATCCCGGCGATCACGGCGTACGGAACCGACAGTTCCCCGCACCGGGACTGTCTCACCGTGGATTTGCTGGTACTTTCGGCAGATGACCGGGAATCTCGACCACGTGGACTGGGCGATCATCGAGCAGCTGCAACGGGAGGCCCGCGTCTCCCTCAGCGAACTGGGCCGCCGCGTGAACCTCAGCCCCTCGGCGACCACCGAACGCGTCCGCAATCTGGAGGCCCTGGGCGTCATCACGGGCTACCGCGCCGAGATCGACCTGGCCAAGGTCGGCTACCCCGTCCTCGCCGTCGTCCGGCTGAAATACCCCGGCAACCGCCACGAACCGCTGCGCCGCCTCCTCGCCGAACGCCGCGAGGTCCTGGAGTGCCTGCGCACCACCGGCAACGACTGCTACACCCTGAAGGTGGCCGCGACCTCGATGGAGCACCTGGAAACCCTCATGGACGAACTCGCCGGCTTCGGCAGCACGACCACGAACGTCGTCTACAGCCAGACCCTCCCCTACCGAGGCCCCGTCGCCCCCGACTGACGACCGGCCTCCCCTCCCTGCACGGGCTCGGCGGCTCCGCCCCTCATCGTGACCGGGGCCGCCGCCGCGTGGTCACAGCTTGAGGAGCGCCCCGCGCCAGGTCCAGCCCGCGGCGAGGACCGCCTCCCGCAGCGGATCCTTCAGCTGACCCGTGTCGAAGGCGAAGTCCTCGGTCAGGGCCCGCTTGCCGTCGGGCCCCTTTTCGATCGTCCACCGCTTCGAGACCGTGGTCACCTGGCCGCGGCTGGACTCGCTGCCCGTGGCCACCCTCGGCGTCCCGCCGACCCAGCTGACCTCCAGCTGTTCGTCGAGCGCCCGCACCTCGCGCTTGTCGCCGACCAGCCGCATCCTGATCTTGAGGGTGCGCTCCAGCTGGGACGCGAAGAAGAAGGTGTGCCAGGAAGGATCGAGGATCCGCCACTCGGCCACCAGGTCGGCGTTCTCCGCGGGCCGGGCGTTGCGCACGAGGTACGCCTTGTCCGGTGCGTTGACCGCGAGCAGCGCCTCCCGGACCTCCGCCGCGCTCCGCGGCGCGACACCGGCGTCGGGCCGAAGGGTGCCGGTGAGCTTGTCGAAGAGGCCCATCGTCAGTCCGCCGCCTTCGTGTCCGGGCGCACCGTGCGCAGGAAGTCCTGGAAGTCTCCCAGGACGCTGTCGTGCTGCGCGGCGGTGGCCGTCAGCACCGTCCGGATCATCGCGCGCCGGTGCGGGTCCCCGGTGTCCTGGAGGGTCATGTAGACCTGCGTCTGGACGAGGTCGCGGTGGACCCCTGCGACGACGGCCGACAGGGTCAGCCGCTGCGTCAGGCCCGGTGCGCCGGGAGAGCCGATCGCGCGGCGGCCGACGACCTCCGCGGTCTCGGCCATCGCGCGGACCCGCACCGCCGAGGCGTCCGCGAGCTCCTCCAGCGTCGTCCCGTCCGCCATGAAGTCGCCGTCGATGGTGATGTTGGCGGTGAACCCGGAGTCCGGGTGCGGGTGCAGCGCGACGAACGCCGCGTCCGAGGCCCCGACCTCGTCCGGAGGGGCGGCCCGCCAGTCGTCCGGCAGGCTGAATTCGATGGGTACGGGCAGTGTCGTGGGCATTTTCTGGAACCCTCCTTCCTCGGAAACGTACATCAGTCGAACCACCCGCCGACGGTGTCCTTGACCCCGCCCGCGAAGTCGCCGACCGCGTCGGCCGCATCACCGAAGGCGTCGCCCACCTTGTCGGGGTCCACCGTGAACTCGGCGCCCACGGAGCCGCCGACGCCGAGGGCGACGCCCACCTTGCCACCGATGTGCCATTTGCCGTCTTCGCCCTTGCCGAAGGTCGCCTTGGCCTCGGCTCCGGCGCCGGCCCAGGCCTCCGCGGTGCCGCCGGCGCCGAGCCCGGCGAGTTCACCGCCGCCGGCGGCGCTGGCCTTGCCCCCGGCGAACGCCTTCGCACCGGCGTTCAGGCCGTCCTTGCCGACGCCCGCGCTGACCTGGGCCTCGCCGCCGGCGAAGCCCTCGACGCGGCTGTTGACGCCGACGTACCCGTACTCGGCGTTGGCGCTGGTCAGCGTACGGGCACCCGCGGACACCTCCGCCTTGCCGCTGAGGCCGCTGTTGGTGAACCCGTAGCTCGCGGAGCCGCGGGCTCCGACGACGAAGTCGTCGACGCCGGAGAGCTTGATCCCGCCCATCGTCGTCTCCCCCTTCGCGGTCGCGTGGAAGAGGTCGGCATAGGCCTTGACCTGACCCTCCTTGCCGTTCTTGACGCCGGTGACGGTGATGCCGGCATCCGGCCCGGTCACCTTGACGGAGTCTTCCTTCGTCTTGACGTCCGCGTCGTCGGCCATGGCGGCCTTGGCGTCCTTCACGGCCTTGTCCAGGCTGCCCTCGGCGCCCGCGTTGAAGCCGTCGAGGGTCTGGTCGGCGCCCTTGCCGAGGGCGTCCTTGTTGCTGTCGACGACTTCGGCGCTCAGCGCGAGCTTGACGTTCTGGTCGAGTTCGTCGACGGCCTTCACACGGTCGTCGATGTGCTTCTGCCACTTGCCGACGGCTTCGCTGATCGTCTTCTGGCCGTCGGGGTCGTGGTGGTACGCGCTGCGCTCGGAGGGCGTGAGCTTGCTCCAGTCGAAGGCGACGTTCCCGCCCTCGGAGACCGTCATGCCGGCGGCTATCGCGTCGTCGCGGGCGCTCTCCAGCTTCTTCTTCAGGTCGGCGAACTGCGTGTGCGCCTCACGCAGCAGGCTCGCGATCGCCTTCGCCTGGGTCTGCGCGGCCGCGTATTCGTACCGGGTCGCCTGGAAACGGGTGTGAGCGGTCCCGGCGCTGACGCCGGCCCAGGTGTCACCCATGGTGATCGTCTGGACGGTCTCGCCGTAGCGGGTCTCGACCTTGTTGATCTCACTCGCCATCGACTCCCACTTGCCGGCGGCCGTCGTCAGCAGGCCCAGGTCCGTGGTCATGACTTCCGCGTAGGTCAGCACCGCATCCCCCTGTTACAGCGTGATCAGCATCTACCGCGCCACAAGGAACCGGACACGAAACGCCTCCCCCGTTGGCCAGGATTGATCATATGCATGGCAACTGTGCAAGGGCCAAGCTGCCGGAGCAGCCCTCACGTTTCCTGCACGAGACGGCCCGCGGAGCCCCGTCGGCGAGCGCCCGAACGGTATGGGCGTACCAGCCGTTCGGCGCAGCGCCGGCTGCGACGGCCGCCGTGACACCGCTCAGGTGCCGTCTCCCGTCGTGTCGTGTCTGCCGGGGCGGTAATCCCCGGGTGGAGGAGGTGCGACGGGGGCTAGGGTGCCGCTCATGGTGAACATGTCGCTGCTGCCCAGCCGGTTCCTCAGCGCAGGTGAGCGGTTGCTGCACGGCAGGGGTGTGGCCGCGGCGGTGGGGGCCGGGCGGGCTGAGGACTGGGTCCGGCTCGACGAGGACGTCTTCCTGGGGACCCTGCGCCGGGTGGCCGGGTGGAACATCTCCTGCCGGCTCCAGGTGGGGTTCCACTGGTTCGACGGACGTGAGATCGCGGACTGGGACACCGCCCCCTACTGGGGTGTGGACGGCCCGTCCTGGGCGGGTGTGCCGACCGGGTCCGAGCTCGCGCTGTGTCTGTGTCACGCCGACCCGCGGATCCGGGCCGCCGCGCTGGCCGCCGGCGGTCCGGCGGCGCCGCTGCCGCTGCTCCTGCTGCGCTGTGCGGACAACGACGAGCGCGTGCGGGGGCAGGCCCGCGCCCTCTTCGCCGAAGCCCTCGCCGCGGCCGGCGACGGCCGCGTGCGTTCTCTCGTCGTCCTGGCGCTCCGCGTCGGCGTCCGCAGGCACGGGAACTGGGCGCGGGACGCGGTGCTCGCACGGGCGGGTGGCGTTCGGGCGGCGGACGTCCGGGAGTTGCTGGCCTGTGGGGGGCGGCGGGGTGCCGACGCCAGGGTGGCGGGGGTACGGGCCGGTGTGGCCGCCGGGCTGCTGGACGCGGACGCCCTGTACCGGATCGCGCTGACGGCCGACCAGGGGAACCGGGACCGCTTCGAGGCGGTCCGCGCCGCGGTCGCGGCGGGACGGGACACTGCCGCGCGGAAACGGTTCCTCGACTTCCTCGCCGAGTGCGGGACGCCCGAGGTACGGACCCGGGCCCTGCGGTACGCGTTCGCCGCCCGGCTGCCGACCGCCGGTGACCTGGCCGCTCTCGCCGCCGGGCATCGCGACCGCAAGCTCCGGCGGCTCGCCGTCACGATGGTCCTGGACCTTCCGGACGCTGACGCGGTCCTGGACCGGCTGCTCGCCGCGTCCGACAGCGTGGTCCGCGGCACCGCCGTGCAACGGCTGGCGGCCTGCGGGGCCGCCGAGCGCCTCGTGCCGTACCTCACCGACCGCTCCCCCTGGGTACGTGGCCTCGCCGACCGTGGCCTGCGCGCCGCCGGCGGTGATCCGCACACCCGCTACCGGGCCTGGTGCGCCGACCCCGAGGCGGTGACGCCCGCTGCGGTGAGCGGCCTGGCCGAGTACCGGAACCCGCGGGACGAACCGCTGCTCCAGGCCCTGACCCGGCACGCCGACGGGGCCGTGCGCGGCCGGGCCCTCGGCGGACTGCGACGCCTGGGTGTCCTCGACGACGCCACGCCGGCCCGGTACGCCGCCGATCCCGACCCGCACGTCGTGGCGGTCGGACGCCGGGGCCTGCGCGACGCGGCGCCTCCCGCTCCTGGTCGCCCCGCCCGGGACCGCGGTGATGCGGCCGTCTCGGATTCCCCGCAACTGCCGTGAGAAACCCGTGAAGTTCGCGTGCATGGGCGGCGGGGGGCCGGGCAGACGACGGCTCGGAGGTTGATAATCATGGTTCCCCTGCTTCTCG
>NZ_JBBDHD010000220.1:0-7082 GCF_044129415.1 Streptomyces racemochromogenes
CCCCCCCCCCCCCCCCCCCCCCCCCCCCCCCCCCCCCCCCCCCCCCCCCCCCCCCCCCCCCCCCCCCCCCCCGCCCCGGATGTCCGGAACCACCCCGGGCCGTCGCCACCCCCGCGGGGACGGCGCCCCGGCCCCCGCTCCTGGGGGGGGCTCCGCCCCCAGACCCCCGCGCCTCAAACGCCGGCGGGGCTGAATCACGGCCCCTCGCCCCCCACGGGCATGGCCACACCCGCCCCGGACGACACCGCACCGTGCCACCCCAGGCCGGGGCAACGCCGGGCCGGGGTGGACGCGTAGGGGCGTGTCCGGGCCCGGGCCGGGGGCCTGCCGGCGGTAGGGGCGGAGTGCCCGGGGGCTTGCAGCTCCGGCGGCGGGGGCAGGGGCGGAGCCCCTGGGAACGGGGGAAGGGCGGGCAGGGGCCCCGGCCCCGCGCAGAGGGACCGCACCCGCACAGCGGGGGGGGACCCGCACAGCGGGGGGGCCGCACCCGCGCAGGGGGGGCCGTACCAGCGGGGGGCCGCACAGCGGGGGCCGGACCCGCACAGCCGGGGGCCGGACCCGCACAGCCAGGGGGACCCGCACCCGCACAGCGGGGAGCCGGACCCGCACAGCCAGGGGGACCCGCACCCGCACAGCGGGGGGACCCGCACCCGCACAGCGGGGGGACCCGCACCCGCACAGCGGGGGACCTGGACCCGCACAGCGGGGACCTGGGCCCGCACAGCCGGGGCCGGGCCCGCTAGCGGGTGCCGTACACCGGTAGGGGCGGCTCCGAGAGCGGCAGCAGCCCGGCGGCGGCCTCGCCCGCCTCCGCCGGACTCCAGCGGGACCCGCGGTCGACGCTGGGACCCGGCCGCCAGCCCTCCATGACCGTGATCCGCCCACCCTCCGCTTCGAAGACCCGCCCCGTGACCCCGGCGGACGCCGCCGACCCCAGCCACACCACCAGCGGTGACACGTTCTCCGGAGCCATCGCGTCGAAGCCCCCCGCCTCCGGGGCGGCCATGGTCTCGGCGAAGGTCTGCTCCGTCATCCGCGTCCGCGCCGCCGGTGCGACCGCGTTGACCTGGACCCCGTAGCGGCCCATCTCGGCCGCCGCCACCAGCGTCAGCCCCAGGATCCCCGCCTTGGCCGCGCTGTAGTTGCCCTGGCCGACGGAGCCCAGCAGCCCCGCCCCCGACGAGGTGTTGACGACCCGGGCCGCGACCGGCCGGCCGGCCTTCGCCTCGGCGCGCCACCACGAGGCCGCCGCCCGCAGCGGCAGGAAGTGCCCCTTGAGGTGGACCCGCATCACCGCGTCCCAGTCGTCCTCCCCGAGGTTGACCAGCATCCGGTCCCGCAGGAACCCGGCATTGTTGACCAGGGTGTCCAGCCGCCCGAAGGCGTCCAGCGCGCAGGCGACCAGCGAGTCCGCGCCCCCGCCGGTCGCGATGTCCCCGCCGTGCGCCACCGCCTCCCCGCCCAGCGCCCGGATCTCCTCCACCACTCGCGCGGCGGGACTCCCGGGTCCGGGGAGCCCGTCGAGGCCGACCCCGAGGTCGTTGACGACGACCCGCGCCCCCTCGGCCGCGAAGGCCAGCGCGTGGGCCCGGCCCAGGCCCCGGCCGGCGCCCGTCACGATGACCACTCGTCCGTCCGCGATGCCCATGTCAGCTCTCCTCATCCCGTTCCGATCCGCATCCGCCATCCCGCCCGCCATCCCGCCCGCCCGCCGGTCCACCGCCACCGCCGTCGGCGGGCGGCGGCCGGTTGGCCGTGGACGCCGACAGGAACGCCGGGCGTTCGCCGCCGCCGTGGACCAGCAGGCTGGCCCCGCTCACATAGGCCGCCCGGTCCGAGGCCAGGAAGACCGCCGCCTCCCCCACGTCCGCCGGCTCGGCCAGCCGCCCCAGCGGGACGGTGGCGGCGACGGCCGCGACCCCCGCCGCGTCCCCGTAGTGCAGGTGGGCCAGCTCCGTGCGGACCATGCCGAGGACCAGCGAGTTGACCCGCACCTCGGGGGCCCACTCCACGGCCATCGAGCGGGCCAGGTTCTCCAGCCCCGCCTTCGCCGCCCCGTACGCGGCGGTGCCCGGCGAGGGGCGGGTCCCGCTGACGCTGCCGATCATCACCACCGAGCCCCGGCTCTCCCGCAGCCACGGGTAGGCGGCGAGCGAAGCCGCCATCGGCGCCACCAGGTTGAGGGCGAGGACCCGCGCGTGCCGCTGCGCGCCGCCCTCCCCCAGCAGCCGGTACGGGGTCCCGCCGGCGTTGTTGACCAGGCAGTCGAGCCGCCCGTACCGCCCCGCGACCGTGTCGAGGAACTCCCCGGCGGCCGCCGGATCGCGCAGGTCCACGGCGGTGAAGTCCGCTTCCCGGCCGCCCTCCGCCACCGGCGCGTCCGGCGGGCGCCGCGCGCAGACCGCGACCTGTGCCCCCGCCGCGAGGAACGAGCGGGCGATCCCGGCGCCGACGCCCCGGGTTCCGCCGGTGACGACCACGACCCTCCCCTTGAGCTCCATCGGCTGCTACCTTCCTCACCTAACAAATGTTTGGTGGAAAGGTAGCTGATCCGCTCATGGGTGTCTCCACCTCCGGCCCGGACAAGGGCATCGCACTCGTCACAGTGGACTTCCCGCCCGTCAACGCCCTTCCCGTGCACGGCTGGTACGAGCTCGCCGACGCGCTGCGCGCCGCCGGCCGCGACCCCGAGGTCCGCTGCGTGGTCCTGGCCGCCGGGGGGCGGGGCTTCAACGCCGGGGTCGACATCAAGGAGATGCAGCGCGACAGCGGCCACGCCGCCCTCATCGGGGCGAACCGCGGCTGCTACGAGGCCTTCGCCGCCGTGTACGAGTGCGAGGTGCCGGTGGTCGCCGCCGTCCACGGCTTCTGCCTGGGCGGCGGTATCGGCCTGGCCGGCAACGCGGACGCGATCGTGGCCTCCGAGGACGCCGTCTTCGGGCTGCCCGAACTGGACCGCGGGGCCCTCGGCGCCGCCACCCACCTGGCCCGGCTCGTCCCCCAGCACCTGATGCGGGCCCTCTACTACACCTCCCGCACCGCCACCGCCGCCGAACTGCACGCCCACGGCTCGGTGTGGAAGGTGGTCCCCCGCACCGAGCTGTCCGCCGCCGCCCTGGAACTGGCGGCCGAGATCGCCAAGAAGGACGGCGCCCTGATCCGGCTGGCCAAGGCCGCCATCAACGGCATCGACCCCGTCGACGTGCGCCGCAGCTACCGCTTCGAACAGGGCTTCACCTTCGAGGCCAACCTCAGCGGGGTCGCCGACCGGGTGCGCGACACCTTCGGGAAGGCACAGGGAGGCACCGCATGACGGACAAGACCATGACCCCCGACGAGGTGGCCGGCCGGCTGCGCAGCGGGATGACCCTCGGGATCGGCGGCTGGGGCTCGCGCCGCAAGCCGATGGCCCTGGTACGAGCCCTGCTCCGCTCCGAGGTCACCGATCTCACCGTGATCTCCTACGGCGGCCCCGACGTCGGCCTGCTCGCCGCCGCCGGACGGATCCGCCGCCTGATCGCCCCCTTCGCCACTCTGGACTCCATCCCCCTGGAACCGCACTTCCGCGCCGCCCGCGAGACCGGTTCCCTGGCCCTCACCGAGTACGACGAGGCCATGTTCATGTGGGGCCTGCACGCCGCCGCGAACCGCCTGCCGTTCCTGCCGGTCCGCGCCGGCCTGGGCTCCGACGTCATGCGGGTCAACCCCGAGCTGCGCACCGTGACCTCCCCCTACGCCGACGGCGAGGAGTTCGTCGCCGTCCCCGCCCTGCGCATGGACGCGGCCCTGGTCCACCTCAACCGCGCCGACCGCCTCGGCAACGGCCAGTACCTGGGCCCCGACCCCTACTTCGACGACCTCTTCTGCGAGGCCGCCGACGCCGCGTACGTCTCCTGCGAGCACCTGGTGGAGAGCGCCGAGCTCACCAAGTCCGGCCCCCCGCAGTCCCTCCTGGTCAGCCGGCACGCGGTCACCGGGGTCGTGGAGACCCCGAACGGCGCGCACTTCACCTCCTGCGCGCCCGACTACGACCGCGACGAGGCCTTCCAGAAGCTGTACGCGACCACCCCCTGGCCCGAGTTCGCGGCCCGCTTCCTGTCCGGGGCGGGCGAGCACGACTACCAGAGCGCCGTCCGGACCTGGCAGGAGGAACAGCGATGACCACGCGCGCCGAGTACTGCGTGATCGCCTGCGCCGAGGCCTGGCGCGGCGACGGGGAAGTCCTCGCCAGCCCGATGGGCCCGATCCCCTCCTTCGGGGCCCGGCTGGCCAAGCGGACCTTCTCCCCCGACCTGCTCCTGACCGACGGCGAGGCCATGCTGGTCGGCCTCGACGGGACGGTGGAGGGCTGGCTCCCGTACCGCCGCCACCTGACGATGGTCACCGGCGGCCGGCGGCACGTGATGATGGGCGCGAGCCAGATCGACCGGTACGGCAACCAGAACATCTCCTGCATCGGCGACTGGGAGCGGCCCTCCCGCCAGCTGCTGGGCGTGCGCGGCGCGCCCGTCAACACCCTCAACAACCCGGTGAGCTACTGGGTGCCCCGGCACTCCCCGCGCGTGTTCGTCGAGCGCGTCGACATGGTCTGCGGGGTGGGGTACGACCGGGCGGGCGCGGCCGGCCCGTCCGCGTCCCGATTCCACCGGCTGCCGCGCGTGGTCAGCGACCTCGGGGTCTTCGACTTCGCCGGGCCCGGCCGCTCGATGCGGCTGGCCTCCCTGCACCCGGGGGTCACGGTCGAGCAGGTCCGCGCGGCGACCGGGTTCGAGCTGGCGGTCGGCGACGAGGTCCCGTACACCCGTGAACCCAGCGCCGAGGAGCTGCGGCTGATCCGCGAGGTGATCGACCCCGAGGGCCTGCGCGACCGGGAAGTGCGGGCCTGACATGGCGGAGCGGACGTTGGACACGGCGTTCACGAAACTGGTCGGGGTCCGCTACCCGATCGTGCAGACGGGCATGGGCTGGGTGGCCGGCCCGCGCCTGGTGTCGGCGGCCGCGGAGGCGGGGGCGCTGGGCGTCCTGGCCTCGGCGACGATGACGACGGAGCAGCTGCGCGCGGCGGTCCAGGAGGTGCGCTCGCGTACGGACGCGCCGTTCGGGGTCAACCTGCGGGCCGACGCCGGGGACGCGGCCGAGCGGGTCCGGCTGATCATCGACGAGGGCGTGCGGGTGGCCTCGTTCGCGCTGGCCCCCTCGCGGGAGCTGATCGCCCGGCTCAAGGACGCCGGGGTGGTGGTGATCCCCTCGGTGGGGGCGCGCCGGCACGCCGAGAAGGTCGCGGCCTGGGGCGCCGACGCGGTGATCGTGCAGGGCGGGGAGGGCGGCGGGCACACCGGGGAGGTGGCCACGACGGTGCTGCTGCCGCAGGTGGTCGACGCCGTGGACGTCCCGGTGGTGGCGGCGGGCGGTTTCCGCGACGGGCGCGGCCTGGTGGCGGCGCTGGCGTACGGGGCCGCGGGCATCGCCATGGGGACGCGGTTCCTGCTGACCTCCGACTCCACCGTCCCGGACGCCGTGAAGGCCGAGTACCTGAAGGCGACCGTCAAGGACGTCACCGTCACCACCGCGGTGGACGGGCTGCCGCACCGGATGCTGCGCACCGAGCTGGTGGCCTCCCTGGAGCGGGCGGGCCGTACGAGGGCGCTGGCCCGGGCGGTGCGGCACGCGGCGGGCTTCCGGCGGCTGTCGGGGCTGTCGTGGTCCCGGATGGTGCGCGACGGCCTGGCGATGAAGCACGGCAAGGACCTGTCCTGGAGCCAGGTCCTGCTCGCCGCGAACACCCCGATGCTCCTGAAGGCGTCCATGGTCGAGGGCCGTACGGACCTCGGTGTCATGGCATCGGGCCAGGTCGCGGGGGTGATCGAGGACCTTCCGTCGTGTGCGGAGCTCGTCGACCGCGTCATGGCCGAAGCGCACGCCGTGCTGGACCGGCTGCACGGACCCGGTCCGCACCCGCTCGGCACCCTGCCACCACCAGGGTGATCCCTTCTCCGTCCCAGGAGTCGCCCGTATGAGACGTGCCCGCATCCGCCTGGCGAGTACGGCGGCCGCCGCCGCGCTCGCCGTCGGGACCCTGCCCGCCGCCGCCTACGCGGCGGCGGCTCCGGCAACCGCGGCCCGTACCCCGCACCACCAGCTCCGCTCGCCGTCCCCGGCGCTCCGGCAGATCCCCCTCCAGGGGGCCGTGAACCTCCGGGACGTCGGCGGCTACTCCACGTACACCGGCGGCCGGGTCCGCCAGGGGCTGGTCTACCGCTCCGACGCACTGGGCAAACTGACCGCGGCGGACATCACCACCGTCGCCGGTCTCGGCCTCACCAAGGCCGTCGACTTCCGCATCCCGATGGAAGTCCAGTACGACGGCGCCGACAGGCTGCCGACGGGGCTCTCCCCCACCTCCCGCCCGGTCAGCGACCTGGGCCTGTACGCCACCCTCGTCGGTGCGATATCCAGCGGCGACCCCGTCAAGCAGGAGCAGATGCTCGGCGGCGGGCGGGCCGAGGCCTACATGCGGGACGTCTACCGCACGTTCGTGACGAGCCCCGAGAACCGGGCGCAGTTCGCGGCGACGCTGCGGGAGATCGCGGACGGCGGCCAGGGTCCGCTGCTGTACCACTGCACGTCGGGCAAGGACCGCACGGGATGGATGAGTTACGTCCTGCTGCGCGCCCTGGCCGTGCCCCAGGCGACGGCCGAGAGCGACTACCTGGCGTCGAACACCTTCCGGGCGGCGTACGACGCCCAGGTCCGCGCGGCTCTCAAGGCGTCGGGCCGGATGCAGAACCCGGACCTGCTGATCCCGCTCCAGGAGGTCCGCCAGGACTACCTGGACGCCGCGACGGCGCGGATGGAGGCCGACTACGGAAGCTTCTACGGCTATCTGACGGACGGTCTGGGGCTGGACCTGCGGACGCTGGCGAGGCTCCAGGACAAGCTGGTGCGGTAGGCGCCGGCCGCTGGACGCGCGACGGCGCCGGGCGGTGCTGCGCCCGGCGCCGTCGGCGTCGTGTCAGGGGTGGGGCTCAGACCGCCCGGCGGCGGCCCTGCCCGGCCGTGCCGACCCGGCTGCGCGCCGAGGC
>NZ_JBBDHD010000221.1:0-6997 GCF_044129415.1 Streptomyces racemochromogenes
GCCGTCCCGCAGGGCCACGCCCCGCCCGCGGCCCGCCCCGGCGGCCACCCCGAGCAGCGCGAGGGCGGCGGCGCCTGGGGCGCCGACTCCGCCTCCGTCTACGGCGACTGGCGCGGGACCCCCCGTGCCGCGGCGCCCGCGGCCCCCGCGGCCCGGGGCGCCGGCACCCCGGCCCCCGCCGACCCCCTCACCTCGACCGGCTCGCACCGCCGCGTCCCCGGTCCCCGCACGCCCACGGCCCCCGACGCGGGCGGGAACGCGAACGGCCGCGGCACGAGGGTCCGCATCTACACCGGGGTCGCCGCCCTGGCCGTCACCGCCGCGCTCGCCGTCTTCGTCGCCGGTCAGGTCACCACCGAGGGCGACCCGGCCGCCGCCGGCGTGCGCGCCGCCGGTGACGACGCGCCCCAGCGGGCCGGGGGCGACAAGGCCGCCTCCCGCTCCGACGGCCGCCCCACCCCCGTCTCCCCGCCGCCCGCGCAGCCGGCGACGTACGAACAGCAGATGGCGCAGCAGCTGCCCATCGACGCGAAACTCACCGGAACGGGCGTCTTCGACACCGTCCCCGGCCTCGCCAAGGCCCCCGGCAAGGGCAAGGTCGTGCGCTACCGGGTCGACGTGGAGCAGGGCCTCGGCATGGACCCGCAGCTCTTCGCGGAGGCCGTCCAGCGCACCCTCAACGACCCGCGCAGCTGGGGCCACGACGGCGCGATGACCTTCGAGCGGGTACCGGACGGCAAGGCCGACTTCGTCATCACCCTGGCCAGCCCCGGCACCACCGGCGCGTGGTGCGCCAAGTCCGACCTGGACACCACGATCGACAACGTCTCCTGCGACTCCGCCAGCACCGAACGCGTGATGATCAACGCCTTCCGGTGGGGCCAGGGGTCGGCGACCTACGGCGCCGGCCAGATGCTGGCCTACCGGCAGATGCTCATCAACCACGAGGTCGGCCACCGGCTCGGCCACGGGCACGAGAGCTGCCGCACACCGGGATCCCTCGCGCCGATCATGCAGCAGCAGACGAAATCACTCGACATCGACAATATTCACTGTCTTCCCAACCCTTGGGTATTTCCCGGGAATTGACGGTACGGGGCGGGGGGAGTGGCCGGTTCCTCCGTTGACAGGCGTTCGATGATCGGTAATTGTTCTCCGCATGTCGCACCGCCACACCTCCGCCGCGAGCGCCGCCATCGAGCTGGCGCTCCTCGGTGTGGCCGCGCACAGTGTGGCCGACATCTTCTGTCGCTGACGCTCCCCCTCCGGGCCTGGTGGCCCGGGCGGTATCCCCGGCCCGAGCGCGCGACCCCCTTCTCCTCTCCACCTGGCTCCGCCGCGCCCGGGCACACCTCCCGCCCGCAGGTGCGGCTCCCCCCTTCCCGGCCCTGACCGCCGGTGATCCCCGGCGTCGCCCCTCGCGTGGCCCTTCCCCACCCCCTTCACGCCGAGAGGTCCCTTCCGTCATGCCCCGTCAGTCCCACATATCGCGCCGCGTCGCCGCGCTCGCCGTCAGCCTCGTACTGGCCGGGGGCGCCGCCGCCTGCGGCCCCAAGGACGCGGCGGGCGGCTCCGGCGGCGAGTCCTCCGGCAAGCCCGGCGCCGCCGGCGCCCCGCAGAAGGGCGGCACCCTGACCGTCCTCAACAACGAACCGCAGAACGACTTCGACCCCGCCCGCCTCTACACCTCGGGCGGCGGCAACGTCCCCTCGCTGGTCTTCCGCACCCTGACCACCCGCAACCGCGAGGACGGGCCGGCCGGCGCCAAGGTCGTCCCCGACCTGGCCACCGACCTCGGCAAGCCCAACGCCGACGCCACCGAGTGGACGTACACCCTCAAGGACGGCCTCACGTACGAGGACGGCAGCCCCATCACCACCGCCGACATCAAGTACGGCATCGAGCGCTCCTTCGCCGCCGAACTCTCCGGGGGCGCCCCCTACCTGCGCGACTGGCTCGTCGGCGGAGAGACGTACGAGGGCCCCTACAAGGACGGCGGCAAGGGCCTCGACTCCATCGTCGTCCCCGACGCCAAGACCATCGTCTTCAAACTCCGCAAGCCCGAGGGCGAGTTCCCCTTCCTCGCCACCCAGACCCAGTTCGCCCCCGTGCCCAAGGCCAAGGACACCGGCGTCAAGTACGAGGAGCACCCCGTCTCCTCCGGCCCGTACAAGGTCGCCAAGAACACCGGCGACGGCGAGACCCTGCTGCTGGAACGCAACGAGCACTGGGACCCGAAGACCGACGAGGAGCGCAAGGCCTACCCGGACCGGATCGAAGTCCGCTCCGGCCTGGACGCCGCCGTCATCAACCAGCGGCTGACCACCAGCTCCGGCCCCGACGCCGCCGCCGTCACCACCGACACCAACCTCGGCCCCGCCGAACTCGCCCAGATCGGCGACAACAAGGACCTCGCCTCCCGCGTCGGCACCGGCCACTTCGGCTACGTCAACTACCTGGCCTTCAACCCGAAGGTCGCCCCCTTCGACAACCCGAAGGTCCGCCAGGCCATCTCCTACGCGATCAACCGCACCAGCGTGGTCAACGCCGCCGGCGGCTCCGCCCTCGCCGAGCCCGCCACCACCTTCCTCCCCGAGCGCGAGGCCTTCGGCCACACGCCCTACGACCACTTCCCGGCCGGTAAGACCGGCAACCCGGCCAAGGCCAAGGAGCTCCTGAAGGAGGCGGGCTTCCCCGACGGCCTGACCGTCACCCTCACCCACTCCAACGCCCAGAACCGCCAGACCGGCCCCGAGATCGCCACCGCCGTCCAGCAGGCCCTCGCCGCCGCCGGGATCACCGTCAAGCTCGAAGGCCTGGAGAACAACGCCTTCAACGAGCGCCGCTGGGACGCCAAGAACACGCCCGGCTTCTTCCTCTCCCGCTGGGGCGCCGACTGGCCCTCCGGCGGCCCCTTCCTCGCCCCGATCTACGACGGCCGCCAGATCGTCACCAACGGCTCCAACTACAACCACGCGCAGCTCAACGACCCCGCGGTGAACGCCGAGATCGACGAGATCGCCAAGCTCACCGACCTCGCCGCCGCAGGCAAGCGCTGGGGCGCCCTCGACAAGAAGATCGGCGAGCAGGCCCTCGCCGTCCCCCTCTTCCACCCGGTCTACAAGCGGCTCGTCGGCAAGGACGTCAAGAACGTCGTCATCAGCGACTGGACCGGCGTCCTCGACATCTCGCAGGTCGCCGTCAAGTGAGTACGTTCCTCCACCGGCCGGCGCCGGCGACCGGGGCCACCGCCCCGGCGGCCGGCACCGGCCCCCGGGTCCGGCGGTGGCTGCGCGGGCGTCCGTCCGCCCTCGCGGCCACCGCCGTCCTGGCCCTCCTCGTCCTCCTCGCCCTCGCCGCGCCCCTGCTCGCCCACCTCACCGGCCAGGACCCGAACGCCTACCACGACGACCTCGTGGACTCGGCACGCGGCGGCGTCCCCCTCGGCTCCTTCGGCGGGATCTCCGCCGACCACTGGCTCGGCGTCGAACCCGGCACCGGCCGCGACCTGTTCACCCGGCTCCTCTACGGAGCCCGCGTCTCCCTGCTCGTCGCCGTCGGCGCCACCGCCCTCCAGGTGGCCGTCGGCGTCACCGCCGGAATCACCGCGGCCCTCGGCAGCCGCGCCCTGGGACGGCTCATCGGCGGGGCCACCGACGTGATGATCGCCCTGCCCATGCTGGTCCTCGCCATCGCGCTCACCGCCGTCGTCCCGGCCGACTTCCCGCGTCCGCTGCTGCTGGTCCTCGTCATCGGCGTCCTCGACTGGGGCGGCACCGCCCGATTGGTCCGGGCCCAGACGCTCGCCCTGCGCGGCCTGGACTTCGTGGAGGCCGCGCGGCTCTCCGGCAACAGCCGGCTGCGCATCGCCCGCCGCGAACTCCTGCCCTCGCTGGCCGCTCCCGTCATCACCCTGGCCGCCCTCAAGGTCCCGGCCAACATGGTGATCGAGGCCTCGCTGTCCTTCCTCGGCGTCGGAGTCAAACCGCCCACCCCGTCCTGGGGCCAGATGCTCTCCAGCGCGCAGACCTGGTTCCGCGCCGACCCCGCCTACGTCCTGCTCCCCGCCGGGCTGCTCTTCGTCACCGTGCTGGCCTTCACCGTCCTCGGCGACGGCATCCGCACGGCCCTCGACCCGCGCGGGGGTTCGCGCCTGCGGGTCGGCACCGCAAAGGAGCGCTCCGCGTGACCGGCTTCCTCCTCAAACGCCTCGGCGGCGCCCTCCTCGTGCTGCTCGCCCTGTCCGCCGTCGTCTACGCCCTCTTCTACGTCGCCCCCGGCGACCCCGCCCGCCTGGCCTGCGGGGAACGCTGCAACCCGGTGCAGATCGCCCAGGTCCGCACGCAGCTCGGACTGGACGAACCCGCCGCCGTCCAGTACCTCCACTTCCTCCGGGGCGTGTTCGCCGGACGCGACTACTCCGGCGGCGCCGGCCTCGTCCTGCACTGCGACGCCCCCTGCCTCGGTTTCTCGTACCAGAACGACCGGCAGGTCACCGAGCTGCTGCTGGACCGGCTGCCCGCCACCTTCTCGCTGGCGCTGGGCGCCCTCGTGATCTGGCTGGTCGTCGGCGTCGGCACCGGACTCCTGTCGGCGGTCCGCCGGGGCGGGACCACCGAGCGGGTGCTGACCGTACTGACCCTCGCCGCCACCGGCACGCCCGTCTTCATCCTCGGGCTGCTGCTCCTCATGGCCGTCTGCGCCTACCTCCGGTGGCTGCCCTTCCCGACGTACGTGCCCTTCGGCGAGGACCCCGAGCAGTGGGCCTGGAACCTGCTGCTGCCCTGGGCCACCCTCGGTTTCTTCGAGAGCGCCAAGTACGCCCGGCTCACCCGCAGCTCCACCCTGGAGACCCTCGCCGAGGACCACATCCGCACCTTCCGCGCCTACGGGGTGGGGGAGCGCCGGATCGTCACCCGGCACGCCGTGCGCGGGGCCGTCGGCCCGGTGATCGCGCTCAGCGCGGTGGACTTCGGCTCGATGATCGGCGGCGCGGTGCTCACCGAGTCCCTCTTCGGCGTCCCCGGCCTCGGCAAGACCCTCATCGACGGGGTCCGGGTCGTCGACCTGCCCGTCGTCGTC
This sequence comes from Streptomyces racemochromogenes, assembly GCF_044129415.1. Lineage (GTDB taxonomy): Bacteria > Actinomycetota > Actinomycetes > Streptomycetales > Streptomycetaceae > Streptomyces > Streptomyces racemochromogenes_A. Next base: position 5,083 of record NZ_JBBDHD010000221.1, read on the forward strand.
GGGGTCGTCCTCACCATCGGAACGGCCGTCGTCCTCGCCGGCGCCGTCGCCGACCTCCTGCACGCCCTCGCCGACCGAAGGGTGGCCCTGACGTGACCGACTACCTGGTGGACGTGACCGGCCTCGCGGTCGACTTCCCCGTCGCCACCCCCGGCTCGTACGTACGCGCCGTCGACGGGGTCTCCTTCGCCCTGGAACCCGGCGGGGCCCTGGGCATCGTCGGCGAGTCCGGCAGCGGCAAGTCCACCGTGGCGGCCGCCCTCCTCGGCCTGCACCGGGGCACGGGCGCCCGCCTGACCGGCACCGTCCGCGTCGGCGGCACCGACCCGGCCACCGCCACCCCGGCCGAACTGCGCGCCCTGCGGGGCGGGACGGCCGCCATGGTCTTCCAGGACCCGCTGAGCTCCCTCGACCCGTACCACGCCGTCGGCGACCAGATCGCCGAGGTGTACCGCGTCCACACCACCGCCTCCCGCCGGGCCGCCCGCGCCCGGGCCGTCGAGGTCCTCGACCGGGTCGGCATCCCCGACGCCGCCCGCCGCTCCCGCGCCCGGCCGCACGAGTTCAGCGGCGGCATGCGCCAGCGCGCGCTCATCGCGATGGCCCTCGCCTGCCGCCCCCGCCTCCTGATCGCCGACGAACCGACCACGGCCCTCGACGTCACCGTCCAGGCCCAGATCCTCGACCTCCTGCACGGCCTGCGCGAGGAACACGGCCTCGGCCTCCTCCTCGTCACGCACGACGTGGGCGTGGCGGCGGAGAGCGTGGACGCGCTGCTGGTCATGAAGGACGGCAGGGCGGTGGAGCGGGGCCCGGTCGGCGAGGTCCTGACGACCCCGACGGCCCCGTACACCCGCGCCCTGCTGGCGGCGGTCCCGCGCATCCCGGCCCCGCCCGGTGGGTTCGAGGCGCCGGGCGCAGCCCCGGGGAAGGGAGGAGGGACGGATGGGGGAGCGGCCCCGCAGGGTGACGGCACCGCCCCGGTCGTCGAAGCCGTCGGCCTCCGCAAGGAGTTCGGCCGCGGCAGGCGCAAGGTGACGGCCGTGGCCGGGGTCTCCCTGACCGTGGGCCCCGGCGAAACCCTCGGCATCGTCGGCGAGAGCGGCAGCGGCAAGAGCACCCTCGGCCGCATGCTCGTCGGCCTCCTGCCCCCCACCGCCGGTGAACTCCGCCACTGCGGAACCCCCACCACCGGCATCGCCCCCGGCGCCCAGATGGTCTTCCAGGACCCCGTCTCCTCCCTCAACCCCCGCCGCCGCGTCGGCGAGTCCATCGCCGACCCGCTGCGCGCGGCCGGGGAGCGCGACGAGTCCGCCATCCGGGAGCGCGTCGGAGAACTCCTCACCCGGGTCGGCCTGGAGCCGGGCCACCACGACCGCTACCCGCACGAGTTCAGCGGCGGCCAGCGCCAGCGCGTCGGCATCGCCCGCGCCCTGGCCCCCCGCCCCCGGCTGATCGTCTGCGACGAACCCGTCTCCGCCCTCGACGTGACCACGCAGGCCCAGGTCACGGCCCTGCTCGCCGAGCTCCAGCGGGAGCTCGGCATCGCCCTCGTCTTCATCGCCCACGACCTGGCCGTCGTCCGGCAGGTCAGCGACCGGGTCGCCGTGATGCGCGGGGGCCTGGTCGTCGAGGAGGGTCCGGCGGACGAGGTCTACGGGCGGCCCGCCCACCCCTACACCCGGCAGCTCCTCGCCGCCGTGCCCGCACTGGACCCGGAGCTCGCGGCCCGGCGCCGCTCGGCCCGGCGGGAGGTGTACGCGTAGCCCCCTGCGGCACGCCATTTCCTAGCGCGCTCGAACGCGAACCGTACGGGAAAGTTACGACTCTTCACCCCTTCCGGGGGGGGGGGGGGGGGGGGGGGGGGGGGGGGGGGGGGGGGGGGGGGGGGGGGGGGGGGGGGGGGGGGGGGGGG
>NZ_JBBDHD010000222.1:0-6968 GCF_044129415.1 Streptomyces racemochromogenes
GGGGGGGGGGGGGGGGGGGGGGGGGGGGGGGGGGGGGGGGGGGGGGGGGGCCGGGCGGCCGGCCCCCCCCCCCCCCCCCCCCCCCCCCCCCCCCCTCTCCGTCGTGCCCTCAGAAGAACACGGACCTCCGCTGCACCAGCAGCTTGTACAGCGTGTGCTGGATCCGCTCCCGCACCTCGTCCGTCAGGTTGAACATCAGCATCGGATCCTCCGCCGCCTCCGCCGCGTACCCGTCCGTCGGGATCGGCTCCCCGAACTGGATCGTCCACTTCGTCGGCAGCGGCACCGCCCCCAGCGGCCCCAGCCAGGGGAACGTCGGCGTGATCGGGAAGTACGGCAGCCCCAGCAGCCGCGCCAACGTCTTCGCGTTGCCGATCATGGGGTAGATCTCCTCCGCCCCCACGATCGAACACGGCACGATCGGCGTCCCCGCCCGCAGCGCCGTCGAGACGAACCCGCCCCGCCCGAACCGCTGGAGCTTGTACCGCTCACCGAACGGCTTCCCTATCCCCTTGAAGCCCTCCGGCATCACCCCGACGAGCTCCCCGGCCTCCAGCAGCCGCTGCGCGTCCTCCGCGCACGCCAGCGTGTGACCGGCCTTGCGCGCCAGTTCGTTGACCCCCGGCAGCATGAACACCAGGTCCGCCGCCAGCAGCCGCAGGTGCCGCTCCGCCGGATGGTGGTCGTGCACCGCGACCTGGAGCATCAGCCCGTCCAGCGGGAGCGTCCCGGAGTGGTTCGCCACGATCAGCGCCCCGCCCTCCTTCGGGATGTTCTCCACGCCCTTGACCTCGACCCGGAAGTACTTGTCGAACAGCGGCCGCATCAAGGACATCAGGACCTGGTCCGTCAGCTCCTTGTCGTAGCCGAACGCGTCGACCTCGTACTCGCCCGTGATCCGCCGCCGCAGGAACGCCAGCCCGCCCGCGATCCGCCGGTCCCAGTCGCCCGCACCACCCTGCCGGCGGGCCGCCGGCGCCTCCACCGGCGCCACCAGCTCCACCGGCCCGGCCTCCTGCGCCGCCGGAGGCCGCGCGGGGACCGCCACCGCGTCCACCGCCCGCGCCGCGCGCGCACCACCACCGCCGCGCCGGCGCGGCCGGTCCTCGCCGAACGGAATGACCTTGGCGTCCGCCACTACCGCTCCACTCTCTCGTCCACCTTCAACAGCCCCGCCACCCGGTCCACGGCCCGCCCCACCCGCTCCGGCGGCAGCAGCCCGTTCCCCCGGCTCCGCGCGAAGTCCGCGAACGTCTCCACCGTCGTGTACCGCGGGCGGAACCCCAGGACCTCCCGCATCTGCGCGGTCTCCACGACCCGGCCGTGCGTCAGCAGCCGGATCTGCTCCGGCGAGAAGTCCGTCACCCCCACCGCCCGCAGCGCCTGCCCCACCCACGTCACCGCCGGCAGCAGCAGAGGCACCGCCGGCCGCCCCAGCCGCCGCGCGCACTGCGACAGCAGCAGGACCCCGTCCCCGGCGATGTTGAACGTCCCGCTGTTCAGCGTCCCGCGCCGCGGCTCACCCGCCGCCAGCCGCAACACGTCCACGACGTCGTCCTCGTGGACGAACTGCAGCCGCGGGTCGTAGCCGAGGACGGTCGGCATCACCGGCATCGAGAAGTACTCCGCCAACGCGGAGTCCGCGAACGGCCCCAGGATGTTCGCGAAGCGCAGCACGCACACCGCCACGTCCGGCCGCCGGCGCGCGAACCCCCGTACGTACCCCTCGACCTCGGCGGCCTCCTTCGCGAAGCCCGCCGAGGGCAACGACTTCGGCTGCGTGGTCTCGGTGAACACCGCCGGATCCCGCGCCGTACCCCCGTACACGCTCGTGCTCGACTTCACCACGAGCCGCCGTACGGTCGGCGACTTCTGGCAGGCGCCCAGGAGCTGCATCGTCCCGATGACGTTCGTCTCCTTGACGGCGCTCCGCCCGCCCGGCGTCCCCGGGGCGCCCCCGGTGACCGCCAGATGGACCACCGTGTCCACCGCGTACTCGGCGAGCACCCGGGCGATCGCCGACTGTCTGATGTCCGCGTGCACGAACTCGGCCGAACCGAGCCGGTGCGGCGGGGTCACGGCATCGACCGCGATGACCCGGTCCACCTCCGGGTCGCGCTGGATGCGGCGCACGAAGCGGCCTCCCAGCTGCCGGGCAGCCCCGGTGACGAGCACGACCTTCCCCACGAGCTCAGCGCCTCCTCAAGAAGTACCCCGGGCTGCACCACAGCCCCCCCACCAGGATGGTGGAGGGGCTGCGGAGAACACGTACAGCTGCCGTTTACTTCTTGTTACGACGCTGGACGCGGGTGCGCTTGAGCAGCTTGCGGTGCTTCTTCTTAGCCATCCGCTTGCGCCGCTTCTTGATAACAGAGCCCACGACTACCCTCGCTCACTTCTCTTCACTCGGTGCGGGGCGTCTGGGCCCACACGACCTACGTCGGCCTAGCCTACCCGCCCGAGCTCCGAGCTTGTAATCCGAGGCTTCCGCGGGTGTTGCCGGAGCCTCGTCCTCAGGCCGACTCCACCCCCACGAAGGACTCGCGGAGGTACTCGTGGACCGCGTTCTCGGGGACCCGGAAGGACCGGCCCACCCGGATCGCGGGCAGATGACCGTTGTGCACCAGCCGGTACACGGTCATCTTCGACACTCGCATCACCGAGGCGACCTCCGCCACGGTCAGGAACTGAACCTCACTGAGAGGCCTCTCGCCAGCAGCCATGACACCCACCTTGACCTTCCGCGCATGACGGGCACCGGCTTCCCCTCCGGTTACTCCTCGTCGTCGCACGCTCACTCCCCAGAGTAGGGGCGCGTGATACGGCTGGGGAAGAGGAGCTACGGCCACTCCTGACGCACCGGCAGCCCCGCCCGCTGCAACACGAAGCGCGTGAGCGGTCCATAGGCCGCCGAGCGCACCGCGTCATCAAGCGGAACCACCGCCGCCACCCGCCCCTCGGCCTCCCCCACGAACAGCGCCGGATCATCCGTATCCGCCAGCCCGATCGCCTCCACACCCAGCTGACCTGCACCGCAGACCCACCCGTGGTCCCCCACGACCAGCCCCGGCAGCGGCCCCCCGGCCTCCGCCAACGCCCCGAGCGCGACCCGAACCGGGAGCGGCGAGTGGGTGTGTGCGCCGGTGGCACTCCCGGCTCCCCGCGCGCCGGGTTCCCGCACCAGTGCGACTCCCCCTACGTAATCCAGCCGGTGCTCGCGTACGCCGAAACGGGTCGCCATGTCGACATACACCCCCTGCGCCGGAGTGAGGACAACACATCCCGCCGCCGACATCGCCCCCGCCAAAGCGGCGTAGAACCCCAGCAGCCGATGCGGGTGCCCCGTACCGAACAGCACCGGCACCCCCGCCCCCGCCGCCCGCCGCAGCCGCTCCGCGAACACCCCCAGCGCCGCCACCGTTCGCCCCGGATCGATCACGTCCGGGCCGCTGACCTGGGCCGGATCCGCCGACACCCCGCACCGGTCCGCCATCAGCCCCAGCAGCGCACCCTCGTCCCAGCGGTCATCCGGTTCGAGCCCCAGCAACACCCGGGGATCCCGCGCCGCGAACAGCCTGTAGCTGCGCAGGCTCTCCTCCCGCGTCGTCGCGACGGGCCCGGCCAACCGGGCGGCCAGCAGATGCGCGCGCAACGCGCCCTCGCTCAACACCCTCCGATGCTGCCGCACGGAATCTGTCGGAGCATCAATTCCGCTCCACCGCCCCACCGTTGGCCTAACCGAGCTCCTCATTGACCATCCGTCACACCAGCATCCCCCGCAACGGGAACACCGCCCGACGCGTCGCCAGAACGGCCTGATCCGTACGGTCCGCCGGATCGTAACCGGCGTCCCAGTCCCGCCACGCGACCTCCCGCCCGTCCGTCATCCGGGCCGGCCCCCACTGCCGCGTCCGCGCGTACACCTCGTCCCGCCACGACTGCGGCACCATCGCCGCCGGGTCCACCGGCCGGTGCGCCGCGATCCCCACCAGGTGCGTCCACGACCGCGGAACCACGTCCACCACCGCGTACCCGCCGCCGCCCAGCGCCAGCCACCGCCCGCCCGCGAACTCGTGCGCCAGCCCGTGACAGGCCTCCTGCACCGCCCGCTGCGCGTCCAGCGACACCGCCAGGTGCGCGAGCGGGTCCTCGAAGTGCGTGTCCGCCCCGTGCTGCGTCACCAGCACCTGCGGCCGGAAGTCCGCCAGCAGCTCCGGCACCGTCGCGTGGAACGCCCGCAGCCACCCCTCGTCGCCGGTCCCCGCCGGCAGCGCCACGTTCACCGCGCTCCCCTCGGCATCCGGACCGCCCGTCTCCTGCGGCCAGCCCGTCTGCGGGAACAGCGTCCTCGGATGCTCGTGCAGCGACACCGTCAGGACCCGGGGGTCGTCCCAGAACGCCGCCTGCACCCCGTCTCCGTGGTGCACGTCCACATCCACGTACGCGACCCGCTCCGCCCCCAGCTCCAGCAGCCGGGCGATCGCCAGCGCCGCGTCGTTGTACACGCAGAACCCGGCCGCCCCGCCCGGCATCGCGTGGTGCAGCCCGCCCGCGAAGTTCACCGCGTGCGCGGCCTCACCCCGCCACACCGCCTCCGCGGCGGCCACCGACTGGCCGGCGATCAGCGCGGACGCCTCGTGCATCCCGTGGAACGCCGGATCGTCCATCGTCCCCAGTCCGTACGAACCGTCCGCCACGCCCGGATCCGCCGACACCTCCCGCACCGCCGCGACGTAGTCCTCGCGGTGCACCAGCCTCAGCGTCGAGTCCCCGGCCGCCCGGGCCGCCCGTACCTCCATCTCCCGGTCCAGCCCGAAGGCACGGACCAGGCCCATGGTCAGCGCCAGGCGCACCGGGTCCATCGGATGGCTCGGTCCGAAGTCATACCCCGTTACCGCCTCGTCCCACATCAACAGCCCGGTCACCGGCTCGCCGCTCATGCCGCACACCGTATCGGGCCCGCTCCACCGTGCCGAACGAGCGGGCGTAGAGCAGCGTGACGAGCACCAGCGCCATCGGCACCACCATGGCGCCCCGGTAGTTCCACGCGTCCCCGATCCCGCCGACGAGCGGCGAACCGACCAGGAACCCCACGTAGTTGAAGATGTTCAGCCGCGCCACCGCCGTGTCCGAGGCGTTCGGGAACAGCCGGCCCGCCGCTGCGAAGGTCTGCGGCACGATCACGCACAGCCCGATCCCCAGCAGCGTGAACCCGAGCATCCCCACCCATGCGTCCGGCGCCGCGGCCACCACCCCGAACCCGGCCGCCGCCACCACCGCACCGCAGCGCACCACGGCCACCGCACCGAACCGCCGCACCCCCAGGTCCCCCACGGCCCGCCCGACGAGCGTGGTCACCATGTACACGTTGTAGGGCACGGTCGCCAGCTGCTCCGAACTCCCCAGCACGTCCTGGAGGTACTTGGCGCTCCAGTTCGACACCGTCGAGTCCCCTATGTACGCGCACGCCATCACCAGGCACAGCGGCAGCAGCAGCCGCCCGCCCCGCGCGGGCCACCCCTGCCCGGCCTCCTCGGCCCCGCCGCCCTTCACGTCCACGTAGTACCGGCTCCCGGCCAACGTCAGCGGCAGCACGACCGCCACGGCCGGCAGGTACCCGGTGAACAGTGGCAGGTGCCAGTGCGCCCCCGCCCAGGCCGCCGACGCGCCGACGATCCCGCCCAGGCTGTAGGCGGCGTGGAACCCCAGCATGATGGAACGCCCGTACGCCCGCTGGAGGCTGACCCCGAGCATGTTCATCGAGGCGTCCAGCGCACCCACCGACAGCCCGAACACCCCGAGGGCCACGGCCACGTGCCACATCCGGCTGCCCGCCCCGACCCCGAGCAGCGCCAGCAGCACGACGGGCTGGGCCCACCGCAACACGGCGCTGGGCGCGACCCGCTTCACCAGGTGCTCGGTGGCGACGCTGGAGACCCCGGCGAGGACGGGCACGGCCGCGAGGAAGGCGGGCAGCAGTCCGTCGGATATCCCGTACCGGTCCTGGATGGCCGGGATGCGGGTCACGAGCAGGGCGAAGGCGACCCCTTGAGCGAAGAAACCGAACCCGAGGGCACCGCGTCCCCTCCGCAACCGCACGTCATCTGTCATGGCGGCACAGCGTAGGCCCCTCGGCTACCCGTGGGTAGAGAGATCACACACCCAATCCGAGCAGGGCCGACAGCTCCTTCATCTCCCCGAAGCAGGCGGTGGCGCCGGTGAGCTTCGCCGCGGGCATCATGGAGGTGAACCCGAGCACGTCCATGCCTGCGGCCCGGGCGGCCTCGATCCCGAGCGGACTGTCCTCGACGACAACGCACCCGGAAGGGTGGACGCCCATCATGTCGGCGGCGTGCAGGAACAGGTCCGGCGCCGGCTTGCCCCGGCCGACGTCCTCCGCGCTGAAGATCCATTCCTCCTCGAACCATTCGTCGAGCCCGGCGCTGCGGTGCCCGACGCGGATGCGCTCGTGGCTGCTGGAGGAGGCGACGCAGTACGGCACCCCGTGCGCGGAGAGCTCGCCGAGCACGTCGGTCACCCCGGGGACGGGCCGGAGTTCGCGCGCGAACGCGGCGAAGAGGCGCTCGTGGAGGACCTGGTCGAAGTCCGCCGGCAGCCGCTGCCCTGTGCGTTCCTGGACGAGGTCGTGCACCCGGTGCACCGCGCCGCCCATGTAGTCGCGCAGGGAGTCCTCGTACGTGGTGGGGTGCCCGACCTCCGTCAGGTACGCGGCGAGGATGGTGTTGGAGAGCGGCTCGCTGTCCACGAGGACGCCGTCGTTGTCGAAGATGACCAGCTGGTAGACCATCGGCCCACCATACGAGTGCCCGACTCTCCCGCCCCGCAGCGCGGTGCGGGTAAACGGCTGAAAACGCAGAAAAGCCCCGCACCAGAGCTGGTGCGGGGCTTTCCCACAATGATTGTTCGGCGGCGTCCTACTCTCCCACAGGGTCCCCCCTGCACTCCCA
>NZ_JBBDHD010000223.1:0-6807 GCF_044129415.1 Streptomyces racemochromogenes
CCCCGCGAGCCGACGGCTCGCGGGGCGCTCCCGTTTCGCGTGACGCCGCCGCGGGTCAGATCCGGACCTGGACGGCGCCCGAGAGCCGGTCGTGCAGTCCGCGGCCGTCCCGGTCCCAGACCAGCGCCGGGATCACCAGGGCCAGCAGCACCGTGCGGAGCACCACGCGGGGCAGGCCCAGGCGGCCGCCGTGCTGCGAGATCACCCGGAGGCCGAGGATCCGCTTGCCGGGGGTGAAGCCCACGGTGCCCACGGTCAGGACCGACAGGACCACGAAGAGCCCCAGCGTCCAGTTGCCCGCCGAGGCCAGGTCGCCATGGGTGATGAGGCCGTATGCGATCAGCTGGCAGCCGATCCAGTCGATGGCCACCGCGCCGAGCCGGCGCCCGAATCGGGCCACGGAGCCGGGCCCCGACTGCGGCAGGCCGAGCTGCTGGCCCGGATAGCCGAAGTCGACGCCCATCTCCTCGGCGGCCGCGCGGGGGCCGGAGATCCAGGAACCGATTGCTTGCCTGTTGTCCACTCCACCACGGTACCGGTGCGCTTCGACGGGACCTGGACGGGACCCTGGTTAACTTGTGCGAAACAAATGGGTCATGCTTGGGAAATCCCGTCTGCTTAAGGTCGGGTCAGCGTGCGGCACCGCACTGACGCGCCACGAGCTATACAGCCCGTCCCTGCCCCGGGACCGGGAGTAGGAGGACTTGGATGTTCAAGAACGCCGAAGAAGTGAAGCAGTACATCGAGGAGAACGACGTCAAGTTCGTCGACGTCCGCTTCTGCGACCTGCCCGGTGTGATGCAGCACTTCACGATCCCGGCGCGTGCGTTCGACCCGGCGGAGGAGCTCGCCTTCGACGGTTCCTCGATCCGCGGCTTCCAGGCCATCCACGAGTCGGACATGGCGCTGCGCGCCGACATCTCGACCGCGCGTCTGGACCCCTTCCGCCGCGACAAGACGCTGAACATCAACTTCTTCATCCACGACCCGATCACGGGTGAGGCCTACAGCCGCGACCCGCGCAACATCGCCAAGAAGGCCGAGGCCTACCTCGCCTCCACCGGCATCGCCGACACCGCGTTCTTCGGCCCCGAGGCCGAGTTCTACGTGTTCGACAGCGTGCGCTTCGCGACCTCCGCGAACGAGGGCTTCTACCACATCGACTCCGAGGCCGGCGCCTGGAACACCGGTTCCGAGGAGAACAACCGCGGCTACAAGGTCCGCTACAAGGGCGGTTACTTCCCGGTCGCCCCGGTCGACCACTTCGCCGACCTGCGCGCCGAGATCTCCCTCGAACTGGACGCCCAGGGCCTCCAGGTCGAGCGCCAGCACCACGAGGTCGGCACCGGCGGCCAGGCCGAGATCAACTACAAGTTCAACACGCTGCTGGCCGCGGCCGACGACCTGATGCTCTTCAAGTACATCGTGAAGAACGTCGCCTGGCGCAACGGCAAGACCGCGACCTTCATGCCGAAGCCGATCTTCGGCGACAACGGCTCGGGCATGCACGTCCACCAGTCCCTGTGGGCCGGCGGCGAGCCGCTCTTCTACGACGAGGCCGGCTACGCGGGCCTGTCGGACACCGCGCGCTACTACATCGGCGGCATCCTGAAGCACGCCCCGTCGCTGCTCGCCTTCACCAACCCGACGGTGAACTCCTACCACCGCCTGGTGCCGGGCTTCGAGGCGCCGGTCAACATGGTGTACTCGCAGCGCAACCGCTCCGCCGCCATGCGCATCCCGATCACGGGCTCGAACCCGAAGGCCAAGCGCGTCGAGTTCCGCGCGCCGGACCCGTCCTCGAACCCGTACCTCGCCTTCTCGGCGCTGCTTCTCGCGGGCCTCGACGGCATCAAGAACAAGATCGAGCCGATGGAGCCGATCGACAAGGACCTCTACGAGCTCTCCCCCGACGAGCACGCGAACGTCCCGCAGGTCCCGACCAGCCTGGAGGACGTCCTCAAGGCCTTGGAGGAGGACCACGAGTACCTCCTGGCCGGCGGTGTCTTCACCCCGGACCTGATCGAGACCTGGATCGACTACAAGCGCACGCACGAGATCGCCCCGATCGCCCAGCGTCCGCACCCGCACGAGTTCGAGCTCTACTTCGACCTGTAAAAAAGTCGCAGTCGGCCCGCCCGGCGGATCGTGCCTGATGGGAGGCCCCCCGCCGCTCTCTCCGGAGAGCGGCGGGGGGCCTTCTGCTTTTGACAGGCCGCTCGACCGGAGTAACGGTTGATGGGGACCTAAAGGCCCGATAAGCCCGATCAGCGAAATATGTTCGGAGGTGCATCATGATGCGCCGTAGGATCATCGGAGCCGTCGTCGCGGGCGGTGCCGGACTCACCCTGGCCCTGCTGCCCCTGAGCAGCGCGTCCGCCCACGACCACGACGGGAACTGGAACCGTTCGAGTCACTCCCGCTGGGCCCACCACTGGGACGATGACGACGACGACTGCGGCAACGGCAACTGGCGCAGCGGCTGGCACGACCACGACTGGGGCAACCACGACTGGAGCCGCTGGGACAACGCCAACTGGAACGGTGACTGGGGAGGCTGGCGCTGACCCCGCAGTAACCGCACGACCTCTTCCGGTGCCCCTGCCCCGCGCTCAGCGGAGCAGGGGCATCGCGCCGGTCAGTTCGCGCAGGCAGCGCACCGCGAGGTCGGCGGGGGAGCCGGAGCCGGAGACGGGGGCGTCGCCGGCGGACCACAGCTCCAGGGCCACCCGTATGGCGTCGGTGGCGGCCGCGGACACGAGGCGCACGGCCATCTCGTCCGCCTCCGGGCCCGCGAGCCGGGCCACGATCGGGACCAGCCGCTCCTCGGACTCCTGGTTCACCCGGTACCAGACGGCGCGCAGGCCCTCGTCCGTCGCGGCTGCCCGCAGCAGTCCGCGGGTGACCTCCAGCCCCTCCTCCACGGCCTTGGAGTCGCTCAGGGCCCGGGTCACGGCCCGCTCCAGGGCCTGCGCCAGCGGGGTGGCGGGGTCCTCCTCCGCGAGCAGGGCCCGCCAGGCGTCGCCGCCGCCCGCGAGCAGCGGGGCCACGGCCTCCTGCTTGTTGCGGAAGTAGCGGTAGAACGTGCGCAGCGCGACCCCGGCCCGGTGGGCGATGTCCTCGGCGGTGGTTCCGTCGGGGCCGCGCGCGGCGAAGAGCTCGCAGGCGGCGCGCGCGATGTCGAGCTGGGTGGCGGCCTTGCGGCGCTCCGTCAGCGACTGGGTTCCGGAGCCGCTCTGGGGGGAGTACGGACGGGGAGATCTCACCAGTGAAGCGTACCGCCAGTCGGATCAGATGGATGCAATCAACGCCACTCTGGCAAAACGTGCCATGTTCTCGGTACGCTGCGCCCCATGAACCGTTACGAAGGACGTCGCGTCCTCATCACCGGCGGCGGATCCGGCATCGGCCAGGCCACCGTGCACCGCATTCTCTCCGAGGGCGGCCGCGTCCACACCGTGGACGTGAACGAAGCCGGCCTCAAGGCCACCGCCGAGCAGGCGGCCGCCGACGGGTACGCCGACCGGCTGACCACCGCCGTGCTGGACATATCCGACGAGGCCTCGGTCAAGGAGGGCGTCGCCGCCGCCGTGGACGCCCTCGGCGGGATCGACGTACTGGTCAACGCGGCGGGCATCCTGCGCTCCGCGCACACCCACCAGACCACCCTGGACTTCTGGAACAAGATCATCGCGGTCAACCTGACCGGCACCTTCCTGATGATCCGCGAGTCCCTCCCCGCCCTCCTGGCGGGCGACCAGCCGGTCGTCGTGAACTTCAGCTCCACCTCGGCGAGCTTCGCGCACCCCTACATGTCCGCCTACGCGGCCAGCAAGGGCGGCATCCAGTCGATGACCCACGCCCTCGCCGCGGAGTACAGCAAGCAGGGCCTGCGCTTCGTCTCCGTCGCCCCCGGTTCCATCGAGAGCGGGATGACCACCGGCACCGGCCCCGGTCTGCCCGAGGACACCGACTGGTCCCTCTTCACCAAGCTGGCCCCGGCCCTCGGCCAGGGCTTCGCCGGCCCGCAGACCGTCGCCGGCGTCGTCGCGATGCTCGGCTCCGAGGACGGCGCCTTCATCACCGGCACCGAGATCCGCATCGACGGCGGCACCCACTACTGAGGCGGTTCAGCGCCTGAAGCGGTCCCAGAGCCGGGGGAAGCGCTCCGCGAGCACGGCTTCGTTCTCGAAGTCCAGCGGGGTGCCCTCCGGCTCCTCCGCCTGCAACGGGATCCCCAGGTCCGGCGCCACCGCCCCGGTCAGCTGCTCGTACGCCTCGTCGGCCGCGTACCCCAGCTCCTCACCGTCCCCGTCGATCTCCTCGTCGAACTCGCCCAGCAGCTCCGCCAGCCGGTCCGGCTCGTGCACCCCGCCCTCGAAGACCTCCCGGCCCTGCCCGATCAGCCAGCACCGGAAGTAGTCGAACGCGTCGTCGCTGGCCCCGTCGAGCAGCACCCACGCCGCCCCCCACAGGTCCCAGGTGTACGCGCGGTTGTACCGGGACTCGAAGTGCCGCGCGAAGTCCAGCACGGAGTCGGGATCCAGCTGCGCCAGCCGCTCCACGAGCAGCTCGGCATGCTCCTCGGGGTCGCCGCCGGCGGCCTCACGGGTACGGTCGACGATCTCCCAGAACTCCGTCTCGTCCATCACCGCTCCAGCATCACGGGTGCGCCCCCTCGCCGCCACCGCTCATACGGCCAAAGGCCGACGCCGGGCTTACGGCCCCGGCCGCATACTCGGAGGAGCGACGGCACGCACGGCGGGAGGGCGCCCCATGCAGGGGTTGGAACTGGACGGCCGATACCAACTGCTGCACCTGACGGGCATGGGTGGCGGGGGAGAGGTCTGGGAGGCCTTCGACCCGAGGTTGCAGCGGCACGTCGCCGTCAAACTGGTCCGGGTGGAAGACGGGCCGTCCGACACGGAATGGCGCTTCACGGACGAGGCCCGCGCCGCCGCGGGCCTCGACCACACCCACGTGGTCACCGTTCACGACGGCGGCGAGCACCGGGCTAGAGGAGGCCAACGGCTGCTGTTCCTGGTCATGGAACGCGTCGACGGCACGGATCTGGCCCGGGTCTTCGCCGGGACGTGCCCGCTGCCCTGGTACGACGTGGTGCACTGGTGTGCCCAGGTCGCCCAAGCCCTCGCCGCCGCGCACGGGCGCAACATCGTCCACCGCGACGTCAAACCGGCCAACGTACTGCTCACCCGCACCGGCGTGGTCAAACTGGCCGACTTCGGCGTCGCGAAGATGCTCGACGAGCTGGCGCGGGCGGGTCGGAGCCGGCCCGGTGAGGCGATCGGAACCCCCTCGTACATGTCGCCCGAACAGGCGCGGGGGGAGGCGGTGGACTTCCGCTCCGACCTCTACGGCCTGGGCTGCCTGCTCTACGAGGGGCTGGCCGGGACACTCCCGTTCGAGGAAACCCACCCCAGGGCGGTGATGCAACAGCACATCGGGGAGGCACCTCCTCCGCTGGCCGAACGGGCGCCCGACGTGCCGCCCGCCGTCGCTGATCTCGTCATGAGGCTGCTCGCCAAGCAGCCGGCCGACAGGCCGGGGGGCGCCGCCGAGGTCGCGCACCTGCTCGCCGCCGCGCTCGAAGACCACCGCCGCGAGGAATCCTCGGAAGCCCTCCGGCGCGAGGCTGCGGAGCTGCGGGCGCAGACGGAGGAGCACGCGCGGGCGCTGCGCGAGGAAGCCGAGCGGTACGCCGACGCGGTGCGGGCGGGGGCGGACGGCGTCCTGGACGAGGCCCGCCGCCACGCCGAGCGGATCCTCCGGGAGGCTCGCAGGCGTGCCCGCACCGTGCGCGCGGGTGCCCAGAGGGCGGTACCCGGCCGGGGTGCGGTGGCGCTGGCCCGGGCCGGCGGCCCTGCCGGAACGGCTCCGCCGAGGAACCCCGGGCCGCTGCGCAGGCCGCACGGCCCGGCCGCGACCCGCCCCCCGACCGCCCCCACCCCAACCGACGCCCCGGCCGACGCCCCGGCCGACGGCCCGGCCGACGCCCCGGCCCCGGCTGCCGCCTCAGCCGCTGGCTCGTCTGCCGTCCCGGCCGCCGCCGCGGGCGACGGCTTGGCCGCCGCCTCGGCTGATGGGCCGACCACCGTCCCGGCTGCCGTCTCGGCTGATGGGCCGGCCACCGTCCCGGCTGCCGTCTCGGCTGATGGCTCGGCCGGCGTCCCGGCCGCCACCCCGGCTGCTGCGCCAGCCGACGGTTCGGCTGCCGTCCTGGTTGGCGCCGCGGCCGTCGGACCGGGGCCGGGGCGACGGCCGAGGTCGGGGACGGATGACGGCGTCGCCGCCCCCCGTCCGGTCCCGGGTGCCGTCGCCTCCGTGCGGGTCGCACCTCCGGCGCTGACCGCCGCCCCCGAGCGCGCGGCCCTGATGCCCGGGGTGGGTGCCACGCGCCGGGCGCTGACTCCGGCCCTGCCGGGGCCGCTTCCGGTGCCGGCCCTGCCGGGGCTGCTTCCGGTGCCGGCCCCGCCGCCCCGGCCGAGGCCCCTGCTCACGGACGAGCACCTCGCCGCCATCGCCAGGATCCTGTCCGGCCCGCCACTTGCCGACCGGCTCGCATCCATCGCGGCCGAGTGGCGGCTCGGTCTGTTCCTCGCCGACCCGGACGGAGGGGGGCGGGAAGCGCCGTGGGGGGGGGGGGGGGCGCGCCGCCCCCCCCCGCCCCCCCCACCCCCCCCCCCCCCCCCCCCCCCCCCCCCCGCGCCCGCCCCGCCCCCCCCCCCCCCCCCCCCCCCCCCCCCCCCCCCCCCCCCCCCCCCCCCCCCCCCCCCCCCCCCCCCCCCC
>NZ_JBBDHD010000224.1:0-6792 GCF_044129415.1 Streptomyces racemochromogenes
GGAGCCCTCCGCCCCCGCAACCGCCGGGCCGGCGCAGCCGGACGGGATCGACGGCTGGCGCTACCGCACCACCTGGAAGGGGCTCGGCGGCAGTGGGTCCGCGGCGCGCCTCGACGGGCGGTGGCTGGTGGTGGTTCCTTCCGGGCAGGCGGGGGCCGACCTCGCCGACGAGGCCGAGGCAGCGCTCGTCCGCCGGGGGGCCGACACCGAGCGGCTCTCCGTCGACACCGACGCCGCCACCCGGACCGGGCTCACCGAGGCACTCGCCGGGTACGGGGACCTGGACGGAGTCCTCTCCCTCCTCTCCCTCGTCCGCACCCCCGGTGCCCTGCCCGCCACCCTCGCCCTCGTCCAGGCGGCCGGGGACGCCGGCACCGACGCCCCGGTCTGGGCGCTGACCCGCGCCGCGGTCGCCGCCGCGCCCGGGGAACTGCCCGAGGACTTCGGAGCACAGGTCTGGGCGTTCGCCCGGGTCGCCGCCCTCGAACTGCCCCACCTGTGGGGCGGTGTCGTCGACCTGCCCGCGCGGCCCGACGCCCGCGCCTTCGACCGCGTCGCCGACGCCCTCGCCCGGGGCGGCCGTCCCGGTTCCGAGGACCAGATCGCCGTACGTCCCTCCGGCTCCTACGCCCGCCGCGTCGTGCGGGCCCTGCCTCCCGCCGGCGCGGCCGGCGACGGCCGCTGGAGGGCCCGCGGTACCGTCCTGGTGACCGGCGGCACCGGGGCGCTCGGCGCGCACGTCGCCCGCTGGCTGGCCCGCAACGGCGCCGCACACCTCGTCCTCACCAGCCGCCGCGGCCCCGGCGCGCCCGGTGCGGACGCGCTGGCCGGCGAACTGCGCGCCCTGGGCACCGAGGTGACCGTGGCCGCCTGCGACGTCTCCGACCGGGACGACCTCGCCGCCCTCCTCGACGCCCACCCGCCCACCGCCGTCTTCCACACCGCCGGCGTCCTCAACGACGGCGTCATCGCCGCCCTTGACGCCGACCGCTTCCGGGAGATCCGTGCCCCCAAGGCCGACGCGGCCCGCCACCTGCACGAACTCACCCGCGCCCGGGGCCTGGACCTCGACGCGTTCGTCCTCTTCTCCTCCGTCACCGGCACCTGGGGCAACGGCGGCCAGGCCGCCTACGCCGCGGCCAACGCCTCCCTCGACGTCCTCGCCGAACAGCGCCGCGCCGAGGGCCTGCCCGCCACCTCCGTCGCCTGGGGCCTGTGGGGCGGCGGCGGCATGGCCGAAGGCGCCGGTGAGGAGAGCCTCGGCCGCCGGGGCATCAGGGCCATGGACCCCGACGACGGCATCGAAGCCCTCCACCGGGCTCTGGACCACGCCGACGTCTGTCTCACCGTCGTCGACGTCGACTGGTCGGAGTTCGCCCCCCGTACGGCGGCCCTGCGCCCCGGCCCCGCCTTCGACACCGTGCCCGAGGCCCGCCGCGCGCTGGAGGCCGGCCGGCAGCGGACGGGGACGGACACCGGCCCCGCCGACGGGCTCGCCGGACGGCTCGCCGCCCTCTCCGCCGCCGAGCGCACCCGGCTCCTCGTCCAGCTGGTCCGCACCGAGGCCGCCGCGGTCCTGCGGCACCCGGGGACCGATGCCGTCCGGCCCGACCGGGCCTTCAAGGACTCCGGCTTCGACTCCCTCACCGCCCTGGAGCTGCGCAACCGCCTGGTCCGGGCCACCGGCCTGAACCTGGCCGCCACCGTCGTCTTCGACCGGCCCAGCCCGGACGTCCTCGCCGCGCACCTGCTGGACCAGCTGCTCGGCGCCGGGGACGGTCCGTCCGCCGCCCCGGCTCCCGTGCCGGCCGCGCCCGGACCGGCCCCGGACGAGGACCCCGTCGTCATCGTCGGCATGGCCTGCCGGTTCCCCGGCGACGCCGACACCCCCGAGGCGCTCTGGGACCTCGTCATGGACGAGCGCGACGTCATCGGCGCCGCCCCCACCGACCGCGGCTGGAACCTCGACGAGGTGTACGAGCCGGACGCCGAGGCGGGCCGGCGCGGCACCACGTACGTCCGCGAAGGCGGCTTCCTGCACGGGGCCGCCGGGTTCGACGCCGACTTCTTCGGCATCTCCCCCCGCGAGGCCCTCGTCATGGACCCCCAGCAGCGCCTGCTCCTGGAAACCTCCTGGGAGGCACTGGAGCGCGCCGGCATCGACCCGCGATCCCTGCGCGGCAGCCGGACCGGCGTCTACGCGGGCCTCACCCACCAGGAGTACGCCTCCCGGCTGCACGAGGCCGCCGAGGAACACGAGGGGTACCTGCTCACCGGCAAGTCCGCCAGCGTGGTCTCCGGCCGCATCTCGTACGTGCTGGGCCTGGAGGGTCCGTCCGTCTCCGTCGACACCGCCTGCTCCTCCTCCCTGGTGGCCCTGCACCTCGCCGCCCAGGCCGTACGGGCCGGGGAATGCGACCTCGCCCTCGCGGGCGGCGTCACCGTCATGGCCGCGCCCGGCCTGTTCGTGGAGTTCTCCCGCCAGCGCGGTCTGGCCGCCGACGGCCGCAGCAAGGCCTTCGCCGACGCGGCCGACGGCACCAGCTGGGCCGAGGGCGCGGGCATGCTCCTCGTCGAGCGGCTCTCCGCCGCCCGCCGCCACGGGCACCCGGTGCTCGCCGTCATCCGCGGCCACGCCGTCAACCAGGACGGCGCCAGCAACGGCCTCACCGCCCCCAACGGCCCCTCCCAGGAACGGGTCATCAGCCAGGCACTGGCCAACGCCGGCCTGGGCGCCGCGGACGTGGACGTGGTCGAGGCGCACGGTACGGGCACCCGGCTCGGCGACCCGATCGAGGCCCGGGCGCTCCTCGCGACGTACGGGCAGCGGCTCGCCGAACGTCCTCTGTGGCTGGGGTCGTTGAAGTCGAACATCGGTCACCCGCAGGCCGCCGCCGGTGTGGGCGGCGTCATCAAGATGGTCAAGGCCCTGGAGCACGGCAAGCTGCCCAGGACCCTGCACGTGGACGCGCCCTCCTCGCAGGTGGACTGGTCGGCGGGCGCCGTCGAGCTGCTGACCGAGACCCGTGACTGGCCCGAGGTGGGCCGCGTCCGGCGGGCCGGAGTCTCCGCCTTCGGGGTGTCCGGGACGAACGCCCACGTCATCCTGGAGCAGGCCCCGGAGCCGGCCGCCGAGGAGACCGGCCCCGGTGAACCGCGTGAACTCCCGGTGGTTCCGCTGGTGTTGTCGGCCAAGTCGGCGGCCGCCCTGCGGGAGCAGGCCGACCGGCTCCGCGGCGGCCTGGAGGGGCTGCGCACGCTCGACGCCGGGTTCACCCTGGCCGTGGCCCGGTCGGTGTTCGAGCACCGGCAGGTCACCCTGGGCGCCGTCACCGTCGAGGGCGTGGCGGCCGATGCCGGGCGGGTGGCGCTGGTGTTCCCGGGTCAGGGGACGCAGTGGGTGGGGATGGGTGCGGGGCTGTTGGGGTCCTCGCCGGTCTTTGCTGCGCGGATGCGGGAGTGCGCGGACGCGTTGGCGCCGTTCGTGGACTTCGATGTGGTGGAGGTCCTCGGGGAGGGCCGTTCTCTGGATCGGGTGGACGTGGTCCAGCCGGTGACCTGGGCTGTCATGGTGTCTCTGGCCGCGGTGTGGCGTTCCCTGGGCGTGGTCCCGGACGCGGTCGTGGGTCACTCGCAGGGTGAGATCGCCGCTGCGGCTGTGTCGGGTGCGTTGTCGTTGGAGGACGCTGCCCGGGTCGTGGCGTTGCGTGCTGCGGTGATCGGGCGTGAGCTGGCCGGGTTGGGCGGGATGGCGTCCCTTCCGTTGCCGTTGGCCGAGGTCGAGGAGCGGCTGACGGGCTGGGCGGGTCGCCTCGGGGTGGCTGCTGTGAACGGGCCGTCGAGCACGGTGGTGGCCGGTGACGCTGATGCCGTGGCCGCTTTTGTGGCGGAGGCGCAGGCGGAGGGGGTCCGGGCGCGTCAGGTGCCGGTGGACTACGCCTCGCACTCGGCGCACGTGGAGCGGATCGAGGCCGAGCTGCTGGAGGTTTTGGGGCCGATCGTTCCGCGGCGGCCCGAGGTTCCCTTCTACTCCACCGTCACCGGTCAGCTGGTCGACACGGCCGCGCTGGATGCCGCGTACTGGTACCGCAACCTGCGGCAGCCCGTCCGTTTCGAGGACACCGTCCGCGCGCTGCTCGGCGAGGGCTTCGGCACGTTCGTCGAGTCAAGCGCCCACCCCGTCCTCACCATCGGCATCCAGGAGACCGCCGACGCCGCCGAGGCCCCCGTGCACGCCGTCGGCTCCCTGCGCCGCGAGGAGGGCGGGCTCCAGCGCCTCCTGACCTCCGCCGCCGAGCTGTTCGTGCGCGGGACCGACATCGACTGGGCCTCCCTCTTCGAGGGGACCGGCGCGCGCCGCGTCCCGCTGCCGACGTACGCCTTCCAGCGGACGCACTACTGGGCACCGACGTCCCCCGCCGGTGTCGGCGACGCCGCGGCCGCCCGGTTCGGGATGGCCTGGGAGACCCACCCGCTGCTGGGCGGTGCGCTGCCGCTGGCCGACACCGGTGAGACGGTGTTCGCCGGACGGGTCTCCCTCGCCGACCACCCGTGGATCGCCGACCACGCCGTCTCCGGCCGCACCCTGCTGCCCGGCACCGCCTTCGTCGAACTCGCCCTGCACGCCGCCGCCGCGACCGGCGGCGGCGGACTGGAGGAACTCGGCCTGGAAGCCCCGCTCGTGCTGCCCCGGCGCGGAGCCGTCCAGCTCCAGGTGAGGGTGCGGCCGGCCGACGCGAGCGGCCGCCGCACCCTGACCCTGCACTCCCGCGCCGAGGACGAGGACGCCCCCTGGACCAGCCACGGCACCGCGACGCTCACCCCGGCCGCCGGCCGGCCCGAGCCCGCCCCGGCCGACTGGGCGGCGGCAGCCGTCTGGCCGCCGGCCGGTGCCGAACGCGTCGACCCCGAGGACGTGTACGCCCGCTTCTCCGACCTCGGCTACGAGTACGGGGAGGCGTTCGCCGGCATCGGGTCCGTCTGGCGCCGCCATGGTGAGGTCTTCGCCGAGGTCCGGCTGCCCGCCCGGGTCCGGGCCGACGCGGTGGACTACGGGGTGCACCCCGCGCTGCTCGACGCCGCACTCCAGCCCTGGCTGGCCGGTGGACTCCTCGACGTGCCCGACGGATCCGTCCTGCTGCCGTTCGCCTGGCAGGGGGCCACCTTGTACGCGACGGGCGCGGACGCCCTGCGCGTCCGCATCGCCCGCACCGGTGACGGCGCGGTCTCCCTGGAGGCCATCGACCCCGCCGGGGCGCCCGTGCTCACCCTGGACGCCCTCGTGATGCGGCCCGTCGCACGCGAGCGCCTCGACGCGCTGCTCGGCGCGGCCGACACGGCCCTCCCGCTCCACCGGATCGAGTGGCGGAACGCCTCCGGTACCGGTGCCTCCGGCGAGAGCTGCGGCACGGTACGGATCGCCGTGGCCGGGGCCGACCCGCTCGGGATGGTCCGGGGCGCCGGGGCCGAGGCCCACCCGGACCTGGCGGCGCTGTGCGCTTCCCCGGGCGGGGACGACCCCGTCCCCGACGCCGTCGTCGTCGAGTTCCCCGCCCCCGCGGCCGGCAGCGGAAGCGGGGGTGTGCCCGGGCCCGAGGAGGTGCGGGAGACCCTCGCCCGGGGGCTGGAGCTGCTCCGGGCCTGGCTCACACAGGACGCGCGGTACGACGGAACGCGCCTGGTCGTCCTCACGCAGGGCGCCGTGGCCACCCGCCCCGGGGAGGCGCTGCCCGGGCTGGCGGCCGCCGGTCTGTGGGGGCTCGTGCGCTCCGCGCAGAACGAGCACCCCGGCCGGTTCGTCCTCGCCGACACCGACGGCACCGAGGCATCGGCGGCAGCCCTGGCCGGGGCCCTCGCCGGCGGCGCCGCGCAGTTCGCGCTCCGCGACGGCGAGGTCCGCACCCCCGTCCTGGCCCGCCCGGACGCGGAAGCGCAGCCCGCCGCGGCCCCCGCCTTCGACCCCGAGGGGACCGTCCTGGTCACCGGGGCCACCGGCACCCTCGGCCGGCTCTTCGCCCGCCACCTCGTCACCGCCCACGGCGTACGGCGGCTGCTGCTCGTCAGCCGCAGCGGGCCCGCCGCCGCCGGGGCGGCCGAGCTGGAGCGGGAACTGGCCGCGCTGGGCGCCCACGTCGAGATCAGCGCTTGCGACACGGGTCACCGATCCGAACTGGAAGCACTGCTCTCGCGGATCCCGGCCGGGCACCCGCTGACCGCCGTCGTCCACGCGGCGGGCGTCCTCGACGACGGCGCCCTCACCGCCCTCGACGCCGGCCGGCTGGGCACCGTCCTGCGCCCCAAGGCGGACGCCGCCCTGCACCTGCACGAACTGACCGCCCACCTGCCCCTGTCCGCGTTCGTCCTGTTCTCGGGCGCCGCCGGCCTCCTCGGCCGCCCCGGCCAGGCCAACTACGCCGCCGCGAACACCTTCGTCGACGCCCTCGCCCAGCACCGCCGGGCCGCCGGACTGCCCGCCCTCTCCCTGGCCTGGGGCCTGTGGGGCGAGGCCACCGGAATGACCGGGCACCTCTCCGGGACCGACCTGCGCCGCATGCGGCGCTCCGGCCTCGCCCCGATGACGGTCGAACAGGGCCTCGCCCTCTTCGACCGGGCCCTCGCCGCACCCGCCGGCCGCACCGACGAGGCCCTGTTCGTCCCGCTCCGCCTCGACGTCCCCGCCCTGCGCCGCGAACAGGACGCCCACGGCCGCGAGGCCGTACCCGTCCTGCTGCGCGCGCTGGTCCCGCCCGCCGGGGCCGCGCCGCGCGCCGCCCGTCCCGGCGGCCTCCCGGC
>NZ_JBBDHD010000225.1:0-6350 GCF_044129415.1 Streptomyces racemochromogenes
TGTTTGGTTTTTTTTTATATGATACAGCTGTAGACGACCGGGTCGTGGGGGGGGGGGGCAGCGCCGGCAAGGTCTACGGCTTCAATCTCCCGATCCCCCGGCCGCGGGGGGGCCCGCCGCGGGGGGCGCCGCTTGGCCAGGGCCGCCTCCTCGGCGGCGTCGGCCGGGCCGCCCGCCACGGCCTCCTCGCGGGCCCGCCACTGCTCGGCGTCGTGCCGGCCGGGGCGGCCGGCGCCGGCCTCCCCGTACCCCTCGTCGTCGTACGCGTTCGGGGCGATGATCCCCAGCCGGATCCCCAGCCGGCGCAGCCGCTGCGGGATCGCGTTGACCGGGGTCGCGGTCACGACCAGCAGGCCGAAGACGGTGAGCAGCACCAGCATGGGCACGGCCAGCGGAGCACCCATGGTGAAGATCAGCGGCTTGGAGGCCGCCCACCCGACGAGTCCGCCCGCGTTCTGCATGGCGGTGGTGCCCTCGTCGCGGCCGGGGGCCCCGCAGGCGATGTGGACCAGCCCGAGGACGCCGATGACCAGGGCGGAGAGGCCGATGCCGATGCGCCCGTTGGCGTCGCTCTGCTCGGGATGCCGGATGAAACGTACCGCCATGATCCCGAGCAGGATCGGCACGAGCAGGTCCAGGCGCCCGAAGGCCCCCGTGACCAGCATGGTGACCAGGTCCCCGACGGGCCCGCTCAGGTTGGACCAGGTCCCGGCGGCGACGATCAGCGCCAGGGCGAGCAGCAGCAGCGCGACGCCGTCCTTGCGGTGGGCGGGGTCGAGGTTCTTCGCACCCCGGCCGATGCCCCGGAACGCCTTGCCGACGAGGTGCGCGAGCCCGAGCCAGCAGCCGCGGACGAGCCACACCACGCCCCCGGTCGGGGACGGCGCCGGTTTGGCGGCGGTCTTCTTCACCGGGGCGCGCCGTGCCGCCGCGGCCTTCTTCGCGGGAGGCTTGCGCGCCGGGGCCGCCTTCCCGGCCGGGGCCGTCGTACGGCCGGGGCGGCCCTTCGCGGCGCCCGCGGTGCTCTGGGAACCCTTGCCGGACGTACGTGAGGCCATGGGCCCGAGGTTACCGGTGCGCGCGCCGGTGGACACGCGTGCCCACCCCTTCACCCGTTCGTGTCGCCCCGTCCGTACGCCTCTTGACGCGCCGGCAGACCTGACGTGCCGTCGGCCGGGCGGTCAGCCCTGCGCGGGCAGGACCGGAGCGGCCCCGCCGGCTCCCGGCTCCAGCGCGTCCAGAGCCCGGCGCAGGCCCGTCAGCTTGCGCTCCAGGTGCGCCGCCGTGGCCACCACCGCGGCGTCGGCGGAGTCCTCACCGAGCTGCTTGGTCAGCGCCTCGGCCTGCTCCTCGACCGCCGCGAGCCGTGCCGACAGCTCGGCCAGCAGACCGGCCGCCTCCTTGCTGCCGTCGCCGTTGGATCCGCCGCCCTCCAGCTGGAGGCGCAGCAGGGCCGCCTGCTCCCGCAGTTGGCAGTTCTTGGTGTACAGCTCGACGAACACCGAGACCTTGGCGCGCAGCACCCAGGGGTCGAACGGCTTCGAGATGTAGTCCACCGCGCCCGCCGCGTACCCGCGGAAGGTGTGGTGGGGACCGTGGTTGATCGCGGTGAGGAAGATGATCGGGATGTCCCGGGTCCGTTCGCGCCGCTTGATGTGCGCGGCGGTTTCGAACCCGTCCATTCCCGGCATCTGGACATCCAGCAGGATGACCGCGAAATCGTCCGTAAGCAGCGCTTTGAGCGCTTCCTCCCCCGACGACGCCCGGACCAGTGTCTGATCGAGCGCGGAGAGGATGGCCTCCAGCGCCAGCAGATTCTCCGGCCTGTCGTCGACCAGGAGGATCTTGGCCTTCTGCACCATGCCCTGTCCTCCTCGCCCCGGCATGGGGCCTCCCCGGCTCCGGACGCCGGCCTGTGTGCCGGGGCCCGCCCCAGAGGACGGCGTCTTCGAGCCGTCCGTCCTTGTGCCGGTCATCGTAGCCCCAGTCCTGAGATCGCCACACCCTGTCACCAAGATGTCACTGTGCACGAAGCCGAAACGCGGCGGGAGGGCGGAAGGTTCCCCGCCCGCCCTCCCCCACGCCCCGGCCTCCGGTCAGTCCCCGCGCATGTGCTGCTCCATGACCGACAGCAGGTAGTCGGGTTCGACCGGCTTGGTGACGTAGTCGGAAGCCCCGGAATCGATGGCCTTCTCCCGGTCCCCCTTCATCGCCTTCGCCGTCAGCGCGATGATCGGCAGCCCCTCGAACTGCGGCATCCGCCGGATCGCCGACGTCGTCGCATACCCGTCCATCTCCGGCATCATGATGTCCATCAGCACCACGGCCACGTCGTCGTGCTGCTCCAGCACCTCGATGCCCTCCCTGCCGTTCTCGGCGTAGAGCACCGCCAGCCCGTGCTGCTCCAGCACGCTCGTCAGGGCGAAGACGTTGCGCACGTCGTCGTCCACGATGAGCACCCGCTCGCCGTGGAAGTCGTACGTGCGCGGTGCCGCGGGCAGCGCCTCCGGTTCCTCCCACGCCACCCCGTCCGGCTGCCCCGGCACCTCGGTGCGCGGCGGCGGACCGGTCAGCGGCTTGCGGCGGCGCCGGAACAGCGCGGAGGAACCCTGCCCGGCCGGCTCCGCCGCCGGCAGTGCCTGCCGCACCGGGACCGCGTTCTTCGGGGCCGGGGGCAGCGCGGCCGCCGGCGCCGGCGGGGGCACCGGCAGCGCCTCCTCCGCCGCCCTGCGGTACTCGGTCCGCGCCCCGCCCGGGGTCGGCGGCGCGTATCCCTGCGGGGGCAGCTCGCTCGGGTGCAGCGGAAGGTACAGCGTGAACGTCGACCCGCGGCCGGGCTCGCTGGCCGCGTGGATCTCCCCGCCCAGCAGCCGGGCGATCTCCCGGCTGATGGACAGGCCGAGCCCCGTACCGCCGTACTTGCGGCTCGTCGTCCCGTCGGCCTGCTTGAACGCCTCGAAGATCACCAGCATCTTGCTCGCCGCGATCCCGATGCCGGTGTCGGTCACCGAGAACGCGATCAGGTCCGCGTCGGCGTCCCGCAGCGACCCGGCCTCCAGCAGCTGCTCCCGGATCGCCGCCGGCACATCCGCCCCGGCGGGCCGGATCACCAGCTCCACCGCGCCGTTGTCGGTGAACTTCACCGCGTTCGACAGCAGGTTGCGCAGCACCTGGAGCAGGCGCTGCTCGTCGGTGTGCAGGGTCGCGGGCAGCTCCGGGGAGACCCGGACCGAGAAGTCCAGGCCCTTCTCCGCGGTCAGCGGCCGGAACGTGGCCTCCACGTAGTCCACGAGCTGGACCAGCGCGATCCGGGTCGGCGAGACGTCCATCTTCCCGGCCTCGACCTTCGACAGGTCGAGGATGTCGTTGATCAGCTGGAGCAGGTCGGAACCCGCGCCGTGGATGGTCTCCGCGAACTCCACCTGCTTCGGCGAGAGGTTCTCGTCCGCGTTGTCCGCGAGCAGCTTCGCCAGGATCAGCAGCGAGTTCAGCGGGGTGCGCAGCTCGTGCGACATGTTCGCGAGGAACTCGCTCTTGTAGCGCATCGACACCGCGAGCTGCTCGGCGCGCTCCTCCAGGACCTGCCGGGCCTCCTCGATCTCGGTGTTCTTCACCTCGATGTCCCGGTTCTGCTGGGCCAGCAGCTCCGCCTTCTCCTCCAGCTCCGCGTTCGCGGCCTGGAGCGCCTTCTGCCGGTTCTCCAGCTCGTCGGAGCGCTCGCGCAGCTGCTCGGTCATCTCCTGGGACTGCTTGAGCAGCATCTCCGTCTTGGAGTTCACGGAGATGGTGTTGACGCTCGTACCGATCATCTCGGCGATCTGGCTCAGGAAGTCCTTCTGGATCTGCGTGAACGGCTGGAAGCCGGCCAGCTCGATGACGCCGAGCACCTTGCCCTCGAACAGCACCGGCAGCACGATCACGTGCGCGGGCGGCGCCTCACCCAGCCCCGAGGAGATCTTCAGGTACCCCGGCGGGGTGTTCTCCACCAGGATGATCCGCTTCTCCTCCGCGACCGTCCCGATCAGCCCCTCCCCCGGCCGGAAGGAGATCGGCATCTGCCCGCCCGCGTACGCGTAGCTCCCGCGCATCCGCAGCTCGTACGAGCCCTCCGCGCCGCCGTCCGTCCCGATCTCGGAGCTCCCGCCGGTGGGCACCGCCAGGAAGAACGCCCCGTGCTGCGCCGCGACCACCGGCGTCAGCTCGCTCATGATCAGTCCGGCCACGTCGTCCAGGTCCCGGCGGCCCTGCATCAGGGCCGAGATCCGGGCGAGGTTGCCCTTGAGCCAGTCCTGCTCCTTGTTGGCCAGGGTGGTGTCGCGCAGGTTCGCGATCATCGTGTTGATGTTGTCCTGGAGCGCCTGGATCTCGCCCGCCGCGTCGACGTCGACCTTCAGGCTCAGGTCCCCCCGGGTCACCGCGGTCGCCACGGCCGCGATGGCCCGCACCTGCCGGGTGAGGTTGCCGGCCATCTCGTTCACGGACTCGGTCAGGTCGCGCCAGGTGCCGTCCACGTCGCGCACCCGGGCCTGGCCGCCCAGGATGCCCTCGGTGCCCACCTCACGGGCCACCCGGGTCACCTGGTCGGCGAAGGAGGACAGCTGGTCGACCATCGTGTTGATGGTCGTCTTCAGCTCCAGGATCTCTCCGCGCGCATCGATGTCGATCTTCTTGGTCATGTCGCCCTTGGCGATGGCGGTCGTGACCATGGCGATCTGCCGCACCTGGCCGGTCAGGTTGGAGGCCATGAAGTTCACCGAGTCGGTGAGGTCCTTCCACGTGCCCGACACGCCCGGCACGTGCGCCTGGCCGCCCAGGCGGCCCTCCGTACCCACCTCGCGGGCCACGCGCGTGACCTCGTCCGCGAACGAGGACAGGGTCTTGACCATCGTGTTCACCGTGTCGGCGAGCTGCGCGACCTCGCCGCGCGCCTCGACGGTGACCTTCTTGGTGAGGTCGCCGTTGGCGACGGCCGCGGACACCTGGGCGATCCCGCGCACCTGGGCCGTCAGGTTCCCGGCCATCGTGTTGACGTTGTCCGACAGGTCCTTCCAGATGCCGGTGACCCCGCGCACCCGCGCCTGACCGCCGAGGATGCCCTCGGTGCCCACCTCACGGGCCACCCGCGTCACCTGCTCGGCGAAGGAGGACAGCTGGTCGACCATGGTGTTCACCGTGGTGACCAGTTCGAGGATCTCCCCCTTGGCGTCGACGGTGATCTTCTTGGAGAGGTCGCCCATGGCCACCGCCGTGGTCACCTCGGCGATGTTGCGGACCTGGGAGGTCAGGTTGTTCGCCATGAAGTTGACGGACTGGGTGAGGTCCTTCCAGGTGCCGGAGACCCCCTTCACCTCCGCCTGGCCGCCCAGGATGCCCTCGGTGCCCACCTCGCGGGCCACCCGCGTCACCTGCTCGGCGAAGTTCGAGAGCTGGTCCACCATCGTGTTGATGGTGTTCTTCAGCTCCAGGATCTCCCCGCGCGCGTCCACGTCGATCTTCTGCGACAGGTCACCGCGCGCCACCGCCGTCGCGACCTGGGCGATGTTGCGGACCTGGGAGGTCAGGTTCCCGGCCATGCCGTTCACCGAGTCCGTCAGGTCGCGCCACACGCCGGCCACGCCGGGCACCTGCGCCTGACCGCCGAGCCGGCCCTCCGTACCCACGTCACGGGCCACCCGCGTCACCTGCTCGGCGAAGGCCGAGAGCTGGTCCACCATCGTGTTGATGGTGTTCTTCAGCTCCAGGATCTCGCCCCGCGCGTCCACGTCGATCTTCTGCGACAGGTCACCGCGCGCCACCGCCGTCGTCACCTGGGCGATCTGGCGCACCTGCGAGGTCAGGTTCCCGGCCATGAAGTTGACGGAGTCGGTCAGCTCCTTCCAGGTCCCGGACACCCCCTCGACCCGGGCCTGGCCGCCGAGCCGGCCCTCCGTGCCCACGTCCCGCGCCATCCGTGTGACCTGGTCGGCGAAGGACGACAGCTGGTCCACCATCGTGTTCACGGTGTTCTTCAGCTGGAGCATCTCACCCGAGACGTCCACGGTGACCTTCTGCGACAGGTCGCCGTTGGCCACCGCCGTCGTCACCTGCGCGATGTTGCGCACCTGCCCGGTGAGGTTGCGGAAGGCGGTGTTCACCGAGTCGGTGAGGTCCTTCCACGTACCGGCCGCACCCGGCACCTGGGCCTGACCGCCCAGCTCGCCCTCGACGCCGACCTCACGGGCCACCCGCGTCACTTCCGAACCGAACGACTGGAGCTGGTCCACCATCGTGTTGACGGTGTTCTTCAGCTGGAGCATCTCACCCGAGACGTCCACGGTGACCTTCTGCGACAGGTCGCCGTTGGCCACCGC
>NZ_JBBDHD010000226.1:0-6281 GCF_044129415.1 Streptomyces racemochromogenes
ACGGCTGTCCGGCGGCGGGCCGCGCCGGTGCGGCCGACGGCGCCCCGGAGTGCTCGCGCCTCCCGGCGGGTCCCGCGGGGCCCCCGGAGCCGGGCGGTGCGTCATGACGGGCCCCGGCGTCCCGCGGGCCGTCGCGGAGCCCGGCGGCCCCCGCCCTGACGGGCCCTGGGTGTGGTCCCGGGCGGGCCGCGCGCCCGGGACCGCCCGGTGCCACGGGCTGCCGCAGGCGGTGCTGTTCGACCGGGACGGGACGCTGGTGGTGGACGTGCCCTACAACGGCGACCCCGAACGGGTCGAGGCCATGCCCACCGCGCGCCGGGCCCTGCGCCTGCTGCGGGCGAGCGGGGTCGCCGCCGGCGTGGTCAGCAACCAGTCGGGGGTCGGCCGCGGGCTGCTGACCCGGCGCCAGGTGGAGGCGGTGGCCGACCGGGTGGACACCCTCCTCGGCCCCTTCGCCCTGTGGGCCGTGTGTCCGCACCGGCCGGAGGACGGCTGCGGCTGCCGCAAGCCCGCCCCCGGACTCGTCCTGGCCGCCTGCGCGGCCCTGGGCGCCTCCCCGCTCCACACGGTGGTCATCGGCGACATCGGCGCCGACCTGTCCGCCGCCCGCAGCGCCGGCGCGACCGGCGTGCTGGTGCCCACCGCCGTGACCCGCCCCGAGGAGGTCCGGGACGCAGCCGGGCACACGGCCCGCGACCTGCTGGCCGCCGTACGCCTGGTCCTGACGCCCCGCCACCCCGGAGGTGAGCCGTGGTGACCCGCGCGCCCCGCACCCTGGTGGCCCGCCTCGACAGCGCCGGCGACGTCCTGCTCGCCGGGCCCGCCGTGCGGGCGGTCGCGGCCGGGTCCTCGTACACCGCCCTGCTGTGCGGGCCGCAGGGCGCCCCGGCCGCCGCGCTGCTGCCGGGGGTGGACCGCGTCCTCGTCCACGAGGCCGCCTGGGTGGGCCTCGACCCGCCGCGGACCTCGCGCGAGGAGTGCGACCTGCTGCTCGACGCCCTGGCCGGCGACCGCTTCGACCGCGCGCTCGTCCTGGTCTCCTACCACCAGAGCCCGCTGCCCACCGCCCTGCTGCTGGCCATGGCCGGCATCGCGGACGTCGCGGCCGACTGCGCCGACTATCCCGGCTCCCTGCTGTCCCTGCGCCACCGGCGGCGGGCCGGACGCCACGAGGCCCAGGCCGCCCTGGACCTGGCCCGGGACTTCGGCTTCCCCCTGCCGCCCGGGGACGACGGCGGCCTGCGGGTCCTGGAGCCCCCCGACACCGTCGGGCTCACCGGCCCGGACCCCTACCTCGTGGTGCACCCCGGCGCGGCGGTCCCGGCCCGGGCGTGGAGCCCCCGCCGGGCCGCCGGGGCCGTCGCCGCGCTGCACCGGGCCGGCCACCGCGTGGTGGTCACCGGCGCGGCCGGGGAACGCCCGCTCACCGCCGAGGTCGCGGGGCGGCACGCCCTCGACCTCGGCGGCGGCACCCGGGACCTCGGCGAACTCGCCGGGGTACTGGCCGGAGCCGGGGCCGTCGTCACCGGCAACACCGGCCCGGCCCACCTGGCCTGCGCCGTCGGAACGCCCGTGGCCTGCCTGTTCGCCCCGGTCGTCCCGCCCGAGCGCTGGCGCCCGTACGGGGTCCCGCACGTGCTGCTCGGCGACCAGGACGCCGCCTGCGCCGGCACCCGGGCGCGGGTGTGCCCCGTGGCCGGGCACCCCTGCCTGGACTCGGTCCGCGACGAGGACGTGCTCGCCGCGGTGGACACGCTCCTGGCCGGCCCCGTCGGCCGGGGCACGGCCGACGGAGGAGCGGCACCGTGAACATCCTGCTGTGGCACGTGCACGGCTCCTGGACCACCGCGTTCGTCCAGGGCCCGCACACCTACCTGGTTCCCGTCACCCCCGACCGCGGCCCGGACGGCCTGGGGCGCGCCCGTACCTTCGACTGGCCCGCCACCGTCCGGGAAGTAACCCCTCAGGAGCTGGCCTCCGAGCCCGTCGACGTGGTGGTGCTCCAGCGCCCCCACGAGTGGCGGCTGGCCGAGCAGTGGCTCGGCGGCCGCCGGCCGGGCCGCGACCTGCCCGCCGTCTACCTGGAGCACAACACCCCGGCCGGGGAGGTGCCCCGCAGCCGGCACCCCGTCGCCGACCGCGACGATGTCACCCTCGTCCACGTCACCCACTTCAACCGGCTCTTCTGGGACAGCGGCAGCACCCGCGCCGAGGTGATCGAGCACGGGATCGTCGACCCCGGGCACCGTTACACCGGCCGGCTCCCCCGGGCGGCCGTCGTCGTCAACGACCCTGTCCGCAGGGGCCGGTTCACCGGCACCGACCTGCTGCCGGCCCTCGCCGAGGCGGCCCCGCTGGACGTGTTCGGCATGCGCACCGACGCCCTCGCCGCGCACCTGGGCCTGAGCAGCGACCGCTGCCGCACCCAGGAGCTGCCCCAGGCCCGGCTGCTGGGGGCGCTGGCCGAGCGGCGCCTGTACCTGCACCCGGTCCGCTGGACCTCCCTCGGACTGTCCCTGCTGGAGGCCATGCACCTGGGCATGCCGGTGGTGGCCCTGGCCACGACCGAGGCCGTGGAGGCGGTGCCGCCCGGCGCGGGAACCCTGTCCACCCGGCCCGAGGAGCTGGCCCGGGCCGCCCGCCACTACCTCGACGAACCGGAGGCCGCCCGCGAGGACGGCACCCGGGCCCGCCGTGCCGCGCTGGGCCGGTACGGCCTCCCGCGCTTCCTGTCCGACTGGGAGCGCCTGCTGACGGAGGTGCGTTCATGACTTCGACCATCCGCTCCCACGGCCCCCGGCCGCTGTCCGTCGCCCTGGTCTCCGAGCACGCGAGCCCGCTGGCCTCCCTGGGCACCGTCGACGCGGGCGGCCAGAACGTGCACGTGGCCTGTCTCGCCGGGGCGCTGGCGGACCGCGGCCACCAGGTGGCGGTCTACACCCGGCGCGACGCGCGCCGGGTGCCCGACGTCGTCGAACTCCGGCCCGGTGTACGGGTCCACCACGTGCCGGCCGGTCCGCCGGAGCACGTGGCCAAGGACGACCTGCTGCCCCACATGGGTGCGTTCGGCACCTGGCTGCTGGCCGAATGGCGGGAGCGCCCCCCCGACGTGGTGCATTCGCACTTCTGGATGTCCGGGGTCGCCTCGCTGGTCGCCGTACGGGACCTGAAACTGCCGTTCCTGCACACCTATCACGCCCTGGGCACGGTCAAGCGCCGCCACCAGGGGCCCTGCGACACCAGTCCGCCGCAGCGGATCGCCTACGAGCGCGACATCGGGCTGCGGTGCGACCGGGTACTGGCCACCTGCCGCGACGAGGTGGACGAACTGGTCCGGATGGGCGTTCCGGCCGGCCGGGCCGACGTCGTGCCCTGCGGCGTCGACCCGGAGCGCTTCCGCCCGGAGGGGTCCCGGGCCGGGCGCGACCCCCGCTACCGGCACCGGCTGGTGCAGCTCGGCCGGCTGGTGCCCCGCAAGGGGACGGCCGTGTCCATCGCCGCGCTGGCCCTGGTCCCCGACGCCGAGCTGGTCGTCGTCGGCGGGCCGCCGGCCGGCCGGCTCGACGAGGACCCCGAGGCGCGGCGCCTGCGCGCGCTGGCCCGGGACGCCGGGGTGGCGGACCGCGTCCGCTTCCTCGGCGGGCTCACCGGCGAGGACGTCCCGGCCGTGCTGCGCAGCGCCGACCTGGTGCTCTGTCCCGCGGACTACGAGCCCTTCGGCATCGTGCCCCTGGAGGCCATGGCCTGCGGCCGGCCCGTGGTGGCCAGCGCCGTGGGCGGACAACTGGACACGGTGGTCCCCGGGGAAACCGGTCTGCTGGTCCCGCCCGGTGACCCCGGCGCGCTGGCCGGCGCCGTGTCGGAACTGCTCGCCCGGCCCGCGGTCCGCGCGGCCTACGGGGCAGCCGCCCGCAGCCGGGCGCTGGCCCTCTACGGCTGGGACCGGGTGGCGGCCGCGACGGAGCGCTCCTACCGCTCGGTGGACTCCGCCCGCCGCTCCCCCACCGCCGCGCGGACCGGCCCGGCCCGCACCGCGGCCGCGTGAACCCGTACCGCTTCCGGAAGGAGGTGGGGCCGGTGCCCGGCGCCGGCCCGACACCATGAACCCCTACACCCACGAGTCCTCCGAACGCCCCGCCGCCCCGGCGGGCGGCGTGCGGGACCACTGCTCCGCGCTGCTGGCCGCCCTGGACGGCATGTGCCACGACGGCGCCGACCTGCTGGAGCGCTGGGGCCCGGCGCTGGCCGGCGTCCTGGGCGGCGGCGGACGCCTGCTGGCCGCGGGGAACGGGGGCAGCGCGGCCCAGGCCCAGCACCTGACGGCCGAACTCGTCGGCCGGTACCGCAGGGAACGGCCGCCGTTCTCCGCGATCGCGCTGCACGCCGAGACCTCCAGCGTGACGGCGATCGGCAACGACTACGGCTACGAGCAGGTCTTCGCCCGGCAGGTGGCGGCCCACGGCCGGCCGGGCGACGTCCTGCTGCTGCTGTCGACGTCGGGGCGCAGCGGCAACCTGCTGGCTGCGGCGGCCGCGGGCCGCGACCGCGGCATGCGGGTGTGGGCGCTGACCGGCCGCGTCCCCAACCCGCTGGCGCTGGCCGCCGACGAGACCCTGTGCGTCGACGCGGCCTCCACGGCCACGGTGCAGGAGGCCCATCTGGTCGCCGTGCACCTGCTCTGCGAGGCGTTCGACGCCGCCCTGGAGGCGGCGCCGCCGGAGGCGTCCGGTGCCGCCCGGCGGGTGTGCGTCGTGGACGGGAGGATGCCGTGAGGACGTCGGGACCGCTGGTCGTGGTGGGGGACGTGCTGCTCGACCGGGACATCACGGGGGTCGCCGACCGCCTGGCGCCGGACGCCCCCGCCCCGGTGGTCGACGTCACCGGGGACCGGTTCCGGCCCGGCGGCGCAGGCCTCGCGGCCGTCCTCGCGGCCCGGTCCGGGCGCGCGGTGGTCCTGGTCACGGCGCTCGGACGGGACGCGGCGAGCCGCCGGGTCCGCCGTGCGCTGCGGGGCCGGGTCACGCTGGTGGAACTGCCGCTCGACGGTTCGCTGCCGGTCAAGACCCGGGTGCTGGCCGGGGGGCGCCCGCTGGTGCGCATCGACCGGGGCGGCGGCCGGGCGGGGGCGGCCACCGCGGAGTGCGCCCGGGCGCTGACGGCCGCGCGCACGGTGCTGGTCGCCGACTACGGCCGGGGCGCGGCCGACGCGCTGCGCCCGCTGCTGGAGGGGGCAGCGCGTCGGGGTGCCGTGGTGTGGGATCCGCATCCGCGGGGCGGTCCGCCGGTGCCGGGTGCCCGCCTGGTCACCCCGAACGCGGCCGAGGCGCGGGCGCTGTGCCCCGGGGACGACGGCGCGGGCTCGCTGGGCGCGTACGCGCGGCGCGGCGCGCTGCTGGCCGCCCGCTGGCGGGCGGCTTCGGTGGTGGTCACGCTCGGCGAGCGCGGGGCCCTGCTGACGCGGCCGTACGCGGAGGCCCCGCTGCTGGTCCCCGCTCCGTTCCGGGCGGTCGGGGACACGTGCGGGGCCGGCGACTGCTTCGCGGCGCACGCGGCCGCGGCGCTCGCTGACGGGGCCCTGCCCGAGGAGGCCGTCCGGCACGCGGTGACGGGGGCGACCGCGTTCGTGGCGGCCGGCGGTGCCTCGGCGGCGGCCCTGTGGGGCGGCGGGCCCGGTGCGGTACCCGCCCGTGCGGGGGCGGCGGCCGGGCTCGGGGAGGCCCTGGCGCTGGCGGGGGAGGTGCGCTCGCGCGGCGGCACGGTGGTGGCCACGGGCGGCTGCTTCGACCTGCTGCACGCCGGTCACGTGGGTCTGCTGGAGAGCGCCCGGCGGATCGGCGACTGCCTGATCGTGTGCGTGAACTCGGACGCGTCCGTGGCCGGTCTGAAGGGGCCGGGCCGGCCGCTGACCCCGCTGGCCGACCGGATGCGGGTGCTCGGGGCGCTGGGCAGCGTGGACGCGGTGGTCGCCTTCGAGGAGCGGACCCCGTCCGCGCTGCTGGCGTTGCTGCGGCCCGACGTATGGGTCAAGGGCGGCGACTACGCGGTGGACGACCTCCCGGAGGCGGCCCAGATGGGCGCGTGGGGCGGCCAGGCCGTCGTCCTGCCCTACCTCGACGGCCGCTCCACGACCTCCCTGGCCCACCGGGCGGCGGCCTCGGCGGGCGCGCCCCCCGCGACGGCCGGCCCGGCCGCCCCGTGACGCCTCCCGCCCGTCAGAAGGAAAGACCCCCGCCGTGACCGCAACGCGCGTACTCGTCCTCAACTCCGGCTCCTCGTCGGTC
>NZ_JBBDHD010000227.1:0-6265 GCF_044129415.1 Streptomyces racemochromogenes
CACAAGTTTGGGGGGGGGCGGGGGGTGTATCTTTTTGAGGCACGCGGCCCGGGACCCGGGGGGGGGGGGGGGGGGCCGGGCGCCGCCCCCCCCCCCCGCGGGGCCCCGGGGGGGCGGCACGGCGGCGGGGGCGACCCCGGTGCCGAGGTCCGCCAGCAGGGCGGAGAGGCGGTCGGCCACCGCACGGCGGGCGTCCTGGTCGAGGGCCGCCTGTGCGGTCGCCGCGCCGAGCTGCCCGATCAGGGCGAGTACGGCGGCCTCCGCGCCCGGGAGTTCGCCGTCGAGGTGGGCGGCGAGGGCTTGGGGGGTGGGGTGGTCGAAGACGAGGGTGGGGGTCAGGCGCAGGCCGGTCTCGGCGGTGAGCCGGTTGCGCAGTTCCACGGCGGTGAGCGAGTCGAAGCCGGCCTCGCGGAAGCTGCGGTCCACGCCGACGTCGGCCGGGCCGGCGAAGCCGAGGACGGCCGCGACCTCGGTGCGGACGAGGTCCAGCAGCAGGGCGGCCCGGTCGGCGCGGGACAGGCCCGTGATCCGCTCGGCGACGGTCGCCCGCCGGGCCGGACCGGCCGGTTCGGCCGCCCGGCCGGTGGCCGGGACGGTCCCGGGCGCTGGCGCGGGGGTCCGCAGGACGGGCGGCAGCCCGGGCGCGGCGGGGTCCACGCGCAGCGGCAGGAGGGCGGGCAGGCCGCTGCCGAGGGCGGCGTCGAAGAGGCGGAGGGCTTCGTCCCGGGCGAGCGGGACGAGCCCGGTGCGGCGCAGCCGGGCGGCGTCGGCGCCGTCCAGGGCGCCGGCCATGCCCTCGCCGGCCCAGGGGCCCCAGGCGAGGGAGACGGCGGGCAGGCCCTGGGCGCGGCGCCGGGCGGCGAAGGCGTCGAGGTGGGCGTTGGCGGCCGCGTACGCGGACTGTCCGGCGCTGCCGAGGAGTCCGGCGGCGGAGGAGAAGAGCACGAACGCGTCGAGCGGCAGGGCGGCGGTGAGTTCGTGCAGGACGCGGACGGCGTCCGTCTTGGGCCGCAGCACGGCTTCGAGGCGGGCCGGGTCCTGGGCGGTGAGGAGGCCGTCGTCGAGGACGCCGGCGGTGTGCACCACCGCGCTGAGGGGGTGCCCGGCCGGGATCCGGTCGAGGAGCGCGGCGAGGGCGGTGCGGTCGGCGGTGTCGCAGGCGGCGACGGTGACTTCGGCGCCCAGGGCGCGCAGGGCGGCGGCCAGGTCCCCGGCTCCGGGGGCGTCCGTGCCGCGGCGGCTGGTCAGCAGCAGGTGCCGTACGCCGTGTGCGGTGACCAGGTGGCGGGCGACGGCCGAGCCGAGGCCTCCGGTGCCGCCGGTGACCAGGACGGTGCCGTCGGGGTTCCAGGCCGCCGGGGCGGCGGCCTCGTCGCGGACCCGTACGACGCCGGGGGCGTGGGCGGTGCCGGCCCGGACGGCGAGTTCGGCGGCGCCGTCGCCGCGGGTGAGGGCGGCGGGCAGGGCGGCGTACGAGGCGGGGTCCTCGTCGGTGTCCACGAGGGCGAAGCGGCCGGGGTGTTCGGCGTTGCCGGAGCGCAGCAGCCCCCAGGCGACGGCGGCGGCGGGGTCGGTGACGGGTGCCCCGCCTCCGGTGTCGACGGCGCCGTGGGTGAGGACGGTGAGGCGGGCCCCGTCGGGCCGGTCGGCGGCGAGCCAGGCCTGGGCGAGGGCGAGCGTGCGGCGGCCCACGGCCTGCGGGTCGTCCTCGCCGCGCAGGTCGGCGACGGCGTGCAGGGCGTCGGCGGGTACGCCGTCCAGGGCCTCGGCCGGGTCGCCGGGGTGGTGTCGTACGGTCGCGCCGGTGGCGGCGAGGGCGTCGTCGAGGGCCGGGGCGGGCGAGCCGAGGAGGTGCCAGGCGGCTGGGGCGGGGGCGCCGGGGTCGGTGGGGAGCGGGGTCCAGGAGGGCCGGAGCAGCGGGGTGGGGCCGGTGGCCGCGGCGGCGATCCGGTCGGCGGCGACGCGGCGCAGGGCGAGGGAGCCGGCCGCGAACACGGGCCGGCCGTCGGGGGCGGCTGCGGTGACGGTGTAGGCGTCGGGGCCGGCCGGGGAGATCCGGACGCGCAGGGCGTCGGCTCCGCGGGCGTGCAGGGCGGCGCCGGTCCAGGAGAACGGGACGAGGCCGTGGGCGTCGGGCCGGGCGGCGGTGACGGCGTGCAGGGCGGCGTCCAGGAGGGCAGGGTGGAGGCCGTAGGAGGCGGCTTCGGCGGCCTCTTCGGGGCGCAGGGCGACGGTGGCGAAGACGTCGTCGCCGCGCCGCCAGGCGGCCCGCAGTCCCTGGAAGGCGGGGCCGTAGCCGATGCCGGCGGCGGCGAAGCGCTCGTAGGCGTCGTCGACGGCGACGGGTTCGGCGCCCTCGGGCGGCCAGACGGCTGCGGTGAGGCCGTCGAAGTCCGCGTCGGCGGGGGCGGCGGTGCGGCCGGTGGCGTGCGGGGTCCAGTCGGCGGGGCCGGTGGCGGCCGGGGCGGAGTCGACGCGGACGGGGCGGGTGCCGTCGGCGTCGGCGGCGCCGAGGTGGACGCGCAGCCGGACGGGTGCCGTGTCGGGGAGGACGAGGGGGTTCTCGAAGGTCAGTTCGGCGATGCCGTCCGTGCCGGCGGCGGTGAGGGCCAGTTCGAGCAGGGCGGTGCCGGGGACGACGGGGCGTCCGGCGAGGGTGTGCGCGGCGAGCCAGGGGTGGGTGGCGGTGGACAGGGTGGCGGTCCACACCGCGCCCTGTCCGTCGGGGAGTTCGACGCGGGCCGCGAGCAGCGGGTGTCCGGCGGTGTCCACGCCGGCGGAGGCCAGGGGGGCGGCCTGCCGGGCGGGGGCGTCGAGCCAGTACCGGGTGCGCTGGAAGGCGTACGTGGGCAGGGCGGCGGCGAGGCCGGACGGGGCGGCCTGCGGGGCGAGGGTGACGGGTACGCCGTGGACGTGGGCGGCGGCCGCGGCCCGGGCGAAGGTCTCCGTCTCGGGCTTGCCGCGCCGCATGACGGCGGCGGTGAGCACGCCGTCGGCGGGCTCCTCCTCCGCGTCCAGGGCGGTGCGGGTCATTGCGGTGAGGACGGCGTCGGGGCCGAGTTCGAGGAAGGTGTCGATGCCGTCGGCGCGCAGGGCGCGCACCCCGTCGAGGAACCGTACGGGCCGGCGCGCATGGCGGACCCAGTGGTCCGCGGTGCGCAGCGCGTCGCCGGTGGCGAGCTGTCCGGTCAGGTTCGACATGACAGGAATCCTGGGCGGGTGGTATTCGACGCTGCGAGCGATCTCCTCGAACTGTGTCAACATGCCGTCCATGTGCGGCGAGTGGAAGGCGTGACTGACGGTCAGGCGCTTCGCGGCGCGACCGCGGCTCTTCCAGTACTCGACCTGTTCGTCCACGTCGGAGGCGTCTCCGGCGACGACGACGGCCTGTGGTCCGTTGACGGCGGCGAGGCCGATCCGGGCCTCCCGGCCGGCGAGCCGGGGCAGCAGTTCCTCTTCGGACGCCTGGAGCGCGGCCATGGCCCCGCCCTCGGGCAGCCCGCCCATCAGGCGGCCGCGCGCGGCGACGAGCCGGGCGGCGTCGGGCAGCGAGAGCACCCCGGCGGCGTGGGCGGCGGTGAGCTCGCCGACGGAGTGTCCGGCGACCGCGTCGGGCCGTACGCCGCGGGCCGTGAGGAGCGCGAACAGGGCGGTGCCGAGGGCGAACAGGGCGGGCTGGGTGTACTGCGTGCGGTCGAGCAGTGCGGCGTCCGGGGTGCCGGGGGCGGCGAACATCACGGTGCGCAGGGGGCGGGGCAGGTGGGCGTCGAAGGCGGCGCAGGCCTCGTCGAGGGCGGCGGCGAACACCGGTTCGGCGGCGTACAGTTCCCGGCCGGCGCCGGGGCGCTGGCTGCCCTGCCCGGTGAAGAGGAAGGCGGTGCGGCGGCCGTCGGAGGCCCGTCCGGTGACGACGGACCGGGCGTCGGGGCGCTCGTCGGCGGCGAGCGAGTCGAGCCCGCGCAGCAGCGTGTCCGTGTCCCGGCCGAGGACGACGGCCCGTTCGGCGAAGGCGGTCCGGCCGTGGGCGAGTACGGAGGCCACGGCGCCGGGGTCGGCGGGCGCGGCCCGCAGATGGGCGGCGAGCCGCCGTGCCTGCTCCCGCAGCGCGGGCGCGCTGCGCGCGGACAGCGGCCAGGCGGTGGGTGCGGCGAAACCGGCCGCCGTTGCGGCGGCGGCCTGCTCCGGGACGGCCGGGGTTTCCCCGGCGGCCTGCGGCGGGGTGTCGGCTTCCAGGATGACGTGCGCGTTCGTGCCGCTCGCGCCGAAGGCGGAGACGGCCGCGCGGCGCGGGGCACCGGGGCGGTCCGGCCAGGGGGTGCGTTCCGTGAGGAGGGCGACCGCGCCGCCGGTCCAGTCGATGCGGGTGGACGGGGTGTCGGCGTGCAGGGTCTTCGGCAGGACCCCGTGCCGCAGGGCGAGGACCGTCTTGATGACGCCCGCCACTCCGGCGGCGGCCTGCGCGTGGCCGATGTTCGACTTGAGCGAGCCCAGCAGCAGCGGGGCGTCCGCGGGCCGGGCACGGCCGTAGGTGGCGAGGAGGGCGCCCGCCTCGATGGGGTCACCGAGGCCGGTGCCGGTGCCGTGCGCCTCGACGGCGTCGACCTGGTCGGCGGTGAGGCCGGCGTTCTTCAGGGCGGCGCGGATGACCCGTTGCTGGGCGGGCCCGTTGGGGGCTGTCAGCCCGGCGCCGCCGCCGTCCTGGTTGACGGCGGAGCCGCGCAGCACGGCCAGTACCGTCCGTCCCTCACGGCGCGCGTCGGACAGCCGCTGGAGCAGCAGCATGCCGGCGCCCTCGCCGAAGCCGGTGCCGTCGGCCGCGTCGGAGAACGCCTTGCAGCGGCCGTCGGCGGCGAGCCCGCGCTGCCGCGCGAAGTCGATCAGCATGGTGGGTGTGGACAGGACGGTCGCCCCGCCCGCGAGCGCCAGGTCGCACTCGCCGGCCCGCAGGGCCTGCGCGGCGAGGTGGACGGCCACCAGCGACGAGGAGCAGGCGGTGTCGACGGTGACGGCCGGGCCGCGCAGCCCGAAGGTGTAGGAGATCCGGCCGGAGGCGACGCTGCCCGCGCTGCCGTTGACGAGGTAGCCCTCAAGTCCCTCGGGGAGGGCCTCACCGGGGGTGTGGGGGACGCGGGCGCCGTAGTCGTCGTACATGACCCCGGCGTAG
The DNA here is from genome assembly GCF_044129415.1 of Streptomyces racemochromogenes. GTDB lineage: Bacteria > Actinomycetota > Actinomycetes > Streptomycetales > Streptomycetaceae > Streptomyces > Streptomyces racemochromogenes_A. The sequence goes on from NZ_JBBDHD010000227.1 coordinate 5,165, forward strand.
ACGCCCGTGCGGCTGTCGCGCACCGCGTCCCGGCTGAGGCCGGCCCGTTCGAAGGCCTCCCAGGCGGTCTCCAGGAGGAGCCGCTGCTGGGGGTCCATGGCGAGGGCCTCGCGCGGGGATATGCCGAAGAACTCGGGGTCGAAGCCGGCGCAGTCGTGGAGGAATCCGCCTTCGCGGGCGTAGCTGGTGCCGGGGGCGTCGGGGTCCGGGTCGTAGAGGGCTTCGAGGTCCCAGCCCCGGTCCTCGGGCAGGCCGCCGATCGCGTCGGTGCCGGCGTCGAGGAGCCGCCAGAGGGCCTCGGGGGTGTCGGCGCCGCCGGGGAGGCGGCAGCTCATGGAGACGATCGCGATGGGTTCGCGGGCGCTCTCCTCCACGGCGCGCAGCCGTTCGCGGGTGCTGACGAGTTCGGCGGTGACCCGCTTGAGGTAGTCGCGGATCTTCGCCGAGTTGTCGGAGGCGCCGGCGGTGGGGGCGGGGGCGGTGTCCGTCACAACTGCTCCTCGATGAAGGCGAAAAGTTCCTCGTCGTCGGCCGACGCCAGCAGCGCGTCGGCGGCCGCGGCCGGGTCCGGGGCCGGGAGGCCGGACGCCGCGCCGGCCTGGTCCGCGGGCGGGCCGTCGGGGCGGCCGTCGGCGGCGGGACCGGAGGCCATGGCGGCGACGAGGCCGGTGAGCCGGCGGTGCACGGTCTCGCGGCGGATGTCGTCGGCGGCGAGGACCGCGAGGGCGGCCTCCAGGGCGGCGAGCCCGGCGAGGGCGGCGTCGCCGGCCTCCCGGCCGCCGGACGCGGCGGTGTGCAGTTCCTCGCCGATGTGCTCGGCGAGGGCCTGCGCGGTGGGGTGGTCGAAGACGACGGTGGCGGCGAACCGCAGTCCGGTGGCGGCGGCCAGCCGGTTGCGCAGTTCGACGGCGGTCAGGGAGTCGAAGCCGGTCTCGCGGAACGGCCGCGCGGCGTCGACGGCTTCCGGGCCGGTGAAGCCGAGGACCCCGGCGACCTCGGTCCGCACGAGCGTGAGCAGTTCCCGGCCGCGGGCGGCCACGTCGACGCCCTCGCCCAGCACCGCCGGGCCGCCGGACTGCCCGCCCTCTCCCTGGCCTGGGG
>NZ_JBBDHD010000228.1:0-6155 GCF_044129415.1 Streptomyces racemochromogenes
CTCTGCGGGGCGAGCGAGGAGGTCCGGGCCCTGTCGCTGCGCCTGCACACCGCGGCCCTGGGGGAGGCACACCCGGCGTTCGCCGAACGCCTGGTGATGGCCGACGCATACGAGGAGACCGTCCTCCTCCACGACCGCCTCCAGACCCGCCTTGAGGACGTGCTCGGCGACCAGCGCCGCCGGCAGGCCGACTACGACGACCTCCTCGCCCGCCACGAGACGACGACGCAGGCCCTGGCCACCACCGAGGACGAACTGCGCACCCAGCGACAGCACCACCAGGAAGAAACCTCCCACCTGAACACCCTCCTCCAGGAGCAGCAGGACGCCCACCAACGCGACCGCACCGCCCTCGACGCCCAGCTCGGCCGGGCCCGAGCCGACCACCAGGACCAGTTGCGCGCCCGGGAACAGGAGGAAGCACGCCTGCGCCAAGAGCTGCTCGCGCAGGAGGACAAGATCCGCTCTTTCCGCGGCCTGCTGGAGGACTCGGCCGCCGAGGCGAGTGCCCTGAGGCAGGAACGCGACCGGCTCCGTATGGAGTGCGCCCGGCTGCGCGAGGACCTGGTGGGCCTTCAAGTGGAACTTGCGGCAGCTGAAGCCGGCCGGGACAACCCCGCCGACGGCGACGGGGTGCTCGCCCCGGCGCTGCTGGCCGTCGGTGAGGTCCTCGACCGCCACCCCGCCCCACAGGAGAGCGGCGAAGCAGCAGGCCGGCCGCGGGTTGCCAGGGCCGCAACCCAGCACAGCAACCCCGCGGCACCGTCGGTGCCAGCCCAGCCGGAGCCGGACTCGACACCCCAAGCCGACAGGCTGAAACGGGCATCCGTCGGCGTCGTCGCGGTCGCTCTGATCCTTTTGCTGACGGGGCCGTTCCTGCACACCGGCGGCCCCATGGCGGACTCCCGCCCGACAGCCGCCGGATGGTGGTGCATCGCAAGCGGCGTCGTCCTGCTCCTGACCGGACTCATCCTCATGACCGTGCGCGACGTGAAGAACACCCCCGCCGCCACCGCCGACCCGGACGAACCTTACGACTACACGTACAACTTCCCACCGATGGTCTGAGCGACCCTGAGGCCACGGTCGGCACCAGCAGCTTGCGACATCAGCCGCCGGCCGGGACCGGTCCCTGCACAGCACGGCCGGAAGGGACGCGCCGGAGGTTCTGCGCCGACTGCGGGCCGGACCTTGACCCGTCTGGACGCCGACAGCGGATCACCCCCGGGTGCTCACCAAGGGTGGGAGAGTGGGCGGATGCTGCGTGGGTGAGCCGGCGGGTGTACGGATCGGACCCGGATGACCCTGACACGGGCCCGGTGCCGGGCCGCGTCTACGTGGAGCTGGTGGGCGGCCCGCTGGACGGCCAGCTGCTCGACGTGAGCGGCTGGAGTCCGCTGGAGATGGCGGACGGCGCCCTGCTGATGTCGGAGCGGGGGGCGTTCGGGCCGGGTGGCCGCAGCGCGTACGAGCCGGCCGAGGCCGATGGTGTCTACCCCGGCCGGTTCGGGTGGCGGGGCGACGTCCCGTAGCGAAGCAGGGCCTCGGGGGCGGCTCAGGTGTGGGGGAGCGCCTCGATGGCGGCCCCCGCGATCTGTTGGGCGGCTTGGCTGCGCGGACGTTGCAGGCGGTGAGGATGCCGCCGGCCTCACCCGGGCCTGGCCGCTGCTCGCGGCGCGCATGGCCACCGTCGCCCGCGGCTCGGCGGGGGAGCAGGGGCTGCGCGAGCGGCTGAAGGCCGGGCTGACCGACAATGCCGGGCGGCGGGGGCCGCCCGGCGTCCCGGCCCCCGCTTCTCCGCCACTGCCGCCCGCTCCCGCTCCGCTCCACCACGATCCCGGCCGGGGCCGCGCCGGGGCAGGCCGCCCCTGCGGAGCCCGCGCATTGTCAGCCGCAGGCGTCGACCCGCCGCCAGGGCGGGCCCGGTAGGAGGGGGCGGCCCCGGGCGGCCGGGTCCGTCTTGCCAGCCGGTCGCGTCGGCGGCGACCGCACGGATCTTTCCGCAGCGGCCTCAACGACCCTGACAAAACCTCCGTGGCCGTCCTGGTCGAAGGCGGCTACGGGGTCGTCCGCCGTGACACCAGCCGCAACGAGCACACGGTGACCATGGCGACCATCAGCAACGACATCGCCCGCGGCCTCACGATCTGGATGGCCGCCCGTGACTGCTCGGGCCGGCCGGCCATGTCGGTCAGCGAGTTCTGAAGCACGGCCTGGGGGTCCGCGTGTGGCCGGCGGTGGCGGGTGGTTGGTCGGCGGGGGTCAGAGCCAGCCGTTCTGGGTGGCTTTGATTCCGGCTTCGAAGCGGCTGGTGGCGTTGAGCCGTTCCATGATCGAGGCCATGTGGCGGCCGACGGTGCGGGAGGAGATGCCCAGGCGTTGGCCGGCGGCGTCGTCGGTGAGGCCGGTGCCGAGCAGGCGCAGGAGTTCGCGTTCGGTGGCCGATAGGCCGGTCTGTGGGTCGTCGGGGGTGGTGGCGCCGAGGGGGACGGCGGTGTTCCAGGCTTGTTCGTAGAGGTCGAGCAGGGCGGCGAGGATGCCGGGTTCGGTGACGTGGAGGGCGCCCTTGCGGTGGTCGTCGGGGTCGATGGGGACGAGGGCTTCACGGCGGTCGGCGATGACGATGCGCTGGGGGATGGTGGGGGCGGTGCGGACTTCGCCGCCTTGGCTGAGGAGCCAGTGGGCGTAGTTGGCGACGTGGGGCTGGTGTCGGGTGGAGTCCTGGTAGATGGTGCGGATGGTGACGCCCCGGGCGAGGGCGCCGGCATCGCCGGGGCGGGAGGCGTTCAGGTCTTCGGGGCGCTGGTTGCCGGGCTGGCTGCTGAGCGCCTCTCGGGTGGTGGTGCGGCTCATCTGCTCCAGGCGGTGGTGGACGGCGTCCATGCCGAGGAGGCGCTCGCCGTGGGCGGCGTGGTGCTCGGCGCGTTCGGCCACCAGGCGGGTGACGGTGGCGCGGGAGGCGGCGAGGGCGGCTTGGCGGGCGGCGAGATCGGCCTCTTGGCGGGCGAGCATGTCCGCGAGCCCGACGGCGGGATCGACCGCGCGCATCCGGCCCGGGTGTTCGGATGAGGCGCGTACGAGCATCAGGTGGCCGAGCTCGTCGAGGCAGTCGTGGACCTGTGTGGTGGTGAGCCCGCAGCGTCCGGCCATCGCTTCGATGTCGTCCGCGGGGTGGTCGAGCAGGGACTGGTAGACCCGTCCGGCGCGGGCGGTCAGTCCAAGCGCCTCCAGCATGTTTCTTCCCCCTGATTGTGGTGGTGCGCGAGCTCCGGCGCGTGTGACGGCACACGGAGCGGCAAGATCATTTCACCGGCTCGCACCACTCACAAGTTCGAACGTGCGCCTCCGGATGACGGCCCGCACTACCCGCCCTGACGGGGGCTCGGTGCCCGGGGGTCGCGCGCCCGTACCGGCACGGCCGCAGGCGCGCGCGGCCGGGCCGGCCCCACCCGGAGCCGACCGTCCGCGTTCGTCCGCATCGGGGCCTTCCATGGCAAAGGAGTCCCGCGCTCCGGCTTCCGGTGTCCGCTTGCGACCCGGTTCGGGGCGCCGATCGACGGCAATGGATTGACGTGCACATGGTCATCTGTCCGGAGTCGGACAGGCCGATAGGCGACACCTCAAAGGCCTTCCGAGCTCAATTGCGAGCGGCGAAGCTAGTGATCGCCGCCAGGGAAACCAGCCAGGTGGCAACCGGAGGGACGTCAACCGCGGGACGCACCGACCGGCCTACTTCGCCCGTATCACCGACAGTTGAGGAATCCGATCGTGACCCGCACTCGAATCGCCAAGGCCGCCGCGGTCATCGCCGTCTCGCTGGGCGCCCTGCTCACCGCCCCCGCAGCCCTCACCGCCCCCGCAGCCCTCGCCGCTCCGGCAGACACCCAGCCCACGGTCGTCACCGCCAGCTTCGGGTGGGGCGGCTGACAGGCCGATGGACATCATCTACGCCTCCCTCCACCGCAGGGACACCGGCGGGCTGCTCCCGGCCGGTGAGGCGGATGAAGTCCGCGGCGCCCTGTGGGCCCACGCCCGCCCCGACGATGCCCTCCAGCACATCACCGTCCGCAGCGAATCCGAGCGTGTCGACCTGCTGGTCTACCTCACCCTCAGCACCGCCGACCACACCGAAGGCGCGCTGCAACGGGTTCACCACCTGCTCTCCCGGGTCCACCAGGCCTCGCCCCTGATGCGCCGGCGCTACCTTCCGCCGGCTTCACCCGGCCGCTGAACTCCCAGCCGGGCCCACGGATCACTCCCGGCCCGCCCAGGTCCGCCAGCGTATGGACCGCTGCTCCCGCCGGCTTGCCGTCCGCCCACGCGCAGCCGGCCCCCACCACGTCCCCGGCACCTTCTGCCGTCACCCCTCGAACCGCCATGAGGAACTCCGCCATGCCCAAGGTCTCCAAGCTCGTCCGCCTCACCCTGGCCGCCGCCATCGCCGCATCAGGCGCCATCGCCACCACCACCATCACCGCCACCAGCGCCCACGCGGCAGCCGCCACCTCCACCGTCGGTGGCCAGATCACCCGCAGCGAGGTCCTTCAGCGGGCGCAGTACTGGCTGGGCAAGTCGATCGGCTACAACCAGGGCGGCAGCTACCCGGATTCCAGCGGCCGCAACTACCGCACCGACTGCTCAGGCTATGTGTCGATGGCCTGGCACCTGTCCTACAGCCCCGACACCAGGGCGATCTGGGACGCCGAGACCTACGAGATACCGCGCAGCGACCTGCGGCCGGGCGATGTCCTCGACAGCTACAACGACCACGTCATCCTGTTCGAGAAGTGGGACGACGCCGCGCACACCAAGTTCTCATACTACTCCTTCGGCTCGACGCCCGTGAGCCACGTCCAGGGGATGTCCATCGACGCATCCCGCATCGACGGCCACGCCAACGGCGACTACCACGCGCGGCGCTACAAGAAGATCGTCGACGACGTCCAGACCCGGCCGAGCAAGGTCGGCGTCTACCACCCCGCCAACCAGACCTACTACGAGGGTGACAACGCGGGCTCCACCCTCGGCTCGGCGATGTTCGGCAACCCCGGATGGAAGCCGATCGTCGGGGACTGGAACAAGGACGGCGTCGACAGCATCGGAGCCTACGACCCCGACACCGCCACCTTCTACGAGAGCAACGACAACACCAACGTCTCGGGCTCGGTGAAGTTCGGCAACCCCGGCTGGACGCTGCTCGCGGGTGACTGGAACGGAGACGGCGTCGACAGTGTCGGCGCCTACGACCCCGCCACCGGCACCTTCTACCTGAGCAACGACAACAGCACCGTCGCAGTGAAGACCACCTTCGGCAACCCCGGATGGATCCCGATCGTGGGCGACTGGAACAAGGACGGCGTCGACAGCATCGGCGCCTACGACCCCAGCACCGGGACGTTCTACGAGAGCAACGACAACGTCAACGTCTCGGGCTCGGTGAAGTTCGGCAACTCGGGCTGGCTCCCCATCGTCGGCGACTGGAACAACGACGGTGTCACCAGCATCGGCGCGTTCGACCCGAACACCGCCACCTTCTACCTGAGCAACGACAACAGCACCGTCGCCACCAGCTTCGTCTACGGAACCCCGGGCGACATCCCGATCACCGGCCGCTGGTAACACCCCCCGCACCCCCAGCCGACCGACACGAAAGGGAGTCAACCCCGCATGCCGAAGAACAAGCCGACCACCCGTCACACCCGCCCGCTCCTCACCCTCGCCATCAGCGTGGCCGCCCTGACGGCCGCCTCCCAAGGCCTGGCCCACGCCGCGTCCGTGAGCACCTGGGACAAGGTCGCCCAGTGCGAAAGCACCGGAAACTGGACCGTCGTGTCCGCAAACGGCCTCTACTACGGTGGCCTGCAGATCTCCCTGCCCACCTGGAAGGCCTACGGCGGCACCACCTACGCATCCCGACCCGACCTCGCCACCAAGAAGCAGCAGATCCTCATAGCCGAGAAGATCCTCGCCGGCCAGGGCGCCGGAGCCTGGACCTGCGCCCCGGGCACCGGACTCTCCACCGACCACACCAAGCCCTACGCTGACAGCATCGGCGCCTACGACCCCAACACCGCCACCTTCTACGAGAGCAACGACAACGTCAACGTGTCGGGCTCGGCGAGGTTCGGCAACCCCGGCTGGCTCCCGCTCGCGGG
>NZ_JBBDHD010000229.1:0-6041 GCF_044129415.1 Streptomyces racemochromogenes
CGGCCGCGCCCGGCCCCCGCCCCCCCCCGCCGCCCCGCCGCCGCCGCCCCCCCGCCCCCGCCCCCCCCCGCCGCCCGGCGGCGCCCGCCCCGCCGGCCCCCCCCCCCGCCCACCGTCACGTCCGGCGCGGCGGCCCGGTCAGGGGCAGCCCCACCACACGAAGTTGAGGTTGCCGCCGAAGAGGGCGGACACGGCCGTGGCGGACCCGAGGATCCACACCACGGTGCTGCGGCGGGCCCGGGCCAGGGCCAGCGCGAAGGGGAAGAGCAGCGGGAACGCCGGCATGATGAAGCGCATCTTCGAGAAGTAGAAGCCCGCCCCGCCCAGCGCCATCAGCATGATCATGGCCGCGAAGATCCACACGACCATGGGGGGCCGGCGCCGGCGCGTCATCAGCACGAACAGCACCACCGCCGTGACGACCGTCAGGGAGACCACCACGTGGTTGAGGGTGGTGTGCACCTCGGTGAAGGTCTTCTTCAGCTCGCTGAGGGTGTCGAAGCCCCCGTCGTACACCGAACCCCAGCGGCGCTGGAGCTCGAAGTAGCCGTCCCAGCGCCCGAAGTGCCAGCCGACGTAGCCCACGTACCCGAACCAGCCCAGCGGGGCGATCAGCGAGGCGGTCACGATCCGCCCCACCTGGGGCCGCTGCGAGCGGCGCCCACGGCGCCACTGCACGTACTCCCAGACCCCGGCCAGTACCACGGCCGCGACGATCGCCGAACCCGAGGGCCGGGTGGCACCGGCGAAGAACGCGAGCACACCGGCCGTCAGCCAGGACTTCGTCATCACCGCGTACATCGCCCACACCGACAGGGCGAGGAACAGCGGCTCGGTGTACGCCATCGACTGGACGAGCGCCGCCGGCACGATCGCGAACAGGGCACAGGTGAACAGCGCGACCCGGCGGCCGTAGATCTTGTCGGTGACGGCGAAGATGCCCCACGCGGCGACCACCGACGCCAGCAGCGCCAGCCCTATCGCCACCCAGTTCATGGGCAGGTGCGTGACGTACGAGGTGTACCGCACCAGCATCGGGTAGACGGGGAAGAACGCCATCTGGCAGCTCGGTCCCGCGAACGCGCACGGCGACGGGGTCGCCAGCGGGGTCGTCAGCCCGTTCTCGGCGATGTGCAGGTAATAGACCGCGTCCCAGCGGCCGCCCAGGATCTCCAGCGGCCGCACGTCCTTGCGTTCGGCCCAGATGGCCATCACGGCGAGTCCGGTCGCGCGCAGGGCGATGTGGACCAGCAACGCCTTCCGGGCACGCTTCAGATGGGCGAGGACGCGCCGTCCGACACCACGGAGCCCGGAGTCCTTCGTGCCGGAGAGCGGTTCGGCGACGAGAAGGGAGTCGGGGACATCAGCGCGTATCTGGGTATGCGTCACATTCGATCCTGGTCGTCGCCCGGCAGAAGGCCGCCGAGGCGGCACCGTACAACGTTACACAGGTGGAGGGTGCAACCCACGCGCACCCTGTGTCGAAACCACGTAACGAATCGGACGCATCCTCAGCCGCGACCGGCCCGGCTCCCGCACCCCCCCCGCACGACGGACGGGCACCACCGGAACCGACCGGTGGTGCCCGTCGCGCGGCGCGTCCGAAGACGGCGGCCGGGCGTCAGCCGCCGAACTCCTCCAGACCCTTCATGGCCTGGTCCAGCAGGGCCTGGCGGCCCTCCAGCTCGCGGGACAGCTTGTCGGCCTTCGCGTTGTTGCCGGCCGCGCGCGCGGCGTCGATCTCACCGCGCAGCTTGTCGACGGCCGCCTGGAGCTGCCCCGTCAGACCGGCCGCACGGGCCCGCGCCTCCGGGTTCGTACGCCGCCACTCGCCCTCCTCGGCCTCCTGGATGGCCCGCTCCACGGCGTGCATCCGGCCCTCGACCTTGGGACGGGCGTCACGCGGCACGTGGCCGATGGCCTCCCAGCGCTCGTTGATGGAGCGGAACGCGGCACGGGCCGCCTTCAGGTCCGTCACCGGGACGAGCTTCTCGGCCTCCTCGGCCAGCTCCTCCTTCAGCTTCAGGTTCTCCACCTGCTCGGCGTCCCGCTCCGCGAACACCTCGCCGCGCGCCGCGAAGAACACGTCCTGGGCACCGCGGAAGCGGTTCCACAGGTCGTCCTCGGCCTCGCGCTGCGCCCGGCCCGCCGCCTTCCAGCTGTCCATCAGCTCGCGGTAGCGGGCGGCCGTCGGACCCCAGTCCGTCGACTTCGACAGCGACTCGGCCTCGGCGACCAGCTTCTCCTTCGCCTTGCGGGCCTCCTCGCGCTGGGCGTCCAGCGCGGCGAAGTGCGCCTTGCGGCGCTTGGAGAAGGCGGAGCGGGCGTGCGAGAAGCGGTGCCACAGCTCGTCGTCCGACTTGCGGTCGAGCCGGGGAAGGCCCTTCCAGATGTCCACCAGCGCCCGCAGCCGCTCGCCGGCACTGCGCCACTGGTCGCTCTGCGCCAGCTGCTCGGCCTCGGTCACCAGGGCGTCCTTGGCCGCACGGGCCTCGTCGGCCTGCTTGGCCTTCTGGACCTTGCGCTCCTCGCGCCGCGAGTCCACCGTCGCCACCAGCTTGTCGAGCCGGACGCGCAGCGCGTCGAGGTCGCCCACGGCGTGGTGCTCGTCCACCTGCGTCCGCAGGTGGTCGATGGCCGTCTGGGCGTCCTTGGCGGACAGATCGGTGGTCCGCACCCGCCGTTCGAGGAGGCCGATCTCGACCACCAAGCCCTCGTACTTGCGCTCGAAGTAGGCCAGGGCCTCCTCGGGGGTGCCCGCCTGCCACGAGCCGACGACCTGCTCGCCCTCGGAAGTACGCACGTACACGGTGCCGGTCTCGTCGACTCGGCCCCACGGGTCGCTGCTCACAGCGCCTCCTCCACCTGATGCCGCGCGGGGTCGTGTCCCCCCGGCATCGTCCACAGTTTCCTGGGGCGGGCAGCGCCCGCCCTGCACAACGCCAACATAGGCGACCGCCGGGCCGGCTGTCCGCATCCCGCACGACGGAATATCGCCGCGGGGGTCGCGGGCCGGCCCGGCCGGGGCCGCCGGACCCCCGTCAGTCCTTCGTGACCGTGGCCTTCTCGATGGTCACGGGCGTCTTGGGGGCGCCGTCCTGGGCCCCGTCGGAGGTCCCCGCCTTGGCGACCTCCTCCAGCACCTTCAGCCCGGCCGCGTCGATCTTCCCGAACGGGGTGTAGGAGGGGGCGAGGGGGCTGTCCTTGTAGACGAGGAAGAACTGGCTGCCGCCCGTGCCGGGCCGGCCGGTGTTGGCCATCGCCACGGTGCCCGCCGGGTAGACGACCTGCCCCTGCTCGTTCGGCTTGCCCAGGGAGTCCAGGTTCTCGTCCGGGATGGTGTAGCCCGGGCCGCCCCGGCCGGTGCCCTCGGGGTCACCGCACTGGAGCACGTAGATCCCCGAGGTGACCAGGCGGTGGCACTTGGTCTTGTCGAAGAAGTTCTTGTCGGCGAGCGACTTGAAGGAGTTGACCGTCTGCGGGGTCTTCGAGGCGTCCATCGCGAACTTGATCTCGCCCGCGCTGGTCTTCAGGTCGAAGGTGTACGTGGCCTTGTCGTCGATCGCCATCGCCGGGGAGGGCGACTTCTTGGGCTCCGGCAGCGACGGGGAGGCCGAGGGCTCGGCCGCGGAATCGTTCTTGTCCTTGGAGTCGAAGACACCGCCCGCGATCAGGCCGACCAGCGTCGCGACCACCACGGCCGAAGCCGCACCGATGATCGCCAGCCGCTGCCGCGATTTGCGGCGGGCCTCCGCGCGGCGCTTCTGCTGGCGCTCGTACTTCTCCCTGGCGAGCTGTCGCCGACGCTGATCGCTCGTGACCACCGGGTCGTCTCCTTGTGCGTCTCTGGTACCGCTGTCCGGGCTCGGTTAGGCCGTACCGTATATGGGTTCGCTGTGTGATGAGGGGCGCCGGTAGGCTCTGAGCAGCAGATTCCGAACTGCTGCCGCCCGACGGACGACGATTGAGGACGAACGTGCTGATTGCCGGGTTCCCCGCCGGGGCCTGGGGGACCAACTGCTACCTGGTCGCCCCCGCCGCGGGTGAGGAGTGCGTCATCATCGACCCGGGCCACCAGGCCGCCCAGGGCGTCGAGGAGACGCTGAGGAAGCACCGCCTCAAGCCCGTCGCGGTCGTCCTGACCCACGGCCACATCGATCATGTGGCCTCGGTGGTCCCGGTGTGCGGAGCGCACGACGTTCCCGCCTGGATCCACCCCGAGGACCGCTACATGATGAGCGACCCGGAGAAGGCCCTCGGCCGCTCCATCGGCATGCCGCTCATGGGAGAGCTCACGGTGGGCGAGCCGGACGACGTCCGCGAGCTGACCGACGGCAGCGCCCTGAAGCTGGCCGGGATGGAGTTCTCGGTGGCGCACGCGCCCGGCCATACCAAGGGGTCGGTGACCTTCCGGATGCCCGAGCAGGCCGACGTACCGCCGGTCTTCTTCTCGGGCGACCTGCTCTTCGCCGGCTCCATCGGACGCACCGACCTGCCCGGCGGCTCCCACGCCGAGATGCTCCAGTCGCTGGCCCGCGTGTGCCTGCCGCTGGAGGACTCGACGGTGGTGCTGTCCGGCCACGGTCCCCAGACCACCATCGGCCGCGAGCGCGCCACCAACCCGTACCTGCGGGAAGTGGCGGCCGGGCTGGGGGACGGCACCGCCGCCCCACGACGAGGAATGTGACGAGTTTCGTGAGCACCTTCAAGGCCCCCAAGGGCACGTACGACCTGCTGCCGCCCCGCTCCGCCCGCTTCCTGGCGGTCCGCGAGGCGATCGCCGCGCCCCTGAAGAACTCCGGCTACGGATACGTGGAGACCCCCGGCTTCGAGGACGTGAAGCTGTTCTCCCGCGGCGTCGGCGAGTCCACCGACATCGTCAGCAAGGAGATGTACACCCTCACGACGAAGGGCGGCGACGAGCTCGCCCTGCGCCCCGAGGGCACCGCCTCCGTGCTGCGCGCGGCCCTCCAGGGCAACCTGCACAAGCTCGGCAGCCTGCCCGTCAAGCTCTGGTACTCCGGCTCGTACTACCGCTACGAGCGGGCCCAGGCGGGCCGCTACCGCCACTTCTCCCAGGTCGGCGCCGAGGCCATCGGCGCCGAGGACCCGGCGCTGGACGCCGAGCTGATCATCCTCGCCGACCAGGCGTACCGCTCGCTCGGCCTGCGGAACTTCCGCATCCTGCTGAACTCGCTCGGCGACAAGGAGTGCCGCCCGGTCTACCGGGAGGCGCTCCAGGGCTTCCTGCGCGGCCTCGACCTCGACGAGGACACCGTCCGCCGGGCCGAGATCAACCCGCTGCGCGTCCTCGACGACAAGCGGCCCGACGTGCAGAAGCAGCTGGTCGGCGCGCCCGTGCTGCGCGACTACCTGTGCGACGCCTGCAAGGCGTACCACGAGGAGGTCCGGGCGCTGGTCACGGCAGCCGGGGTCCCCTTCGAGGACGACGAGAAGCTGGTCCGCGGCCTCGACTACTACACCCGCACCACCTTCGAGTTCGTCCACGACGGCCTGGGCTCGCAGTCCGCGGTCGGCGGCGGCGGCCGCTACGACGGCCTGTCGGAGATGATCGGCGGACCGGCCCTGCCGTCCGTCGGCTGGGCGCTGGGCGTCGACCGGACCGTGCTCGCCCTGGAGGCCGAGGGCGTGGAGCTGGACATCCCGGCGGCGACGGCGGTCTTCGCGGTCGCTCTGGGCGAGGCCAAGCCCGCCGTTTTCGGCCTGGTGACCGAGCTGCGCAAGGCGGGCGTCGCGGCCGACATGTCGTACGGCGGCAAGGGCCTCAAGGGCGCCATGAAGGACGCCAACCGCAGCGGGGCGCGCTTCGCGGTGGTCGCGGGCGACCGCGACCTGGCCGAGGGCGTGGTCCAGCTCAAGGACATGGAGTCCGGCGAGCAGAGCGCCGTGGCGGTCGCCGACCTCGTCGCCGAGGTCCGGGCCCGACTGGCCTGACGCGGACACCGCCGGGGGGGGGGGGGGGGGGGGGGGGGGGGGGGGGGGGGGGGGGGGGGGGGGGGGGGGGGGGGGGGGGGGGGGGG
>NZ_JBBDHD010000023.1:0-87275 GCF_044129415.1 Streptomyces racemochromogenes
CGTCTTGTTCTTCTCCAACGCGTCCAGGTCACCCGTGAACTGCGGAATCGTGCACGGATTGATCGGTACGTGGTCGGCCATGCCCCCGCCCCCAGGTATGGATCTGCCTGCGCCAGCCCAACTGTCTACCGACGGGCGTTCTGAGATGCAAGTTCGAATTCCGCGTGTCAGGCGCCTAGCGGCGCCAGAACAGGTGGTGGGTCACCCCGCTCGGGCTGGGGACCACGTCCCGGTGGAAGCGGTCGAGGAGGTCGTCCGGGGACTCCCACAGGCGCAGGCCGGAGCCGAGTTCCACCGGCGAGACCGCGACGTGGAGCGTGTCGACCAGGTCGGCGTCGAGGAACTCGCGGACCGTGGTCACCCCGCCGCCCAGACGGACGTCCTTGCCCTGCGCCGCCTCGCGCGCCCGGGCCAGGACGGTGGCCGGGTCGGCGTCGATGAAGTGGAACGTGGTGTCGGAGACGGTGAGGGAGGGGCGCGGGTGGTGGGTCATGACGAACACCGGGGTGTGGAAGGGGGGTTCGTCGCCCCACCAGCCCTGCCAGTCGGGGTGGTCCTCCCACGGGCCGCGGTAGGGGGTGAACTTGTTGCGGCCCATGATCTCGGCGCCGATGTCGCGGCCCCAGTCGCGGGTGAAGCAGTCGTCCAGGCCGCGGCTGCCGCCGGGTTCGGTGCGGCCCGGCCAGCTGGCGGTGGCACCGGCCCAGGAGAACAGGGCCGAGGGGTCGATGGCCGAGCCGAAGGGGTGTTCCAGGCTCTGGTCCTCGCCGGCGCCGAAGCCGTCGCGGGAGACCATGAAGTTGTGGACGCGGAGGAGCTGGGGGTGGGTCGTCATACCGGTCGCCTCTTCCTCTGGTGGTGGAAGGGAGACTGCCGGTCCGGGCAGAACTCATCGGTGCGGACGCGGAACGGCGCGCGTACACGCCACCTTCGGCGTAACACCGGCGCGGCGCCGTCGGGACCCGTGCCTGGCATCGCCGTATGGGTGTGGACATCACGGTCCTGGTCGTGAACCGGGACCACTTGACGGACCTGGCCCCGGAGGACCGGCTGCGGGTGGTGCAGGAGGCGGCGTACGGCGACGGCGATGCCGTACGGCGAGCTCGCGGGGCGGGAGCCGGGGCAGTGGATCGCCGGGTTCGAGGAGTTCGCCGAGCTGGTGCGCGGCCGGGCCGAGGTGGTCGACGAGGCGGAGCGCCGGGGTGGGGGGTGGGGGGGATCGGTCTGCCGATCTGGTCAACGGCGACGGCGTCGGCGTGGCCGGTGCCGTCAGAGGATCGCGACCGGGGCCACCGGGGTGCCCGTGCCGCCGACGAAGGGTTCGGGCATCGCCGACAGGAGGAAGGTGTAGCGGGACGCTTCCGCACAGGCTGTGGACAGTGGTTCGAGGTTCCAGTTCTGGCCTTGGTGCATGCCCATCTCGACCAGGTGCAGCGCGTGCACCGGGAGCCAGAGGCCGTCGATCTCCGGCGGGAAGATCTCGAAGGTCAGGGTGTCGTTCGCGACGGCCGCCACGTCGCGGGCGTGGAACCACTCCGGGGTGCGGACCGACAGCCCGGGGGACGGGAAGCCGTAGCCGTGCTTGTCGCCCGCCAGGTAGACCTGGATCTGGCCGGTGCGGACGAGGACGACGTCACCCGCGCGGACGGTGACCCCGCCGAATTCCTCCGCCTCCGCCAGGTCCTCCGGGGTGACGGCGTGGCCGCCCGGGAGCCGGTCCAGGCCCTTGGCGCGGGCCACGTCCAGCAGGACCCCGCGCGAGACGATCGGCGCGGCCTTGTCGATGCCGCTGAACTCGGCCCGGCCGTGCGCGGTGATCGTGGAGGCCGGGCGGCCGTTGTAGATGCGGCCCGAGTGCGAGACGTGTGTCAGGGCGTCCCAGTGGGTGGCAGCCTGGAGCCCCATCGTCACGGCGTCGTCGCTGCACGCCACGGTGCCCGGGCCGAACAGCTCCTGGTTGATCTGGACCATGGTGTGCAGGGGGTTGATCCGCCCCGGGATCATTCCGGCCTGCACGCCGTCCTCCCTGAGGGGAAGCGCCAGGGGGACGCGCCGCCCCGTGCGGGCCTCGGCCGCCGCCGCCCGTACGACCTCCTCCGTGATCAGGTTCAGGGTGCCGATCTCGTCGTCGGCTCCCCAGCGTCCCCAGTTGTTGACGCGCTTGGCGATCTCGTGGAACTCGGGGGGCAGGGTCATGGCCGCCATCCACTCCTTGAACGAACAGGGGCTTGTGGGAAGGGATCTGACTGGTCATAGAATCTAACGGACCGTCAGAAAAAGCGGGAAGGGGCCGGACGTGGGGAACTTCTTGGCAGGCAGGGTCGTGGCCGTCACCGGCGCCGGCCGGGGCATCGGCCGGGCCGTTGCGCTCGCCGCCGCCACCGAGGGCGCCAAGGTCGTCGTCAACGACTACGGCGTCGGGATCGAGGGGAACGCGCCCACCAGCGAGGTGGCGGAGGACGTCGTCAAGGAGATCCTCGCGGCCGGCGGCGAGGCCGTCGCCGTCGCCGACGACATCTCCACCATGGCCGGCGGCCAGCGCATCGTGGACACCGCCCTCGCCCGGTACGGCCGCCTCGACGGGGTGGTGTGCGTCGCGGGCATCCTGCGCGAGCGGATGCTCTTCAACATGTCCGAGGAGGAGTGGGACCCCGTCGTCGCCACGCACCTGAAGGGCACCTTCACCGTCTTCCGGGCCGCCTCCGCCGTCATGCGGCGGCAGGGCTCGGGCACGCTCATCGGGTTCACCAGCGGCAACCACCAGGGCTCCGTCGCCCAGGCCAACTACAGCGCCGCCAAGGGCGGGATCATCTCCCTCGTCCGCAGCGCCGCCCTCGGCCTCCACAAGTACGGGGTCACCGCCAACGCCGTCGCCCCCGTCGCCCGCACCAGGATGTCCGCCAACGTCCCCATGGAGCTCAAGGAGATCGGCGAACCCGAGGACGTCGCCGCCCTCGTGACCTACCTGCTCAGCGACCGCGCCGAGGCCGAGGGCATCACCGGGCAGGTCTACACGATCGCCGGACCGAAGATCGCCGTCTGGGCCCAGCCCCGCGAACTGCGCGCCGGGTACGCCGAAGGGGCCTGGACCCCCGAGAAGATCGCCGACTTCCTCCCCGGCACCGTCGGCACCGACCCGATGCCGATGCTCGCCCAGCTGGAGGCCATGGCCAAGGCGGCCGCCGCCAAGGACCGCCCGAACGCGTAGAAGGGGAGGGGGCGTGGACTTCAGCTTCGGGGCCGAAGCCGAGGAGCTGCGCGGCCGGGCCGCCGCCTGGCTCGCCGGGCACCTCGTCGGCCCGTACGAGGAGGCCCTCGGCCTCGGCGGGCCCGGCAGCGAGCACGAAGGGGTGGAGGCCCGCCGCGCCTGGGAGCGGGAACTGGGCCGCGGCGGCTGGATCGGCCAGGGGTGGGAGGAGGAGGGCTACGGCAACCGGCGGCTCTCCCTCACCGGCCAGGTGGTCTGGGCGGAGGAGTACGCCGCCGCGCGCGCCCCCGCCCGGGTCGGACACATCGGGGAGAACCTCCTCGCCCCCACCCTGATCGCCTACGGCAGCCGCGAACAGAAGGACCGCTTCCTGCCCGGGATCGCCCGAGGTGAGGAGCTGTGGTGCCAGGGCTACAGCGAACCCGGCGCCGGCTCCGACCTCGCCGGGGTGCGCACGGCCGCCGTGCGGGACCCGGCGGACGGGCGGCTGCGCGTCACCGGTCAGAAGATCTGGACCTCCCTCGCCCGCGAGGCCGACTGGTGCTTCGTCCTCGCCCGCACCGGGGCCGGCTCGCGCCGCCACCACGGCCTGTCCTTCCTCCTCGTGCGGATGGACCAGCCGGGGCGGGTGGAGGTCCGGCCGATCCGGCAGATGTCGGGGACCGCCGAGTTCAACGAGGTCTTCTTCGACGGGGCCGTCGCCGAGGAGGTCGTCGGCGGCGAGGGCAACGGCTGGACGGTCGCCATGGGGCTGCTCGCCCTGGAGCGGGGGGTCTCCACCCTCGTCCAGCAGATCGGGTTCGCCGCGGAACTGGAACGCGTGGTCGCGGCGTACGCCGCTTCGGGCACGCCCGATCCGGTGCTGCGCGAACGCCTCGTACGGCAGTGGGCCGAGCTGCGGACCATGCGGTGGAACGCCCTGCGCACCCTCGGGCGGGCCGGGGACGCCGGGGCGCCCAGTGTGGCGAAGCTGCTGTGGGGCGGCTGGCACCGGCGGCTCGGCGAGCTGGCGGTGGCCGTCCGCGGTGCGCGGGCGACCGCCGGGCCGGGGCTGTGGGCGCGCGGGGTCCCGTACGAGCTCGGGCTCGACGAGGAGCAGCGCCTGTTCCTGTTCACCCGGGCCGACACGATCTACGGCGGCTCGGACGAGATCCAGCGGAACATCATCGCCGAGCGGGTGCTCGGCCTGCCTAAGGAGCCCAGATGAGGGGCGTCGTGTTCGACGGCAAGCAGGCCCAGGTGGTCGGGGACCTGGAGATACGGGATCCGGGGCCGGGGGAGGTGCTGGTCGCGATCGGCGCGGCCGGGCTGTGCCACAGCGACCTGTCGGTGATCGACGGGACGATCCCCTTCCCGCCGCCGGTGGTGCTCGGGCACGAGGGGGCCGGCGTCGTCGAGGCGGTGGGGGCGGGGGTGACGCACGTGGCGCCGGGTGACCACGTGTCCCTGTCCACCCTGGCCAACTGCGGGGCCTGTGCGGACTGCGACCGGGGCCGGCCGACGATGTGCCGCCGGGCGATCGGGATGCCGGACCGGCCGTTCTCGCGGGGCGGGCAGCCGCTGTTCCAGTTCGCGTCGAACTCGGCCTTCGCGGAACGGACCCTGGTGAAGGCCGTGCAGGCGGTGAAGATCGCCGAGGACATCCCGATGACCTCGGCCGCGCTGATCGGCTGCGGGGTGCTCACCGGGGTGGGGGCGGTGCTGAACCGGGCGAAGGTGGGGCTCGGGGAGACCGTCGTGGTCATCGGGACCGGCGGGATCGGGCTGAACGTCATCCAGGGCGCGCGGATCGCGGGGGCTTCGGTGATCGTCGCCGTGGACGCGAACCCGGCGAAGGAGGCGGTGGCGCGGCGGTTCGGGGCGACGCACTTCGTGGACGCGTCGGCGGCCGGGTCCCTCGCCGACACCTCGGCGGCCGTCCGCGAGGTCCTGCCGACCGGCGCCGACCACGCCTTCGAGTGCGTGGGCAGCGTGCAGCTGATCCGGCAGGCGGTCGACCTCCTCGACCGGCACGGGCAGGCGGTGCTGCTCGGGGTGCCGGGGTTCAAGGAGGAGGCGTCCTTCCTGGTCTCCTCGATGTACCTGGACAAGACGATCATGGGCTGTCGGTACGGGTCCTCGCGCCCGCAGCGTGACATCGCGCTCTACGCCGAGCTGTACCGGAGGGGGGACCTGCTGCTGGACGAGCTGGTGACGGAGGTCTACCCGGTGGAGGACTTCGCGAAGGCGGCGGACGACGCGCACCACGGGCGGGTGGCGCGGGGGGTGCTCACGTTCTGAGGAGACCCGGTGGCCCGGTGTGCGTCACGCGCGCCGGGCCACCCACACGACGGCGAGGGCCGGGGCCGGGACGGCGAGGACGGTCCACAGGCGGCTGAAGCCCGCGACCTCGGTCCCCAGGGCCACCGGCAGCAGGGCGAGGACGCCGAGGAGCAGGACGGCGAGCGCGGGCAGGTGGGTGGCGGGCTCGAAGCGGCGCAGCCGCCGCAGGGCCGCCGGGGACAACTCCGACGCGAGGGAGGCGCCCGCGATGATCAGCCAGGGCCCGAGGAGGGCGCACAGGCCCACGGTGACCAGCGGCGCCGTGCGGTGGAAGACGGACCGGGTGCCGACGCCGACCTCGGGGTGGGCGGGGGCGAACCAGACGTCGACGGACGCGCCCGGTGCGGGGGCGTCCTGCGTGAGGACGGCCCGCACGGGGACCTCGCGGGGCCCGTCGTCGTAGGGGACGCGCAGGATCGCGTCCGTCTCGTAGTAGCCGTCGTGGTCGTCGGTCGGCGGGGTGCGGTCCGGCTCGCCGGTCAGCCGGACGATCTCGGCCCCGTGGCGGTCGTACCCGGCCCGTTCCAGACGTTCGGTGCGCCGGCCCTCCTCGCTGGAGCCGGTGACGGCGACGACCACGGCGGCCGCGGTGGCGAAGGGGACGCCGAAGGAGAGGAGGTACCGCAGCACGTGGCCCGGGCGGCGTGCCGCGGGGGCCGCGGGGCCGGGCGGGGCCTTGACCAGTGAGACCTTCGGCGGTCTGCGGCCGGCCAGGTGGGAGGCCGCGGCCCAGCCGGCGGCGAAGAGGGCGGAGGCGGCGGCGAGGGCGGACTCGACGGCGAGCGGCGGGTACGGGCTCACCCCGGCCAGGCTGCACACGACCGCCCCGAGGGCGCTCGCCAGCATCAGCCATCCCGTGGTGGCCGTCCACCGGGTGCGTCGTGGTGCGTACGTCCTCTTCATGGCCCCCGCCCGTTCGAGACGGGAAGGATACCGGGGTCAGTCCGCCAGGCGGCCGAAACGGCCCTTGTGGAAGAGGAGGGGGTCGCCCTCGCCCTCCGCCCCCATGGCCTCGACGCGGCCGACGACGATGAGGTGGTCCCCGCCGGTGTGGACGGCGTGGATCCGGCAGTCGATCCAGGCGGGGACGGCGTCGAGTTGCGGGGAGCCGGTGGCGGGGGCGGGCCGGTGGGAGACACCGGCGAACTTGTCGGCGCCGCTGACGGCGAAGGCGCGGCAGAGGTCGCCCTGTTCGGCGCCGAGGATGTTGACGCAGAACACCCCGGCGCGGGCGATGCGCGGCCAGGTGGCCGAGGTACGGGCCACCATGAAGGTGACCAGGGGCGGATCGAGGGAGAGCGAGGCGAAGGACTGGCAGGCGAAACCGGCCGGGCCCTCCTCCCCGTCGGCGGCCGGGGCGGTGATGACCGTGACCCCGCTCGCGAAGTTGCCCAGGACGGCACGGAACTCGGCGGGGCCGACGGGCGCGCGCTCGTCCTCCCCGACGGCCCGCAGATCGGGGCGCGGAAGGGCGTCGACGTGCGCGGAATCGGGCTCCCGGGCCGCGGAGGTGGGGGAGCCGGCTGACCTGAGGTATCGGACGACGGTGGCCGCCATCCCTGCGTGTCCCATCACCCCACGATTGAACCTGACGGTTCGTCAGATGAGAAGGGGCGGGAAGGGGCGGCGCCGAACGGGTGAATCCGGACGGGCGTGGGGGCCCGTGCGCCCTGCGGTGCGCGGGGGCTGGGCATGGTGGCGAGCGACTGCGTGGCGCCTACCTGTGGAGGAACAGATGCTCGGCACCGACTTCCGTACCGGATCGCCCAACTGGCTCGACCTCGGCAGCCCCGACACCGGTGCGGCCGCCGCGTTCTACCGGGCGGTCTTCGGCTGGGACTTCGTCTCCGCCGGGCCCGAGGCCGGCGGGTACGGGTTCTTCCAGCAGGGCGGCCGGACCGTGGCCGCGCTCGGACCGCTGACGGAGGAGGACGCGGACTCGGCGTGGACCGTGTACTTCCAGAGTCCCGACATCCGGGCCACCGCCGACGCCGTGATGCGCGCGGGCGGGCAGGTGCGGGTGGCGCCGATGGACGTGATGGGGGAGGGCTGGCTGGCCCAGTTCACCGACCCGCAGGGCGCGCGGTTCGCCTCCTGGCAGCCCGGGAAGACGGGTGGGCTGGAGGTGGCCTCCGCCGAGAACAGCCTGGTGTGGGTGGAGCTCCACGTGCCGGACCCGGAGGCGGCCCTCGGCTTCTACGGCCGGGTGTTCGGATGGCGCTCGGCGGAGATGGAGGCGCCGGGGATGACGTACCGGGTGCTGAGCCTCGCCGAGGGCGACCAGCAGGCCACCTCCTTCGGCGGGGTCGCGACGCAGGGGGAGGGGGCGGGCGGGGCGTCGGCGATCCCGGCCCGCTGGGTGCCGTACTTCCACGTGGCGGACGCGGACGCCACCGTGGCGGCGGTCGAGGGGGCCGGGGGCGCGGTGCTGATGCCGGCGGCGAACGTGCCGGACGTCGGGCGGATCGCCTGGGGGGCGGACCCGGCGGGGGCGGTGTTCGCGGTGCTGAGGCCGGATCCGCGGATGTAGGTCCGGCGGCGCCCGCCTCAGCGGCCGAGGAACTTCGGGGTGCGGCGTTCCACGAAGCCGGCCACGCCCTCCTGGGCGTCGGCGGTGGCCATGTTGAGCTCCTGGGCGGTGGCCTCGGCGGCGAGCGCCGTCGCGCGGTCGCCGTCCAGGGAGGCGTTGACCAGCTGCTTCGTCAGCGCGAGGGCGCGGGTCGGGCCCTGGGCCAGGCGCTCGGCCCATGCGCGGGCGGTCGCCTCCAGATCGTCGGCCGGGACCACCTTGTTGACGAGGCCCAGGCGGGCGGCCTCCGCGGCGGGGACGGCGTCGCCGAAGAACAGCAGCTCCTTGGCCTTGTGGGGGCCGAGGAGGCGGGCGAGCAGGTAGGCGCCGGCGCCGTCGGGGACGAGGCCGCGGCGGACGAACACCTCGATGAAGCGGGCCGGTTCGGCGGCGATGACGAGGTCGCAGGCAAGGGCGAGATGGGCGCCGATGCCGGCGGCGGTGCCGTTGACGGCGGCGATGACGGGCTTCTCGCAGTCGAGGACCGCGGTGATCAGGCGTTGGGCGCCCAGGCGGATCATGCGGGCCACGTCGCCGACGACGCGGTCGGCGGCGGTGGCGGGGGCGCCCCGGAGGTCGGCGCCGGCGCAGAAGCCCTTGCCGGTGGCGGTGAGGACGACGGCGCGGGTGGCGGGGTCGGCGGAGGCGTCGGCGAGCAGGGCGATGACGCGTTCGCGCTGCTCCCAGGTGAGGGCGTTCATGGCGTCGGGGCGGTTGAGGGTGATCCAGGAGACGCCGCTCTCGAAGCGGTGCCGGATCTCGTCCGAGGGGGTCTCGGGGGTCATGGAACTCCGTTCGGGGGGTTGGTGCCGGGTGCCGGGTGCCGGGTGCCGGGTGCCGGGTGCGGCCGGGCGGGCCGCTGCGCGGGGCGAGGTCCCCTACCCTCCCCCAGCCTCCGTCCGGGGGGACCCCCACTTCCTCCGTTCCCAGGGGCGGAGCCCCCAGGAGCGGGGGCCGGGGCTTGGCCCGGGGAACGGTGGAAGGGCGGGGTGGGGAGGTCCGGTCGGGCTAACGACAGATGGCCAGGGCGTCCAGTGCCACCGCCCCCTGCCCCCGCGGCAGCACCATCAGCGGGTTGATGTCCAGCTCCGACAGTTCGTCGCCCAGTTCCAGCGCCATCCGCTGGACCCGCAGGACGACCTCCACCAGCGCGTCCACGTCCGCCGGCGGAGCTCCCCGTACGCCGTCCAGCAGCGCCGCGCCGCGCAGTTCGCCGAGCATCGTGCGGGCCTGGTCCTCCCCGAAGGGGGGCACGCGGACCGCCGCGTCGCGCAGGACCTCCACCAGGACGCCGCCCAGGCCGACGGTGACGGTCGGGCCGAAGAGGGGGTCCCGGGTGACGCCGACGACCATCTCCACGCCGCGTTCGACCATCTGGCAGACCAGGATCCCGTCCAGCGGGACGTTCTCGTAGCGGGCGATGTCCGTGAGCTCGCGGTAGGCGTCGCGGATCTGGCTCGCCGAGGTGAGACCGACCTTGACCAGGCCGAGTTCCGTCTTGTGGGCCAGCTGGGGGCCCGAGGCCTTCATCACCACCGGGTACCCGACCAGGCCCGCCGCGCGGACGGCGGCCGCCGCGCTGGTGACCAGCTGCTCGCGCGGCACCCGGATCCCGTAGGCGCGCAGCAGCTGCTTGGCGGCGTGTTCGCTGAGCTGCTGGCCGGGCCGCATCAGGGCCCGGGCCTTGCGGTGGGAGGGGGACGGGGTGCGGGGGGCTTCGTCGAAGGGGGAGCGGTAGGCGGCCGTGAAGCGGTGGTGGCCGAGGTAGGCACGGACGGCGGTGATGCAGTTGCCGAAGGTGCGGAACGTGGCCACGCGGGAGGACCCGAGGAGGGTGGTGCGGTACGCCTCCTCGGTGCCGACGGGGGAGCCCCAGATGACGCAGACCAGCTTGTCGGTGGCTTCGGCGGCGTCGGCCAGGTCCTGGGCCAGCTTGTCGCTCATCGGGGGGAAGGGGCCGGTGATCGGGCAGATCAGGACGCCGACGGAGGGGTCCGCCAGGATGGCGTCGATGATCTTCCGGCCGCGCCAGTCCCCGACGGGATGGCCGCCGTTGTCGACGGGGTTGGCGACGTTGAGGTACGACGGGATCCACTGGTGGAGCTCGGCCTGTTTGGCCTCCGAGAGGGTGGGGAGGGTGAGGCCGGCCTCGGTGGCCAGGTCCGAGAAGTGGGCGCCGGTGCCGCCCGAGATGGAGTAGACGACGACGCCCTCGGCCTGCGGTGGCCTGGCCCGGGCGAGGAGGGCGGCGGTGTCCTGGAGTTCGTCGAGGCCGTCGACGCGGATGACTCCGAACTGGCGCATGGCGGCGTCCACCACGGTGTCGGCGCCGGTCAGCTTGCCGGTGTGGGAGGCGGCCGTGCGGGCGCCGGTCTCGGTGCGGCCGACCTTGACGGCGACGACGGGGACCCCGTTGCGGGCGGCCCGGTCGGCGGCGAGGAGGAAGGAGCGGCCGTCCTTGAGGCCTTCGACGTAGCAGGCGATGGCGCCGACCTCGGGCCGCTCGGCGAAGTAGGAGATGAAGTCTGCGGTCTCCAGGTCGGCCTCGTTGCCCGTGGGGGCCCAGTGGGAGAGGCGGATGCCGAGTTCCTGGAGGGCGTGGACGGGCCGCCCCTGGTGGCCGGACTGGGTGATCAGGGCGATGGCCGGGCCGTCGAGGTCCTCGCGGAACCTCTCGAAGGCGTTGAGATTGGTGTTCGGGCCGAGCAGGCGCAGGCCCGAGCGCCGGACGGCGGCGGTCAGCCGGGCCTGGGCGGCGGCGCCGCTCTCGCCGGTCTCGGCGAAGCCGGAGGCGAAGGCGACCGCGAACTTCACCTTGGTGTCGGCGAGTTCCTCGATGACCGGGACCGGGTCGGCGACCAGGAGGACGGCGAGGTCGACCTGTTCGGGCAGCTCGGCGACGGAGGGGTGGCACGGCAGCCCGAAGACGGTGGTCCGGGTGGGGTGCACGGGGTGGACGCGGGCGCCGACGCGGTCGGCCCACGCGATCAGCTGCCGGGTGATGCCGGTGTTCGGCCGGCCCTCGGTGTCGGAGGCGCCGATGACGGCCACCGACTCGGGCCGGAAGAACCGGTCCAGGTCGGGCACGTCGGAGTGCAGGGGCCGGCCGCTGACGTCCAGTTCGGCCGCGTCCCCGGCGGTCGGTGCCGCCGTGGAGTGGACGGCGGTCCTGGGGGTCTCCCCGCAGGCCTCGACCCGTGCGCGGAAGTCGGTGGTGAGGGTGCCGTGAGTGGATCCAAGCATCGCTTCGCCCGCCCTGCTCGATGAACCTCGATGGAGTCGTCGGTAGCTGACGTCATGTCAGATTACTGAACTGACGTGCCGTCAGGAACAGGGATGCATCGGAAAGGTGGTGGAGGTGGTGTGCCTGAACCGTGGCAGAGGTGTTCGGGCGCCGTCCAGACCGGAACCGGCCGAGGGCCTGTCGCGACCGGGAGGGTTCACCGTGACCGGAAGTCGGCTCGCGGGACGGGCGGACGCGGAGCGGCTGGTATTACTGGGGCATGCAGGAAGAGATTGCACGCTCCGCGATCGACACGTTCATCTCGGCGTTCAACGCCTCGGACGACAGCCATGTGACCGCCCTGCTCTCCCAGGCCCTGACCTCGGACGTGGTCTTCTGGGGGCCGTTGGGTCGCAGCGAGGGAATCGCGGCGATCGAGCGGTTCGTGCTGGACATCCGGCGCCACCCGGCGGGGACCGGCACGATGGTGCGCTGCTCGGCGGTGGACATGCCCGACGAGTGGGCCCGGTACCAGTGGGTCTTCACCACGCCGGACGGAGGTCCCCGCCTGGCGGGGACGGACGTCGTCCATCTGCGACGGAGCCTCATCGACCAGGTCATCGTCTTCGCGGGCGAGATCGAACCGCGCACCCGGTGAACCCTGCGACGACACGCTCTAGCGCGCGAGGGCCCTGGAGATGCGGCGGGCGTCGCGGGCCAGTTCGCGGAACATGCCGCTGAGGGGGTTGGTGTAGCCGGTGAAGTACAGGCCGGGGGCTCCGGGGGTGGTGCGGGGGCCGTGGGCCAGGGGGCGGCCGCGGTCGTCCAGGACACCGAGGTGCCCCACCAGGGCCTCCAGGCCCCGGCGGTAGCCCGTCGCGGCGATCACCGCGTCCGGGGTGATCGCCGTTCCGTCGGCGAGGAGGACGCGGTCCCCGTCGAAGGAGGCCACTGCGGCCACGGGTTCCACCCGGCCGGTGCGGACCGCGTCGATCAGGCCCACGTCCTGGACCGGGATCGCCCCCTGCCGCGCCCGGCTGTACAGGCCGGTGGCCGGGCGCGGGAGCCCGTACGCCGACAGGTCGGGTATCGAGGCCTTCGCGACCAGCGCCCCGAGGCGGTCCACGAGCCGGACCGGGAGCCGCCGCACGAGGATGCCCGTGCGCTGCGCCGGCCAGCCGAGCGTCGAGCGGCGCACGATGTGCGGGGCGGTGCGGACCGCGAGGCGCACCCGGGCCGCCCCGCCGTCGGCGAGGTCCACGGCTATCTCCGCGCCGGTGTTGCCGACGCCGACGACCAGCACGTCCCGCCCCGCGTACGGGGAGGGCTCGCGGTAGCCGGAGGCGTGCAGCAGCCGCCCGGTGAAGCTGTCCGCGCCGGGCCAGTCCGGCAGGTGCGGGGTGTGGTTGAAGCCGGTGGCCACCACCACCGCTCCGGCGGCCAGGAGCCGGCCGCCGGAGGCGTGCAGGGTCCAGCCCTCGCCGTCGGCGGCGCGTTCGATCCGGGTCACCTCGACGCCGGTGACCAGTTCCAGCGCGTGGTGCTCGGCGTACTTCTCCAGGTAGCGGACCACGTCGGCCCGGGCCACCCAGCGTCCGAAGCGGCGCGGGATCTTCAGGCCCGGCAGGGCCGACAGCCGGCGGGTGGTGTGCAGGCGCAGCCGCGCGTAGTGGCCCCGCCAGGAGGTGGCGACCGCGTCCGACCGTTCGACGACCACCGCGCGGATCCCGCGGGCGCGCAGCGCGGCGGCGACGGCCAGGCCGCCGGGGCCCGCGCCGATCACGTACACGGGGCGGGGCTGGGTGCTGGTCAGGTCGGGTGCGGGCGCGGGCATGAGGAGTGAGCGTATCGACACACAGGGTTGTTGGGTCTCGGTCGAGGAGGGAATCGATTGCGGATCGGTCACGGGGCCGGAGGGCGGGCGCGGAGGGCCCGGCGCGGCTCGGCCGCAGAGGGGAGCGAACCCTGACAAAGTGGGTCGTTCCGGTGGTCCGGTGACGGAGAGGAGCGCGTGATGTGGCAGCCCGACGGGTGGGACGTGCGCGTCCGTCTCGGTGTCCTCACCCCGCACGCCGACGTCGGCCCCGAGTCGGAACTGCGCGCCATGGCCCCGGCAGGGGTCGGCCTGCACTACGCGCGGGTGCCGTTCGGTGCGATGGGGCGCGGCGGTGCGATGGCGGAGACGATCCCGCTGGCGCCCGTACGGGCCTTCGCCGAGTCCCCGCGGGTGGACGAGGCCGCCGCGCTGCTCGCGGACGCGCCGGTGGCGGTGCTCGCGTACGCCTTCACCAGCTCCTCGTACGTCATCGGGGCGCGCGGGGAGGCGTACCTGCTGGCCCGGCTGCGGGAACGCGCCCACGGCCTGCCGGTCGTCGCCACCTGCGCCGCCGCCGTCGAGGCGCTGCGGGCCCTCGGGGCGGGGCGGGTCGCGCTCGTCGACCCGCCGTGGTTCGACGAGACGCTGAACGAACTGGGGCGGGGCTACTACGAGGAGGCCGGGTTCGAGGTCGCCTACGCGGCCCCCTGCGGGCTGCCCGGCGGGCAGGCGCAGGTGACGCCGCGGGCGCTGCACGACTGGGTGGCGGGGCAGGTCGGGGACGCGGCGGACGCGGTGGTGATCGGCGGGAACGGCTTCCGTGCGGTCGGTGCGATCGCGGCCCTGGAGGCCACCCTGGGCCGTCCGGTGCTCACCGCGAACCAGGTCCTGCTGTGGTCGGCGCTGCGCGCGGCGGGCGCGGGGGCGGGCGGTGTGGAGGGGTACGGGCGGCTGTTCACGGAGGTCGTCTGAGGCCTTGCGGGATCGCCGCCGATCCGCTGAACTGACGTACCGTCAGATCGAGTGGAGGGTGGCGGTCCATGCAGACCATCTGGCTCAGCGGGGCCGAATGGCTCGCCGTGCTGCGCACAGGCCTCGGCCTGTGGTGGCTGGAGAGCTGGCGGCACAAGGACAAGAAGGGCTGGTTCGAGCGCGGCACCGGCATCGCCTGGGCCGCCGACGTCGCCGGCAGGCACCGGTGGTCCTTCGTCAGGACCGGTTTCGCGTCGGTCGTCCAACCGCGGCCGCGGCTGATGGCGTACGTCGTCGTCTACGCGGAACTCGCCCTGGGGCTCGGCCTGGTGCTGGGGTTCCTGACCCCCGTCGCCCTGATCGGCGGGCTGCTGCTGAACCTGCTCTACCTGGTGCTGATGATC
Source organism: Streptomyces racemochromogenes (assembly GCF_044129415.1). Taxonomy (GTDB): domain Bacteria; phylum Actinomycetota; class Actinomycetes; order Streptomycetales; family Streptomycetaceae; genus Streptomyces; species Streptomyces racemochromogenes_A. The sequence continues at coordinate 14,515 of NZ_JBBDHD010000023.1, forward strand.
CACGACTGGGCCGAACAGGGGCAGAACGCCATGATGGCCCTCATCTCGGGCGTGGCGTTCTTCGCCATGGCCTGGCAGACCTGGTCCCTCGACGCTGCGATCGGACTCTTCCTGTGAGCACGGTGCGGTACGACCTCCCCGAGTCCGACGAGTTCACCCGCACCTACTGGGACGCCGCCGCCGAGGGGCGGCTGCTGCTGCGGCGGTGCGCCGACTGCGGGCGCGCCCACCACTACCCGCGCGAGTTCTGCCCCTTCTGCTGGGCCGGTGAGGACCGGGTGGCCTGGGAGGGGGCGAGCGGCCGCGCGACCCTCTACACCTGGTCGGTGGTCCACCGCAACGACCTGCCGCCGTTCGGCGAAAGGGTCCCGTACACGGCCGCCGTCGTGGACCTGGAGGAGGGGCCCCGGATGATGACCGAGGTCGTCGACTGCCCGGCGGAGGAGCTGCGCGTCGGCATGCCGTTGCGGGTGGCCTTCCGGGAGGCGGCCGAAGGGGTGTGGATCGCGGTGTTCCGTCCCTGAAGGGGTGGTTTGTTCGGGCGTCGAGCTCTGAAAACCCTCAACTCTCTTGTCCGCACAGCGGGCGGACCGACAGGATCGGGCCAGGCAAAGCGCCACCGCACATCCTCTGACCAGGGATGTTCCGTCACACGGGCTGAAACCGTGTGGTGTGGGGAGGGCGCGGGAAACGCCTTCTGTGCTCAATGAGGGGAAATTCAGAAATGATGAGCATTTCGCGCAAGCTGAAGACGGGCGCCGTCGCCGTCGCCGCCACGATCGCCCTGCCGGTCCTCGGCCTGGCCACCGCCACGCCGGCCGCCGCCGGCAGCTGCGACTTCGGCGGCGGCGCCGGTGACAGCTGCACCTCGCGGTTCGTCCCGACGGCGGCGAACTGTGCGGGCATCTTCGACTACCTGCGCTCGCACGGCGGGAACATCGGCCGGATGAGCAACACCTTCCAGAACGAGTGGCGCCAGTGCGCGGCCGGCCCGATCGCCGGCGGCTTCGGCAAGGGCTGACCGGCCCCCGCAGCATCGGACGGCGCCCCCGCGAACTCCCGCGGGGGCGCCGTCCCGCGTCGCGCCGCAGGGGGCCGGGTTCACGGCCAGAGCAGCTCGCGGGTCCAGTCGCCGGACCCGCCGCGGCGGTAACGCAGGCGGACGTGGCGGCGGGCGGCGTCGCCCTGGAAGAACTCCGCCTCCGCCGGCTCCAGGACGTAACGGGTCCAGGTCGGCGCCGGGGCGTCCGGCTCCGTTCCCGCCCGCTCCCAGGCCGCCGCCGAAGCCTCCACCAGCTCCTCCCGGGATCCCAGAACCTCGCTCTGCCGGCCCGTGAGCGCCGCCGCCAGCGCACCGCGCGAGCGGACCGCCAGGTCCGCCCGGCTCTCCCGCTCCCCGCATGCGGTGACCCGGCCCCGGACGCGGACCTGCCGGCCCACCGCCGGCCAGTAGAAGACCAGCGCCGCCTCCGGCCGCCCGGCCAACTGGCGGCCCTTGGCGCTGGTGGCGTGCGAGGCGAAGTGCCAGCCCCGCTCGTCCGCCTCGTGCAGCATCAGGATCCGCGCGTCGGGCCGGCCGTCCGCGTCCGCCGTCGCCAGGGTCATCGTGTGGGGTTCGGCCTGCCCCGCCCGGGCGGCGTGCACGAACCACTCCCGGAACAGCTCCACCGGCCCCGCGGGCGCCGAGGCCGCGTCGAAGGCGGGCAGGACGGTGTCCCAGACGCGCAGGGAGTGCAGGACCTGGTGGAACTCGGAGTCGTCGCCGGTCATGCCGCCAGGCTAACGGGGCCGTCGGGTCCGGCCCCGTCGCGGGCCGCCGGGCCGGTGACCGCCACCGCCCGGGCTCCCCGTAGGGTGCGGCCCATGCGCACCTCCCGAGCCGCCGCCCGCACCCTGGTCGCCGTGGCCGTGGCGGTGGTCCTGGCGGCTCTCGCCGCCGCCGGCTGCCACCGGCCCGGAGGAGCCGCCCTCGCGGCCGAACTGGACCACCCCGTACTCGCCGCCGTCCTGGCGGCCGTCGCCCTCACCGGGGCCGCCCTGCTCACCTCCCGCCGTCCGGCGGTGCGCAAGGGCGCCGCCCTCGGCCTGGCGGGGGCGGCCGTCGCCGGGGTGCTGGCGGTCCCGGCGTACGCCGTGGTGGCCGACCCCTTCCCCGGCCTGGAGTGGGACGTCCCGGCCCCCGACGGCTCCGGCCGGCGCCTGGTCGTGGAGCGGGGCCTCGGGTTCGGCGACGCGGCCTGGAGCATCCACATCGACACCGGCCCGCTGCCCGCGGCACGCCGCTGGCCGGTGGCCTCGTACACCCCCGCGTACCCCAGGGGCGTCCTTGAGGCGCAGTGGCGGGACGCGTCCCACATCCGGCTGATCGACTTCGACCATGCCCACCACGACCTGCGTATCGCCCCCGACGGAAGGCCCCTCGACGCGCTGGACTGGTAGCCGTGGCCCCGAGCCCGCCCGGATCAGGCGATCGGGACCGCCGTGCCCGTCACCTCGATGCCCGCCGCCGGGTCCGCCGGCACGCCGACCGTGATCAGGCTCGGCCGGCCCATGTCCACGCCCTGGTGGACGGTGAGGACCGCAGGGACGTCCACCAGGTCCAGGCTCCGCAGGTACCCGCCCAGCGCGGCGGACGCCGCACCCGTCGCCGGGTCCTCCACCACGCCCCCCGGCGGGAAGGGGTTGCGGGTGTGGAAGACCGTCGGCGACTCGCGCCGGACCAGGGTGATCGTCGTCCAGTCCCGGCGGGCCATCAGCGCGCCCAGCGCCGCCATGTCGTAGTCGAGGTCCGCCAGCCGCTCCCGGCTCGCGGCCGCGATCACCGGGTGCCAGGCCCCCGCGTACGCCGCCCGCGGCGGCAGCTCCGGGTCCAGGTCGGCGGCCGACCAGCGCAGCGCGGCCAGCAGCTCCGCCAGGTCCGCCGCGGAGATCTCCGCCGTGCGCGGCGCCACGCTCACCAGCGTGGCGACCACCGCCCCGTCCGGGCCCGCCGAGGTGGTCACCGGCACCGGGCCCGCCTGGGTGTGCAGCAGCAGCCGGCCCACCCCGTACCGCTGGGCGTGTGCGACGGCGGTGGCGATGGTGGCGTGCCCGCAGAACGGGACCTCGGTCTGCGGGCTGAAGTAGCGGATGTCGAGCTCCCCGTCCTGCCGGGGAACCACGAAAGCCGTCTCCGAATAGCCGACGTCCGCCGCGGTGGCGGCCATCGCCGCCTCGTCCATCCCGGTGGCGTCCAGCACCACACCCGCGGGGTTCCCGCCGAGCGGGTCGGTGCTGAAGGCCACATAGCGCAAGAGGTCCATGCGGGGAACGTAGCCGTGCGCCTACCGGGCGTCAAAACCATTCGGTCAAAGGTGAGTTGACGCAGGCCGTGGCCGGTCCGCGCTCACGCCCAGGTGAGCAGTCGCCCGTTCGTTCCGACGCCCACCGCGAACCCCAGGGCGATGCGCCGCGCCCCCCGGCTCGGCCGCACCGCGTGGAAGAACCGCGGATCCAGCAGCAGCGCCTCCCCGACGCGCGGGGCCAGCTCGATCGACTCGGCGCCCCGCACCACCGTCTCGTCGTACCCGTAGTACGCCGACAGCCGGTGCGCCTCGTCCTGCGGCTGCCAGCGGTGGCGCCAGATGACCGTCTCACCGCCCTCGGGCGGCACGCTCAGGTACAGGTTGAACGCGAACTGCCCCATCAGCGGCACGTCCAGCAGATCCCCCTCGTACTCGCGCAGGGCGTCGTCGAAGTGCACCTGGAACCCCTGGTTCGGCTCCCGGGCCACCCCGTCGCCCATCGCCCGGCCGCCCCTGCGGCCGACCTCCACCCCGCCCGGCCAGGCCGCCGCGAGCGCCTCCCGGCTCGTACGGAACGGGTCGAACGACAGGCCCAGGCCCCGCCAGGCCTCGTGGTGGCCCTCCAGCGCCTTCCAGTAACCCTCGGCGACCCCGCCGTCCGCCATGTGGTCGCTGACGCCCACCCCGAACCGCATCACCGGCGGATCGATGCGGGCCTGCTGGTACGAGTCGAACGGCTGGGCCTCCAGCGCGGCGAGCACCTCCGCGCACCGCTCCTCGGAGAGGAAACCCGGGACCCGCACCGCCGCGCAGCGGCCGGCGGCGAGCCCGGCGAGCAGCTCGTGCGTGAAGGCGGGCGCGGTGACGGCGCGGAAGAACGGGTCGTGGGGCGGTTCCGGGGCGGCCGACACGCCCCGCGTGGATCGTTCTGCTTGTTCTGACGTCATTCGACGGCCCCCCGGGCGCTCGGAAAGACAACAGAGAACAACAGCACTTACACGGGATGCGTCCCACTGGTCGTACGGAAGGCCGACTTGGCGTCGAGCTCCAGCGCCTGGCGGCCGGCCTCCAGGGCCTCCATCGCGATCCGCCGGCCGACCTCCGCCTGGAGCTCCTCCAGCGGGCTGCCCGGCGCCCCCCATCTGAGGGACTGGTCGTCGTTCGTATCGGCCGGGACAGCGGTCATCGGCGGACCTCCGCGCATTTCGGTGTGGGACGCGTCACACAGGGTGAGGCACCGTCAGGCTACGCGCAAGCCCGCACCGGCCGCCGGGGTTCCGTCCAAGCAGCCTGTGCTTACGCAGTTTTGACGGTCCCTCAGGTGGGCATCTCGCGCAGCGTCCGCTCCAGGAGCGCCCTGGCCTGCACCGACAGCGGATGCTCCGACGTCACCACCCGGTCCAGGTCCCGCACCAGGGCCTTCAGCTGGTTCACCGCTTCGGGCGTACGCCCCCGGATCCCCAGCAGCACCAGCACGAACGTGAACCGGAACCGCATCACCAGGTTCGAGTCCGGCGGCTGCGACGCGTCGCGCAGTGCCGCCCGGATCACCTGCTCCGCCTCGTGCGCCCGGTCCTGGCGCAGTAGCGCGTGCGTCAGCGTCTCCCGCGCCCGCAGGATCTCCGGCGTCGACGGCGGCCAGTGGTTGCGCCGGCTGATGTCCAGGATCTGCCGGGCCTCCGCCTCGGCCTCCGCGTGCGAACCGAGGGCGAGCATCGTACGGGCGAGGGTGTTGCGCATCACCAACGTGTCGTAGTGCTCCCGGCCCCGGACCTCGTTTTCCGCAGCCACGATGGAGCGCAGCATCACCTCCGCCTCGCCCTCCCGCCCGGACTGCTCGTTGATCGCACGGGCCAGCTTGTGCCGGCTGGCGAGCGTGTCGGCGTGGTTCTCGCCCAGAATCCGCGTCCGGGCCCGTACCACCTGCTCCAGCACCCGCTCCGCCTGCGGCAGCTGCTCCCGGTCCAGGTGGATACGGCCCTGCTCGTGGCGCAGGCCCAGGATCTCCCGGTCGTCCACGTCGAACCCGAAGGAGCCGCAGCGCTCCACCATCGGCAGCACCAGGTCGTACGCCGACCCCAGCAGCCCCGTCGCGATCAGGTAGCGGGAGGTCAGCCGGGCCAGCTCCAGGGCCTCCGCGCGCACCGTGCGGTCCGACAGCTTGAGGTCGCCGAGCAGACAGGCCCGGGACACCTCCAGCGCGTGCGGGGCGAGAGCCGCCCACAGCGGCCAGTTCGCCGGATGGTCGGGATTGCGCAGATGGGTCGCCGACAGCACCAGCTGCACGGCCAGCCCGTAGTACTCCGCGGACCGCTCCCGCACCTCCCCGTCCTCGCGCAGTACCCCGTGCACCACGGGGTGCATGGTCAGGACGTGTGCCAGGTCGCGTTCCGCGACGCCCTCCCGCTCGTACGCCTCCACCAGCCCGAACTCCTCCAGCCCCGCGAGGGCGGCGCCGGTGCGCGCCGGGGTCACGCCGGGGAAGAGGGAGGAGCGGGCGAGCGCCGGGCCGGACAGCAGGCAGCGGTAGGGGATCGGGGCGATGCTCAGACAGGCGAACACCTTCAGCAGGGCCGCCGCCTGCCCCAGCTCCCGCTCGCCCAGCAGGTCCAGGGCGATCCCGCAGGACTTCTCCACGATCTCCCGCCCCAGCAGCTCGCTGAGGTGCGGCCCGTCCTGGCCCGCCGCGAGGTCGACGCGGGCGGCGACCGTGGCGCGGAAGGCCTCGAAGTCGCGGATGTCCGTGGCCAGGGAGATCTGGCTCTCGCTGACGGCCCGGATCACGTCGGCGGCGTGGCGCAGCGCCAGCGGCAGCCCGCCCAGCTCGCGCGACAGGCGGCGCGCGTCCTCGTTCGTCCCGCCCAGACCGCCGGTCCGCTCCAGCAGCATGGACGCGCCGTCGGTCTCGTCCAGCAGCGGTACCGGCAGGACGCGGGTCCAGTCGCCCCAGGCCTGCTGGCGACGCACCCGGCTGGTGACCAGCACCGTGCCGCGGGCGTTCTGCGGCTTGCGCAGCCAGCCCGTCCCGCTGGAGACGGGGCCGTCGCGGGGGCCGAGGCGGTCGGGGTCGTCGGCGTTGTCGAACACCAGCAGCCAGGGGTCGGGGCACTCGTTCAGCAGGGTCCAGACCAGGTCCATGGCCGTACCCAGCAGCCAGGCCCGTTCCACCGTGATCGACGGGGCCCCCAGGTCGCGGGCGATCATCCGCATCCGCAGGCTCAGCTCCGGCATCGACACCCACCACACCCGGCGCCCGTCGCGCTGCGCCCGGTCGGCCGCCTCCAGGGCGAGCCGGCTCTTTCCGGAGCCGCCGAGTCCGGCGAGTACGTGGACCTGTCGGCGGGCCCGCTCCGACAGCAGGTCCGCCACCAGCCCGAGCCGTTCCTGCCCCTTCAGCTGGCCCTCCTCCAGCTGCCCGTACGGGGGCGGCGGGAAGGGCGCCAGGTCCGGCTCGCCGGCGGCGGGCGCGGGAAGCTCGGGCCGCCCGTCGGGCTGGCCGGGGACGCGCAGGGCGATGTCCCTGAACTCGGCGTCCGCCTCCTCCCCTTGGGCCACCCGCTCCAGCGCCTTCCGGACGGCCAGGTAGGAGGCGGCGGTGCGGTCGGCGGGCTGGATGATCGAGAAGTGGTCGGCGGTGACCACCCCGCCCTTGGGGAACACGCCGCGGGCGACGACGGGCGGCACGATGTCGTCGGCCGACCCGCCGTAGGCGCGCACGGGGATCGGGCACTCCTGGTCGCCGTGGGAGCGGGCGTGCACCACCGCGCTCAGCACCGTCCGCTGCGCCTCGGTCACCGCCCGGTCGAAGGGGCGCAGCTGCCTCTCCTGCGGGTGGTGCCAGAGCTTGAGCCGTTTGCGGACGGTGAGGAAGAACCCGGAGCCGGTGTTGGGGCAGGCGAACATGGTGAAGTGCTTGATGCGGTGCAGGTCGCGCCCTTCGCCGTTCCACAGCTTCCGGGCGAGGAAGCGCTGGACGACGAGGCCGCCCTGGCTGTGGGTGACGATGACGATCCGCTCGGCGTCGGCGAGTTCGGTCTCCAGGAAGGTGCCGAACTGGTCGGCGATGTCGTCGGTCTCGGCTACGCGCCGGTCGGGGCGCAGGCGCACGAGGGGGGAGTCGTACCGGAAGCGGTGGACGCTGAGCCAGCCCGCGAGCTCGGGGTCGGTGGCCAGGAGCCCGTGGAACGCCGTCCACACGCGTGCGGAGGAGAACAGGCCGTGCACCAGCACGAGGTGGACGCGTGTCCGTACCGCCATCGCGAACCTCCGCAGCCATGAAGGGTGTTGAAGCAGATGGAATTCGGTCGCAGATGAAGAGAACCGGCCGGGTCAATGATGCATGAGGCGCGTCCGGGCGAACCACAACGGGACGCGCCCGGAAACGGGACGGCGGCGGCCGGCCCGCCGGCGGACGCCCCCGCGTCCCCCGGCGTCCTCCGACCCCGCCCGATCGTGCCCCCGTCCGGCCCCCGCGCCCCCGCGGGGGCGCACCGGCGGTTGCTGACGACTGGCGGCGGAGCAAGACTGGTGGTATTGGCGTGAAACGGCGCCCGCTCGCGTTCCGGGATCACCCTCGCGCAAATGATGAAATGTCAAATGATGAATTCTTAACCGTCGGTCCTCTCGCTCAGGAGGTGCCCCATGAGCAGGACCCGCCCGATCAACTGCATCATTCCTCCGTACATTCTCGACAAGCTCTTGGAAAGCCCGGACAACGACGTCCGACAGGCCGCCCTGGACACCCTGCTGACCACCGCCCGACTGCGGGGTGAACGCATGGTCCGCGCGTCCCTCGCGGGGGCGACCGCCACCGCCGGTGACGGGCGGCGCACCATTTTCGACTGCGACGAGGGGGTGACGCTGCGCCGCGCCACCCTGGTCAGGACGGAAGACGGACCGGAGTCCGCGGACACGGCGGTCGACCGGGCCTTCGACGGGCTGGGCCTGACGCGCGATTTCTACCGGGAGGTCTTCCGGCGCAATTCGATCGACGACAACGGAATGCGCCTGGACGGCTACGTGCATTTCGACGTGCAGTACAACAACGCGTTCTGGGACGGCCGGCAGATGATCTTCGGTGACGGGGACGGGAAGGAGTTCGGCAATCTCACCGGATCCCTCGACGTGATCGCCCACGAGCTGACGCACGGCGTCACCGAGAGCACCGCCGGACTCGAATACCACAACCAGTCCGGGGCCCTGAACGAATCGATGTCGGACGTATTCGGTTCACTGGTCAAGCAGTGGTCGCTGAAGCAGCGGGCCGAGGACGCCGACTGGAAGATCGGCGCCGAGGTGTGGACCCCGGGAATCGGTGGTGACGCCCTGCGGTCGCTGAAGGAGCCGGGCCAGGCGTACGACAACCCCCAGTTCGGCAGGGACCCCCAGCCCGACCGCATGAGCAAGTTCATGCACCTGCCCGACACGCCGAGGGGGGACTCGGGCGGGGTGCACTTCAACTCCGGCATCCCGAACAAGGCGTTCTACCTGGCCGCCGTGGGCATCGGCGGATTCGCGTGGGAGGGCGCGGGACACGTCTGGTACGACGCGCTCAGGGCGTCGACCGCCGACGCGAGCTTCCAGGACTTCGCCGACACCACCTTCCAGAAGGCCGGGGAGCTGTTCGGGGCCGGCAGCCCCGAACAGTCGGCCGTGCTGGCGGCATGGGCCGGGGTGGAGATCCAGATCAGCGGTGTCCCCAAGGCCCGGGCCTTCGCCGTCAGCGGGAACGGCCGCGTGGGCCGCGAGGACGGCATCGCGGCCCTGTCCCGCCAGCTCGGGGAGCTGAACGCCAAGGTGACGGCGCTGGCCAAGGACCTGGCCACGATGAAGGCCACCAGGTGAAGGTGACGCTGGAGACGTACGGCGGGCTGGCGGCGGCGAGCCGCCGCCCGCCCGAGGTCCTGGACACGGCTGCCCTGCCCGCCGCCGCGGCAGCGGAACTGGGCCGCCTGATCGCAGCCGCCGCGGCGGACCCCGCGGCGGCCGCGGACGGCGGCGCGAGAGACGCGATGGGCTACACGATCACGATGGAGGACGGGCCTCGAACGACGACCCTCGAACAGTCGGACGCCACCATGACCCCGGCCTTCAGGAGCCTGCTCACCTGGCTCAGGGCGCGTACGGCCGGCGGATCCCCTCGTCGCTGAGCACGTGCTCGCGAGGGCCGCGCACCCCCTCAGCCGCGCCCCAGCAGCACCGTCCCCGATGAGCAGAACCAGCCCCCCGTGCCCGACGCCAGGGCCACCTCGGGCAGGCCTTCGCCGCCCCGCCTGGTGACCTGGCGGTCCGGGCCCGCCTCGCCGCGCAGCTGGCGGACGGCCTCCACCAGCAGGAACAGGCCGCGCATGCCCGGGTGGCAGGCCGACAGGCCGCCGCCGTCGGTGTTGACCGGGAGCTCCCCGTCCCGCAGCAGGCGGCCCTTCCCCACGAAGGATCCGCCCTCCCCCTTGGCGCAGAAGCCGAGGTCCTCCAGTGTCACCAGGGTCATGTACGTGAAGGCGTCGTAGATCTCGGCGAGGTCGACGTCGGCCGGGGTGAGCCCCGCGCGGGCGAAGGCGAGACGGCCCGAGACGGCCGCGGGGGAGACCGTGAAGTCCTCCCACTCCGACATCGTGGTGTGGGACACGGACGTGCCGGTTCCCAGGACCCAGACCGGGGTCTTCGCGCTGTCCGGTACGTACTCCTCCGCCGCCAGGAGCACCGCGCAGCCGCCGTCCGAGCGGATGCAGCAGTGCAGCTTGGTGAAGGGGTCGGCGATCGGGTCGGACGTGAGGACGTCCTCGACGGTGATCGGGTCGCGGAACATCGCGTCGGGGTTGGCCGCCGCGTTCGCCCGTGCCTGGACGGCCACGGAGGCGAGCTGTTCCAGCGTCGTCCCGTACTCGTGCATGTGCCGGCGTGCGGCCATGGCGTACTTCGCCACCAGCGTGTGCCCGTACGGCACCTCGAACTGGAGCGGCCCCCGCGACCCGAACGACAGGTTCGACGTGCGCCGCCGGGCCTTGACGTCGGCGCGGGCCGTCGACCCGTAGACCAGCAGGACGGCGTTGGCGTGGCCGGCGGCGATGGCGTCGGCGGCGTGGGCGGCCATCACCTCCCACGTCGATCCGCCGACGGACGTCGAGTCGACCCAGGCGGGCCGCAGGCCGAGGTACTCGGCCACCTCCACCGGGGCGAGGACGCCGAGGCCGGCCGAGGCGAAGCCGTCGATGACGGAGCGGTCCAGACCGGAGTCGGCCAGGGCCCGGCGGGCGGCCTGGGCGTGCAGGGCGTAGGGGGTCGGGCCGTCGACCCGGCCGCAGTCCGAGAGGGCGACGCCGACCACCGCGACCCGGCGGCGGGGTGCGGGAAGGGACGGGGGCACGGGCGGTGCAGACAGGGGTCCAGGCATGGAAGGACGGTACATCTGACGATACGTCAGATGTAACCCCGCGCCCCGCGTCCGCCCCCAAGGTGCGTCCTCCGCACCCTGTGCATCTCGGCCCCGCCGCCCTAACATGACGCCCCGTCAGAAACGGGAGGAGCCTCGACGATGGATGCCGCCTTCACCGCGGAGCAGGACGAGATGCGCCGTACCCTGCGCGAGATCCTGGCCAAACACTGCGGCCCGGACGAGGTCAAAGCCGCCGTCCGGACCGGCGCCGGACACGACCCCGGGCTGTGGCAGCAGCTCTCCCGGCGGCTCGGCCTGCCCGGCCTGGCCATCGCCGAGGAGTACGGCGGCGTCGGCTGCGCGCCCGCCGACCTGGTGCTGGCCTGCGAGGAGACCGGGCGCGTGCTGCTGCCCTCCCCGCTGCTGGCCACCGCCGCGCTCGCCGCCCCGCTGGTCGCCGCCCTCGGCACCGCCGCCCAGCGCTCGGCCCTGCTGCCCGCGCTCGCGGCCGGGGAGCTGACCGCCGCGCTCGCCGTCCCGGGCCCCGCCCTGTCCACGGCCCTCGCCCTGACCGGCGACAACGCCCCCGGCGACTGGGCCGGCGGGGGCCGGGCGGGCGGGGTGCAGGCCCGGGCCGTGGCCGGCGGCTGGCGGCTCTACGGGGAGGTCGCCCAGGTCCTCGACGGGCACAGCGCAGGCCTGCTCCTGGTCGCCGCGCACACCGGCGGCTTCGCCCGGGCCCGGACGCTGCTGTTCCTCGTACGGGGCGACGCGCCCGGACTCGTACGGGCCCGGCAGACGACCCTCGACGAGACGCGCCCGCAGGGACGCGTCCAGCTGCGGGACGTCCCGGCCGAACTGCTCGGCGCCGACCCCGACCCCGGCACCGCCCCCGGCGCCGCCCCCGACCCCCTCGCCGCCCTGACGGCCGCCGGCCGGCACGCCGCCGCCGTCCTCGCCGCCGAGGCGGTCGGCGCGGCCGGGCACGCGCTGGCCCGCACCGTGGACCACGTGCGCCGGCGCGAGCAGTTCGGACGGCCCGTCGGCTCCTTCCAGGCGGTCAAGCACCGCCTCGCCGACCTCTACGTCCAGGTCCAGGCGGCCCGCTCCGCCGTCTACTACGCCGCCTGGGACGCCGAGCAGGGCGGCCTGGCCCTCGCGCAGGCGCTGGAAGCCCTGCGGGTCACCGCGGGCGAGGCCATCCAGCTGCACGGCGGCATCGGCTTCACCTGGGAGCACGACGCCCACCTCTACTTCAAGCGGGCGGCCGGCGACGAACTGCTCTTCGGCCCGGTCCACCGGCTCCGCGGGCACGCCGCGCAGCAGGCCGGCCTCTTCGCCGCGGCCGGCCCGGCGACCTCCGACCCCTCCGCGACTCCCGAGAAGGCGGCCGTCTGATGGCTCCCGGTGCGACCCTCCCCGTCAAGCTCGTGCAGAAGGTCTCCTCGACCCGCCTCTTCGCCAGGATCGCCCCGCACTTCATCCCCGCCATGGACAAGGCGGTCCACCGCCTCACCGGCGGAAGGGTGCTGCTCAGCGCCCGGATGCTGCCCGGGGTGATCCTGACCGCCCGGGGTGCGAGGAGCGGTGAGCCCCGGACCACTCCGCTCGCGTGCATGCCGGAGGACGGAGGCGCGAGCTGGCTGCTCATCGGGTCCAACTTCGGCCGCCCCGGCCACCCGGCCTGGACCGGGAACCTGCTCAGGAACCCGGACGCGGACGTGAACTGGCAGGGGCGGGACATCCCGGTACGGGCCCGCCTGCTGGAGGGGGCCGAACGGGCGGAGGCGTGGCGGGCGGTGCTGGAGTTCTGGCCGCCGTACGCGACGTACCAGGCGCGCATCGAGCGCGAGATCAGGCTGTTCCGCCTGGAGCGGCGCTGACCGCGGTCCTACGGGAGCCTGCGCCGGCGGCGGGCCCCCCGGAGGGGTCCGCCGTCACCTGGTCGGCTTCTTGCCGGTGATGCCCAGGTGCACGAGCAGCGCCAGGTTCGGCTTGAGCTCCGCCTGCTTGACACCCCAGGTCTGGAAGCCCTTCTGGTGCGAGGCGACCGCGGCCAGCATCGCCACCAGCGAGCCGGCCATCGCCGCCGGGCTGAGGTCCTTGTCGACCCTGCCCTTGGCCTGGAGCTCCTTCATGGACTCCGTAAGGGAGTTGGTGACCGAGTTCAGGATCTTCATGCGGATCTTGTAGAACCGCTTGTCGCCCTCGGCCGCGCCGAGGTCGACCACGCGCAGGATCGCGTCGTTGCGCCGCCAGAAGTCCAGGAATCCTTCGACGAGTTCCTCGGCCGCCGCCCAGCCGGCCTTGCCGACCCAGGTGCGGCCCTCGACGAGCGCCGTCAACTGCGCGCCCTCCGTCGCCATTTGCTCGGCGATCTCCAGGACGGCGCCTTCGACGTCCGGGAAGTACTGGTAGAAGGTGGCGGGGCTGGTACCGGCCTTGCGCGCGACGTCGATCACCTTGACGTCGCGGTACGGCGAGGTGCTGAGCATCTCGCTGAGGCAGTCGAGCAGCTTCTGCCGCGTCGCCTGGCCGCGCCGGCCGGCGACACGCCCGTCGACGGTGCGTACTTGTCCTGTCATGCCGTCAGCTTACCGAGGGGGCTCCGGCGCGCTATTCGGCCGCCTGCAAATGGGGTTACGGCCCCACCGACCAGCCAGGGAGCGTGCGCGGGGCCTTCCGCGGCGGCGGATTCCGGCCGCCGCGCAGCCCGGTGCTCCCGTGCCGGGAACCGCGCGTCCACCGTGCTCCCGCACCTCCGCGCGACCGGCGGACCCCCCTCCGTATCGCGGCTTATCCCCCGAATAGTCTTATCAACAGGGTGTGGACAACCTTTCGGGCGGACCATGTCCAACAGGGACGACCCTGCACAAACGGAAGGAACCTCCCCATGGTCGCATTCGCGGAAGGCTCCCCCTGCTGGGTCGACGCCTCGCTGCCCGACGTGGAGGCGGGCAAGCGCTTCTACGGCGAGCTCTTCGGGTGGACCTTCGGCGAGAGCGCGGGCCCCGCGTACGGCGGCTACACCCAGGCCTACAGCCGCGGCCGCAACGTCGCCGCCCTCGCCCCCAAGCCCGACGGCCGCATGCCCACCGTCTGGGGCGTCTACCTGTACACCTCCGACGCCTACGCCTGCGCGGCCCGCATCCGCGCCGCCGGCGGCCAGATGGTGATGGACCCCCAGCCCGTCGGCCCCTACGGAACCGCCGCCATGGCCGCCGACCCCGGCGGGGCCGTCTTCGGACTCTGGCAGCCCGGCACCCACCACGGCTTCGAGGCGCAGGACGAGCCGTACACCTACTGCTGGGCCGAGCTCTACACCCGCGCCCGCGACGCGGTCGACGTGTTCTACGCCACGGTCTTCGGCTACGTCCCCGAGGACCAGGGCGACCCCGGCGCCCCCGCCGAACCGGCCGCCGAGTACCGCCTGTGGTCCCCGCCCGGCAGCGCGCCCGGCGCCGCCACCGCCGTCCTCGGCCGCAGCCTGATCACCGACGCCTTCCCGGAGATCATGCCCGCCCACTTCCTGGCCTACTTCGCCGTCCCCGACTGCGACGCGAGCGTGGCCACGGTGCAGCGCCTCGGCGGCCGCGTCACCGCCGATCCGTTCGACACGCCGTACGGCCGGATCGCCGTCGTCGCCGACAATCAGGGGGCCGTCTTCGCCCTCCTGTCGGAGCCGCGCGGCGACGGAGACCCGGAGCCGGGGCCGGACCGGGCGCGGGCCTGACAGAATCAGGATTGCGCGACTCCCGGCCACGGGCCCGGAGTCGGACAGCGGGCCCGGGCAGAGGGCTCGTACGGGGAGGTGTGGAGGCGAGTGGTGGAGCAGCTGACGCAGCACGACCCGAGACGGATCGGCCCCTTCGAGGTGCTGGGACGGCTCGGCGCCGGCGGCATGGGGCTGGTCTATCTCGCGCGGTCGGCGTCCGGCCGGCGCGTCGCGATCAAGACGGTGCGCACCGAGCTCGCCGAGGACCAGCTCTTCCGCGTGCGGTTCACGCGCGAGGTGGAGGCGGCCCGCGCGGTGTCCGGCTTCTACACCGCGGCCGTGGTCGACGCCGACCCGCGCGCGGCCGTGCCGTGGCTGGCGACCGCGTACGTGCCGGCGCCCTCGCTGGAGGAGATCGTCAACGAGTGCGGGCCGATGCCCGTCCAGGCCGTACGGTGGCTCGCGGCCGGCATCGCCGAGGCGCTGCAGTCCATCCACGGGGCGGGCCTGGTCCACCGCGACCTGAAGCCGTCCAACGTGCTGGTCGTCGAGGACGGGCCGCGCGTGATCGACTTCGGCATCGCCAGCGGCGTGTCCAACACGCGGCTGACGATGACGAACGTGGCCGTCGGCACCCCCGCCTACATGTCGCCGGAGCAGGCCAAGGACTCGCGCAGCGTCAAGGGCGCCAGCGACGTGTTCTCGCTCGGCTCCACCCTCGTCTTCGCCGCGACCGGGCACCCGCCGTACCACGGGGCGAACCCGGTCGAGACGGTGTTCATGCTGCTGCGCGAGGGCCCCAACCTCGACGGGCTGCCGGACGAGCTGCGGCCGCTGATCGACTCCTGCATGCAGATGGAGGCCACCCAGCGCCCAACCCCGGCCGACCTCCAGGCGCAGCTGGCCCCGCACCTCTTCGACGGCGGCGACGACAGCGGGACCGCCTCGGCGTGGCTCCCGGCGCGTGCCGTCGCCATGATCGAGGCCCGGCGCGCCGGCCACCGCACGCCCGCCCCCGGCGTGCCGTCCCCGGGCGGCCCCTCGCGGGCCCCGCGGGGCGGCTCCGCGGCCGCTCCCGCCTCCGGGCACGCGCCGGCCTCCGGGCACGCGCCCGCCCCCGGCCACTCCCCGGCGCCGCCCCTGTCGGGGCCCGCCACGCACCGCAGGCCCGCGCGCGGCACCGCCGACCCCTTCACCGACCCGCGGACCGGGCAGGCCCTGCCGCCGCGCCCGGACCGGCCGCCGATGGCGCCCGTCTCCGCGCCGTCGGGCGCGCCCGTGAGCCTCGGCGCCTCCCCGGTGCCGATCGGCCCCGGCCCGCGCGCCACGGCCTCGGCCCCGGCCGGGCTCGCCGCCTCCGACTCGGCGACCGGCTGGGTGCGGCCGCCGGCCGGCGTGCCGGCGTCCGCCGCGGCCCCGGTGGCGACCCCGTCGGTACCGGCCCCCGGTCCGTCACCGGACAGCGGGCGCTGGCGGCCGTGGCGCTTCCGCATGTCGAACGAGGTGTGGGGGACCCCGACCGTCGCGGGTGACCTGCTGTACGTGACCTCCTTCGAGGTGCACGCCCTGGACGTCGGCAGCGGGCGGCGCCAGTTCAAGACCCGTGACGTCGCCTGGTCCATGGCGGTCGCCGACGGCCGCATCCACGCCTCCGACGGGCCCTCCCTGTTCGCCCTCGACGCCAAGGACGGCTCCGAGCGCTGGCGGCTGAACGCCGACGCCTGGGTGTACGCCCTGCGCGCCGAGCGGGGCACCGTCCTCACCGCCACGCGCGGCGGCGGCGTCCAGGGCTGGGAGGCCTCCAACGGGCAGAAGCTGTGGGAGCTGAGCGGCGCCCAGTCCGACTTCGAGACGCCGGAGGCGGCCCCCGTCCTCCACGACGGCACGGTCTACGTCTGGCAGGACGCCCGGCTGCGCGCCCTCGACGCCCGCTCCGGACTGGAGGCCTGGTCGTACCCGGTCGGCGACGCGGCCTCCTGCGGGAACGTCCCGGTCCGGGTCACCCCCGCCCCCGACGGCAACGTGTACGTGGCCGCCGGCACCCGGGTGCTGTCCGTCGACCGCGCCTCGGGCCGGGTGCGCTGGCACTTCGAGGCGCCCGCCGTGTTCCTGGCCCCGCCCGCGTTCGCGCCGGGCCCCGCGGTCACCGGCGGCGGGGTCTACCTCGCCGACTACCTGGGCACCGTCTACGCCCTGGACGCCGCCACCGGCAAGGACCGCTGGCGCATCGCCACCGAGCCGCGCCCCGCGGCGGACCCGGTGCTGGTGGCCGGCGGCAACGTCCACCTGGGCGCGGGCAGCGCCCTGTACACCCTCGACGCGGTCACCGGCACCCCCAAATGGCGGTTCGCGGCCGGCGGGGAGATCACCGGCCCGCCGGTCGTGGCCGACGGCCGGGTCCACTTCGGGTCGGCCGACCACTGCCTGTACACCCTGGACGCGGCGGGCGGGCAGCTGCGCTGGAAGCTGGCCACGGGCGGCGAGATCACCGGTGCGCCGGTGGCGGAGGCGGGCGTGGTGTACGCGTGCAGCAAGGACCGCTGCGTCTACGCACTGGACGCCGCCAAGGGCACGGGCACCCGTACGGGCGGCTGACGGGAGGGGCCGGGGCGCACGGCGTCCCGGCCCGGCTGGAAGCATCCCGAAACCGCCCGTAACACCCCACATGGGCGGTCCGTCAGCGTGCTCCGGGGCCCCTCCGGGTCGCATTCCGCACCGGGAGTGACAGGATGGGACCCATGAGCAACGTCTACTTCGACATCAACATCGACGGCCAGCCGGCCGGCCGCATCGTCTTCAACCTCTTCGACGAGGTCGTCCCGAAGACCGCCCAGAACTTCCGCGAGCTGGCCACCGGCCAGCACGGCTTCGGCTACGCGGGCTCCCCGTTCCACCGCGTCATCCCGCAGTTCATGCTCCAGGGTGGTGACTTCACCCGCCAGAACGGCACCGGCGGCAAGAGCATCTACGGTGAGAAGTTCGCCGACGAGAACTTCGAGCTGAAGCACGACCGCCCGTACCTGCTGTCGATGGCGAACGCCGGCAAGAACACCAACGGCTCGCAGTTCTTCATCACCACGGTCGTCACCCCGTGGCTCGACGGCAAGCACGTCGTCTTCGGCGAGGTCGTCGAGGGCAAGGACGTGGTCGACGCCATCGAGAAGCTGGGCTCGCCCTCCGGCGCCACCCGCGCCAAGATCGAGGTCGCGGCCTCCGGCGTGGTCGACGCCGCCTGATCCGCCCTTCACGGACGCCGACGGCCCCGCCCCCTCCCGGGGAGCGGGGCCGTCGCCGTGCGGGCCGCACTGAGCAAGATCGTCGGTGTCGGTGGCCACTGGTAGCGTGTTCCGCCGTTGTCCTCGGGGGAAGGAATCGCGCCATGGTGGCCGGTCGGCATGTGAAATTCACCGCAGTGATCGTCGGAGTCGTGCTCTCGCTCACGGGCTTCTCGGCCCACGGCAGGCACGGAGGCAGCAGCGGCGGCCACGGCTGCTCGTCGGGCAAGAGCAGCCACAGCAGCAGCAACGACAACACCGGCACAAGCAGCGGCACCAGCGGCACCGGCAGTGCCAAGGGCAAGAAGAGCGACGCGCCCGCGCACGCCACGGTCGTCTCCTGCGCCGCGCCCGGACGTCCGAAGGCCGTCCTCCAGGTCACGTCCGACCTGGACACCCAGCGCACCGTCGACGTCCCGCTCACCTTCGAGGGCAACGCCGGCACCGTCGACCGGGTCTCCGTCCGCCTCACGCTGAAGCCCCGCGAGAGCCAGACGGTCACCGTCGCGATGTCCAACGCCGGCAAGGTGAACGAGGTCCAGCGCTGCCAGGTCGGAAGGATCAGCTGACCGGCCGACCGGCGACCGGCCGACCGGCGACCGGCTGTCCACTGACGGCTACGGCCGGTCGCCCGGCCCCCACGGTTCGGGCTCCGCGGCCCGTGGCCGGACCAGGGGGTCCAGGTCCAGGTCGCGGCCGCGGGGCCGGTAGCGGCGCCCGCGCATGACCGCCGCCGCCAGGAGCAGCAGCGCGCCCGCGCCGAAGGCGCTCGCGAGCCCGTCGCCCAGGCCCTGCCCGTCGGGGCCGACCGACAGCCCCCCGGCCGCCTGTCCCTGGCGGACCATCCACAGCACCGCCACACCGAGCACCACCACGCCCGCCAGGGCCATGAGCAGCCGCGAGCGGCGTACGGCGGCGACCAGCGCGAGCAGCGCCGCGAAGAGCATCGGCAGCAGCAGCGAGCCCAGCAGGGCGGGTGGGTCGGTGGTGACGCCGGAGCCGGAGAACAGCTCCTCTACACGGTAGTCGCGGCCGGGCCGGCCGTCGTACCAGGCGCGCAAGGGACTCCAGACGGCGGCGGCCGCACCGATCAGACCCATGAGCGCGCCGATTGCGTTGCGGATCATGCCCGGCCCTCCGGGGTAGGGGTCGTGACCCCGACGCTAGCCCGGGGCCCCCGGGCCCGCACGCCGGTCGTGGCGTCCGGGGGCGGGTCCGGGGCGGCCGCGCCGTCCGGTGCCTCAGGAGGCGGCGCGGGTCGCTTCGACGCGGGTGCGCAGCGCCTCGTTCATCGCGGTGAAGTTCCGGGCCGTGCCCTCCAGCAGCTTGCCGAGGAAGGGGACCAGCAGGCCGCGGAAGCGTTCGCCGTGCTCCAGTCGGGTGGTGCGGCCCGGGCCCTCGGAGATCCGGAAGAAGTGCTCGCCGTCGAAGAGGCCGCGGACGAGGAAGTGCCCCGTCCAGCGCAGTTCCGTCGCGGGCACGCAGACCACGACCGTGGGGCGGAAGGCGGTGGGCTTCCCCGACTCCGCGTACATCGTCAGCCGGAGCCGCTCGCCGGGCGCGAGCTCGCCGCCGGCCTGCCGGATGAACGGGTTCCAGACGCAGTAGCGGGGCAGGTCGGTCAGGACCCGCCAGACCTCTTCGGGAGTCGCGTCGATGGTGATCTCGGTGATGATGTTGCGTCGCATGTGCCGTGTTCCTCGCGGTGACGTGGTGCTCTCACCGAAGGGACGCGGGGTGTGCGGCTGCCGCCGGGTTCGGTGCAGGGATGCAACCACGGATCGGGCGGCCCGAGGCCGGGGGAGGGGAGGTCTTCGCTGGTGGCAGAGAGAACGGAGGATGGCCTTCCGGGTGTGGACCCGCCACGGCCTACGTGGTGTCCTGCGTCGACGCCGACACCGCCCGCCCCTCCAGCACCATCGAGGTCACCTCGCGGCTGGACCGCACCGCCACCTTCTCCGTGAACCTGCGCCGCGAGGGCGTCGGCGGGAGCCTCGTCGAGACGGCCACCGCCCTCGTCACCCTGGAACCGCGCCAGACCGGCAGGCAGGTCGTCCCACTGCGCGCCACGGCCCGGGCGGGCGACGTCGGGGACTGCCGGATCACGGAGGTGGCCACGGTGGCCGGGACCCCTTCCCCGAGCCCCTCCGCCACCCCTGATCAGCGCAGCCGGAACTCGGTTCCCGGTCGGCGCCGTGCGAACAGCTCCGCCTGGCGGTCGGCCGGGAGGTTCCCCAGGGCGATCAGGGCCGGGGCCTGGGCGAGGGCCTGCTGCAGCGCGGCCTGCTTCGCCGACCACAGGGCCCGCACGGTGCCCTGGACGCCCTCCGTGGGGAACGAGGCCAGCGTCCGGGCCGACCGCAGGGCCGCCGCGAGCAGCTCCCCGGGCTCGGCCAGCTCCGAGACCAGGCCGATCTCGTACGCGCGCCGTGCGGAGAGCCGTTCCGCCGTGCCCATCAGGGACATCCGGGCGACCTCGCCGAAGGGCATCCGCTGGGCCATGTACACGGCCTCGTAGGCGCTGACCATCCCGTACGAGGTGTGCGGGTCGAAGTAGGTGGCGGTGGTGGCCGACACGATGAACTCCGCCTCGCCCAGCAGGTAGAACGCCCCGCCGCAGGCCATGCCGTTGACGGCCGCCACCACCGGCTTCCACAGGTCGTTGGCCTTCGGGCCGACGCCCACCAGCGGGTCGTCCACCGAGTACGGGGAGGCCGGCTGCGGGACCTGCGCCGAGCGGTCGATCCCGGTGCAGAACGCGGCCGTGCCCGCGCCCGTCACCACCACCGCCCGCACGCCCTCGTCGAACCGTAACTCTCCCCACACCGCGGCCAGTTCGGCCGCGGTGTCCAGGTCGATCGCGTTGTGCCGCGACTCCCGGTCCAGGGTGACGACCGCGACCCCGCCCTCCTCGTCCCGCTCCACCCGCAGCGTCACGGCTTCTCCAGGATCCAGCGCGGCACGGCCATCCCGCCCGTCTCGGTGAACACCACCTGCACCCGCGCCCCGATCCGCAGCCGGGCCGGGTCCACCGAGTCGAGCGGGGCGTCGGCGGAGCTGACCAGGTTCCCGGCCAGCCGGATGTGCGGGGCGTCCGCGAGCTCCACCAGGATCACGTTGTACGGCGCCTGCGCCGCGTACGCCGGCAGCAGCGGCGGGTGCGGCAGGACGTAGGACCAGATCCGGCCCCGCCCGCTCATGAGGCGCCACTCGGAGTCGAAGGACCCGCAGTGCGGGCAGCAGGGCCGGGGCGGGAAGCGGAGCCTGCCGCAGGCGGCGCAGGCCTGGACGCGGAGCTCGCCGCGGGCGGCGTGCTCCCAGAAGGGGGCCCCGTCCTCGTCGGGGACGGGGAGCAGCAGCCGCAGTTCGTCGGCGTCGGGGGCGGTGGTCATCGTGCGACTCCTCGATGCGGGATTCGGGCGGGTTCGGGGCGGGGTTCGAAGGGCGGGGTTCGAAGGGCGGGGTGCAGGCGGGATTCAGGCGCGGAGGAGGATCGCGGACGTGGGGACGCCCTCGCCCGCCGTCACCAGGCAGGTCGCGGCGTCCGGCACCTGGGCGGTGGAGGTGCCGCGCAGCTGCTTGACGCCCTCGTTGATCAGGTTGAAGCCGTGTACGTACGCCTCGCTGAGCCCGCCGCCCCCGGTGTTGATCGGGAGCCGGCCGCCGATCTCCAGCGCCCCGCCCTCGGTGAAGGCTGCGCCCTCGCCGCGCCCGCAGAAGCCGTATCCCTCCAGGGAGAGCGGGATCAGCGGGGTGAAGGCGTCGTAGATCTGGGCGACGTCCACGTCGGCCGGCCCGAAGTCGGCCTGCTTCCACAGGTGCCGGGCGGCGGTCCAGGCCGGCCCGGACAGCGGGTCGTCGTTCCAGTAGTTGACCATCCCGTGGTGCTGGGCGGGCAGGCCCTGGGCGGCGGAGTGCACGTAGACGGGCTTCTGCCGGCAGTCGCGGGCCCGCTCGGCGGAGACGATGACGCAGGCCAGCGCCCCGTCGGTCTCCAGGCAGTTGTCGAAGAGGCAGAGCGGGTCGCTGATCATGCGTGAGGTCATGTACATCTCGCGGGTCAGCGGGCGCTCGTACATCATCGCCGCCGGGTTCTCGTTCGCCCGGTTGCGGCAGGCCATCGCGACGTTGAAGAGGTGGTCGCGGGTGGCCCCGTACTCGTGCATGTAGCGGCGGGCCAGCATGCCGATCTCGTCGGCGGGCCGCAGCAGCCCGAACGGGCGGGTCCACTGGCCGGGGGTGGGCAGCTGGACGGCGGTGTTCTTCCAGGGGCGCGGGCCGGAGCCGCGCTTGCGGGAGCGCCAGGCGACGCCGACGGTGGCCTGGCCGGTGGCGATGGCGGCGGCGAGGTGGCCGACGGTGGCGCAGGAGCCGCCGCCGCCGTAGCCGACCTTGGAGAAGAAGGTGACGTCGCCGGCGCCGATGGCCTTGGCGACCTCGACCTCGTCGGTCTCCTCCATCGTGTAGGAGGCGAAGGCGTCCACCTCGCCGGGGGCGATGCCCGCGTCGGCGAGCGCCGCCAGGATCGCCCGGCAGGCCAGTTCCTTCTCCGGTGCGGGTAGCCGCTTGGCAAAGGGGGTCTGGCCGATGCCGACGATTGCCGTAGCGTCCTTGAGCGTTGCCGCCATCGCCACCTCCGCGGTGCGCCGGTACTGCTGACAGCCGCGAAGGCTACAGCTAATCTGACGGATAGTCAGCTACTGGGTTCCCAGGGAGGGGCGGGCGATGGACCGAGCCGGCTACGAGGACCACGGCGACACCGACGCGTACGGGCCCGGATCGGCCGCGACACGACCCCCGGCCGCGGAGACGGCCGCGGCCGGCCCCCGCGCGGCGGACCCCGCCGACCCCGCCGACCCCGCCGACCCGCGCGGCGACCTGCGGTGGGGGACCGTCGCCGCCCTCGTGCGGGACGCCGCCCGCCGCCACGCCGGCCGCGAGGCCGTCGTCGACGGCCGCACCCGCCTCGACTACGCCCAGCTCGGCGAGCGCGTCGAGCGGGCCGCCGCCGCCTGCCTCGCGGCGGGCGTCGAACCCGGAGACCGGGTCGCCGTCTGGGCCCCCAACACCGTCGACTGGATCGTCTCCGCCCTCGGCGCCGTCACCGCCGGCGCGGTCCTCGTCCCCCTCAACACCCGCTTCAAGGGCGCCGAGGCCGCCTACGTCCTCCGGCGCAGCCGCGCCCGCCTGCTCTTCGTCACCGGCACCTTCCTCGGCACCTCCTACGTCGCTTCCCTGCGCCGCGCCGCCGCCGAGGGCACCGGCACCGGACCGCTGCCCGGGCTGCCGCACCTGGAGCAGGTCGTCGTCCTCGCCGACGACGCCCCCGCCGACTTCCGCACCTGGAAGGACTTCCTCGCCGGCGGCGACGGCGTCCCGGCGGCCGCCGTCCGCGCCCGCGCCGACGCGATACCCCCCGACGCCCCGTCCGACATCATCTTCACCTCGGGCACCACCGGAAGCCCCAAGGGCGCCGTCATCACCCACGCCCAGACCCTGCGCTGCTACGCCGTCTGGAGCGAACTCGCCGGACTGCGCGAGGGCGACCGCTACCTCATCGTGAACCCCTTCTTCCACACCTTCGGCTACAAGGCCGGGATCATCGCCTGCCTGATGCGCGGCGCCACGATGGTCCCCCAGCCCGTCTTCGACGTGGACACCGTCCTCGCCAACATCGCCGCCGAGCGGATCTCCGTACTGCCCGGACCGCCCACCCTCCACCAGTCGCTCCTCGACCACCCGCAGCGCGACCACCACGACCTCTCCGCGCTGCGCCTGGTCGTCACCGGCGCCGCCGTCGTCCCCCTCCAGCTCGTCGAACGGCTCCGCGCCGAACTCCGCATCGCCACCGTCCTCACCGCCTACGGGCTCTCCGAGGCGAGCGGCATCGTCACCATGTGCCGCCGCGGCGACCCCGCCGAGGTCATCGCCGCCACCTCCGGCCGGGTCATCCCCGGCACGGAACTGCGCATCGCCGCCCCCGACGGCACCGCCCAGGACCCCGGCACCCCCGGCGAGGTCTGGGTGCGCGGCCACCACGTGATGCGCGGCTACTTCGAGGACCCCGAGGGCACCGCCCGCACCCTCACCCCCGAGGGCTGGCTGCGCACCGGCGACGTCGGCGTCCTCGACGGCGGGGGCAACCTGCGCATCACCGACCGGATCAAGGACATGTTCATCGTCGGCGGCTTCAACGCCTACCCGGCCGAGATCGAGCAACTCCTCGGCCTGCACCCCGACATCGCCGACGTCGCCGTCATCGGCATCCCCGACCCCCGCCTGGGCGAGGTGGGCAAGGCCTACGCCGTCCGCCGCCCCGGCTCCACGCTCACCGCCGACGACCTGATCGCCTGGTCCCGCCGCGAGATGGCCAACTACAAGGTGCCGCGCGAGGTGGAGTTCGTCCCGGCCCTGCCGCGCAACGCGAGCGGCAAGGTCCTCAAGACCTCACTCCGCGCCCGCCGCTGACCCCCGGCAGCCGCACGAGACCCCGCCCCGCCCCTGACCGGGCCCGCCGGGGACCCGCGTTAGCCTGCACGGGTGAGCGTGCACCAGACATTCGTCCGAATCCGCCGGTCCGCCCGGGCCCGGGCCTGGGCCGCCGGCGGGGCCGTGGCCGCGCTGGCCGCCGCCACCGTCACCGCCCTGCTGCCCGGGCCGCCGGCCGCGCCCGACGACGACTCCCCGGCGCAGGCCGCCCCGCAGAAGCCCGGACTGACCGCGGCCGTCTCCGCCCCCTTCAGCGCGTTCACCGAGGGCTACGACTGCTACCGCATCCCCACCCTCACCACCACCAAGGACGGCACCCTGCTGGCCATCGCCGAGGCCCGCACCTCCGGCTGCGACGACATCGGCGACATCGACCTCGTCCTGAAGCGGTCCACCGACGAGGGCCGCACCTGGGGGCCGATGCAGGTCATCCGCGGCGCCGGGGACCCCGGCGCCTTCGGCAACCCCGCCCCCGTCGTGGACTCCGCCTCCGGCCGCATCACCCTCCTCCACGCCTACAGCACCTGGACCCCCGACGCCGCCGGCAACCGCGTCCGCGGCCCCCGCGAACTGCGCCTGGCCCACAGCACCGACGACGGCGTCAGCTGGACCACTGACCCCGAGCCCCAGCCCCGGCTCAAGGGCCCCGACTGGGCCTGGGTCTCCGTCGGCCCCGGCCACGGCGTCCAGCTCACCCCCACCCGCCCCGACCGCCCCGGCCGCCTCGTCGTCAGCGCCGACTACCGGACCGAGTCGGGCGAGTCCGGAGCCCAGCTCCTCTACAGCGACGACGGCGGCCTCACCTGGAAGCCCGGCGCCCGCTGGGGCGCCCCCGAAGGCACTCCCGCACCCAACGAACCCGCCCTCACCGAGCTCCCCGACGGCCGGATCTACGTCAACGCCCGCTCCACCGCCACCTGCGGCACCTCCGACCACCGCGTGTCCGCGATCATCGACGACGCCTCGGCCCCCGAGGTCCCCGCACCCGGCTTCGTCCCCGTCACCGGCCTCCCCGCCCCGCCCGCCTCCGGATCCGTGCTCCAACTCCCGGGCGGACCGCTGCTGCTGTCCGCGCCCAGCCGCCCCGGCGCCGAGTTCTCCGACCGCTGGACCCTGGCCGTCCGCACCTCCCGGGACGAGGGCCGCACCTGGTCCCGGGACGGCGCCGTCGTCCTGCGCGAACGCGCGGGCTACTCGGACATGGCCGCCCTGCCCGGCGGCCGCGTCGGCCTGCTCTACGAGACCGCCAACGGCACCCCCCACGGCTACATCAAGTTCACCGCCTTCGGCCCCCACGAGCTGCGGGCCGCCGCCGAGGACCTCACCCCCCGCCGCACCGACGACGCCACCCCGCACCACAACGACGCCGTCGTCCACGGCGCCCCCCGCCTGGGCAACCGGCCCGACGGGGGCCGGGCCATGCGCTTCGACGGCAAGGACGACTTCCTGCGCCTCATCGACTGCCCCGACGAACTCCGCGTCGGAGCGGGCGACTTCGCCGTCTCCACCTGGGTCAAGTACAAGACGCGCGGCCAGGACCGGGACAGCGGCCGCCGCCAGCCCCTCTTCTGGGCGTACGGACAGGGCCCCGCCGCCCCGCAGATCCGCATCGAGGCCGATCCGGCCACCGGCCGCCTCGAAGCCACCGTCAACCCGGGCACCGGCCCCGTAGCGGTGACCACCCCGACCCGCACCGACGACGACGCCTGGCACCACGTCGTCCTCCAGCGCAGCGGCGGCCGCCTGGAACTCTCCGTGGACGGCGCCCCGCCGGCGACCGCCCCGGCCGCCGGCGACCTCCGTCCCACCGGGCCCTTCACGATCCACCTCGGCACCCAGCCCGACTACAAGGCCTTCTACGCGGGCGCCCTCGACGACGTACGCGTCTACGGCCGCGCCCTGTCCCGCAACGACATGGCCCGCCTGCGCGACGGCAACGACGTCACCGACCAGGAACGCGTCCACCTCCCCTTCGACCACATCCGCTGACCCCCGCCCCCGCCCTAGCCGTATTGGGCCGCCGGCTTGCGCGCCAGCAGCAGGCGCCAGCGGGGGCTGCCGTCCTCGCGGAGGCCGAAGGGGGGCAGCGGGAGCGTCTCCACGGTGAAGCCGGCCCGCTCCAGGTCCGTGCGGACCGGGCCGAAGGGGAAGGTGCGGTAGTACATGACGAAGGGCGGCCGCCACACCGCGTTGCGGACCCGCATCGCCGTGTCGAAGCCGGCCACCGCCCACCACAGGGGCGAGGTCACCGGGATCGGCGCACCGACGGGGAAGGCGAAGACCCCGCCGGGGCGCAGGGCGCGGTGGACCCCGCCGAAGAGGGCGGGGCGCTCGGCCGGCAGGAAGTGGCCGAAGGCGCCGAAGCTGACCGCGAGGTCGTACGTGTTCCAGAGCCGCTCGGGCAGGGCCAGCGCGTCGGCCCGCACGAGGTCCACGCCCTCGGGGTGCGCCCGGGCGGCTTCCGCCAGCATCCCGGCGCTGACGTCGACGCCGGTGACCCGGTCCCGGCACAGGCGGCGCAGCATTCCCAGGCCGGCGCCGGTGCCGCAGCACAGGTCCAGGCCGGAGCCGAAGGAACCCTCCTCCTGGGCGAGGGCCTCCTCGACGGCGTCGAGCATGCGGTCCGGCGTGCGGAAGGGCGTCCCGTCGAACTTGGGGGCGAGCAGGTCGTAGCCCCGCTCGACCGAGGAGAGGGCCTGGACGGCCAGTTCGCGCAGGCTCGGGCCCTGGGAGGTGAACACGGGCCCAGCCTAGCCACCGGGCGGTGGGGCCGGGACGGGCGCGGTACACCGGACCACGGCGTGCGGGCCTGCGGGCGGAAACGCGGAAACGCGGCGGCCGCGGTGGTCCCCCTCCGGCCACCGCGGCCGCCGCTCCCCCGTACGGTCCCCGCGCGGGCCCGCCCGGATTCCCCCGAATCCCCCGTGGGCGCCCCCGCACGGACCCCCGTGCGTCGTGCGTCGTGCTCCTTACCGGTGGTGCATCCCCCGTGGTGCTCCCCCGTCTTCCCCCGTCTTCCCCCGTGCTCCCCGCGTGGTCCCCCGTACGTCCTCGGGCGGTTCCCCCGTACGTCCCCCGTACGACCGCTCAAGGTCCCCCGTACGTCCCACCCGCGGGTCCCCCGTTCGTCCTGCCGTGTTCTCCCGCGGTCCTTACGGAAGCGGGCCGGACGCGTGGTTGTCCATCGCCACGATGTCGATGTCCGAGGCGTGGTTGTCGAGCGGCTTGTCGCCCGGCTTCGTACCGGCCGGCGGCTGGGCCGGCTGGTCGTCCAGCGGGTTGATGTCGGCGCCCGAGGCGTGGTTGTCGAGCGGTCTGATGTCGCCGTCGAGCGGCAGGATGTTCTCGTTCGTCGCCATCGACTCTCTCCTGGTCCTGTGTGGGTCCTGATGGTTGGCGGGCCCGTTCGGCGATTCCCCCGTGGACCGCCGAACGGGTAATCCACCAGCCGGCCCGGGTGCCCCCCGACGCCCCGGGTCGATGCACTCATCCTGCCGCGCGGCGATAAACGAACGATGAACGCGTCCGTCCATCGAGCCGGACTCCAGGTCAGGCGCCTAGGCGGCGAGTTCCGCCGCCAGCAGGGCCCGCACTTCGGCCAGTTCCGCCGAACCCAGTTGGAGGAACACGGTCTCCGCGTCCCGCCAGCACGCCCGCGCCCGGTCGGGCTGGCCGAGCTGCCGCAGTGCCTTGCCGAGGACGGTCAGCACGGTGGCCCGGCGCCACTCGCCGCCGATCCCGCGCAGGGCGATGGCCTGCTCGGCGTGTTTCGCGGCGAGGGCGGGCCGCAGGGCGGCCAGGTGGGCCTCGGCGAGCCGGAAGTGGGTCACGCCCTCCCACAGCGGCTGGCGGTTGTCGTGGAACAGCGACAGGGCCTCGCCGAGCTGGTCCAGGGCCTCCGTGAGCCGGCCGGCCTGGGTGAGGGCGATGCCGAGCGCGTAGCGGCCGTTGGCCAGGCGCAGGGTCAGGCCCATGCGGTCGTATATGGCGATGCCCTGCTGCGCGAGGTCGATGGCGCTGGACAGCCGGCCCAGGACGACGTGGATCCGGGAGAGGTTGCACAGGGCGCTGGCCTCGCCGATGAAGTTGCCGTCGGACCGGAAGTTCTCGATGGCCTCCAGCAGGAAGCGCTCTCCGTCCTCGTGCCGCTTCTGGTAGAGCGCGATGATCCCGCGGTCGTTGGGCGCCCAGCAGCTGGGCAGCGGGTCGCCGGCCAGCCGGGCCAGTTCCATGGCCTGCCGGGCCTGTTCTTCGGCCTCGTCGAAGCGGCCCACGAAGAGGTGGACCATGGTGAGGGTGGTGCGCGCCCGGCCCTCGGCGCGCGGGTCCCCGGCGGCGCGGGCGGCCTCGCACAGGGTCAGCGCGGCCGACTCGTACTGCTTGGAGTTGGCCCCGGACTCGGAGAGGTCCTTGGCCGCCCACAGCAGGTCCACGGCCCGGCGCAGGGCGTCCGGCCGTCCGGCGGACTGCCGTACGCAGGCCAGCAGCGGGTCGGCCTCGGCGAACAGCCAGTCCAGGGCCGCACGGGGTTCGGTGAGGACGAGGCCGGGGTGGCGGGTGGCGGACAGGTGGGCGGGCAGGCGGTCGCCGGGCCGCTCCAGGGCGTACACGCGGGAGGCGGTGGCGAGGTAGAAGTCGAGGAGCCGGTCGAGGGCGGCCTCGCGTCCGCCGGCGGGCTGCTCGTCGCGTTCGGCGCAGGCACGCGCGTAGAGGCGTACGAGGTCGTGGAAGCGGTAGCGGCCGGGGGCGGCGGATTCGAGGAGGGAGCAGTCGACTAAGGCCTCCATGAGGTCCTCGGTGTCGTGCTCGGGCAGGTCGAGGACGGCGGCCGCGGCGGCCAGGGAGATGTCGGGTCCGTCGGCGAGGCCGAGGAGGCGGAAGGCGCGCTGCTGGGCGGGCTCCAGCTGGCCGTAGCCGAGCTCGAAGGTGGCCTTGACGGCGAGGTCGCCGGACTGGAGTTCGTCGAGGCGGCGGCGTTCGTCGGCGAGCTTGGCGGCGAGGACGGACACGGTCCAGGTGCGGCGGGCGGCGAGCCGGGAGGCGGCGATGCGGATGGCGAGCGGCAGGAACCCGCAGGCGCCGACGACGTCGAGGGCGGCCTGGCGTTCGGCGCCGACGCGTTCGGCGCCGACGATCCGGGTGAACAGCTGCAGGGCCTCCTCGGGGCTCATCACGTCGAGGTCGACGAGATGGGCGCCGGCGAGGCCCGACATCCGGACCCGGCTGGTGACGAGGGCGGCGCAGCCCGCGGTGCCCGGGAGCAGCGGGCGGACCTGGGCGGCGTCGCGGGCGTTGTCGAGGAGGACCAGGACGCGGCGGCCGTCGAGGGTGGAGCGGTAGAGGGCGGCCCGGTCGGCGGGGGAGTCGGGGATGGCGCTGTCGGGGGTGCCGAGCGCCCGCAGGAAGGAGCCGAGGACGGCTTCGGGGAGGGCGGGGCGGGGCTCGGTGCCCTGGAGGTCGACGTAGAGCTGGCCGTCGGGGAAGTGCGGGCGGGCGGCGTGCGCGACGTGGACGGCGAGGGTGGTCTTGCCGACGCCTCCGATGCCGGCGAGCGCGGAGACGGCCATGACCTGCCCGTCGGAGCCCGAGAGGATCTCGCCGAGCTCGCCGACGAAGGGGGTGCGGCCGGTGAAGTCGGGAATGGTGGCCGGGAGTTGGGCGGGGCGTACCAGTGCGGGGGCGGCGGCCGGGGCGGGGTCCTCGGCGCGGGCCAGTTCGGCGTCGGCGTTGAGGATGCGCTGCTGGAGGGCGGAGAGCTCGGGCCGCGGGTCGACGCCGAGTTCCTCGGCGAGGAGGCGGCGGGTGTCCGCGTACACGGCGAGGGCCTCGGCCTGCCGGCCGCTGCGGTAGAGGGCGAGCATCAGCAGTTCGCGCAGCCGCTCGCGCAGCGGGTGGGCGGCGGTGAGGGCGGTGAGCTCGGAGACGGCCTCGGCGTGCTGGCCGACCTCCAGGTCCAGGTCGAGGCGGGTCTCCAGCAGCTGGATGCGCCATTCGGTGAGCCGGGTGCGCTCGGTCTCGGCGTGCGGGCCGGGGACCCCGGCGAGGGGTTCGCCGTCCCACAGGTCCAGGGCGCGGGCCAGCAGCGTCCGGGCGAGGGCGCGGTCCCCCGCGGTGCGGGCCTTCTCGGCGTCGGAGGCGAGGCTGCGGGCGATGCCGAGGTCGAGGGCCTCCTGGTGGCGCAGCCGGATGGCGTAGCCGCCGGCGTCGCTGACGAGCAGCTCGGGGTCGAGGACCTTGCGGAGGCGGGAGGCGTAGGTGCGGATGGTGGCGAGGGCCTGCTGGGGCGGGTCCTCGCCCCAGATGGCGTCGATGAGCTCGGGCGCGGTGGCGGTGCGGCCGTCGCGCAGCAGCAGCGCGGCGAGCAGGGCGCGCTGCTGGGGGCTGCCGGAGGGCAGCGTCTCGCTCCCGCGCCAGGCGCGGACGGGTCCGAGCACGGCGAACCGGTTGTCTCCGGGGGCGGGTGTGCCGGGTGCCCCGGGCGTGCCGGGACCGTCGGAGTCGCTCGGCTGGTGCGGGATGGCCGGTCCGCCGTCCATCTTTCCTCCCCCTGCCTTCCGTCGGGTTCCGTCGGTTTAAGGGTCAGTCTGCCCTGTGTTGCGCGTACGCGTCAGCCCGCGGCGGAGCCATCCGCTCCTGGCCGGGGAACGACTGGCGCCGGAATAGCTGACGGTTCGTCAGATCGACGCTACCGTGAGAGCCATGGAGACCTTCCCCAAGATCATCTCGGTGGACGACCACACGGTTGAACCTCCTCACGTCTGGCGGGACCGGCTCCCGTCCAAATACCGCGACACCGGCCCCCGGATCGTCCGCGCCCCCCTCAGGGAAATGACCTTCCTCGGCGGCAGGTTCGCCCCCGTCATGGGCGCGAAGGGCGACGAGGGCCCCGTGGGCGACTGGTGGGTGTACGAGGACCTGCACCGGCCGCTCACCCGCCTCGACACCGCCGTCGGGTACGACCGTGACGAGATCAAACTGGAAGTCATCACCTACGAGCAGATGCGCCCCGGCTCCTTCTCGGTTCCCGAGCGCCTCGCCGACATGGACGTCAACCACGTCCAGTCCGCCCTCTGCTTCCCCACCTTCCCCCGCTTCTGCGGCCAGACCTTCACCGAGGCCAAGGACCGCGAACTCGGCCTGCTCGGCGTGCGGGCCTACAACGACTGGATGGTGGAGGAGTGGTGCGGGCCCCTCGCGCAGGGCCGCCTCATCCCCCTGACCCTCATCCCGCTGTGGGACGCGCGCCTGGCCGCCGAGGAGGTGCGCCGCAACGCCGCGCGGGGGGTGCGCGCCGTCGCGTTCTCCGAGATACCCCCGCACCTGGGGCTCCCGTCCATCCACACGGACGAGTGGGACCCCTTCCTCCAGGCCTGTGACGAGACCGGCACGGTCATCGCCATGCACATCGGCTCCTCCTCGCGCATGCCCTCCACCTCGGCCGACGCCCCGCCGGCCGTCGGCTCCACCATCACCTTCGCCAACTGCTGCTTCTCGATGGTCGACTGGCTGATGAGCGGCAAGTTCGAACGCTTCCCCCACCTGCGGATCATGTACGCCGAGGGCCAGATCGGCTGGATCCCGTACATCCTGGAGCGCGCGGACGTGGTCTGGGAGGAGAACCGCGGCTGGGGCGGGATCGCCGACAAGGTCCACCGCCCGCCGTCCGAGCTCTTCGCCGAGCACGTCTTCGGCTGCTTCTTCGACGACGCGTTCGGCCTGAGGAACCTCGGCTCGATCGGCGTCGGCAACGTCCTCTATGAGACGGACTACCCGCACTCCGACTCCACCTGGCCCAAGTCGCGGGAGGTCGGAGAGGCCCAGATGGGCCACCTCGACCCGGACGTCGTCGAGCGCATCGTGCGCGGCAACGCCATCGACCTCCTCGGGCTCACCCCCGAGGGACTCTGGCCCGGGCCCTGAGACGGCGGAAGGGGGGCGGGGACCGCCCGGCCCCCGCGCCCCACCGCCCGCGGTGGATCAGGCGGCGGGGGCCCGGCCGGCCGCCACCACCGGGCGGACGTGGGCCAGCAGCAGCTCCAGGAAGCGGTCCGGGCGGCGCAGCGCCGCGAAGTGGCTCGCGTCCTCGATCAGCGCGAAGCCCTTCACCGGCGCCTCGACCGCGTCGAAGTACGCCCGGGCGCGGGCCGCCGGGGTGATCACGTCCAGGGCGCCCTGGAACACGAAGAACGGGATCTCGAAGCGGGTGCCGTCCGCCCAGTCGTCGAAGCCGTGCGTACCGGTGACGACCGGCTCCGAGAAGCCCTGTCCCTTGAAGTACGCGGCGATCTTGCCGGGGGAGTAGAGCGGCGACAGCCACATCGACCCCAGGACCACCTTCTTGAGGGTGTCCAGCGTGAGCGGGTCGCTGCCGGCGCACAGCTTGTCGTACGCCGTCCGCTGCGCCGGGGTCCAGCGGTTCGGGTCGCAGCCCATCGCCTCGACCTTCGCCGCGGCCTTCGCCTTGCCAGCGGCCCGCAGCCGCGCCAGGGTGGCGTCGTAGGCCGAGGTGTCCCGCCCGGCCTCCAGGACGTTCTGGTCGGTGCCGACGTACGCCGAGAACAGCTCCGGGTGGCTGCGGGCCAGCCGGAGCCCGAGGACCGTGCCGAAGGAGCTCGGCAGCAGCACCACCCGGTCGACGCCGAGGCGCTCCCGGACGTGGTGGACGACCTCCAGCGCGTCCGCGTACAGCCGCTCGAAGGCCGGCGCGCCGCCCTGGCCGGCGGGGCCGCCGTGGGCGAAGGTCAGCCCGGCGCCGCGCATGTCCCAGCGGACCAGGGTGAAGTGCCGCTCCCAGGCCCGGGTGCGGGCCCCGTAGGGGGAGTGGGCCGCGCCCGGACCTCCGTGGAGCTCCAGCAGGACGGGATTGGCCCGGTCCTCGCCGCGGACGGAGATCCACTGGTCGATGCCGCCGATGCGGACGAAGCCCTGCTGGTCGATGCCGTTCGGCGCGTCGATGCGCATCAGGCGGGCGTGGGTCGAACGGCGTACGGCGCGGTGGGCGAGGAGGCCGGCGACGGGAGCGGCGAGCGCGGCGGCGGTGGTGGCGGCGATGATCCCGAGCATTATTGTTTCCCCCAGACACTGTTTTGCTGATGTGGGGGAGGATACGGCAAGGAGCCTCCGTGTAAAGGGGGTTGGGGCGCGGGCGGCGGGCCCGCCCGAAGGGCCGGAATCCCGCCATCCCAGCGGCGCGCGAGGCCCGGACCTTGCACCCCGGCCCGTCGCCGGGGCATGCTTCGCCAGGGCAAAGGCGGGAGGGATCATGGCGGTGGACAAGCGGTCCGTGGTGACGGCAGTGCTGTGCGCCGTGGCGGCGCTGGGCGCCTCGGCGGCGGTGGCCGAGCTGGTCCCGCCCCCCGAAGCGGCCGCCCCCGTGCACGCCAAGTCGGCCGCACCCACCGGCTCGCCGAGCGGATCTTCGCGTCCGCAAGCGTCCAAGCCGCAGCTGGGCAAACCCCAGTCGGCCCCCGTCGCCCCCAAGCCGGGCAATGCCGCCACCTTCACCGGCGCCCTCTTCACCGGCAGCCTGGAGGGCGACCACTTCTGCACGGCCACGGTCGTCCGCAGTCCCGGCAAGAACCTGATCGTCACCGCCGGCCACTGCCTCCTGGAGGGGGCGCAGACCCGCGACGGCGGAGCCGTCTTCGCACCCGCGTACGCGAACGGCGTCGCCCCGTACGGCGTCTGGAAGATAGAGCAGGTCTACGAGGACAAGCGCTGGGCCGACGACACCGACGACGACTACGACCTCGCCTTCGCCCGCCTCGCCCCCGACGACAAGGGCCGCAACATCGAGGACCTCACCGGCGGAGCCGTCCTGGACGCCAGCGGCCGCGCGGGCGAGCAGGTCACGGTGACGGGCTACCCCGCCGACCGCAAGGTCCCCCGCACCTGCACGGCGGTCGCGGTCCGCACCAGCGAGCGCGAGCAGCGCTTCGACTGCGCCGACTTCCCCGGCGGGACCAGCGGCAGCGCCTGGCTCGGCCGCGACGGCAAGATCATCGGCATCCTGACGGGCGGCGACACCGACGACGTCTCCACCAGCACCGTCCTCGGCGACTACGCGGCCCAGCTCTACGCGAAGGCCACGGCGCCGCAGCGCTGAGGTTCCCCGCCCCGGCTGCGCGCCGCCCTCGATGAGGGTCCAGCCGGGGGAGACGTCGTCCAGGGGGCCGACGTTCTCGTACCGGCCGTCGACCGGCGTCGCGGCGCGGTCGGCCGCGCGGCACCCCCGTCCGTTCTGTGCCGGGCCGGGACCTCCCGGACCCAGGCCCGCCGCCTAGCATGGGAACGTGCATTCGAATGAAGGCGGGCCCGCGCCAGCGGAGCGCCCCCCGCTCACGCCCGCCCTCACCGGCACCGAACTGGCCCGCTGGTACTGGACCCTGGCCGAGCTGTCCGAGCTCGCCCGGCGGCTCGGCGTACCGCGCGGCGGCGGCAAGACCGCGCTCACGGAGCGCCTGAGGGCCGTGCTCGACGGCGAACCGCCCCCCGCGGCCGCCCCCCGCCGGGCCGCGGCCGTCCGGCAGCTCTCCGCCCCGGTGGACGGCGCCACGGTGATTCCCGAGGGGCAGCGGTGCAGTCAGGTGCTGCGGGAGTTCTTCCGGCGGGAGATCGGCCCGGGATTCCACTTCGACGGGTACATGCGCGCGTACATCGCGCAGAACGCCGGCCGCACGCTCGCCGACGCGGTCGCCCACTGGCACCACACCCGGACGGCGGCGGCCGAACCCCAGCCGATCGACGCCCAGTTCGAGTTCAACCGCTTCCTGCGCGCCTGGCACGCCGACCACCCGTCCGGCACGAGGCACGAGGCCCTCGCGGCCTGGCGCGCCCACCGCTCGGCACCGCGGCACCCCGCCGGGTCCGCCGGACCGGCCGGCCCGGCAGGAAAGGGCGTTGAGCCGTCGGGGCGGGCCGGCTGACCGCTACCTGGTGTTCGGCTCGGCCGGCGTCGGCCGGGAGACCTCGGAGGCGGTGTGGGACGAGCGCCGCGCGGAGCGGGCGCGCGGGGCCCCGTCCTGGGTCACGAGCCCGAGGTGGACGGGCTCGGCCGGGGCCCCGGCGAGGAGGTCGTGCAGGCGCGGGGGCCAGAGGGGTTCGCCGAGGGTGGCGAGCCGCTCGGGCGAGACCCACTGCCAGTGGATGCCCGGGGCTTCGAGCACGGGTTCCCGGTGCGGGCCGGTGGTGACGTAGATGTGCTCGTGCTGCCGTACGGGGATGCCCTCGTGGGTGAAGTCGTGCTCCCAGGTGCACAGCAGCCGCTGCGGCTCCAGGTCGGTCCACCCGGTCTCCTCCCGGAGCTCCCGCCGCACGCACTCCTCGGGGGTCTCACCGGGATCCATGCCGCCGCCCGGGGGCAGCCAGTGGATCCCGACCTCGACGTTGTTCTCCCGGAACAGGAACACCGATCCGCTGGGGGAGAGGACGACAATGCGCGCTGCCTGACGAGGAGTTCTCATCAACGCAGCGTACGGCGGGGCCGGGCCGGGCGGGAGGGGTCGGGCGAGGGGTGCCGGCGGCCGGCACCAGGTCGTCGCCGGATTCCGCTTCGTGCCGGCGGGGGGTGGTCCGGAGCTGATCTTCGCTGTAGAGTTGCTCTTGAGCTCGCGGCCGGGGAACCGGCGGTGGGACCGGCGTTGGTGGTCCAAGGAAAGGCACCCCACTTCCTGTGGGGGGATGCAGGTGCAAGGCCTGCCCAGCGCTCGATCAAGGCCCCGGCCTCCTCAGGGAGGCCGGGGCCTTCTGCATGCCCGGGGCCGGCGC
This sequence comes from Streptomyces racemochromogenes, assembly GCF_044129415.1. GTDB lineage: Bacteria > Actinomycetota > Actinomycetes > Streptomycetales > Streptomycetaceae > Streptomyces > Streptomyces racemochromogenes_A. The sequence goes on from NZ_JBBDHD010000023.1 coordinate 50,419, forward strand.
GCGTGCGTTGACCGCGTCGATCGCGTCGATCACATAGGGTTGCGCACATGAACACCGGACCGGCACCCCGCCACGCACGGATTGGCCATCCGGTGGAGGGCTGATCGCGCGACGGGTGCCACGCGCGCACCCGCTCCGTTCGCCACGCGGACCTCCCGGCATTCGCCCCGCCGCGAGTCCGTTTTCCGTGTCGAACACCCACGAGGTCAGCCGCATGACAGCCACGTTCAACCACACCATCATCGCCGCCAAGGACCGCACCGAGTCGGCCCGCTTCTTCCGCGATCTGCTCGAACTCCGGGACGCGCCGTCCTGGGGCCCGTTCGCCAACGTCCAGCTGGCCGACGGCGTGCTCCTGCAGTTCGCCGAGCCGCCGGTGGACATCCAGATGCAGCACTACGCCTTCCTGGTCGACGACGACCTGTTCGACCGCGCGTACCGCCGGCTGTGCGATCAGGGCGTCCGGCACTGGGCCGACCCGCAGATGCGCCGTCCGGGCGAGACCAACGACGAGCACGGCGGCCGGGGGGTCTACGTCAAGGACCCCGCCGGACACCTGATCGAGCTGATCACCCGCCCGTACCTGTAACGAGCGGCGACACCGGCCCCGCGCCGCCACCCCGAACCGGAACCCGACTCGCCGGTACATGTGATCAGCTGAGGTACCGTCGGGGGGATGAGCAAGCACCGCCGAGCCGGATCCGGATCCGGTCCCGCCCCCAGCCCCCGCGCCCGTACGACGGAACGCGGCCGGCGGCGCGGGGGTGCCCGGCGGCGCGGTTCGGCGGGGCGGCCGCCGCGGGCGCTGGTGCTGGTCGCCACCGCCGGGCTGCTGCTCTTCGGGGCCGGCTGGGTGCACGCCCTCTACGAGCAGCCCGGCGCACCCGTGACCCCGACCCGTACCGACGCCCGCCCCAAGGCACACGCCGGGGCCCCCGAGCACGCCGCGCGCGGGGGCGCCCGTCCCGACGCCCTCCAGGGCCTCCCGGCCGCCGCGCTCAGCGAGGCCACCCGGGCCCGCATCCCGGCCGAGGCGCGCCAGCTGGTCCTCGTCACCGGCGAGGCGAAGGACTCCTCGGAGTCCACCGCCGCCCTGTACACCCGCCGCGCCCCCGGCGGCGACTGGGTCCGGGCCGCGCAGTGGCCGGCCCGCAACGGCGCCAGGGGCTGGTCCACCGGGCGCGAGTACGGGGACCTGACCTCCCCGCAGGGAGTGTTCTCCCTCAGCGACGCCGGAGGCCTGCTGGCCGCCCCGCCGGGCACGAAGCTCCCCTACGACCGGGACCCCGGCTTCGTCGCCACCGGCCGCGGGGTGAACGGGGAGTCCCTCGCCGGCTCCTTCGACTACGTCGTCGCGATCGACTACAACCGCCGCCGGGGCGTGTCGCCGCTGGACCCGGTCATGCCGGACGGCGAGGGCCGGGGCGGCAACATCTGGCTCCACGTGGACCACGACGGCCCCTCCCAGGGCTGCATCGGCCTGCCCAGGGCCGCGATGAAGCAGCTCCTGGAGACCCTGGACCCGGCGGCCCACCCGGTCGTCGCGATGGGCCCGGCCGGCTTCTGACCCGGACCGCGCGCCGTCCCGGCCCCGGAGCCGGACGACGCCGCTTCCGCCGTGCGCGCAGCGCCCGACCCCTTGCCTGACAGACCGTCAGATAGAACGATGGCGCCCGGCACCGCACGGCGAACCGGCATACGAAGGCGAGGCGGGACGGCCATGGCACGCGTGTTTCCGGAAGGCCGGCTGGCGTACGGGATGCAGCTCCCGGTCCAGTCGCAGAGCACCCTCTACGCCGAGCCGTGGGAGGCCTCGGCCGGCGCGGCCGATCTCGCCGAGGTGGCGCGCGCCGCCGACCGGGCCGGCTTCGGGTACCTGGCCACGTGCGACCACGTGGCCATCCCGCGCCGGCTCGCCGGGCCCATGGGCACCGTCTGGTACGACCCGGTGGCCACCCTGGCCTTCCTGGCCGGGATCACCGAGCGGGTACGGCTCCTGAGCCATGTCGCGATCGTCGGCCTGCGCCACCCGCTGGCCATCGCCAAGCAGTACGCGACCCTCGACCACCTGTCGGGCGGCCGGCTGGTCCTCGGGGTCGGGGCCGGGCACGTGCGGGAGGAGTTCGAGGCGCTGGGGGCGGACTTCGCGCGCCGCGGGCCGGTCCTCGACGAGACCCTGGACGCCCTGCGCGCCGCCCTCGGTCCGGAGGAGTTCCCCGAGTTCGAGGGGGAACGGTTCTCCTTCCGCGACCTCGGCCAGTTGCCCCGCCCCGCCCAGCGCCGGGTCCCCGTCTGGGTCGGTGGGTCCTCCCCGGCCGCCGTCCGCCGGGCCGCCGTGCGCGGTGACGGCTGGCTCCCGCAGGGCGACCCGCGCGACCGGATCCCGGCGCAGGTCGCCCGGATCCGGGGGCTGCGGGAGGAGGCCGGGGTGGAGGGGCCCTTCGAGGTCGGGGCGATCACCGAGGCCCTCTACGTCGGCGAGCCCGGCTGGGACACCGGCCGGCGCACCCTCACGGGCAAGGCGGAGCCCCTCGCGGAGTCCCTGAGGGAGTACCGGGCGCTGGGGGTGGACCAGGTCCAGGTCCGCTTCCGCAGCCGCGACCGGGCCGAGCTCGTGGACCAGATCACCGCTTTCGGGGCCGAGGTGGCCCCGCTCCTCAACGACTGACCACACGGACAAGGGGGTACCCGTGGGCAAGCTGGACGGGCGCGTCGTCATCATCACCGGTGCCGCGCGCGGGCAGGGCGAGCAGGAGGCGCGGCTCTTCGCCGCCGAGGGTGCCAGGGTGGTGCTCGGCGACGTGCTCGACGAGCAGGGAGCCGCCGTCGCCCGCGAGATCGCCGAGGAGCACGGCGCGGGCCGTGCCCGGTACGTACGGATGGACGTGGCCCGGGAGGAGGACTGGGCGGCGGCGGTGGCCGTCGCGAAGGAGGCGTTCGGCCGGGTCGACGGGCTGGTCAACAACGCGGGCATCCTGCGCTTCAACGAGCTGACGGCGACCCCGCTGGAGGAGTTCCAGCAGGTGGTGCAGGTCAACCAGGTCGGCACCTTCCTCGGGATCAAGGCGGTGGCCCCCGAGATCGGGGCGGCGGGCGGCGGGACGATCGTCAACACCTCCTCGTACACGGGCCTGACGGGCATGGCGCACGTGGGCGCGTACGCGGCGACCAAGGCGGCGATCCTCGGGCTGACGCGGGTGGCGGCGCTGGAGCTGGCCGCGCGGAACGTCCGGGTGAACGCGATGTGCCCCGGCGCGGTGGACACCCCCATGGCCAACCCGGGTCTGCTGGACCCGGCCGGGGTGACGGACGAAGCCCGGCAGGCGATGGCGGACCTGTACCGGAAGGTGGTGCCGCTGGGGCGGGTGGGGCGGCCGGAGGAGATGGCGCGGCTGGCGCTGTTCCTCACGTCCGAGGACTCCTCGTACATCACCGGCCAGCCGTTCGTCATCGACGGGGGCTGGATGGCCGGGGTCAGCCTATTCTGACGGCGCGTCAGTTGACCTCTTCGCCGGTCTTGACGCCCCCATCCGGCGGTGGAACAGTCGGACCATCGAATCTGACGGAACGTCAGAAACCTAAGGACGGTGAACCCCTTGGAATTCGGGCTCTTCGTGCAGGGATACGTGCCTGAGGCGCGGTCCAAGGTCGACCCCGAGGCAGAGCACAAGGCACTGCTTGAGGAGACCCAGTACGTCATCCAGGCCGACAAGTCCGGCTTCAAGTACGCCTGGGCCTCCGAGCACCACTTCCTGGAGGAGTACTCCCACCTCTCGGCCAACGAGGTCTTCCTCGGCTACCTCGCAGCCGCCACCGAGCGCATCCACCTGGGCTCCGGCATCTTCAACCCCCTCGCCCCGGTGAACCACCCGGTGAAGGTCGCCGAGAAGGTCACCATGCTCGACCACCTCTCCAAGGGCCGCTTCGAGTTCGGCACCGGACGCGGCGCCGGCAGCCACGAGATCCTCGGCTTCCTGCCCGGCATCACGGACATGAACCACACCAAGGAGATCTGGGAGGAGACCATCGCGGAATTCCCCAAGATGTTCCTCCAGGAGGAGTACGAGGGGTTCCAGGGCAAGCACTGGTCGCTGCCGCCGCGCAAGATCTTCCCCAAGCCGTACGGCAAGGCCCACCCGGCCATGTGGTACGCCGCCGGCTCCCCGTCCTCGTACGCGATGGCGGCGAGGAAGGGCCTCGGCGTGCTGGGCTTCAGCGTCCAGAAGGTCTCGGACATGGAGTGGGTCCTGGAGCAGTACAAGACGGCGATCCAGGAGGCGAAGGCGGTCGGCGCCTTCGTGAACGACAACGTGATGGTCACCTCGACGGCGATCTGTGCGGAGACGCACGAGAAGGCGGTCGAGATCGCGGTCAACGCGAACATGAACCGCTTCCAGTCGCTGGTGTTCCGCTACCACGACACCTTCCCGCGGCCCGAGGCGATCCCGCAGTGGCCGGAGACGCTGCCGGAGTACAACGCGGAGATCATCGAGCTGCTCATCGCCGAGGAGCTGCTGATCTGCGGTGATCCCGCGGAGGTGCGCGCGCAGTGCAAGCGGTGGGAGCAGGCGGGGGCGGACCAGCTGTCGTTCGGCCTGCCGACCGGGGTGTCGTACGAGGACACGATGACGACGATCAAGCTGATCGGGGAGCACGTGATCCCGCACATCGACACGGACCCGGTCCACCGCACGACCCGCTTCCGCCAGTCCGCGTAGCCGGTCCCGCCGGCGGGGCCATGAACAGCCCCGTCGGCGTTTGAGGCGAACGGGGTCCGGGGCTTGCCCCGGTGAACGGAGGAAGGGCGGGGCGGGGAGAGGGCCCCGCGCAGCGCCCACCCGGCACGCCACCGCACCGCAAGCCGTACCCCACGGGAAGGGAGCCCCCATGCTCGACCACCTCATCCGCGGAGCGACCGTCGTCGACGGCACCGGCGCCCCCGCCCGCGTCGCGGACGTCGGCCTGCGCGACGGCCGCATCGCCGTCGTCGCGCCCCCCGGCACCGTCGACGAGGAGGCCCGCACCAGCGAGGACGCCACCGGCCTGGTCCTCACACCGGGGTTCATCGACCCCCACACCCACTACGACGCCCAGCTCTTCTGGGACCCGTACGCCACCCCCTCCATGAACCACGGCGTCACCACCGTCGCCGGCGGCAACTGCGGGTTCACCCTGGCGCCCCTCAACCCCGACCGCCCCGAGGACGCCGACTACACCCGCCGGATGATGAGCAGGGTCGAGGGCATGGCCCTCGCCGCCCTCGAAGAGGGCGTCGACTGGTCCTGGTCCGGCTTCGGGGAGTACCTCGACGCCCTCGAAGGGCGGATCGCCGTCAACGCCGGCTTCATGGTCGGCCACTGCGCCCTGCGCCGCCACGTGATGGGGGAGGACGCCACCGGCGCCGCCGACCCCACCCCCGCCCAGCTGGACGCGATGCTCGCCCTCCTCCACGACGCCATGGACGCCGGCGCCTGGGGGCTGTCGACCACCCAGTCCTCCACCCACTCCGACGGCGACGGCGCCCCCGTCGCCTCCCGGCACGCGAAGCCCGCCGAGCTGCTCGCGCTCGCCCGGGCCGTCGGCGAGCACGAGGGCACCCAGCTCGAAGCCATCGTCGCCGGCTGCCTCGACCAGTTCTCCGACGAGGAGATCGACCTCTTCGTCGACATGAGCGCGGCCGCCGGCCGGCCCCTCAACTGGAACGTCCTCACCATCGACGCCGCCGTCCCCGAACGGGTCCCGCGCCAGCTGGTCCCCAGTGAGCGCGCCCGCAAGGCGGGGGGCCGGATCGTGGCGCTGACCATGCCGATCCTCACGCCCATGAACATGTCCCTCGGCACCTTCTGCGCCCTCAACCTCATCCCCGGCTGGGGCGAGGTCCTCGCCCTTCCCGTCCCCGAGCGCATCGCCAGGCTCCGCGATCCCGCCGTACGGGCCGGGATGCTGCGCCGTGCCGACAGCAAGGAGGCCGGGGTCTTCCGGCGCCTGGCGAACTTCGGCCGGTACGTCATCGGGGACACCTACAGCAAGGAGAACGAGGGGCTCAGCGGGCGCGTCGTCGGCGACATCGCGGCCGAACGCGGGCAGGACGCCTTCCAGTGCCTGGTCGAGATCTGCGCCCACGACGACCTGCGCACCGTCCTGTGGCCGATGCCCACCGACAACGACCCGCAGACCTGGGCCCTGCGCGCCGAGACCTGGCAGCACGAGGACGTCATGCTCGGCGGCTCCGACGCGGGCGCGCACCTGGACCGGATGTGCGGGGCCCCCTACACGACCCGGTTCCTCGGCGACTGCCTGCGCGGCCGCAGGCTGGTGCCGCTGGAGCAGGCGGTGCGGATGCTGACGGACGACCCGGCCCGGCTGTTCGGGCTGCGCGAGCGCGGCCGGATCGCCGAAGGCTGGCACGCGGACCTGGTCCTCTTCGACCCGGAACGCATCGAGGCGGGCCCGGCCACGCTGGTCCACGACCTGCCGGGGGACAGTCCGCGCCTGGACTCCCGGGCGATCGGGATCGTGTCGGTACGGGTCAACGGGGTCGAGACCGTCCGCGACGACGAGGTGACCGGCGCGATCCCGGGGATCGTGCTCCGGTCGGGCCGGGACACGAGGACGGTGAGCACCCGTTGAGCGGTCGGCAGGCGCAGCGGTTGTACGTCGGCGGGGAGTGGGTCGAGCCCGACGGCGGTTACTACGAGGTGGTGAACCCGGCGGACGAGTCCGTGGTCGGGCTGGCCCCGGAGGCCTCGCGGGCGCAGGCCGAGGAGGCGGCCCGGGCGGCGGCGGAGGCGTTCGGACCGTGGTCCCGTACGCGGCCCGAGGAGCGGGCGGCGATCCTGGACCGGGCCGCGGACGTCATCCAGCGGGAGTTCGAGCCGTGGGCGGAGCTCGCCCGGGCGGAGACCGGCGCCCCCACGGGGATCGCCCGCGGGATGCAGGTCGGGGTGGGGGTGGCGCGGTTCCGGCGGTACGCGAAGGGCGCGCTGGAGCCGGTTGAGCGGGGGCTGCCGCCGCAGGTCACCGAGGCCGGGCCGATGGGGGCGGCCTCGGTGCTGGGGGCGCTGGAGGTGCGCCAGCCGGTGGGGGTGGTCACCTGCATCACCTCGTACAACAACCCCTGGGCGAACCCGGCGGGCAAGGTGGCGCCGGCCCTGGCGATGGGGAACACGGTGGTGGTCAAGCCGGCCCCGCAGGACCCGCTGTCGGTGTTCCGGATGGCGGAGGCGCTGGCGGAGGCCGGGATCCCGCCGGGGGTGGTGAACGTGGTCTCCGGGCAGGCGGTGGAGGTCGGCGAGGCGGCGGTGGACTCCCCGTACGTGGACATGGTGTCCTTCACCGGCTCGACGGGGGTGGGGCAGCGGATCGCGGAGGTCTGCGGGCGGTCCATGAAGCGGCAGCTGATGGAGCTGGGCGGCAAGGGCGCGGCGGTGGTCTTCGCGGACGCCGACCTGGACGCGGCCGTCATGGGGATCGGCACCACCTTCTCCTTCTACAGCGGGCAGATCTGCACGGCCCCGACCCGGGTGATCGTCCAGCGGTCGGTGTACGCGCAGCTGGTGGAGAAGCTGACGGGGTACCTGGCGTTCATGAAGGTCGGGGATCCGGCGGTGAAGGGGACGGTGGTCGGCCCGGTGATCTCGGAGGCGCACCGGGACCGGGTGGAGTCGTACGTGGAGCTGGGCCGCAAGGAGGGGGCGCGGATCGTGTGCGGCGGGCAGCGGCCGGTGGTGGGGGAGGGGCGCGGTTTCTACGTGGCGCCCACGCTGCTGGTCGACTGCACCAACGACATGCGGGTGGTGCGGGAGGAGATCTTCGGGCCGGTCGTCGTGGTCGTCCCCTTCGAGGGGGGCGAGGACGAGGCGGTGGCCCTGGCCAACGACAGCGACTACGGGCTGATCAGCTACGTGTGGTCCGGGGACGCGGCGCGGGCCTTCCGGGTGGCGCGGCGGCTGCGGGCCGGCGGGGTCGGCGTGAACACGATCGGCCGGAACATGGAGGCGCCGTTCGGGGGCTTCAAGCGGTCGGGGGTGGGCCGGGACGTGGGCTCGTACGCGCTGCACGCGTACAGCGAGGTCCAGTCGATCGTGTGGGCGGGGTAGGGACAAAATTGCCTCGGGAAATTTTCTAATCGGACATTACGGACGCAGCTGCGATTTCCGCATTCCGGAACCCCGTGTTCGGCGCCTGCGAATCGGGCGCGGGGGTGCGAATGGATCTTGCAATCCCGCGTCGTAAACTGCTCACGGATTGAAATTCCAAGGCGATTCATTGCGCGGACATCTGGACTTCATCCGGACTTAACCAGTCCAGATGTGGAAATCGCACCCTCTACCGTCCTTTCACATGACACAGCTGGACGAGCGGCCTCGGGTCGGAGACACGGTAAGCGGCGTGGCCGAGGGCGACGGCGAGGTCCGCGGCAAAGGCCTCGGCAAGGGCTCCGTCGGCCTGGTGGGCAGCGCCGTCATCGGCATCTCCACCGTCGCCCCCGTCTACTGCCTGACCTCCACCCTCGGCTCCACCGCCGGACAGGTCGGCCTCCAGATGCCCGCCGTCTTCCTGGCCGGCTTCCTGCCGATGCTGCTCGTCGCCTTCGCCTACCGCGAGCTCAACAAGGACATGCCGGACTGCGGCACCTCCTTCACCTGGACCGTCAAGGCCTTCGGCCCGCGGATCGGCTGGATGTGCGGCTGGGGCCTGGTGATCGCCACGATCATCGTCCTGTCCAACCTGGCCGGCGTCGCCACGTCCTACTTCTGGCTGCTGGCCGGCGAGATCACCTCCGATCCGGACATCGCCGCGCTGGACCACAACAAGTTCGCCCACATCGCCACCTGCCTGGCGCTCATCGCCACCGCGACCGCCATCAGCTACCGCGGCATGACCGCCACCAAGGGCGTCCAGTACACCCTCGTCGGCCTCCAGCTCGTCGTCCTCGCGGTGTTCGTGGCCATGGCCTTCCAGAAGGCCTCCGCCGGCGCCTTCGACACCGGCGTGCACTTCTCCTGGCAGTGGATGAACCCCTTCGCGGTCCAATCCATGGGCGCCTTCACCGCCGGACTCTCCCTCTCGATCTTCATGTACTGGGGCTGGGACACCTGCCTCACCGCGAACGAGGAGACCATCGGCTCCGCCAAGACCCCCGGCCGCGCCTCGCTCATCGCGATGGTCGTCCTCGTCGGCTCCTACCTCGCCACCGGCGTCGCCGCCCAGCTGGCCGTCGGCTCCGGCGACAAGGGCCTGGGCCTCGGCAACCCGGAGACCTCCGGCAACGTCTTCGCCGCGCTCGCCGGCCCCGTGATGGGCCCGGTCCTCGGCATCCTGCTCTTCGTGGCCGTCCTGGCCTCCGCCGCCGCCTCGCTCCAGACCACCTTCATCCCGGTCGCCCGCACCGTCCTCGCCATGTCCACGTACGAGGCCCTGCCCGCCTCCTACGCCGAGGTGCACCCGCGCTTCAAGACCCCGGGACGCGCCACCGTCACGGCGGGCGTCGCGACCGGCGCGTTCTACACGGTCATGACCCTGGTCAGCGAGAACGTCCTCACCGACACGATCTTCGCGCTCGGCCTGATGATCTGCTTCTACTACTCCCTGACGGCCTTCGCCTGCGCCTGGTACTTCCGCGGCGACCTGCGCCGCTCCGCCCGCGACCTGTTCTTCAAGGGCGTCTTCCCCGTCCTGGGCGGCCTGCTCCTGGCGGCGGTCTTCGTCAAGACGCTGGCCGACGCCTGGGACCCGTCGTACGGCTCCGGCTCCACCATCCCGGGCCTCGGCGTCGGCAGCGTCTTCGTCATCGGCGTGGGCCTGCTGGCCCTGGGCGTGGTCATCATGCTGATCACCCAGCGCCGCAGCCCGGCCTTCTTCCGCGGCGAGGTCCTCACGAAGTCGACGCCGTCACTGGTGGTCGAGGACTGAGCGTCACACCAATGAGGGGGTGGGCGGTGACCCGGGGTGCGGCGGGGTCGTTGGGCCGGGCATGACTGCCATCAAGCGCACCCTGTCCGCCCTGGTCCTCACCGGAGGCGCCGCCCTCGCCCTCACCCCCGCCGCCGCACAGGCGGCCGACGGGCCCACGCTGGAGAACCAGCCCGTCGTCGAGCGGGTCGTCGACATCGCCGGCCACCCGGGCCAGGCGGTGCAGGACACCAAGACCGCCCTCGCCGTCACCGGCGCGGCCGCCAACAGTGCGACCAAGTCCACCCAGGGCTCCCTCGCCGGCGCCGACACCGCCCTGGACGGCGGCCTGCCGCAGGCACCGACGGTGAAGTGAGACCCCTTCCGATTGACTTCGGAATGTAATCCGAAGTACGTTGAGTGGGTGCTGACGCCGACGATCTCCTTCTCCGAGCTTTCAAAGAACTCGAAGCGCGTGGCCGAGACGCTGGACAGGGCCAAGCGCCTGCATGTGACACGCCGCGACGGCGAGGACATGTATCTGACCACGGCCGGCCATGATCAGCAGCGAGAGGAAACGGCCGACATCACCGCCCGCCTGTTCGCGGCTCTGATGACCACTGACAGCGGCGCGAGAGCCATAGTTCTCGCGCTGCCTTCAGTGTTCCCCTGGGTCCGCCATCTGGCGGCTGACGAGATGCGCCAATTCGTCGAGGAGCTGACACACGCGGCGCAGGACATCGCCGAACTCGACGTCCACGCGAATCTGCACCGGGTGATCACCGAGTGGCGGGCCACTGCCCGCATCCTCGCCGACCCCGAGCTGGCAGCACGCCTCACCAGTCCCCTTCCGGATGAGGACCATGGAGAGCTCGTCGCCCCGTGACGCCCAAGCGAGGTGACGAGGTCGCCCCGCCGCCGGTCGCCGGAGAGTGGTGCCTGCGCTTCGCCACGAACGAGGCGGCCAAGGGGTGGGGTGAGTTGGCGGCGGAGGCGCCGGGCAACACCCGCCGTTGCTACGAGGCCCTGCGCGGTGATCCGCAGGCCCAGGTGGACCCGGATCGCCAGCACCGGCTCCGGGGACGCCTCGCCGTGCGCACCCTCGGAGGCGCGTGCTATCCCCAGTGGGAGTACGAAGTGACGTCCGGTGGGCGGGTGCGGTACCTGGTGGACGAGGCCAGGCGCACGGTCTGGCTCGTCGCGGCGGGCACGCGGCACCCCAAGGACACCGAGTAACGCGGGGAGGGTGGCGGAGGCCGCTCAGCCCCAGGTGCGGGAGCAGAGGGCCAGGCGGTAGCCGTCGGGGTCGGCGATGGTGACGCCGTACTCGTCCCAGTACGGGTTGTTGGACGGCACCTGCTGCCCGCCGCAGGCGATCAGCCGGCGGACGAGGGCCGCGTCGGGTTCCTGGCCGAGGTAGACGACGAACAGATCGTCCACGGTGGGTGTCGGTTCGACGGGGTTCTCGGGGTCCCGGGTGAGCTCGAAGTGCCACCCGCCGCCGGTCGGGCCGACCATGACGAGGTCGTGCTCCCCGGGAACGTGCCCCGAGGTCCGCCACAGGACGTCGAGCCCGAGCCCGTCGACGTAGAACCGCTCGGCGGCCGCGAGATCGCGGGAGGGGCGGGCGACACGGACGTGGGCGTGTGCATCGATCATGCGGGGAGGCTACGGCGGCCCGGCGACTCCGGGGGCGGACGAGCGGGCGGTCTGTCAGGTGGGGCGGGGCGGGGGCTTCGGGGTGGGCGGTGCACCCTGGGGCGGGGTCGGGGGAGCGTCGGGGGTTTCCCGCCAGTCCACTGTCCTTCCGGGCCGGTCCGGCCTGTCAAGGGCGCTCCTTCGTCGCGTCGCTGCGCGATGGCCTTCGGCCACCCTTGACAGACCGGCCCGTCCCGGAATGCCAAAGACTGTCGGGAACCCCCCGAAGGAACGGGCCGGCCAAGGGACACATGTCCGACGCGGTCCGGGGAAGCCCGACCCCTTCCGCCCGGCAGACCGGGCATCCGGCCCCGCTGCGATCCCGCCGCCACCCCCGGGCAGCCGGGTCGCCCCAGATCGCTACGCGCTCCTGCCCAAACAGCGTCCGACGACCGTCCGTGGCTGATACCCCCGCCCCATGTCGACCAGGAGGGCACAGGGATGCTCCCCGCGCGACAGATCGCTACGCGCTCCTCGAATCTCAGCGGCCGGCGGCCGCCTTGGGTTGATACCGGAACAAAACGACGCACCGATCGGCCTCCCGGGGCAGTGGGGGCGTCAGGGGGTCGCCGGATTCCGTTTGTTGGCCGTCGCTGATGGTTTCGCGGCTGGATCTCGTGTAAAGTCGATCACGAGCTCGCAGCCGGGAAACCGGCGGTGGGACTGGCGTTGGTGGTCCAAGGAAAGGCACCCCACTTCCTGTGGGGGGATGCAGGTGCAAGGCCTGCCCAGCGCTCGATCAAGGCCCCGGCCTCCTCAGGGAGGTCGGGGCCTTTGCGTTGGCTACTTCCGTTCGGCCGCGCTGCGTTCCACGCAGAACTCGTTGCCCTCGGGGTCGGCGAGGGTCACCCAGCCGGCGCCGTCGGGCTTGCGGTGGTCGCCGACCAGCGTGGCGCCGAGCGCGACGAGACGTTCCACTTCCTCGTCGCGCGTGCGGTCCTGCGGCTGGAGGTCCAAGTGCACCCGGTTCTTGACCGACTTGGTGTCGGGCACCTGGATGAACAGCAGCGTGCCCCCTTCCGTCGCGAGCAGTGCCTCGGGGTCGCCCGGCGAATCGTCCGCGTGCAAGGCCCCGTTGAGGACCTCGGCCCAGAACCGGCCCAGCGCGTAGGCGTCTTGGCAATCGATGGTGATGTGCCTGATGAGGGAAGTCATGGGCGCACACTAGCCGCACTCGTGTCGACAGGCATAGCGTTTACTTGCATTCCATTGCAATGAATGGGTGGAGTTCGTTGCGTTGAATTTCGGATCGTTGCAACGATTACAGCGTTCTGAACTGGCGTTACGTGCGCTTTTCGCAACGACGGTGTTGTCAGATCTTGGAATGCAACGTAGCGTTTCTCATGTCAGAAACCAGCGGGCCGAACGGGGCGCGCGATACCGATCAAGGAGAGCACCATGCAGACGTTCGCCACGGCCACCCCGGTCTCCGCCGTCCTGGACATCCCCGCCGGTCGCGTCCAGCTCATCGCCTCCGACCGCACCGACGCCACGGTCGAGGTCCGCCCCGCAGACCCCTCCAAGGGCCGCGACGTGAAGGCCGCCGAGCTGATCGAGGTCGCCTACACCGACGGCGTCCTCCGGGTCGTGGCCGCCGACGCCAAGAACCGGATCACCGGCAACTCCGGCTTCGTCGACGTGACCCTCCAGCTCCCCGCCGACTCGCACGTCGAGGCCAAGCTCGCCGCCGGCGAGGTGCGGGGCAAGGGCCGCCTCGGCGACTTCGTCCTCGAAGCCGCACAGGCCGAGGTCAAGCTGGACGCGACCGCCGCCGTCCGCGTCACCGTCCAGTCCGGCGACGTCTCCCTCGGCCGCGTGGGCGGCCCGGCGGAGGTCAGCACCCAGAAGGGCGAGATCACCATCGCCGAGGCTACCGCCGGCGTGGTCACCCTGACGACCCAGCACGGCAACATCACGGTGGGCGCCGCCCGTGGCGTCGCCGCCTCCCTGGACGCGGGTACCGGCTACGGCCGCATCAGCAACGCCCTCCAGAGCTCCGAAGGCACCGTCCCCCTGAACATCCAGGCGACCACCGCCTACGGCGACATCACCGCCCGCACCATCTGACGCCCCAGGGGCTGATGTCCGGCCCATGGTGCGGACACCAGCCCAAGGCGGCCGCCGGCCGCTGAGATTCGAGGAGCGCGTAGCGATCTGTCGCGCGGGGAGCGTCCCTGTGTCCTCCTGGTCGACATGGGGTGGGGGTATCAGCCACGGACGGTGGTCGGACGCTGAAGGGGCAGGAGCGCGTAGCGATCTGGGGCGACCCGGCTGCCCGGCGTGGGGGACGGGGTCGCAGCGGGGCCGGATGCCCGGTCTGCCGGGCGGAAGGGGGCTCGCTTCCCTGGACCGCATCAGAGGTCATGGGCTTGGCCGGCCCGTTCCTTCGGGGGGTTCCCGACAGTCTTTGGCATTCCGGGACGGGCCGGTCTGTCAAGGGTGGCCGAAGGCCATCGCGCAGCGACGCGACGAAGGAGCGCCCTTGACAGGCCGGACCGGCCCGGAAGGACAGTGGACTGGCGGGAATCCCCCGACGCTCCCCCGACCCCGCCCCAGGGTGCACCGCCCACCCCGAAGCCCCCGCCCCGCCGTAAAAGAAGGTGCGGGTGCACGCGGGCGCGGCCTAGCTTGAGGCGGTGAGCAGCGACTATCCATTCGCCGACGGCTACAACCTCGTCTGGGATCTGACCGGCTTCGGTGACGCGGACGAGGAGATAGTCGAGTCCGCCTCGCTGTCCCGGGACCAGTTCCTGAAGATCCGGCACCTCTTCGTGCTGGGGGACGACCCCTGGATGGTGGCGGGCGAGTACCGCGTGGCGCCGAGCATCTGGGCGCACGTCCGCCGCGCGGTGCCGGGTGTCCGGTTCCAGCGCGATGCCGACTACTTCCTCGGCGCCCGTCAGGCCCTGCCTGACGGGCGCTTCTGGCGTCCGGCCCCGGGCGTGGCGGCGCCGGGACCGATCCCGCCGTTCTAGGCGGTGACCCCGCCGAGGAAGGCGGTCCAGGTGGAGGGGCTGACCTTCAGCTCAGGGCTGGCGGCGAGCTTGGAGTCCCGGACGTGGACGGTGTCGGTGCAGGTGGCGACCTCGACGCAGTCGTCGCCCTGGCTACTGCTGTACGTGGACTTGTGCCAGGAGAGGGCGACCTCGACGCAGCTGTCGCCCTGGCTGCCGCTGTAGCTGCTCTTGAACCACCGGAGCTGGGAGCTGTTCACAGGGATCCTCGCAATCGCATCAACAGGCCCGCGCTGTCCGCAGGATTGAGGGCCTGGATGCGAAGCTTCGCATACTGCTGCTGGAGGTCGCTTACGGCTTTCGGGTCGGAGATGACCTGACCCGCCTTCTGGCCTTCGCTGTAGCCCCACCACTGGTGTTCTGCGGATTCAAGCAGGCGGAAGGGACCATCTGTGCCTGCGTGTTCCGGGCTGACCGTGGGCATGAGCTGGATGTCAATGTTGGGAAGCTGGGCGCATCCGAGCAGGTGGTCGATCAGTTCGCGTGTCACTTCCGCTCCGCCTGTTTGGCGCTCAATCACCGTCTGCTCGATGATGAAACTGAACGTGGTGTAGGGGGTGCGTGTCAGCACCTTCTGCCGGTTCAAACGCAAGGTGATGCGGTCTTCCGCGTCCTCCACCGTGGGCCTGGGCGGCACGTTCTCGATCTGCGCCCGCGCGTAAGCCTCTGTTTGCAGCAGCCCCGGCACCGACCTGGACTCGTACGTGTCGAGGGCGATCGCTTCCTCCTCCAGTTCTGCCCACCGCCTGAACCAGGACGCCAGCCCGCGCCTACGAGTCAGCTGTTTGGCCGCGATCTGAAGGACGCCGAAGGCATCCAGAACGTCTTCAGCCTTGTTCACGAACTTCACGGACGGATGCCGGCGCCCCTGTTCCACGGACGCCACGTACTGCACCGAGTAGCCGACCTTCGGTGCGAACTGCTCCTGCGTGAGGTCAGCGCGTTTGCGGAACGCCTTCACCGTCTCACCGAAGTTCTTCAGGTCCGGATCGGGTTCCGTCTGGTCGTCACCGCCGCTGCCCTTGCCAGCCGTCATCACGGTCACCTCCCGAGTCATCATGCTCACGGTCGGTGACAGCCCCTGTCCAGAGGGGCAGCTACTACTCTTCTTCAGTAGCAGTCGAGGCGCTGGGAACTCCCCAGCCCACCCGCCACGTTCAACCCATGACCGCACCCTCCCGCCCCACCCCGCCCCTCGTACGCACGTTCACTCAGCGTTTCAGCTGCACCCCCCGCGGCGCCCGCCTCGCCCGGCAGCTCGCGCTGGTCTCCCTTCACGACTGGGGCGTCCCCGAAGGCACCGCCCTCTCCGACGACGCCGGGCTCCTCGTCGCCGAGCTGGCCTCCAACGCCGCCACCCACGGCCGCGTCCTCGGCCGGGACTTCGAGCTCAGGATGGTCCTGCTGGGCGGCGGTGACCCGCACTCCGCCGGGGTCCTGCGCCTGGAGGTGTCCGACCCCCGGCGGGACCGCCGGCCCGCCGTCCAGCCGCACGCGTACCAGGCGGAGGCGGGCTACGGCCTGCGCATCGTGGACGCCGTCGCCGCCGACTGGGGGGTGGTGGACCGCATCATCGGCAAGACCGTCTGGGCCGAGCTGACCACCCTCAGGGCTCCGGCAGCACCAGGACGCTGACGCTGTAGCCCGTCGGGTTGACCAAGCGGCCGCACGCCATGTCGATCCGTACGTCCTCGGCGCTCACCCCGGACCGCGTCAGCTCACGCAGGTACGTCCGCAGCTCGCCCTCGTCCAGCGTCGAGAACCGGTGCTCCCACCGCCCCGACGCCTCCCGCTCCCGCCGGGCGTCGGCCTCCCGGCGCCCCCGCTCCTTGCGCTTGCGCTGACCCGGCATCCGGCCCCGCCCCCTTCCCCGCCGCCTCCAGGGCGGCCCCACGTCGGGCGATTAGCATGCGCGCCGGTGCCGTGAACAGGGAAGGCGGGCGGGCGGAATGGCGGTGACGGGCTTGGCCGGGGACGGAGTCGGCCGGGATGGAGTCGACCGGGACGGAGGTGACGGGGACCGGCGGCCCGAGGTGCTCGCCGGGCTGCTCAGGGCCGCCCGGGTCGGGCCCGGCGGGCATGCGGCGGCGGTGCGCCGGGTGGCCGGCTGGCTGGGCGGTGCCGTGGGCGGCTCCGCGCGGATCGAGGCCGCCGGGCGGCCCGACGGCCGGGCGGGGGACGGATCCGGGGCCGCGTCCCCGGACGCCGCCCTCCTGCGGGACGTCGCCTCCGGCAGCCCCCGGTCCGCCGTGGTCGCCGAGCCCGGGCGGCATCTGAGGATGCTGGCCCTCGGCGCCGAGCGGCCGCACCCGGTGCTCGTCGTCACCCGTCCGGCCCCCTTCGGCGAAGCGGACGCCGGCCTCGTCGCCCACGCCGCCACCGTCCTGGAGTTGCTCCTGTCCGCCGGTGAGGCGGAGGCCCGGCGGCGTCGGCTGGCCGAGGCCGGGGCGGGGGTGCGGCTGTCGGTGCTCCAGCTGCTCATGGGCGGGGAAGTGGCCCTCGCCCAGCGGACGATGGCCGGGCTGCGGCCGGGGCTGCTGGACGCGGAACGCGTGGTCGTCTTCGTACTGGAGGCCTCGCAGGTCGACCGGGGCGAGGTCGCGGCGGCCTGCGAGGCGCTGCTCGCCGGGCGGGCGCTGGTCGTGCGGTGTCCCGCGGACGACGGGCACGTCATCGTCGTCGCTCCCGTCGGGGGCGGTGCGGAGAGCGCCCTGAGCGCGTTCGTCGCCGGGCGGGACGGGGTGTTCCTGGGGGCCAGCGACCGCCACCCGCTCTCCCGCGTCGCGGCGGGCTACGACGACGCCGTCCGGAGCCTCGCCGCCGCGCGGTTGATGCCCGGGCGGACGGCCGGTCACACCGCCCGGGTCGGGTTGCCGGACGTACTGGACGCGGAGGCTGCCGCCGCCTGGGCGGCGGCGTTCCTGCGGCCGCTGGCGGCGGTCCCGGCGCACGAGCGGTACGCGCTGACGGCCACCGTGCGGCTCGGGCTGGAGTTCACGGCGGTGAACGCGGCCCGGCTGCTGGGGATCAGCCGCAACACCGTGCGGGCGCGGATGGACCGGGCGGCCGCCCTGTTCGGGGTCGATCCGGGTGACGTACGGGACCGGGCGGCCCTGGACCTCGCCCTGAGGTTCGAGGACCGGCAGCGGGCGGATCCGGGTCGCGCCGCCCCGGCCCTGCGGGGCCTCCTCGCCGCCGCCCCCGTGCGGGCCTGGGCCCGTGACCTGCTCGCGCCGCTGGGCGCCGACGAGCGGGACCTCGGGAGGACGCTGCGGGACTGGGTCGGGGAGAACTGCGGGGTGGAGCCCGCCGCCCGGCGCCGGGGCGTGCACCCGCAGACCGTGCGCGAGCACCTTCGCGGAGCCGAGGGGCTGCTGCGGCGGCAGCTCGTCACGGGCGGGAGCGGGCTCTACGAGGTGGTGCTCGCACTCATGGCCGCGGGGGCGCCGGAGCCCGCGGAGGGGGACCGGCACCAGTGGCATCCGGGCCGGTCAGGGGCGGGGGACCGTGCACCGGTGACACCCTCGTGCCCCGTGACCGTGCAGCCGTGAGGTGGCGGCAGGTCGAGCGGGGCCCTAGTTTTCCCCTCAGCGGCGCCCCCCTAGGCGCCGTCAACGGGGGGGTCGGAGCCGCAGGTTCCGATCCGGCACGCGGGAGCGTGTGACGCCGAACCGGGCCCGGAGCCGCCGCTGCGCTCCGGGCCCGGTTCGTCGTGGCGGGGGGACGGGGCCCGCCCGGGCCCCGGGCCGCTACTTCTTCGTCGGCAGGGCCGGGAGCGACGGGAGCTTGCCCGGGTCGCTCTTCTGGAAGGTGTCCTGGCCGGCGCCCTCCCAGGTGACCTTCAGGGTGGTGGCGTCGACCGAGTCCACCTTGCCCTTCGAACGGGTCGCACCGGGCGGGCACTTCAGGTCGAGGGTGGCACCCGAGGCGGTGCCCTCGCAGGTCAGGCCGGAGGCGGCCTCGACCACGAGCGCCTTCTGGCCCTTGACCGTGAGCACCACGCTCTTGCCCGGCGTCTGCATCGAGATCCAGCCGCCGTCCAGGGAGCCCGCGCCCGCGCCCGCAGCCGGACTGCCCGTGCTTGCGGCGGCAGTCGGGGCGGCGGTCGGCGTCAGGGCGGCCGCGGGGGCCTTGCTGGGCTTGGCGTCCGCCTTCGAGGAGTCGCTGCCGCAGGCGGTGAGGGTCAGGGCGGCGGCCAGGCCGGCGGCGGCGAAGGCGGTGATGCGCAGGGTGCTGTGCACGGGAGGGTCCCCCAGGAAAGCGAGTCGACTGGAACGAACGGTGGAACGGAACGCGCCAAAGTACCAGCCGTACCGGCGGGCCGAGGCACCCGCAGACACGCCCCGCCGGGCCCGGCCGGTTCCGGTCGCGGTGTCCCGAAGCGGTCCCGGTTCCGTCCCGAAGCCGTGGTCCGGGCGTGGTCCGGGCGTGGTTCAGAGGTACTGGGCGTAGTCGTCCAGGGTGCGCAGGACCTCCGCCTCATGGGCTGAGGGGAGTTGCAGGACGACCTCCTCGACGCCCAGTTCGGCGTAGTGGGCGAGCTTGCCGGGGTGGGGAAGGACGGCGTACGGGACCACCTGGAGGGTCTTGGGGTCGCGTCCGGCGTCCTCCCAGACCCGGCGCAGCACCGGCAGGTTCTCGGTGAGGCCGCCGCCCCCGATGGGCAGCCAGCCGTCGGCGTGGTCGGCGACGGCGGCGAACAGCTTGGGGCCGGCGGCCCCGCCGATGAGGGTGCGCGGTCCGTGCAGCCGCTTCCCGCCGGGGAGTTCGCGCGGGGGCGTGGCCGGCTTGGGGTGGGCGTGGCTGGCCTGGACGGAGCCGTACGGGCCCTCGTAGGCGGTGGGTTCCGGGGACCACAGGGCGCGCATCAGGGCCATGTGCTCGCGGACGCGTGCGCGCCGGGTGGGCCAGTCGACGCCGTGGTCGGCGGCCTCCTCGACGTTCCAGCCGTAGCCGATGCCGAGGGTGAGGCGGCCCCCGCTGAGGTGGTCGAGGGTGGCGGCCTGCTTGGCGAGGCCGATGGGGTCGTGCTGGGCGACGAGGGTGATGCCGGTGCCGAGGTGGAGGCGGCGGGTGACGGCTGCGGCCTGACCGAGGGCGACGAAGGGGTCCAGGGTGCGGCCGTACTGGTCGGGGAGGTCGCCGCCCATGGGGGCGGAGGTGGCGCGGCTGACCGGGATGTGGGTGTGCTCGGGGAGGTAGAGGCCGGCGAAGCCGCGCTCTTCGAGGGCGTGGGCGAGGCGGGTGGGGGAGACGGTGCGGTCGGTGAGGAAGATGGTCGTGGCGATCCGCATGGGGGCACCTCCGAGTCGTCGGGAGGGCCAAGGTACGGGGTTCCGCGTGCGGGTGGCAGGTGATCGGGGCGGGGCGTCAGGCCTGCGGGTAGCGGGCCAGCCAGGCCGGGGTGGTGTGGAGGGTGGGGCCCTGGGTCATCTCCAGGGCGAAGTCGTCGGCCATCTCCAGGAGCGTGGCGCGTCCCTCCAGTTCGGCGAGCCAGGCCGCCGGGAGGGCCGTTTCCCCGTGGAGGGCGCCGAGCAGGGCCCCGCACAGGGCGCCGGTGGCGGTGGAGTCGCCGCTGTGGTTGACGGCCAGGCGCAGCCCGTGCCGGACGTCCTCGGCGACGAGGGCGCAGTGGACGGCGATGGCGAGGGTGTCCTCGGCGGAGCGGCCGTCGCCGGGGGAGAGGGACTCGGCGGGGCCGGGGCCGGGGCCGGGGGCGGTTTCGGTGACCAGGGCCCTGCGCAGGGCGTCGGTGACGGGCTGGTGGCCGGGGCGGGCGGTGAGGAGGGCGAGGGCGCCGCGGACGGCGGTGTCGAGGGGTTCGCCGCGCGTGAGGCCGTGGACGATGACGGCGAGGGCCCCGGCGGACAGGTACGCGGTGGGGTGGCCGTGGCTCTGGGCGGCGCACTCGACGGCGAGCTGGAGCACCAGGCCGGGCTCCCAGCCGACCAGGAGGCCGAAGGGGGCCGAGCGGACGGTGGCGGCGGCGTCGCGGGCGGTGGGGTTCTTGGGCTGGTCCAGGGTGCCGAGGGTGTCGTCGGCGAAGCCGGTCAGGCAGGCCCGGTCGGGGTCGCGCCGGGCGTAGAGCCACTCCTCGCGGGCGAGCCAGCCGTTGTCCGCGCGGCGCTCGTCGGGGCCCCAGTCGTGCTGGGTCGCGGCCCAGCGGAGGTAGGCGCGGTGGACGTCGGTCGGGGGGTGCCAGCCGCCGGTGTCCCGGCGCACGTGGGCCCGTATCAGGCCGTCGACGGTGAACAGGGTGAGCTGGGTGGCGGCTGTGACGGTGCCGCGGCGGCCGTGGGCGGCGGCGGGCTCGGTGAGACCGGCCGGGCCGTGGGCCTCGCGGATGCCTTCCAGGGAGAGGCCGGCGACGGGGGCGCCGAGGGCGTCGCCGATCGCGGAGCCGAGGAGGGTGCCGCGCACCCGGCTGCGGAAGTCCTGCTGTTCGGTGCGGCCCCACAGGGCGGTGGTCAGGTTGGTGGCCGGGTTGGCGGCCGGGGTGGTGGGGGCGGTTGCCCCGGCCGCCTCCGCCGCTGTGGCCGTACCGGTGCCCGCGGCCGTGCTCGTCGTTGTGTCCATGCCGTTCCCCCCAGAGTCTGGCGCGCACTGTAGTGGACGGTTCGACCGGTTTCGGAAGGAGTCCGTCAGGTCGCCCATAAGTGAGCGGAGAACGGCCGGATCGCGAGCGGTTCCCGCCGGCGAGATGATCAGTGGCACGTTTTGCCACTCGTCTTCGCGTCGGCTGGTTCCAGCCATGTCCTGTTCACGCCCGGTTCGCCGGGCGCCCGGAGTCTCGACGCCATGAAGAAGGCCCTCCTCGCCGCGACCGCCGTCGCCTCCGTTCTCACCGCCTCCCTCGTCGTGGCCCCCGCCGCCTCCGCCTCCGGCTGGGAATGGCCCGGCCGCCACCACGACCGCACCTCCATCCCCTTCACCGAGGCCACCGTCACCGCCGCCGCGGACGGCTCGTACGCGCTGGCCTGGAACGCCAAGGGCACCGGGCACGTCGAGATCAAGGCCGACGGCAAGGTCGTCGCCCGGGGCGGCGCCCGGGGCCGGGTCACGGTCAGGGGGCTGCCCGCCGCCGACCGCCAGTGGTTCGACTTCAAGGCCGACCACGGCCAGGGCCTGCACCTCGCCGACCGCCGGATCGCGCTGGAAGGCACGGTCAACTTCCGCGACGTCGGCGGCTACCGCACCACCACCGGCCAGTGGGTCAAGATGGGCGAGGTCTACCGCTCCGACGCCCTGGACAAGCTGACGGAGAACGACCGGGCCACGCTCCGGCGGCTGCGCGTGAAGACCGTCTTCGACCTGCGCTCCCAGGACGAGCGGACCAAGGACGCCGACCGGCTCCCGGACGGCGCCCGCTACGTCGTCGCCGACGTCTTCGCCGGCTCCGGCGCCTTCCGGACCCCGCCCACGTCCCCCGACGAGGCCGTCCGGGCCATGATCGGCGCCGAGCGCAGCATGGTCGGCGGCGAAGGCGGCAGGAAGGCCTACGCGCAGGTCCTCGACGGGGTCCGCGACGACCGCGCCCACGCCGTCCTCTTCCACTGCACGGCCGGCAAGGACCGCACCGGCTGGGCCGACGCCACGCTGCTGACCGCCCTCGGCGTCCCGCAGGAGACCGTGCTGGCCGACTACCTGGCCAGCAACGACTACCGCAGGGCCGCCAACGACGCGATCCTCTCGCACCTGCCGGCCCCGCAGGCGGCCGTCTACAAGCCGCTGCTCGACGTCCGCCCCGAGTACCTGAACGCGGGCTACGACGAGGTCAAGGCCAGGTACGGCACCTTCGACCGCTACCTCAAGGACGGCCTCGGCATCGACGCGCGCGAGCTGCGCGAGCTGAAGCGGGACCTCCTCGTCGGCTGAACCCTCCCGTCCCGGCTGCTCAGTCCAGGACCGGCAGCAGCTCCGGCAGGTGCCCGTCCGAGGCCCGCGCCGCGTCCTGGCGCTCCCGCGGCACCTCCCCGTACAGGGTGGTCCGGGCCCGGGCCGGCCGGCCGGCCGCCTCCGCGACCGCGACCAGGTCCCGGACGGACTTGTACGAGCCGTACGAGGACCCCGCCATCCGCGAGATCGTCTCCTCCATCAGCGTCCCGCCCAGGTCGTTGGCCCCGGAGCGGAGCATCTCGGCCGCGCCCTCCGTCCCCAGCTTCACCCAGCTCGTCTGGATGTTGGGGATGTGCGGGTGCAGCAGCAGCCGGGCCATCGCCGTCACCGCCCGGTTGTCGCGGACCGTCGGGCCGGGCCGGGCGATGCCCGCCAGGTAGACGGGCGCGTTGGTGTGGATGAAGGGGAGCGTCACGAACTCCGTGAACCCCTCCACCCCCTTGGCGAGGGCGCTCTCCTGGATGCGGGCCAGGGTGCGGAAGTGGCCGAGCCAGTGCCGGGGCTGGTCCACGTGCCCGTACATCATCGTCGACGAGGAGCGGATGCCCAGCTCGTGCGCGGTGGTGATGACCTCGGTCCAGTCCGCCGTCGGCAGCTTGCCCTTGGTGAGCACCCAGCGGACCTCGTCGTCGAGGATCTCCGCCGCCGTGCCCGGGATCGAGTCCAGCCCGGCCTCCTTGGCGGCCGTCAGCCAGTCCCGTACGGACATCCCGGTGCGGGTGGCGCCGTTGACGACCTCCATCGGGGAGAAGGCGTGCACGTGCATGCCCGGCACCCGCTGCTTCACCGCCCGCGCGATGTCGAAGTACGCCGTCCCCGGCAGGTCCGGGTGGATGCCGCCCTGCATGCACACCTCGACGGCGCCCACCTCCCAGGCCTGCGCGGCCCGGTCGGCGACCTGCTCCAGGGAGAGGGTGTACGCGTCGGCGTCGGTGCGACGCTGCGCGAAGGCGCAGAACCGGCAGCCGGTGTAGCAGACGTTGGTGAAGTTGATGTTCCGCGTGACGATGTACGTGACGTCCTCGCCCACCACCGACCGGCGCAGGTCGTCCGCGATCCGGCACAGGGCGTCCAGCGCCGGGCCGTCCGCGTGCAGCAGGGCCAGGGCCTGCTCGTCGGTGAGCCGCTCCGGGTCGTCGGCGGCCCGCGCCAGCGCGGCCCGTACGTCGGTGTCGATCCGCTCGGGGACCATGCCGGGGGCGGCCGCCTCGCGCAGGGCCTCCCAGTCGCCGTAGACCTCGTCGAAGTCCTCGCGGCGGTCGCCGGTGCGGCCCTCGGTGTCGATCGCGGCGTGCAGGTCGGTGCGCCCGCTGGAGGTGAAGGCCTCCTCGGGTTCCTGCCAGGGGTGCCCCTCGACGGTGGCGTCCGGGCGGGCCAGGCCGGTCTCCGGGTCGGCCAGCGCCCGTACGTGGGGCAGCAGCCGGGGGTCCAGCCAGGGCTCGCCGCGGCGCACGAACTCCGGGTACACGCAAAGCCGTTCGCGCAGCTCGAACCCGGCCGCCGCCGACTGCTCGGCGAGGAGGTCGATCTGGGGCCAGGGGCGTTCGGGGTTGACGTGGTCCGGGGTGAGGGGGGAGACCCCGCCCCAGTCGTCGATGCCGGCGCCGATCAGGCGGGCGTACTCGCCGTCGACCAGGTTGGGCGGGGCCTGGAGGCAGGCGGAGGGACCCATGATGTGCCGGGCGACGGCGATCGTGGCGACCAGGTCGTCCAGTTCGGCATCCGGCATGCCGCGCATCGCCGTGTCCGGCTTGGCGCGGAAGTTCTGGATGATCAGCTCCTGGATGCCGTGGTAGGAGCGGGCGATCCGGCGCAGCGCGAACAGCGACTCGGCGCGCTCCTCGTACGTCTCGCCGATGCCGATGAGCAGCCCTGAGGTGAAGGGCACCGAGGAACGGCCGGCGTCCTCCAGGACGCGCAGCCGGACGGCGGGCTCCTTGTCGGGGGAGCCGTGGTGCGGGCCGCCGGGCTCGGACCACAGCCGGGTGGCGGTGGTCTCCAGCATCATCCCCATGGACGGGGCGACCGGCTTGAGGCGCTGGAAGTCCGCCCAGGACATCACGCCCGGGTTGAGGTGGGGCAGCAGCCCGGTCTCCTCCAGGATCCGCACGGAGATGGCGCGCACGTAGGAGATCGTGTCGTCGTAGCCCTCCGCCTCCAGCCACTCGCGGGCGTCGGGCCAGCGGTCCTCGGGCTTGTCCCCGAGGGTGATCAGGGCTTCCTTGCAGCCGAGGGCGGCGCCCCGGCGGGCGATGTCGAGGACCTCGTCCGGCGACATGAACATCCCGTGCCCGGCCCGGCGCAGCTTGCCGGGGACCGTGGCGAAGGTGCAGTAGTGGCACTTGTCGCGGCACAGCCGGGTGAGGGGGATGAACACGCTCTTCGAGTACGTGATCACGCCCGCGCGGCCGGCGGCCGCCAGGCCCGCGTCGCGGACCCGGGCGGCGGAGGCGGCGAGGTCCTCCAGGGCCTCGCCGCGCGCCTGGAGCAGCACGGCCGCCTCGGTCGCGTCGAGCGCGACGCCGTCCCGGGCCCGTCGGAGCGCGCGGCGCATCGCGTTGTCGGTCGGAGCGTCACTCGGAGTGGTCATACGGGGAGCATACGATTCACCCGGGCGTCGTTGGAGGGCGTCATCGCATCAGCTCACCGGCGTTGACCAGCAGGGACTGGCCGGTTATCGCCCGTGCCCGGTCGGAGGCGAGGAAGACGGCGGCGTCCGCGACGTCCCCGTCGGTGGCGAGGTCGGGCAGGGCCATCCGGTCGGTGAGGCGGGCGTGGACCTCGGCCTCGGGGACGTTCTCGGTGTGTGCGGTGAAGGTCACGAAGGCCTGGACGGGCGGGCCCCACATCCAGCCGGGCAGCACGGTGTTGACGCGGATCCGGTGCGGGCCCAGCTCACGGGCCAGGGAGTACATGGCGGAGGTCAGGGCGCCCTTCGAGGCGGCGTAGGCGGCCTGGCGGACCTCGTTGGGCGCGGCCACGGCGGACTGGGTGCCGATGAGGACGACGGAGCCGCCGCCGGCCTTGAGGGCGGGCAGGCAGGCGCGGGTCATGCGCAGGGTGCCGAGGAGGTTGACGTCGAGGATCTGCTGCCAGGTCCCGAAGTCGGCGTCCTCCAGGCCGCCGAAGTAGGAGTCCCAGGCGGCGACGTGCACGACGGCGTCGATACCGCCGAAGCGTTCGGCGGCGAGCGCGGCGAGGGCCTCGCACTGCCTCTCGTCGGTGATGTCGGTGGGCAGGTACGCGGTGTGGGCGCCGTCGGGGTCGATCTCGGCGGCGGACTTGGCCAGGTTGGCCTCGGTCCGCGCGCCGAGGACGGCGTTCCCGCCGTCGCGGACCACGGCGGCGGCCACCTGGTGGCCGAGCCCGGCCCCCACACCGGAGACGACGACGGTCTTCCCTCGCAGCAGCATGGCGCGCTCCCGTGTCACTCGTACGGTATCTGACGGCGCGTCAGAGTAGGCGGCCGCGGCCGAGGGGGGAAGGGGCGCGGGGGCCCGACAGGCCCTAGCGGCGCCCCGAGGCGTCCAGGTAGATGTTCACGGCGACCCAGGTGAACCACAGCAGCGGGACGATCGCCACGTAGGCGAGCGGCCGGGCGTGCACCGGCGGGCCCTCCTCCAGCGGCTGGCGGCCGGGTGCGGGGGTGGGGTGCGGGAGCTTGCCGAACTTCATCGCGGCGATCAGGTTCCAGATCAGCGTGAACGGCGTGAAGATCACCAGCGAGAAGGGGCTCCACCAGCCCTGGCACAGGGTCTTCGTCGTCATGACCCGGACCAGCGCCCGGCCGCACTGGCGGCAGAAGGGGCCGTTCAGGGTGTGGAACCGCATCATGACCAGCACGCCGACATGGGCGCGGACCGCGAAGTTCGCCGCCTCCGGGGCCCCGCAGTTGCGGCAGCCCGGCGCGGGCGCGTGGGCGTACGGGGGCGCGTACGCGGGGTCGTACGGTGCGGCGCCCGGGCCGCCCTGCTGGGTGGGGAACCCGGTGGGGGGCTGCGCGGGGTATCCGGCGCCGGGATTGGTCGGGTAGCCGACGGGGTACTGGCCCGCCGGCGGCTGGGCGTACGGATTCGGCTGCTGGGCCGCGGTGCCCGCGTACGGGTTCGGCGGGACCGGAGCCCCGGAGTGGGGCAGGGGCTGCTGCGGCGGCGGGGTGGTCATGACAGGCCTTCGGGGTCGGCGGCGCGGGCGGGAGAGCGGTGGCCGAGGGGCGGAGGCAGGGCGGTGAACGGCCTGGACCACGGCCCGCTCCTCCGTCCGGATGCCTTCACGGAAGGGGGAGGTGTCGTACACCAGTGCTCTCGTCTGGCCTGAAAGTACCAGCAGTTGGCGTGCTCCCGTCGGAACGCGCCCGGCCGTCAGGGAAACGGACTGAATTCCAACGAAACGTGCCGGGACGGTCTTTCGGGGTGTTCCGGACAGGGGTGGAGGTCCCCGTCGGGCGGGGCCGGAGTCCCGCAGGAGGCGGGCTGGACGACCTGGGCCACAGAGGGGTGAAGCCGAGACGAATGGTGTGCCATATCTGCGGGGGTGACGGCGAGTCGTATCCGAATACCTGATAGACAGAAGAATCACGGCCCGACCGGCCGTGCACCTGACTTCGCCGGCCGCCTTGGGGGGATCGCCGCACCGTGAAGCCGCTTCACCGTCATGTAGTCAACACCTCGCGCAAGGTGTTGTGCACGGCCGCCCTCGCCGCCAGCCTCACCACCGCGGCCGTCGTGACCAACACCCCGGTCGCCGGCGCGGGCGAGGCCGAACCCACCCCGGACAGCCCGCAGGCCGCCGAGCGCGGCGACGCCCGCCTCGACCTGCCGGGCCAGCTCGCCGACCCCGTCGTCCCGCCCGCCGCGGGCGGGGGTACGGCCGCCGAAGGCGCCGCCGGCATCCCCGCGACCGCCCTGGACGCCTACAAGCGCGCCGAGCTCGCCGTCGGCGCCGCGCTCCCCAAGTGCAAGCTGCCCTGGCAGCTGATCGCGGGCATAGGCCGCATCGAGTCCGTGCACGCCTCCGGCTACGGGCTCAAGGACGACGGCACCACCGAGAAGCCGATCCGCGGCCCGCGCCTCGACGGCAACGGCTTCGCGAAGATCCTCGACACCGACAAGGGCGAGTTCGACGGCGACACCGAGTACGACCGCGCCTTCGGCCCCCTGCAGTTCATCCCCTCCACCTGGGCCACCTGGAAGGCCGACGGCAACGGGGACGGCAAGCGCGACGCGAACAACATCTACGACGCGGCGCTGGGCGCCGGCCTCTACCTCTGCGCCGGCGGCAAGGACCTCTCCAACCCGGCCGACCTCGACAAGGCGATCCTCAGCTACAACCAGTCGCGCGAGTACGTGAACAGCGTCCTCGGCTACATGCGCCAGTACCAGCAGGACGGCACGGCCGGCATCCCGAACCCGCCCGTCGGCAACTACCCGACCCCGCCCGCGCCGCACGTGCCCACCCCGCCGCACGTCCCCACCCCCAACCCGCCGGCGTCGAAGCCGACGCCCGGGCCGGACCCGAAGCCCACCCCGAAGCCGACCCCCGACCCGTCGAAGCCCACCCCGACGCCGGACCCGTCGAAGCCGACCCCGGCCCCCGCGGCGCTGGCCAAGCTGGAGCGGGTCGGCGACGGCACGCCGGCCGCCGAGGCCGGCAGCACCTTCGCGGACGGCGTCCGGTTCAAGGCGGTGCTCAGCGACGGCAAGCCGGCCGTCGGCCAGGCGGTGGTGGTCGCCGTCGAGCAGGACACCACCGGCGGCACGGGCTTCGTCTTCGGTGACGAGTCGAGCGTGGTCGTCCGTACGGACGCCCAGGGCATCGCCACGGCCCCGCGCCTCAAGGCGGGCCCGAAGGCCGGCACCTTCACCCTGCGGGCCACGGCCTACGACGCCAAGAGCCAGTTCACCGTGGCCCTGGACGGCAAGGTCACCGCGAAGCCGCTGGTGCTGACCCGTACGGGCGGCTCCGGCGCGGTCGAGGTCGTGGCGGGCGCCTCCGTCAAGGGCCTGGAGATCCTGGCCGCCCGCGGCGACAAGCCGGAGGCCGGGGTGCAGGTCACCGCCCAGCTGGTCACCGGCACGCCCGGCGCCTGGGTGCCGGTGGACCCGAAGACCGCGAAGGGCCCGTTCTTCAAGGGCGCGGCGGACGGCCAGAAGCTGTTCACCGTCCAGCCGGCCAAGACCGGGGACGACGGCAAGACGGTCCTGCCGGAGCTGCTGACCACGGACGCGCCCGCGGGCACGTACCACCTGCGGCTGACCACGGCGGACGGCGCGGAGCTGGTCCTGGACGTCACGGTCACCGCCCCCAAGGCGGCGCCGAAGGCCTGACCGTGGCCGCGGGGCCGCTAGACCCGTACGCACGCACACGACGGCACGGCCGGTCGCCCAGGGCGACCGGCCGTGCCGTCTTCGGTGTACGGGGCCCGGGGTTATACCGGGGTGTCCTGGACGGTGGTGAAGCCGGTGCCGCAGGCGCCCGCCAGGTTCGACGCGGTGAACGGCGTGTCGGAGGTGGTACAGACGGCCTGGTGCAGCTCGCCCTCCCGGTCCAGCAGGGTCACGTAGAGGGAGCCGGGGTTCGCCTCGGTGACGGACGCGGCGGTGTCCGTGACGCACGTGGGCGCGTTCGCGAGGATGCCGAGGTTGATCCACACGCCCGGGTTCCGGCTGTCGTTGAGGAACGCGTGCCCGTGCCGGTCGGTCGCCACCCGGAAGATCAGCGGCGTGGAGAAGTTCAGGTAGTCGGGTGCGGCGGTGGCGATGTCGCGGGCGGTGGCGCACTTCTTGCGGTGCTCGCCCTCGTGGTCGTCCTCGGACCGGGTCGGCTTGGTGCTCCCCGCGTGCGCGGCCGGCTTGGCGGCCTTGGCGGGATGGGAGGCCTTCTTCTTGGGCTGCGGGTCGAGGTGTACGCCCCCCGCCGCCGCGGACGGTGCCATGAGGGCGCCGAGGAGCACCGCTCCCGACAGCGCCGAGATGCCCCGTGCGGCCCAAGCGAGCTTCGTCATCTGTTCCTCCGTGAGTGCAGGCCGGATGTCCGCGACCCAACATCCCCGATCCGGAACGGGACGCACGCGCAACGTCACGGTTCGTCACTCAGGGGAACCAGTGCTCGACCCCCGAACGGAGGCAGGAATGCTCCGGACGGAACAGGAAGGAGCCCCACGGGAAGGAGCCCCAACAGGCAGGAGCCCCGCCCCTTCCGTTCGCACGGAGGGGGCAGGGCTCCTTGGGTACTGCGATATCCGACCGCGATCCGGTCGGCCTGGCGACTAGGCCGGGGTGACGTTCTCCGCCTGCGGGCCCTTCGGACCCTGCGTGACGTCGAAGTTCACCTGCTGGTTCTCCTCCAGGGAGCGGAAGCCAGAGGCGTTGATCGCGGAGTAGTGGACGAAGACATCCGGGCCGCCGCCGTCCTGGGCGATGAAGCCGAAGCCCTTTTCAGCGTTGAACCACTTCACGGTTCCGGTAGCCATGAGCCCTCCTATGGGCCAAAGGGTCGCCCTGCTCCAGAACCTGCTAAGAAGTCTGAAAACTACAAAAGCCTGCGGGTTACATGCTCCGCAGGCCTCGTACTGCAAGGGAAACCAAACTGCAACTTGCGTCGAGCCTAGCACGCACCCTCGGGGCGAGACCAGAGGGAAAGATCACGTCACCCGGACGTTTGAGACCCGCTCGAACGCTGACGGAGAAGCGCGGCTAGTCTCGCGATGTGGACGTCTATCGCAGCCGGCCCAGGGTCGGCCACATCCAGTTCCTGAACTGCATGCCCCTCTACTGGGGACTCGCGCGCACCGGCACGCTGCTGGACATGGAGCTGACCAAGGACACCCCCGAGAAGCTGAGCGAGCGGCTCATCCAGGGCGACCTGGACATCGCCCCCGTCACCCTCGTGGAGTTCCTCCGCAACGCCGACCGCCTCGTCGCCCTCCAGGACATCGCCGTCGGCTGCGACGGCCCCGTCATGTCCTGCGTGATCGTCTCGCAGGTCCCGCTGGAGCAGCTGGACGGGGCCCGGGTGGCCCTCGGATCGACCTCCCGCACCTCCGTCCGCCTCGCCCAGCTG
Organism: Streptomyces racemochromogenes; assembly: GCF_044129415.1. Lineage (GTDB taxonomy): Bacteria > Actinomycetota > Actinomycetes > Streptomycetales > Streptomycetaceae > Streptomyces > Streptomyces racemochromogenes_A. The sequence continues at coordinate 80,982 of NZ_JBBDHD010000023.1, forward strand.
CTGCTCGCCGAGCAGTACGGGGTGCGGCCCGACTACTACACCTGCCCCCCTGACCTGGGGCTGATGATGCAGGAGGCCGAGGCGGCGGTGCTGATCGGCGACGCCGCGCTGCGCGCCTCGCTGCACGACGCGCCGCGGCTGGGGCTGGCCGTGCACGACCTGGGACTGATGTGGAAGGAGTGGACGGGGCTGCCGTTCGTCTTCGCCGTCTGGGCCGCCCGCAAGGACTACCTGGCCCGCGAACCCGAGATCGTCCGGGAGGTCCACGAGGCCTTCCTCGCCTCCCGGGACCTGTCCCTGGAGGAGGTCGTGAAGGTCGCCGAGCAGGCGGCCCGCTGGGAGGCCTTCGACGCCGGACTGCTCCAGCGCTACTTCACCACGCTCGACTTCCGGTTCGGTCCGGAACAACTCGCCGGAGTGAGGGAATTCGCGCGCCGTACGGGGGCGGACACGGGCTACGCCGCGGATGTGGCCGTGGAGTTGCTGAAGACCGGCGTCGCGGAACGGTGATCACCAATACCCCGGGGATCTTCCCCGGGGATCTTCCGCTTCACTGAACGGGAATGTTCCGTTTGCCGGTAATTCGTTCGCCTTTCGCATTTCCGTCGCACGCGCCCCGAGAAGCGGGAGAAGATCGGCGGGGCGGAATACGGGCGGGCGGGGGAAGCGCATGGCATTCGGCAGGAACAGGGCGAGCGCGGAACCCCCGGAGCCGGTTCCCTGGGAGGGGATCACCCGGTTCACGGTCGGCCGGTCGCTGCGCGACGCGGTGCGCGCCTCGAAGCGGGGCGCGGGGGCGCACGCGCTGCGCGTCCCGCGCGTGCGCGGCGGGGAGGAGCTGATGGTCCCGGCCCTCTACATCGCGCCGGCCGGGCCCGGCGGCGTGTCCCTGCGGCAGGCGGGCTTCCGGCTGTACGAGGACGAGGGCTGCACCCGGCCGCTGTGCTCGGTGCTCCCGGAGGACCCCGGCGGCGAACATCACCGGGTGACGGACGCGGCCGGGCGCGAGGCCGGCACCGTCCACCGCACCCCGGCGGCGCAAAGGCTGGTCCGGCACGGCTGGTGGCTGGAGCAGCCCGGGCACCCGGAGGTGGCCGCCCCGCGCGGCTGGGCCGAGGGGGGACCCGGGCGGATCGTCGGGCGTGGCGTCGGGAAGGTCCTCGGGAGCGTCGTCGACAACGTCCTGAGCCTGGGCGCCGAGGACACGGGCGCGGCCCCGCTGAAGCCGGTGCTCTGGAAGGCCGGGCAGGAGACCGTGCTGACCTTCCGGCCCTCCCAGGGCCCCCGCTGGTACGAGCTCGCGGCGGAGGGCTGGCTGGACAAGCGGCTGGCCTTCGCGCTGGTCGTGCTCAGGGAGAGCGAGGTGTGGGGCGCCGGCCGCCGCTGACGCCCCGGTCCTTCCGGCCCCGATCCGCCGGACACCCCCTAAGGTGCTGCTGTCCGGGTGACCACGCAGCCCGGGGACAGGGGGGACGCGATGCAGCCGCTCGAAGCCGGCGAGCCGCGGACGATCGGCGCCTACCGGCTGCTGGGCCGGCTCGGCGCGGGCGGCATGGGCCGGGTCTACCTGGGGCGCAGCGCGGGCGGCCGGACCGTCGCCGTGAAGGTCGTGCACCCGCACTTCGCCGCCGACACGGAGTTCCGCACCCGGTTCCGCCGCGAGGTGGAGGCCGCGCGGCGGGTGGGCGGGGAGTGGACCGCGCCCGTGCTGGACGCCGACCCGGAGGCGGCCGTGCCGTGGGTGGCGACCGGATACGTGGCGGGGCCCTCGCTGGACCGGGCGGTCGCCGGGCACGGCCCGCTGCCGGAGGCCTCGGTGCGGGCCGTGGGCGCCGGGCTGGCCCGGGCCCTGGTGGCGGTGCACGGGCTGGGCCTCGTCCACCGGGACGTGAAGCCGTCGAACGTGATGCTGACCCTCGACGGGCCGCGGCTGATCGACTTCGGGATCGCCCGGGCCACGGACGGCACCGCCTCCCTGACCTCAACCGGGGTGTCCATCGGCTCGCCCGGCTACATGTCCCCGGAGCAGATCCTGGGGAAGGGCGTCACGGGCGCGTCGGACGTGTTCTCGCTGGGCGCGGTCCTGGCCTTCGCGGCGACCGGCCGGCCCCCCTTCAGCGGCGACAACTCCGCGACCCTCCTCTACAAGGTGGTGCACGAGCCGCCGGAGCTGGAGGGCGTCCCGGCCGGGGAGCTGCGCGAGCTGATCGCCTCCTGCCTGGCCAAGGCGGCGGCCGGGCGGCCGGCCCCCCAGGACCTGGCGGCCGCGCTCGGCGGGGCCCTGGGCGCCCCGGGCTGGCTGCCGGCCCCGCTGGTGGAGGAGGCGAGCCGGGCGGCGGTGGCCCTGCTGGACCTCGACGCGGATGCCTCCGAGGCCGGTGCGGCGCTGCCCGGCGCGGGCGCCGCACACGGGGCGGGCGGCGCGTCCGGGTTCGGGGAGCCGGCCGCGTCCGGGTCCGGGCCGGTGCCGTTCACCGAGGGGTCCTACGGCGGGCCCGTCGGGGTCGGTTTCGGGACGCCGGACCCCTCGTACGGGCCCCCGCCCGGGTACGCCGCGAGCGCGGGGCCCTACAGGTCCGGTGCGGCGGGCACGGGCGGCTCCGGGGCCGGGTCCGGCAGCGGGCCGTACGGACCGGGCACCGGGGGCGGGGTGTACGGCGCACCGACCGAGACGGCCGGTCGCGGCGGGGTGCCGCAGCCGCGGACCGCGCCCGGCGACGGGCGGCGCGGGCTCACCCTCAGCGCGGCCGGCCGCCGCTTCAGCTGCACCCTGGTGCTCGGTGCGGCCGCGGCCCTGGTGGCCCTGTCGGGCGGGCTGTACGGGATGGGGCTGCTGCCCGGCCAGGGGGACACCCGGGACGCGGCGGTGGGCAGGCCCCCGACCGCCTCGACCCCGCAGCCCGCCGGCTCCGCCCCCTCCTCCTCCGGCTCCGCCGCGCCGAAGGGAACCCGCGACGAGGTGCCCGAGCAGTTCATCGGCACCTGGAAGGGCACCGTCACCACCACCATCAAGGCCACCACCGAGTTCGAGATCACCATCAAGGCCGGCAAGGTCGGCCAGGTCGTGGCCCGGGACAAGTCGGTCCTGCCCGTCCTCGGCACCGACTGCAGCGGCGACTGGAGGCTCTCCTCCGCCACCGACGGCTCCCTGGTCCTCGACAGCTCGGTCGGCTCCAACCCGGCCCCGGGCATCTGCTCCGGCGGCTCCGCCGACGAGCGGTTCACCCTCACCCCCGGCGGCACGCTGCACTACCGCTCGGGTGACCGGGGAGCCGGCAACCCCGAGGGCGACCTCGTCCGCAGCCCCTGAGCGGGGTCCCCGCCCCCTGGCGGACCGGTCGGGGCCCTGGCGTAGGCTGGCTCGGTCCGGACCCTTGACACACCGCCGAAAGGTGACCCACCGGTGACCGACCTGGCCGCACTCCAGTCCGTGCTCGACCGCGCCGCCGCGGGGGGCCGGATCACCAAGGAAGAGGCGCTCGACCTCTACCGGCACGCCCCCCTGCACGCGCTCGGCCAGGCCGCCGACGCGGTGCGCCGCCGCCGCTACGCGGGGACGGAGCACATCGCGACGTACATCATCGAGCGCAACATCAACTACACCAACGTGTGTGTCACGGCCTGCAAGTTCTGCGCCTTCTACGCGGCCCCCAAGGACACGAAGAAGGGCTGGACCCGCGGCCTCGAAGACATCCTGCGCCGCTGCGCGGAGACCGTCGAGCTCGGCGGAACGCAGGTGATGTTCCAGGGCGGGCACCACCCGGACTACGGCGTGGAGTACTACGAGGAGCACTTCTCCGCCATCAAGAAGGCCTTCCCGCAGCTGGTCATCCACTCCCTCGGCGCGTCCGAGGTGGAGCACATGGCCCGCATCTCCGGCGTCTCGGCGGAGGAGGCCATCCGGCGGATCCACGCCGCCGGCCTCGACTCCTTCGCGGGCGCCGGCGCCGAACTCCTGCCGGAGCGGCCCCGCAAGGCGATCGCCCCGCTGAAGGAGTCCGGCGAGCGCTGGCTGGAGATCATGGAGATCGCCCACAAGCTGGGCGTGGAGTCCACCTCCACCATGCTGATGGGCACCGGTGAGACCAACGCCGAGCGCATCGAGCACATCGCGATGATCCGTGACACGCAGGACCGCACCGGCGGCTTCCGCGCGTTCATCCCGTACACGTACCAGCCCGAGAACAACCACCTCAAGGGCCGGACCCAGGCGACCGTCTTCGAGTACCTGCGCATGATCGCCATCGCGCGGCTCTTCCTCGACAACGTCGCCCACATCCAGGGCTCCTGGCTGACCGTCGGCAAGGAGGCGGGCCAGCTCGCCCTGCACTACGGCGCCGACGACCTCGGTTCGATCATGCTGGAGGAGAACGTCGTCTCCTCCGCCGGTGCCAAGCACCGCTCGAACCGCCAGGAGATCATCGACCTGATCCGCAAGGCCGGCCGCGTCCCGGCGCAGCGCGCGACCACGTACGAGCACCTCGTCGTGCACGAGGACCCGGCGAACGACCCCGTCGACGACCGCGTCGTCTCGCACATCTCCTCGACCGCCATCGAGGGGGGCACCGCGCACCCCGAGCTGAAGCTCATCTCCACGAACTGACGCGGACCGACCGCCGATGCTGACGCTGCACGCCGCCGAACTGCTCGTCACCGGGCCGGACGCCGCCCCCCTGGAGGCCGGCGCCGTCCTGGTGGAGGGCGACCGGATCGTCCGCACGGGCCCGTACGGGGAACTCGCCGCGGCAGCGCCGCACGCCCGCGTACGGCGCTGGCCGGGGGTGCTCACCCCGGGTCTGCTGGCGCGCGGGGCGGACGTGCTGCTGGAGGGGACGTACTACCCCGACGACCCGTACGAGGTCACCGAGCTCGGCGCCGCACCGATCACCGGCGCCGAGGCCCTGGAGGCCCTGAAGCTGACCGAGTCCCGCTGGGGCAACAGCGCCCGGCGCGGCACGCAGAAGCTGCTGGCGCGCGGGGTGGTGGCGGTGGCCGGGCGGTTCACGATCCCGGCGGTGCGCACGGCGGTGGTCCGCTCGGGCCTGGCCGTCGTCCCGCCCGCCCCCTACGAGGGCGCGCCGGCACTGGACCCGCTCATCGGGCGGGAGAGCGCGGGGCAGGCCTTCCACGGGGTGCTCCAGGCGGGCGCCGCGGCCCGGTTCGCGGTGTTCGCGGTGGCTGACGCGGCCGAGCTGCCGGTGCGCGGGGCGACCACCTGCGTGGCGACCGTCATCGGCGGCCGGCTGCTGCACCGGCGGCGGTAGCCCTCCGGCTCACGGGCGAGGCCACCGCGCCGCCCCCGGGGCGGGCCTGAGAGGATGGGCGGGGCGGCACGAGCCGGCCGGCCCGCCCGCCGGCGCACCGCCGCACCCACCGCCACACCCACCGAGCACCGAGGGGCCACCACCAGTGACAAGGGCTTCCCTGGACAAGCAGCCGCACGAAGTCGCCTCCATGTTCGACGGCGTTGCGGAGAAGTACGACCTCACCAATGACGTCCTCTCCCTCGGGCAGGCGCGCCTGTGGCGCAAGGAGGCCGCCAAGGCGGTCGCCGCCCGCCCCGGCCACACGGTGCTCGACCTGGCCGCCGGTACCGCGACCTCGTCCCTCCCGTACGCCGCGACCGGCGCGTACGTCGTCCCCTGCGACTTCTCCCTCGGCATGCTCCGGGAGGGCAAGAAGCGCCACCCGTGGCTCCCCCTGACGGCGGGCGACGCGACCCGGCTCCCCTTCAAGGACGACGTCTTCGACACCGTGACGATCTCCTTCGGGCTGCGCAACGTCCAGGACACGGACGCCGCGCTGCGCGAGCTGTACCGGGTGACCAAGCCCGGCGGGCAGGTCGTCATCAGCGAGTTCTCGCAGCCGACCTGGGCGCCGTTCCGCACGGTCTACACCGAGTACCTGATGCGCGCCCTGCCGCCGGTGGCCCGCGCGGTGTCCTCCAACCCCGACGCGTACGTGTACCTCGCCGAGTCCATCCGCGAGTGGCCGGACCAGCCGGCGCTGGCCGAGCTGCTGCAGAAGGCCGGCTGGGGCAAGGTCGCCTGGCGCAACCTGAGCGGCGGCATCGTGGCCCTGCACCGCGGTGTCAAGGTCCAGTAGCGTCCGTTGGCATCCGTGGAACCTGTGGACTACCAGACCCTCCTGGACCGGATCGCGGCGGACGTCGCCCCGCTGATCGGCAGCGGCACCCCGGCCGAGTACATCCCGGCGCGGGGGGGGGGGGGGGGGGGGGGGGGGGGGGGGGGGGGGGGGGGGGGGGGGGGGGGGGGGGGGGCGGGGGGGGGGGGG
>NZ_JBBDHD010000230.1:0-6002 GCF_044129415.1 Streptomyces racemochromogenes
CACCCTCTCGGGCTTTCCTCCGGGCTTTCGTTCTTGCGATTCAGACTCTATCAGAGTCTTTCTCGCTCGCTTTCCAGATCCTTCGCTTTCGCGCTTTCCCTTTCCGGCGGTTCCGACTCTATCAGACTCTTTTCCGTTCCGTTTCCGGTCTGGATTCGAATTCTGATGGCCTTCGGGGGGCCTTTCCCTTTCGGGCGGGACAGACTTTATCAGGTTTCCCCGGTCTGGTTTCCCACCCTCCCCGGCAGACCGGTGCGGGCACACGTGTGTGCGCCGTTCCGTGCGGGGTGGAGTCGTCAACTTACTGGAGCGGGGCCCCCGGATGCAAATCCGGTTGCCCCGCTCCGGTGATGTCGCTACCGCGGTGGCCGGGATCAGACCTCGACGACGACCGGGAGGATCATCGGGCGGCGGCGGTAGCCGTCGGAGACCCACTTGCCCACCGTACGGCGGATGAGCTGCTGGATCTGGTGCGGCTCGGCCACGCCGTCGGCGGCGGCGCGGGCGATGGCCTCCTCGATCTTCGGGACGATCGCCGCGAAGGCGGAGTCCTCGATGCCGGAGCCGCGGGCCTGGATGTTCGGGCCGCTGACGACCTTGCCGGTGGTGCTGTCCACCACGACGAAGACCGAGACGATGCCCTCGTCGCCCAGGATGCGGCGGTCCTTGAGGGAGGCCTCGGTGACGTCGCCGACCGAGAGGCCGTCCACGTACACGTAGCCGGCCTGGACCTTGCCGGAGATGCGGGCCTTGCCGTCGATCAGGTCGACGACCACGCCGTCCTCGGCGATGACGATGCGGTCCTTCGGGACGCCCGTCATGGCGCCGAGCTCGGCGTTGGCGCGCAGGTGGCGCCATTCGCCGTGGACCGGCATCAGGTTCTTCGGCTTGCAGATGTTGTAGAAGTACAGCAGCTCGCCGGCCGAGGCGTGGCCCGAGACGTGGACCTTGGCGTTGCCCTTGTGGACGACGTTGGCGCCCCAGCGGGTCAGGCCGTTGATCACGCGGTAGACCGCGTTCTCGTTGCCCGGGATCAGCGACGACGCCAGGATCACGGTGTCACCGGGGACGATCCGGATCTGGTGGTCGCGGTTGGCCATGCGGGACAGGGCCGCCATCGGCTCGCCCTGGGAGCCCGTGCAGACCAGCACGACCTCGTCGTCCGGCAGGTCGTCGAGGGTCTTGACGTCGACGACGAGGCCGGCCGGGACCCGCAGGTAGCCCAGGTCACGGGCGATGCCCATGTTGCGGACCATGGAACGGCCGACGAAGGCGACCCGGCGGCCGTACTCGTGGGCGGCGTCCAGGATCTGCTGGATGCGGTGCACGTGGCTGGCGAAGGACGCCACGATGATCCGCTTCTGGGCACCCGCGAAGACCCCGCGGATGACGTTGGAGATGTCGCGCTCCGGCGGGACGAAGCCCGGGACCTCGGCGTTCGTCGAGTCCGAGAGGAGGAGGTCGATGCCCTCCTCGCTCAGGCGCGCGAAGGCGTGCAGGTCGGTGAGGCGGTTGTCCATCGGGAGCTGGTCCATCTTGAAGTCGCCGGTGGCGACGACGAGACCCGCGCCCGTGCGGATCGCGACGGCCAGGGCGTCCGGGATGGAGTGGTTGACCGCGATGAACTCGCAGTCGAAGGGCCCGAGGTTCTCGCGCTCGCCCTCCTTCACCTCAAGGGTGTAGGGGCGGATGCGGTGCTCCTGGAGCTTGGCCTCGATGAGCGCCAGCGTCAGCTTGGAGCCGATCAGCGGGATGTCCGGCTTCTCCCGCAGGAGGTACGGGACCGCGCCGATGTGGTCTTCGTGGCCGTGGGTGAGGACGATGCCCTCGACGTCGTCGAGCCGGTCCCGGATGGACGTGAAGTCCGGGAGGATCAGGTCGATGCCCGGCTGCTCCTCCTCGGGGAACAGTACGCCGCAGTCGACGATCAGGAGGCGGCCGTCGAACTCGAAGACGGTCATGTTGCGGCCGATCTCGCCGAGACCGCCCAGCGGGGTGACCCGCAGGCCGCCCTTGGGGAGCTTCGGCGGCGGGCCCAGTTCAGGGTGCGGATGGCTCAAAGGTTCTCCTTCACCACGCGCGCCACGTGCCCCATTCAGGCACGTGGCGCGCATGTCATTCGTGCACTTGCTCTTGTCTGTTTCGGTCCTGCTTATTCAGTTGTGAAGTCCGTTGTCAGAGCTGTACCCCGCCGGCGGCGAGATCGAGCTTGAGCTGGGCCGTCTCTTCGTCGGTCAGTCCGACCAGCGGGAGCCGCAGGGGGCCCGCGGGCAGGCCCTGGAGGTCCAGGGCGGCCTTGGTGGTCATGACGCCCTGGGTGCGGAACATCCCCGTGAAGACGGGGAGCAGCTTCTGGTGGATCTCGGTCGCCTTCTGCACGTCGCCGCCGAGGTGGGCTTCGAGCATCTCGCGCAGCTCGGGGGCGACCACGTGGCCGACGACGGAGACGAAGCCGACGGCGCCGACCGACAGGAGGGGCAGGTTCAGCATGTCGTCGCCCGAGTACCAGGCCAGGCCGCTCTGCGCGATGGCCCAGCTGGCGCGGCCGAGGTCGCCCTTGGCGTCCTTGTTGGCGACGATGCGGGGGTGCTCGGCGAGCCTGACCAGGGTTTCCGTGTTGATCGGGACGCCGCTGCGGCCGGGGATGTCGTAGAGCATGACGGGCAGCTCTGTGGCGTCGGCGATGGCCGTGAAGTGCCGGAAGAGGCCTTCCTGCGGCGGCTTGCTGTAGTAGGGCGTGACCGCGAGGAGGCCGTGGGCGCCGGTGCGCTCGGCCTGGCGGGCCAGCTCCAGGGTGTGCCGGGTGTCGTTGGTCCCGATTCCGGCCACGACGTGGGCGCGGTCGCCGACCGCTTCGAGTACGGCTCGTACGAGGTCGTTTTTCTCCGCGTCGGTGGTCGTGGGGGACTCACCGGTGGTGCCATTGATGATCAGGCCGTCGTTGCCTGCGTCCACCAGGTGGACGGCGAGGCGCTGCGCGCCGTCGAGGTCGAGTGCGCCATCCGCCGTAAACGGCGTGATCATGGCGGTGAGGACCCGCCCGAAGGGGGTCTGCGGAGTCGAGATCGGAGCCATGGGTAACACGCTACTCGCTGCCATGCTCGCGGTGTCCCCTCGGGGGACGTCAACGGGTGATCCGTCGTGAAGGTCCCCCCGTGGTGGCGGGGGGGCGGCTGTTGGATCCCGGCACTGCCTGCTCGGGGGTTCAAGCAGTGCCGGGTCCGTTTGATCAGCCTAGATGAACTTTCCGAAACGCCGCAATACGGACACTTGGGACTTCTCCCAGCACATCAGTACGCCGTGCGTGCATCGGTCCTTACGGGGCAACGCGACCGTTGCCGTTGAAGGCCGCGTAGGTCAGCGGCATGAGCTTCGCCCAGTGCTGCTCCATCTTCTCGCCGACCATCTCGATCTCCCGCTGCGGGAAGGACGGCACCTTCGCCAGCTCGTGCTGGGTGCGCAGGCCGAGGAAGTGCATGAGCGAGCGCGCGTTGCACGTGGCGTACATCGACGAGAACAGGCCGACCGGCAGGACCGCACGGGCGACCTCGCGCGCCACACCGGCCGCGAGCATCTCCTGGTACGCCTCGTAGGCCTGGCGGTAGCTGTCCTCCATCACCCGGCCGGTCAGCTCCTGCTGTGCCTCGGTGCCCTCGACGAAGACGTACTTGCCCGGACGGCCCTCCTGGACGAGCTTGCGCTCGGCGTCGGGCACGTAGAAGACCGGCTGGAGCTCCCTGTAGCGGCCGGACTCCTCGTTGTAGGACCAGCCCACGCGGTGCCGCATGAACTCGCGGAAGACGAAGATCGGGGCGCTGATGAAGAAGGTCATCGAGTTGTGCTCGAAGGGGCTGCCGTGGCGGTCGCGCATCAGGTAGTTGATGAGGCCCTTGGAACGCTCCGGGTCCTTCTGGAGCTCGTCGAGGGACTGCTCCCCGGCCGTCGACACACGGGCGGCCCACAGCACGTCGCTGTCGGCGGCGGAGTGCTTGACCAGCTCCACCGTCACATCACTGCGGAAGCTGGGTTTCAGGTCGGGGGCGAGGGTCTCGCTCACACGGAGTCCTTCCGAACGGGTCTTTCGAGGGCCGCGCCCACTCTACGGCGATCGGCGCCGGCCACCTGACCACGCCCCGTCCGGGGCCGGCCCGCCCGGACGTCTGACGGGGCGCCACCGATTTCGGCGAATGTCCCGGAATCCGGCACCGATCGGGCCGTTCGTTCGTCTTACCGGACAGACGCACCGACCCCCTACTCAGAGGAGTGTTGCCCCATGTTTCGCCGCCGGCGCGAACCCGTCCCGTTCGCCTTCGTCGCCGAGGCCGACCGATTCCGAAGCAATGTCACTCCGCCGCCGCGCGAGAGTCTGAGCATGACCCAGATCACCGCCCGTAGTCTGGTCGGACTGACCGTGGTGGCGGGGCTCGTCGGCTCCCTGTTCTTCGGCATGCCCGCCCTGCAGCCCTACAAGGCCACCGGCAAGGCGCAGCAGTCGGAGGCCTCGGAGGGGCGGTAGCCTCACGGGCACAGATCAACGAACGTGCATGTGAGTGAGGTCCAGCCGTGCCCCTGCCCTTCCTGACGGCCGACGGCGTCTTCGACGCACACGAGGACGAGGCCCTCCCGCATGTCGATCCCGAGCGCTGGCGGCGCCCCTACCGGCCCGGCCCCTGGCGGGTGGCCGGTGCGGCGCTGCTGCTGCTGCTCTCCGCCTTCATGCTGCTGGCCACCGTCATCATCGCCTTCGCGGGCACCTGGGCCGGCGCCCTGGTGGCGGCGGCCGCCTCACTCGCCGTGATCGGGTCGGCGCTGCGGATCCTGCGCGCGGGCGTCTGGGTGAGCCCCGGCGGGCTGCGGCACGTCGGGTTCTTCACCACCCGCTCGATCGCCTGGAGCGAGGTCGAGGCGGTCAGGAAGGTCCAGCAGCCGGTGCGGTGGCTGGGGCTGCCGAGGACCGTGCAGGGGCAGGCGCTGACGGTGGCCGGGCGCGGCGGTGCGGAGCTCCCGGTGTTGCTGACCGACCACAGCGCCGACTTCCTCTCGCGCGCCGAGGCCTTCGACCGGGCTGCCGACCTGGTGGAGGCGTGGGCCGAGGAGTACCGGGCCGTGCCCGCCTGACGGTCCGGGGAACGCCACGAGGGCCCGTACGGGGATCGTCCCGTACGGGCCCTTCCGTTCGCGCGCCGGCGGCCCGGGGGCGCGGCTACGCGTTGGCGTGCGCCTGGTGCAGGGCGATGGCCCGCTGCATGGCCTTGCGGGCCCGCGGGGTGTCGCGGGCATCGTGGTAGGCGACGGCGAGGCGGAACCAGGTGCGCCAGTCCCCCGGCGCGTCCTCGGTCTCGGCCTTGCGGCGCGCGAAGACCTCGTCGGCGGAGTCCCGCAGGATCCGGCCGTACTGGTCGCGTTCCAGCTCGTCGACGGGCAGGCCGCCCTCGGCCTCCAGTTCGGCGGCGAGCTGGTTGGCGCGGGTGACGAACCGGGTGTTCATCCAGAGGAACCAGATGCCGATGACCGGCAGGACCAGTACGGCGGCACCGAAGGAGACGGTGAGCCAGGTGCCCTGCTCGATCAGCATCAGGCCCCGGCTGCCGACCAGGACGAAGTAGACGACCAGGACGGCGGCCGTGAGGAAGTAGGTGATCTTCGCGCGCATGGTGCTACTGCCTCATCAGCCGAGGTCGAGGAAGTTTTCCAGGCCGAAGGTAAGGCCCGGGGTCTGCGTCACGCGGCGCACGCCGAGCAGGATGCCCGGCATGAAACTGCTGTGGTGCAGGGAGTCGTGACGGATCGTCAGGGTCTCGCCCTCGCCGCCGAGCAGCACCTCCTGGTGGGCCAGCAGGCCGCGCAGGCGGATGGCGTGCACGGGGACGCCGTCGACGTCCGCGCCGCGGGCGCCGTCGAGGGCGGTGGCGGTGGCGTCGGGCTGCGGGGGGGGGGGGGGGGGGGGGGGGGGGGGGGGGGGGGGGGGGGGGGGGGGGGGGGGGGGGGGGGGGGGGGGGGGG
>NZ_JBBDHD010000231.1:0-5844 GCF_044129415.1 Streptomyces racemochromogenes
GGTCGGCGGACCGGGCGTGCGCCCCGGCCGACGCGCGCGGCGCGGGCGCGCCGGCCGGCCGGGGCCGCGGCTCGTAGGGGTCGGGGGCGTACGGGTCGGGGGCGTAGGGCTCGGGCCGGTACGGCTCGGCGGCGTAGGGCTCCGGCTCGTACAGGCCGTCCGGGCCGGTCCCGTACGCCGCCGGCGCGGGCGCCGGCTGCGGACGGGCGTCGGCGGGTGCGGGGGCCTTGCGACTATGTCGTCCCACGTCCTCAGCCCTTGCCGTCTGCGGTATCTCGGTCGGTCTCCCCGGTGGCGGTGTCGCGCAGCAGCTCCCAGAAGGCGGCGGCCACCACCTCGGGGTACTCCATCATCGCCACGTGTCCGGCGTCGGGCAGGCTCAGCAGCCGCGAGCCCCGGAAGGCCGCGGCGGCCCTGCGCGCCATACGGTACGAGACCAGCTGGTCCCGGCCACCGTAGACCAGCAGGGTGGGCGCGAGCACGCGCTGCGCCTGGCGCCACAGCCCGTGTTGCCCGCCGAGGGTGTACGCGTCGACGATCCCGCGCGAGGAACGGCTCATCGCCTCCCAGAAATAGGGCAGCGCCATGCGCCGCTCCATCTCCTCGACGGCGTGGGCGAAGCCTTCCGGTGTCACCCGTGAGGGGTCTCCGTAACAGAGGTCCGTCACCCCTCTGGTGCGCTGCTCCGCCGTCAGGTGCCTGGTGAGGCGCCCGAAGAGCGCGGGCACGCCGGGCAGCGCCAGGAGGGCGGTGGGCACGGCCGAGCTCTGCACGCGCAGTTCGGGCAGCGCGGGCGAGACCAGCGTCAGGGTGCGCACGAGGTCCGGGCGGACCGCCGCGACGCGGGTGGAGACGGCGCCGCCCAGGGAGTTGCCGAACAGGTGCACGGGGCCGCGTCCGGCGGCGTCGAGGTGACGGATGACGGCACGGGCCAGCGCCGTGACCGAGTAGTCCCGGTCGGCGGGCGGCGGGGACCAGCCGAAGCCGGGCAGGTCGACCGCCTCGCCGTCGACGGAGTCGGCCAGGTGCTCCATGAGCACCGACCAGTTCTGCGAGGAGCCGCCGAGCCCGTGGACGAACAGCGCGGGCGGCAGGCCCTCCCGCTCCGCCGGCCGGAAACGTACGTTCATCTCCAGGCCCGGCAGCGCGACGGTGCGCAGCCCCTCCCCGTCGGCCACGCGGACGGCTCCCACCTGGGAGGTCGGTTCGGCGGTGGACCTCACGCCCGGCAGCTCGGTCGAAGACATGGCGCCAATGTTACGAGACGATCACGCTGAGCCCCCTGCGTTCCCTTGTGTTCGCGGTCACAGGACCGCCTGGCGGCGGGCTCCCGATCCTCCTAGGCTCGTAAGAGGACGAGCGAAGGCGAGGGGAGTGGAATGACTGTCGACCCTGCGGAACCCGACTCCTTCCGGGACCGGTTCACGGACCCGCTCGACGACGAGGCACCGGAGGCGGACGCTGCCGAGCAGCTCACCGACGTACAGCCGCAGGAGGACGACCCGCTCAACGGCGGGTTCCGGGGTGAGGCCCCGGAGGCGGACGCCGCCGAACAGGCCCGGGTGGTGCCCCTGGACGAGGAGGACTACCGCTGACAGCATCTGCCAGGCGCTGACCAGCACGTCCGGGGCGTGTCAGGCCGTCCGCACAGCGAGAAAACCAGGCTTGAACACACCAGATTCGGTTACCGAAAAGTACGATGGCGGCGCGGCGCAGAGCGCACTGTGTTCTTAGAGAAAGTGGGAGGCGGCGTGACAGCCATCGAGCAGACCGAGGCAGCGCGTCCGCGGGGTACGCGACTGCCGCGCCGTGCCCGGCGCAACCAGCTGCTGGGCGCTGCCCAGGAGGTGTTCGTCGCACAGGGTTACCACGCTGCGGCCATGGACGACATCGCGGAGCGGGCGGGCGTCAGCAAGCCGGTGCTGTACCAGCACTTCCCCGGCAAGCTCGACCTCTACCTGGCCCTGCTGGACCAGCACTGCGAGAACCTGCTGCAGGCGGTGCGCGGGGCGCTGGAGTCGACCAGCGACAACAAGCTGCGCGTGGCGGCGACGATGGACGCCTACTTCGCGTACGTGGAGGACGAGGGCGGCGCGTTCCGGCTGGTGTTCGAGTCGGACCTGACCAACGAGCCGGCGGTGCGCGAGCGGGTCGACCGCGTGTCGCTCCAGTGCGCGGAGGCCATCTCGGACGTGATCGCCGAGGACACCGGCCTGTCGAAGGACGAGTCGATGCTCCTGGCCGTGGGCCTGGGCGGGGTCTCGCAGGTCGTGGCCCGGTACTGGCTGTCGAGCGAGAGCCCGGTCGCCCGTGACACGGCGGTGGGGCTGCTGACCTCGCTCGCGTGGCGCGGCATCGCCGGCTTCCCGCTGCACGGCACGGAGGCCTGACCGAAGCCTGACCGGCCGCTGTTCGCTGCCAGCGTGTCCGCCGCGAGCCGATCGTGTCGCCTCACCGGGCTAATGTGGACCGGGTACGGCGCGGCTGATCGCGCGAACCGGACCGTCGGAGGGACAAAGCCGTGGAGGTCAAGATCGGCGTGCAGCACGCACCCCGGGAGATCGTGCTGGAGAGCGGCCTGAGCGCCGAGGAGCTGGAGGGCATCGTCGCCGAGGCCCTGACCGGCACCGCGCCGCTGCTGAGCCTGACCGACATCAAGGGCCGCAAGGTCCTGGTGCCGTCCGACCGACTGGCGTACGTCGACCTCGGTGAGCCGGCGCAGCGCAAGGTCGGTTTCGGGGCGCTCTGAGGCACTGGAGTACGACTGGAACGGCCCGGCGGACACCTCCGCCGGGCCGTTTCCGTTTCTTCCGCTTCGGGTAGGACCGCAGTGACCCGGTTTGCCCTGACGCAGGGGAGTGACCAGATGATGCTGATGGAGGCCGTCGGCTCCGGTCTGCTGGGCCTCGCCCTCGCGGGCGTGGCCGTGCGTGTACTCGCCAAACGCCTGCCCTCCACCAGAACGGTGCTGGTCAGCGGGGTGAGCGGGGCCTTGTTCGGGGCCTACCTGACGCACATGTCGCTGGGGCCGGGGCACAACACCCTCTTCGCCACGCTGCTGGGCGGGCTCGGGGTGTCGGCCGTGGTCCTGTCCCTTCTGCTGCGCCCGGCCGCCGGTGGCGGCCGGGGCCCGCGCCGCCCTCCGTTTTCGCTCCCGTCGCGGAGCTGAGGGAGGGCGGTCGCCGGATCCTCAGGCCGCGAGGCCGAGGGCGGCCATGCGCTTGGTGTGCGCCTTGGTGATCCGGGTGAACATCTCGCCGACGGCCGCCAGGTCGAAGCCGGCCGCCATCCCGTCCACGCCGCCGACCAGCATGGTGGACAGCGCGTCGCGCTCGGCCACCACCCGCTGGGCCTGCGAGAGCGCCTCGCCCATCAGGCGGCGCGCCCACAGCGCGAGCCGGCCGCCCACGCGCGGGTCGGCCTCGATCGCGGCGCGGACCTTCTCCACGGCGAAGCCGCCGTGGCCCGTGTCGTCGAGGACGCCGACGACCAGGGCACGGGTGTCGGTGTCGAGGTGGGTGGCGACCTCGCGGTAGAAGTCGCTGGCGATCGAGTCGCCGACGTACGCCTTGACCAGGCCCTCCAGCCAGTCCGAAGGCGCGGTCTGGCGGTGGAAGTCGTCCACGCCCTTGGCGAAGGGCTCCATCGCGGCGGTGGGCTCGGCGTCGATCGCCGCGAGCCGGTCGCGCAGCCGCTCGAAGTGGTGGAACTCGGCGGAGGCCATCTTCGCCAGTTCGGCCTTGTCGCCCAGGGTGGGCGCGAGCTTCGCGTCCTCCGCGAGGCGCTCGAAGGCCGCGAGCTCTCCGTACGCCAGCGCGCCGAGGAGGTCCACGACGGCGGCCCGGTACTGCGGGGAGGCGGAGGCGGTCGCCCAGTCCTGGTCGGCGATGCCCTGCGCCCCGGCCTGGGCGTCGTCGTCGGCGGGAGATGCGTTTTCAACGGTCGACATGCTCCGCACAATAGCCCGCCGAAAGGCGGGACAAGTCACCACTCCTACGTGCTCCCGGTCCGCGTAAACCCGCCTGGGTGGTGAATTCACCCGACACACCTGCGCGATTCCGGGGTACAGTGGTAATGCGCCTGCCGAATACTCGGCGGGCCATCCGAATGAGGATGCCCGGTCGGTGGCCCGATCGGCTCCACCCGACCGCCCTCGGCGCGGGGAGTACGCCCATGCGTACCGCCTCCACGAGGGGCCCCCTCAGCGGCACGAGCGCCTGAGCGATGGCAGTGGTCCCGCGCAGCTTCGTACGACCCGCCCGAACCCCGGGTGGGCGCAGTACCGCAAGCCCGGCACGGTAGGACCCCCCTCGCCGCCTCGCGCCGCGTCTCACAGAAGAGGCAGCACCCTGACTACGTTCCGTGAACTCGGGATCTTTCCCGAGACCGCCGAGGCCCTGGAAGCCGTCGGCATCGTGTCCCCCTTCCCGATCCAGGAGATGACCCTCCCCGTCGCCCTCTCCGGCACGGACGTCATCGGCCAGGCCAAGACCGGCACCGGCAAGACGCTCGGTTTCGGCCTCCCCCTGCTGGAGCGGGTCGTCGTCCCCGCGGACGTCGAGGCCGGCCGGGCCACGCCCGAGCAGCTGACCGACGCGCCGCAGGCCCTCGTGGTGGTTCCGACCCGCGAGCTGTGCACCCAGGTCACCAACGACCTGCTGACCGCGGGCAAGGTCCGCAACGTCCGCGTCCTCGCCATATACGGCGGCCGCGCGTACGAGCCCCAGGTCGAGGCGCTCCAGAAGGGCGTCGACGTGATCGTCGGCACCCCGGGCCGCCTGCTGGACCTCGCCGGGCAGAAGAAGCTCGACCTGTCCCGCGTCAAGGCCCTCGTCCTCGACGAGGCCGACGAGATGCTCGACCTGGGCTTCCTGCCCGACGTCGAGAAGATCATGAACCTGCTGCCGGCCAAGCGGCAGACGATGCTGTTCTCGGCGACCATGCCGGGCGCCGTCATCGGCCTGGCGCGCCGCTACATGTCGCAGCCGACGCACATCCGCGCCGTCTCCGAGGACGGTGAGGGCGCGACCGTCGCCAACATCAAGCAGCACGTCTTCCGCGCGCACAACATGGACAAGCCGGAGCTCGTCTCCCGCATCCTCCAGGCCGAGGGCCGCGGACTCGCGATGATCTTCTGTCGTACCAAGCGCACGGCGGCCGACATCGCCGAGCAGCTGGAGCGGCGCGGCTTCGCCTCCGGCGCCGTCCACGGCGACCTGGGCCAGGGCGCCCGCGAGCAGGCGCTGCGCGCGTTCCGCAACGGCAAGGTCGACGTGCTGGTGTGCACCGACGTCGCCGCGCGCGGCATCGACGTCGAGGGCGTGACCCACGTCATCAACTACCAGACGCCGGAGGACGAGAAGACCTTCCTGCACCGCGTGGGCCGCACCGGCCGCGCGGGCAACAAGGGCACCGCCGTCACCCTGGTCGACTGGGACGACATCCCGCGCTGGCAGCTGATCAACAAGGCGCTGGAGCTGGACTTCCACGACCCCGTCGAGACGTACTCCACGTCCCCGCACCTCTACGAGGAGCTGGGCATCCCGGCCGGTACCAAGGGCATCCTGCCGCGCGCCGAGCGCACGCGGGCCGGCCTGAAGGCCGAGGAGCTGGAGGACCTGGGCGAGACCGGCGGGCGCGGTGGCCGTGGCGGCCGCGGTGCGGCCCCGGTGGCCGAGGAGCGTCCCGCCCGGACCCGTACGCCGCGCCAGCGCCGCCGCACCCGTGGCGGTGCGGAGCTGGGCGCCGAGGCCGAGACCGTGGCCGTCGCCGCTCCGGCGTCGCCGGCCGCCCCCAACCCCGCCGGCCCACAGCCCCGCCGCCCCCGCCGCCCCCCCACCCCGC
>NZ_JBBDHD010000232.1:0-5624 GCF_044129415.1 Streptomyces racemochromogenes
AAGGAACCTCATCCACCGGAGTGGACGGGGTATCAACTTCTGGCGTTGATTTTTGGCACGCTGTTGAGTTCTCAAGGAACGGACGCTTCCTTTGTACTCACCCTCTCGGGCTTTCCTCCGGGCTTTCGTTCTTTCTTCGTTTCCGACTCTATCAGATCCTTTCGGGCCTGATTTCCTCGGCGCTTTCCAGGTCGTTCGCTTTCGCGCTTTCCCTTTCCGGCGGTTCCGACTCTATCAGAAGTTTTCCACCGGATTTCCCGGCTTCGACGTTCCGCATGATGAGTCGAGTGCACCCCACACGGAATTCGATTCCCTGCAGAGTGGATGTCGCCGAACCTGTCCGGTTCGAGGCAACCGTTTGACTCTACATCCGGCCCCTGGGGGTGTCAAAACGAGGTGGAGGCGTCGTGGACGCGCCGCAACAGGTCCAGCAGCACCCGCCGTTCCTCCTCGGTCAGCGGCGCCAGGAGCTGCTCGTTCGCCGCCTCCGCGAGGGTGGCGCAGCGCGCGAGGACCGCTTCCCCCTCCGGGGTGACCGTCACCGCGTTCTTGCGACGGTCCGCCGGGTCGGGGGTGCGCAGGACCAGTCCCGCCTCCTGGAGGTGGTTGAGGATCACGACCATGTCCTTCGGGTCCACGGCGAGCCGCCGGCCCAGGTCCGCCTGGGCGAGCGGCCCGTACTCGGCGGTCGCGGCCAGCACCGCGTGCTGCATCAGCTTCAACCCCTCCGGCGCGATCGCATCCGCGACCAGGCCCCGCCCGTGGGCCGCCACCCGCCCGACGAGCCAGCTCGGCAGGGACTGGATGTGCGCGAGGACTGACGGGGAGGGCGAAGCGGAGGAAGAGGACGCAGGGGAGGGCGCGGGAGTGGTCATGCGCCAACCTTAGCCAGAAACCGTTGGACATCCCCACGACTTTCGGCCTACCGTTGGGACTCCCAACGAATACACGTCCTGGATCAGGGGAGGTCCTGTGCTGCGCATCCGCCATGAGGTCAACGGTGGGCCGGAGGCCCTGCTCGTCGAGCAGGTCGACATCCCCGAGGCGGGCCCCGGCGAGCTGGTCGTCCGCGCCGAAGCCATCGGGGTCACCCTGCCCACCGTCCGCAAGGTGCGCGAGGGCAGCGGGCCCGTCACGCTCGGCGGGGAGGTCGCCGGCGTCGTGGTCTCCACCGGGGCCGACGTCCCCGGCTTCGCGGTCGGGGACCGCGTCACCGGGCTCTGCTTCACCCACGCCTACGCCGAGTACGCCGTCCTCACCGCCGCCCTCGCCACCGCCGTCCCCGACGGGGCGACCGCCGTGGAGGCCGTCGCACTGGTGCGCAGCGGGCTCGTGGCGCGCGGGGCGTACGAGGCGGGGCGCGTGCGGCCCGGGGAGTCGGTGCTCGTCACCGCGGCGGCCAGTGCGGTGGGCACCCTCGCCGTCCAGCTCGCGAAGGCGGGCGGGGCGGGGCGCGTCGTCGCGGCCGTCAGCAGTGCCGACAAGGCCGGGTTCGTCCGCGGTCTGGGCGCCGACGAGGTCGTCCTGTACCAGGACGCCGACTGGGGAGCCCCGTACGACGTCGTCCTCGACGGCGTCGGCGGCGACCTGCTCACCCCTGCCGTGAACGCCCTCGCCCTGGGCGGTCGCCTGGTCGCCTTCGGCTCCGGCGGCGGCACGGTGGACGCGTACGAGCTCCTGCTGCGCGGGGCCTCGGTGATCGGCTTCCAGATCCGGACCGTCGCCATGGGCCGGCCCGATCTGTACGCCCGCTGGGAGCGCGAGCTCTGGGAGCAGCGCGCCGCCGGCTCCCTCCGTACGGCCGTCCACGAGGAGATCCCCCTCGCCGAGGCGGCCCGCGCCCACGCCGTCATCGAGCAGCGCCGCAACCTCGGCAAGGTCGTCCTCGTGCCCCGGTAGGTGTGGGGGTACGGGGGAAGTGGCCGGTGTGCGCGGCGAGTCGGTGACACGCGGGGGTGAAGGACCGCGGGCCGCGGAAGCACGACGCCGGCTGGTGCCGGCGGATGACGGAACGGCGTCGGGTGACGCCGCTCCCGGCCCTGCTGCCCTCCTCTGCGCGGGTGCGGCAGCCCCTGCGGGCGGGCTCCCCCGCGCTGACCGCGACGCCACCGCACGGGCGTCAGCCGCGGTCGCGGACGCCTCGACCGCGTCAGCGACCCCGTCCGCGCGCCCTCGGCCCCGTGAACGCAGGGACGGTCGCACCGCTAGGGTGCGTGCCCGTGGACGCTGCTGAACTCGACGGCCGGTTCCGGTCGTACTCCCGCTGCATTCCCCCGAGCCTGGTCTCCCGGCTGTTCGACCTCGGCCATGCCGAGGAGGTCGCGTTCCAGGCCGGCCGCGGCGAGTGGTTCTGTGCGCTGGAGCTGGTGCGGCGGCTCGACGGGCAGGGCCGGCGGGCGGAGGCCTGGGAGGTGATCGCCCCCTACGTGGACACCGGGTGGTGGACGGCGGCCGAGGCCGCGGCCGCGCTGTTGGAGCGATGGGGAAGGGCCGACGAGGCCATCGCCCTGGCCCGCCCCTACGCCGAGCGCGGGGATCGTTTGGCCCTGGCCGCCTTCGCGCGCCTGCTGGCCCGGCACGGCCGGAGCGGTGAGGCGTTCGCCCTGCTCCTCCCGCACCTCGGCGACGGGTTCCTCGCGACCGCCCTGGTCGACGTCGCCGGGGTCGCGGGCCGGGACGAGGAGGCCGCCGCGCTGCTGGCCGCCCGGATCGAGGCGGCACGCCGCGACTCGGACCAGGCGGGCCGGCGGACCGGGCCGGCGCCCACCAACGCCGTGTTCCTGCTGGCCGCGATCCGCGAACGCCAGGGCCGCGTCGAGGAGGCGATCGCCCTCCTGAGCCCGGACGCCGCGGATGCCTCGGCCCACGGCTATCAGGCGCTCGCCGACCTCCTGGCCCGCCAGGGCCGGACCGAGGAGCTGCGCGCGTACGCCGGGAGGCTCGAAAGTGCCGCGGAACGGCTCGCCGAACTACTGGAGCAACGCGGCGACTTGGAGGGAGCCATCGCCGTCTACCGGAACCCGTCTGCTTCGCAGGGCCTACGCCGGTTCGCTGCCGTACGCCTCGCGGGCCTCCTGGAGCGGCACGGCCGCCGGGACGAGGCGATCGGGGTGCTGCGCTCGCTCGCGGACGCACCCCTCGGGGCCGAGGACTGGCTCGTCCGGCGGCTGTGCGCCCTGTACGCGGATCACGGCCGCCCCGAGCAGGGCCTGGCCTACCTCGACGGCCTGAAGTCCCGTACGGGTGGGGAGGAGTGGAGCTTCTTCGAGATGCGCCTGCCGCTGATGGCCGCCTGCGGCCGGCGGGAGGAGGCGATCGAGCTGGTACGGGCCCACCCGGAGGGTGACACCTGGTACGGGGCTTCGGCCCTGGCCCAGCTGCTCGCCGAGGCCGGCCGCTCCGAGGAGGCCGTGGCCCTCCTCGGAGCACTCCCCTCGCGCAGCGCCGCCGACCTCGCCGAGCACCTCGTCAGCCTCGGCCGCGTCAAGGAAGCGGTGGCGGTCCTCCAGGAGGAGCAGGCCTGACCGGCGCCGGTCGGTCACCCGTGTCAGTCACCGCTCAGTGGTTGACGAAGGTCAGACTCGCCGCGTCGTAGCGGGCGCCCGCGATGCCGTCGTGGGGGGCCGCGGCCTCGATGGCCGCCAGGTCCTGCGGGGTCAGTTCGACGGTCAGGGCGGCGAGGTTCTCCTCCAGGTACCTCCGGCGCCGGGTGCCGGGGATCGGTACGACGTCCTCGCCGCGGTGCTGGACCCAGGCCAGGGCGAGCTGGCCGGCCGTGATGCCCTTGGCGGCGGCCAGTTCCTCAAGCCTGGCGACGATCGCCAGGTTCCGGTCGAGGTTGCCGTCGGCGAACCTCGGCTGGGTGCGGCGCACGTCGTTCTCCGCGAGGCCTTCGACCGAGGTGTAGCGGCCGGTCAGGAAGCCGCGTCCGAGCGGGGAGAACGGGACCAGGCCGATGCCGAGTTCGCGGCAGACCTGGGCGACCCCGGATTCCAGGTCCCGCGTCCAGAGGGACCATTCGCTCTGCAGTGCCGCGATCGGGTGGACCGCGTGGGCCCGCCGGATCGTTTCCTCGCCGGCCTCCGACAGGCCGAGGTGGCGGACCTTGCCGGCCTGGACCAGCTCGGCCATGGCGCCGACGGTCTCCTCGATCGGCACCTGCGGGTCGACCCGGTGCTGGTAGTAGAGGTCGATGTGGTCGACCCCGAGCCGGCGCAGCGAGGCCTCGCACGCCTGGCGTACGTAGGCGGCGTCGCCCCGGATGACGATGGGTTCGCCCAGGCGGTTGGCGAAGCCGAACTTCGTGGCGATCACCGCTTCGTCGCGGCGCCCGGCGACTGCCCGGCCGATCAGTTCCTCGTTGTGGCCGGCGCCGTAGAAGTCGGCGGTGTCCAGGAGGGTCACGCCGAGGTCCAGGGCGTGGTTGAGAGTGGCGATGGACTGCGCGTCGTCGGAGTCTCCGTAGCCGTGGCTCATGCCCATGCAGCCCAACCCCTGTGCGGAGACAGCGAGTTCACCCAAGTGCCGGATGCGTGCGTCGATCATTCTGGTGCCTCCCGAGCTCGGAACCGTCTGCCCACGACGCTAGGTCTTGGAGTGCACTCCATGTCAAACGATCAGCGGTCTTCACGAGGCCTTTCCCGGTGGCCCGCACCAGGGTGGGCCCCTCGGCCGTTCGTTCAGGACATCCGGATCGCCCGGTCGATCTCCGCGCCGGTGCGGGCCACGACGACGGGCCACTCGTCCCTGAGGGCGGCAGGCAGAAGGTCGCGGTCCACGTCCCGCTGAATCATGGTTGGTCCACCCGGGACAACGAGCACAGCGTCCAGCCGGCGCAGCAGGACGGCCAAGAGGTCCATGATTCCGTTGCCTCCGAAGTGGTTGAAGGTGATGTTTTCCGGGCTGGAGATGAAAACACCCGCTTCCTCCCTCTCCGCTGTACGCACCTGCAGGAAGTTCGTCCGGGGGTCCCGTGCCACCACATAGGGGGCGAGGACCTCGTGCGCAGTCCTCATGTCCAACGGCGTCGGCTCACCGTTCTCGAACCGGCACACGAAGATGTCGACACTCATGGAGCCATTTCTATCCTCAGGTCGAGGCGTGGTGAAGCGGGCGACTTCCCACCTCAGTTCCCACCGGCCGTGGAAGGGCACCCGGACGGCGCCGCCGGCGCCCAGGCGACCCTCGGGCGAGGCCCACAGCAGGCGGCCGAACGGGTCAGCGAGGACCTGCACGTTCATGCCGTGCTTCTTGTGCTTTCCAGAGCGGAAGGGGCGGCCGGCGGCGGTCCGGTCGATCGCGAGCAGTGTCCCGTCCAGGATTACGAACGCCTTGGGGGACGCGGCCTTGACCGCACTCGCCACTCGCCAGGGCCGGGGCGAGCTCGGCCAGGACCTCGCCGGCCTCGGCGTTGCATCGGCAGGCGGTGGTGGTGCCGACGCCGAAGCCGGCCGCAAGCTGGGCATAGGTGTGTCCGCATCGCAGGCGGGCCAGGGCCTGGCGGCCGGTGGTCAGCCGCCGCGTTGAGAAACGTTCACTGCTTCCCAACGAGCCCGTAAACGCAGAAAAGCCCCGCACCAGAGCTGGTGCGGGGCTTTCCCACAATGATTGTTCGGCGGCGTCCT
>NZ_JBBDHD010000233.1:0-5624 GCF_044129415.1 Streptomyces racemochromogenes
GGCGGCCTCCGGCCGCCGGCGTCAGCGCGGCGGAGTGACGCCCGTCAGGGCGGTGACCACCGGGTCCAGCGCCTCGTCGAGCCCCTCCTCCACGCACCCCTCGCACCGCTCGGCCCCATGGGGGCCTCCCCGGCTTCGGCGTGCTGCGGCGGCCTCCGGCCGCCGGCGTCAGCGCGGCGGAGTGACGCCCGTCAGGGCGGTGACCACCGGGTCCAGCGCCTCGTTGATCTCGTCGCCGATGGACCGGAAGAAGGTGATGGGCGCCCCGTACGGGTCGTACACCTCGTCCGCGTCGGCGGAAGGGGCCAGCAGCCAGCCCCGCAGGGCCGCGGCGGCCCGCACCAGGGCCCGGGCGCGCTCGGCCATGCCGTCGTCGAGCGGCGGGAGGGTCGCCGGGTCTATGGCCCGCACCAGCCGGGTGAACTCCTTCAGCGTGAAGGTGCGCAGTCCGGCCGAGTGGCCCATGGAGATGACCTGCGCCCGGTGGTCCCGCGTGGCGGTCAGCACCAGGTCGGCCCGTATGACGTGTTCGTCGAGCAGCTCCCGCCCGGTGAACCCGGTCGCGTCCGCGCCGAAGTCCGCGAGCACGGCGGCCGCGTTGGCCTCCATCGGCGCCCCTTCGTGGCCCCAGGTGCCGGCGCTCTCCACGATCAGGTCGCCCGTGGCCAGCCCCAGCGCCCCCAGGCGGTGCGCCAGCGCGTGCCGCGTCAGCCGCTCGGTGATCGGCGAGCGGCACACGTTCCCGGTGCTGACGTGGAGTATGCGGAAGGTGTCTCCCTTGGCTATGCCACGCCCCTGAGGGCTCACGGAGCCACCTCAAGGTCGGGTACGACCTCCCGCAGCTGCTGCGCGGTCAGCGCACCCTCGCGCAGCAGGACGGGAACCTTCCCGGTGACGTCGACGATCGACGACGGCAGGGTGCTCGGGGTCGGCCCGCCGTCCAGGTACACGGACACGGAGTCGCCCAGCATGGCCCGCGCCGCGTCGCAGTCCTGCGGCGCCGGGTGCCCGGAGAGGTTGGCGGAGGAGACGGCCATCGGGCCGACCTCGGTCAGCAGCTCGATCGCGACGGGGTGCAGCGGCATGCGCACGGCCACGGTCCCGCGGGTCTCCCCCAGGTCCCAGGCCAGCGAGGGCTGGTGCTTGGCGACGAGGGTGAGCCCGCCCGGCCAGAAGGCGTCGACGAGCTCCCAGGCGTGCTCGGAGAAGTCCGTGACGAGGCCGTGGAGGGTGTTCGGGGAGCCGATGAGCACCGGGGTGGGCATGGTGCGTCCGCGGCCCTTGGCGGCGAGCAGGTCTCCGACGGCCTCCGCGCTGAAGGCGTCCGCGCCGATCCCGTAGAGGGTGTCGGTGGGCAGCACGACGAGCTCTCCGCGGCGTACGGCGGAGGCCGCTTCACGCAGGCCCGTCTTGCGGTCCGTCGCGTCGTTGCAGTCGTATCGCCGGGCCATCAGCAGGCCTCCTCGTGCAGCGTTGTGGTGGCGTGGGCGGTCGGGGTCGCGGGGGTCACGGCATGGCCTTGCGGGCGGTCGCGAAGCGGGGCCGGTTGTTCAGGTCGGGGTGGTCGGCGGCGTCGGCCCAGCCCCGCTCGTCGGCGAAGATCCACGGGACCTGGCCGCCCTGGGTGTCGGCGTGCTCGATCACGACGATGCCGCCGGGCCGCAGCAGGCGGTGGGCGGTGCGCTCGATCCCGCGGATGGTGTCGAGGCCGTCCTCGCCGGAGAACAGGGCCATCTCGGGGTCGTGGTCCCGGGCCTCGGGGGCCACGTACTCCCACTCGGTGAGGGGGATGTACGGCGGGTTGGAGATGACGAGGTCGACCTGGCCGTCGAGCTCGGGCAGCGCGCTCAGGGCGTCGCCCTGGTGGACGGTGACCCGGGAGCCCTCGGCGTTCTTGCGGGTCCAGCGCAGGGCGTCCTCGGACAGCTCCACTGCGTGCACGCGCGAGCGCGGCACCTCCTGGGCCATGGCGAGCGCGATGGCGCCGGAACCGGTGCACAGGTCCACGATCAGCGGCTCGACCACGTCCATGGCCCGGACGGCCTGTATGGCCCAGTCCACGACCGACTCGGTCTCGGGTCGGGGCACGAACACACCGGGGCCGACCTGGAGCTCCAGGTAGCGGAAGAAGGCGCGGCCGGTGATGTGCTGGAGCGGCTCGCGCGCCTCGCGGCGGGCGACGGCCTCCCAGTAGCGGGCGTCGAAGTCCGCGTCCTTGACGTGGTGCAGTTCCCCCCGCTTGACGCCGTGCACGAAGGCCGCGAGCTCCTCCGCGTCGAAACGCGGTGAGGGCACGCCGGCGGCGGCCAGCCGCTGGGTGGCCTGGGCCACCTCGGCAAGCAGCAAGTTCACGCTGGTCCTCCGGGCTGCTGTCGTACGAGGGGGGTGCGAAGGTCGTCAGTGCGCGGCCGCGAGCTTCGCCGCGGAGTCGGTGTCGACGCAGGCCTGGATGACCGAGTCGAGGTCGCCGTCGAGCACCTGGTCCAAGTTGTACGCCTTGAAACCGGTGCGGTGGTCCGAGATCCGGTTTTCCGGGAAGTTGTACGTACGGATCTTCTCGGAACGGTCCACGGTGCGCACCTGGCTGCGGCGCACGTCGGAGGCCTCCTGCTCGGCGGCCTCCTGGGCGGCGGCCAGCAGGCGCGAGCGCAGGATGCGCATGGCCTGCTCCTTGTTCTGGAGCTGGCTCTTCTCGTTCTGGCAGGAGGCGACCACACCGGTCGGGATGTGCGTGATGCGCACGGCCGAGTCGGTGGTGTTGACGGACTGGCCGCCGGGGCCGGAGGAGCGGTACACGTCGATGCGGAGATCGTTCGGGTTGATCTCGACCTCGACCTCCTCGGCCTCCGGGGTGACGAGCACGCCGGCGGCGGAGGTGTGGATGCGGCCCTGGGACTCGGTGGCCGGGACGCGCTGGACGCGGTGGACGCCGCCCTCGTACTTCATCCGGGCCCACACGCCCTGGCCGGGCTCGGTGGCGCCGTTGCCGCCCTTGGTGCGGACGGAGACCTGGACGTCCTTGTAGCCGCCCAGCTCGGACTCGGTGGAGTCGATGATCTCGGTCTTCCAGCCGACGCGCTCGGCGTAACGCAGGTACATGCGCAGCAGGTCGCCGGCGAACAGGGCGGACTCGTCGCCTCCGGCGCCCGCCTTGATCTCCAGGAGCACGTCCTTGTCGTCGCTGGGGTCGCGCGGGACGAGCAGCAGGCGGAGCTTCTCGGTGAGCTCCTCGCGCTGCGCGCTCAGTTCCTTGACCTCGGCGGCGAAGTCGGGGTCGTCGGCCGCCAGCTCCTTGGCCGTCTCGATGTCCTCGGCCGACTGCTTCCACGCGCGGAAGGTCGCCACGATCGGGGTCAGCTCCGCGTAGCGCTTGTTCAGCTTGCGGGCGTTCGCCTGATCGGAGTGGACCGAAGGGTCGGCGAGCTTCTTCTCAAGGTCGGCGTGCTCGCCGACCAGTTCCTCGACCGCCTCGAACATCGGGTGCTCCTGTGGTGAAAAAATCAAAAATGGGCTGGGCTGGCTGAACGACGACAAAGGCGCCGGCCCTGCCGCCCCCGCATGGTCAGGGGGCGGCCGGTGACCGGCGCCTGGGTCGCGCTACTTCTTGGCCGCACCCTTGCCGAAGCGGGCCTCGAAGCGGGCCACACGGCCACCGGTGTCGAGGATCTTCTGCTTGCCCGTGTAGAACGGGTGGCACTCGGAGCAGACCTCGGCACGGATGGTGCCCTCGGTCAGCGTGCTACGGGTGGTGAACGACGCGCCGCAGGTGCAGCTGACCTGGGTCTCGACGTACTCGGGGTGAACATCGCGCTTCAAGGTGTCTCCTAGATTCGGGAGGGCGCCGGGTCGCAGGAGCCGAATTGCGTACTGCGTGAACCGGGGCCGACAGACCAGTCTGCCAGGACCGGGCCGCCTGTCAAAATTCTCGGAACGCTCCCCTCAACGGGGTGGGTCCGGCATCTATTCCTGCCGCGTCCCGGCGGGGAAGGACTACTGGACGATGGAGCCCGCGCTGCTCTTGTCCCCGGTGGAGTGCTCGGTGGCCGCGGCGGGGATGGGCTGGTCGGCCAGCAGGGCGTCCCAGACCATCTTGGAGTCCTTGGCCAGGAGCGCGACCCGGTCCTTGTCGAGCGGGTCCTGGGTCACCGGCACGGTGATCATGTGCATGTTCTCGGCGCTGATGCCCTGGAGTCCCTGGGCGAAGCTCGCGAGCGACTTCACGTCGCCGAGTGCCTTGTCGGTGGTGATCGCCTTGGTGGCGGAGTCGGCGAGGCCGTAGAGCTTCTTCGGGTTGTCGAAGACCCCGATGCCCTTGACCTGCTTGATCAGCGCCTTGATGAAGGCCTGCTGGAGCTGTATTCGGCCGAGGTCGCCGCCGTCGCCGACGGTCTTGCGCGTGCGGACGAGGCCGAGGGACTGCTCGCCGTTGAGCTTGTGGGAGCCGGCCGGCAGGTCCAGGTGGCTGCCGTAGTCCTTGATCGGCTTGGTGGTGGTGAGCTCGACCCCGCCGAGGTTGTCGATGATCTTCTTGAAGCCGGTGAAATCGACCTCGATGTAGTGGTCCATGCGGATCCCCGACATCGCCTCGACCGTCTTCACCGCGCAGGCGGCCCCGCCGATGGTGAAGGCCTCGTTGAACTGCGCGCGCTGCCGGGGGGCGCTGGTCTTGCCCTTGCCGATGGGGCAGGCGGGTCGCGGGAGCATCGTGTCGCGCGGGATGGACACGACGCTGGCCTGCTTGTGGCCCTCGTAGAGGTGGATGATCATCGCCGTGTCGGAGCGCGCGGAGCCGCCGTCGTCCGCGCCGTACTCGCCGTTCGCCCCGTCGCGGGAGTCGGAGCCGAGGACCAGGATGTCCATCGAGCCGTTGTCGACGTTCGGCGGGCGGTCCTTGCCCAGGGCCTGGTCGATGTCGACGGTGTGCAGGTTGCCGTTGAGCTTGAAGTAGAACCAGCCGAGGCTGCCCCCGCCCAGCAGAACCACTGCGGCGGCGGTCCAGGCGGCGACTCTGAGGCCCTTGCGGCGCCGCGGCTCCCCCCTGCGCCGGCCTCCGCGAGCGGCCCGTCGGCCGCGGCCCCTGCTGTCCTCGCTCATGCTCTCCTCAGTCCTGGCTCCGGTGCCCGTCTTCCTTCACTCAGACGGACGAGCGCGTTCCAGGGTTCCACGGCTTCTCGTGCGAGCCGCACGCCTGTGGCGAAGGTCGCACAAACGGAAGCCGCCCCCGCCGCGGGTGCGGCGGGGGCGGAACCGTGTGCGGGCGACCCGGTCAGTCGTCGTTCTTGCCGGCCGGGGTCGTCTTGGCGATCTGCATCAGGAACTCGGCGTTCGACTTCGTCTGCTTCATCTTGTCGAGCAGCAGCTCGATCGCCTGCTGCGAGTCGAGCGCGTGCAGCACCCGGCGCAGCTTCCAGACGATGGCGAGCTCCTCGCTGTTGAGCAGGATCTCCTCCTTGCGCGTACCCGACGGGTCGACGTCGACGGCCGGGAAGATGCGCTTGTCGGCGAGCTTGCGGTCGAGCTTGAGCTCCATGTTGCCGGTGCCCTTGAACTCCTCGAAGATCACCTCGTCCATGCGCGAGCCGGTGTCGACGAGCGCGGTGGCCAGGATGGTCAGCGAGCCGCCG
>NZ_JBBDHD010000234.1:0-5579 GCF_044129415.1 Streptomyces racemochromogenes
ACGGTCACCCGTCAGCTGCATACCGTCACCCGAGTCACCCGCGAAACGGATGATCACCCGGTCGACACGGCGGATCTCCTTGCCGGCACCATCGGGCCGAGGCGCGCTGCGCTGCTCACCGATGGCCCCGCCGGCCCCGTCGGCCTGCTCGGCCGGGCTACTGACCTGGCTGGTCACTGAACTGGACCTCCTTCGAGGCGCGGGCGTTCACTCCCAAGGCCAACCCTACGTCCGCGACGTCATCCGTCCCTGGGCCGCCCGCATTCTGGACCGCCCCGCGCGGGGCGGTCTTTCCGACAGACGTCGTGCTCTATGCGCAATATTCCAAATCACCCGGCCGTCGGACGGCGGCGCCGCCGCGTGGCTTACTGACAGACTGTCAGTCGATCAAGACCTGAGGTAGGTCAGAACCGCCAGTACGCGCCGGTGATCCCCGTCACTCGGAGACAGACCCAGCTTCATGAAGATATTGCTGACGTGCTTCTCCACGGCCCCGTCACTCACCACGAGCTGCTTGGCTACAGCGGAATTCGTCCGTCCCTCCGCCATGAGTCCGAGCACCTCGCGCTCCCGCGGGGTCAGACCGGCCAGGACGTCCTGCTTGCGGCTGCGGCCCAGCAGCTGCGCCACGACCTCGGGATCCAGGGCCGTACCCCCCTGGGCCACCCGGACGACGGCGTCCAGGAACTCGCGCACGTCGGCCACGCGGTCCTTCAGCAGGTAGCCCACCCCGGTGGTGGAACCGGCCAGCAGTTCGGTGGCGTACTGCTCCTCGACGTACTGCGACAGCACGAGCACGCCGATGCCGGGATGGTCACGGCGCAGCCGGACCGCGGCCCGTACGCCCTCGTCGGTGTGCGTCGGCGGCATCCGTACGTCGGCCACCACCACATCCGGCAGCGCTCCTTCGGCCGCCAGGTCCGCCACGGTCTTGAGGAGGGCTTCCGCGTCCCCGACGCCCGCCACGACGTCATGCCCCCGGTCGGTCAGCAGCCTGGTCAGGCCCTCACGGAGCAGCACTGAATCCTCGGCGATGACGACCCGCACCCTGTTGTCCACGTTGAGAAGCTCCCGCCCACTCGCATACCCACTCGGCATGCAAGCATCCCAGCCGAAGCCCCGGTTCCGGTCCGTCCGGGATCAAGGCCGGGGCGGAAGCCCGCCCCGTACCGGCGTCAGGCCCGCCAGGGCAGCTCCGCCGTCACCGTCGTACCCCGGCCCTGAGCCGAGTCCACGACCAGGACGCCGTCCACGGCGTCCAGCCGCTCCGCGAGCCCGGCCGAACCGCTGCCCTCGGCGTGGCCGTCGTCCGCGACGCGGATCATCAGCCGCTGCCCGGACCGCCACACGTCCACGCTGGCGCTGCGCGCGCCCGCGTGCCGGCCGACGTCCTCCAGCAGCTCGGACACCGTGAAGTACGCGATCCCCTCGATCGCCGGCGCGGGCCGGGCCGGCAGGTCCACCTCCACCCGTACGGGAACGGCGCACCGCGAGGCCACCGAGGACAGCGCCGCGTCCAGCCCCCGGTCGGTCAGGACGGCGGGATGGATCACCCGGGCCAGGTCCCGCAGCTCCCGGAGCGCGATCTTCACTTCGCCGTGCGCCTCGTCCACCATGCGGGCGGCGGCCCGCGGGTCCTCGGCCAGCTTCTCCTTCGCCAGCCCCAGGTCCATGGCCAGCGCCGCCAGCCGCGCCTGCGCCCCGTCGTGCAGGTCGCGCTCGATGCGCCGCAGATCGGCCGCCGCCGTGTCCACGACCACACCGCGGTCGGACTCCAGCTCGCTGACCCGGTGGTCCAGCCGGGAGGGACCGAGCAGCCCGGTGACCAGGACCCGGTCGACGGCCACCAGCCCCCGGACGACCCACGGCGTGACCAGCGTGAACCCCAGCCCGACCGCGCCCGCCGCGGCGATGGCCAACGGCGAATCCAGGTAGAAGGTGTAGTCGCCGTTCTGGAACAGCTGCAGTCCGGGCTGGCGGGTGAAGGCCGGAAAGACCCAGAACCAGAGCGGGTACAGCAGCATGCCCCACCCGTAGCCCCACAGCACGAGCGCGAGGCAGGAGGAGAACACCGCCCAGGGGAAGTGGATCACCGAGTACAGCACGTGCCGCCAGGCGCTGCCGCTCTTCAGCAGCGCCCCCAGCGCGGCCGGCACCCCGCGCTCCGCCGCCCGCACCGGCGCCGGATCCCCGACCGGCACCCGCAGCAGCCCGCGCACCCGGGCCCGTTCCACGTATCCGAACCCCCGGCACATCGCGAGCACCCCGGCCAGCACCGGCACCCCCACGAACGTCACGAGCAGCCCGGCCCCGGTGGTCACCCCCGCGAGGGCGAGCCCGAAGTACAGCGTGCTCAAAGGCAGCCCGACCAGCAGGAACAACAGCTCCCGCCACATCCGCCCCGCCACGGGCGCCAGCAACACGTCCCGACCCGTCCGCATATCCCCGACCCACTTCCATCCCGTCCGGCAACCCCTCCACCCTCCGCCGCACGGGGTCCCGGGAACCATCCGGCGGGTCGGCGTCCCGGACGGGGGGTTAACCCCACCCGATGCGGCCCCGCCCAGGCGCCCCCCCCGGTCGACCCCTACGCGCGGCCGCGCCACGGCAGCTGCGCCACCACCACCGTCCCCGCCCCCGCGGCGGACTCCACCACGAACCCCCCGTCAACCGCCCGCACCCGCTCCGCGAGCCCCGCCAGCCCGCCCCCGCCGGACGTCCGCGCCCCGCCCCGCCCGTCATCCGCGACGCGGATCAGCAGGCGCTCCCCCTCGCGCCACACCTCGACGCTCGCCTCCCGCGCCGCCGCGTGCTTGCTCACGTTCTGGAGCAGCTCCGACACGGTGAAGTACGCGATCCCCTCGATCGCCTCCGCCGGCCGCTCCTGCAGCCGCACCGACACCTTCACCGGCACCAGGCACCGCGCCGCCACCGACGACAGGGCCGCGTCCAGTCCCCGGTCCGTCAGTACCGCCGGATGGATCCCCCGCGCCAGGTCCCGCAGCTCCTGGAGGGCGAGCTTGACCTCGCCGTGGGCCTCGTCGACCATCGCCGCCGCGCCCTCGGGGTCCTCCAGCAGCTTCTCCTTGGCCAGGCCCAGTCCCATGGCCAGCGCCACCAGCCGCGCCTGGGCCCCGTCGTGCAGGTCGCGCTCGATGCGCCGCAGGTCGGCCGCCGCCGTGTCCACGACGACCCCGCGTCCCGACTCCAGCTCGGCGATCCGCCGCTCCAGCCCGTCGGAGGGGCACAGCAGGCCGCGTACCATCAGCCGGTCGAAGTTCGCCAGCAGCCGCACGACGTACGGCAGCACCGGCCAGAGCAGGAACAGCCCGACAAGGGCGATACTGAAGGTCAGCACCCCCCAGGGCAGCCGGACCAGCTCGAACAGCACGGTCCGCCACGCCACCGGGTCCTTGATCCCCGACCACAGCCAGGGGAAGAACCCGCCGGAGCGCCGCGGCCCCGGCAACGGGCTCGGCTCGTCGACGCGCACCCCCAGCAGGGCCCGCGCCCGTACGCGTTCGAGCACACCCAGCTGCCGGGACAGGTACAGGCCGGCCAGCAGCACCGGCAGGCCGATCACCGTCACCGCCAGCCCGCCCGCCGTCGCAAGCATGACAACCGTGTAAACGAAGCCGATCAACGCCACCGGCAGATTGAGGAGCAGGTAGGCGATCTCCTTCCACGTGGACCCGTCGAAGGCGGGCCGGACGGGAGGGGGAGCGGGGGCATGATCGTTCGCGGTCATGCGGCCCAGCCTGCCAATTCCACCCCCGCAAAGCCATGGGGTGACCAGGCGGGAGTAAACGGGGGGTAACCCCACCCTGTGCGGGCCAGGGCCTAGACTCCCGTCCGTACCAGATCATCGAGAACGTCGACAGTGGCCGAGGAGCGAGGAACGGACGTGCCCGGACCAACGGTATCGAGCGGGACCGTGACCGCCGCGGACTACTTCCACGGCTACGCGGCCGTCGGCCTGCTCGCCGTCCTCGGCGTGCTCTTCGTCGCCGTGGCCTTCGGCGCCGGCCGGCTGCTGCGGCCCGTGGTCCCGACGCCCGAGAAGCTGCTGACGTACGAGTGCGGTGTGGATCCCGTGGGGGAGGGCTGGGCGCACACCCAGGTCCGCTACTACGTCTACGCGTTCCTCTACGTCATCTTCGCCGTCGACTCGATCTTCCTCTTCCCGTGGGCGACGGTGTTCGCCGCCGCCGGCTACGGCGCCACGACCCTGGTGGAGATGTTCGTCTTCCTGGGATTCCTGGCCGTCGGCCTGCTCTACGCGTACAAGAAGGGCGTCCTCGAATGGACGTGACACCGGCTGCCGTGACACCGGAGCCCGTTTCCCTCCCGGAACCCAGGAGGCTGGGGGTCCTCTCCCGCCTGGCGCCCGAGCCGATGAAGGTGGTCCTGAACTGGGGCCGCCGCTACAGCCTGTGGGTCTTCAACTTCGGCCTCGCCTGCTGCGCGATCGAGTTCATCGCCGCGTCCATGGCGCGGCACGACTTCATCCGGCTGGGTGTCATCCCCTTCGCGCCCGGCCCGCGCCAGGCCGATCTGATGATCGTCTCGGGCACGGTGACGGACAAGATGGCCCCGGCGGTCAAGCGGCTCTACGAACAGATGCCCGAACCGAAGTACGTCATCTCCTTCGGCGCCTGCTCCAACTGCGGCGGCCCCTACTGGGACTCGTACTCGGTCACCAAGGGCGTCGACCAGATCATCCCCGTCGACGTCTACGTGCCGGGCTGCCCGCCGCGCCCCGAGGCCCTGCTCCAGGGCATCCTCAAGCTCCAGGAGAAGATCGCTCGGGAGTCGCTGGCCGAGCGGTACGCGGACCGGCCGTCCGTCGCGCAGCTCACCAGCGGCCTGGTGACGCCCCCGCCCGCGCCGGGAGGCGGCGCGTGAACCCCTATGACTCCCTCCCCGACGCGGCCCCGACCGTCTTCGGCGCCGAGGCCGTGGCCTCCGTCGCCTACGACGTCCTCACCGTCGACGTCCCGGCCGGCTCCTGGATCCCGTCGCTGGAGATCGCCCGCGACAAGCTGGGCTGCACCTACTTCGACTGGCTGAGCGCGGTCGACGAGCCGGGCACCGGCTTCCGGATCTGCGCGCACGTCGTCGCCCTGGAGGGCGGCCGCGTACGCCGCCTCCTGCTGCGCACGACCGTCCCGCACGCCTCCCCGTCCCTCCCCTCGGCGGTCGCCGTCTACGCGGGCGCGGCCTGGCACGAGCGCGAGACGTACGAGATGTTCGGCGTGGTCTTCACCGACCACCCGCACCTCGTGCACCTCCTGCTCCCCGAGAACTTCGAGGGTCACCCGCTGCGCAAGGACTTCGTCCTGGCGGCGCGCGTCGCCAAGGCGTGGCCCGGCGCCAAGGAGCCGGGCGAGGCGCACGACCCGGACGCGCCCAAGCGGCGCCAGATGCTCCCGCCCGGAGTCCCGGACCCGAACGAGTGGGGCCCCCTCAAGGGCCAGCTCCCCCCGGCCCCGGCCCGCCCGGCCCGGCCCTCCACCGCAGGGTCTTCCCCGAACCCCCGCCGGCCGACGTCGTCCGCGCCGAACTGGACCGGCTCACCG
>NZ_JBBDHD010000235.1:0-5555 GCF_044129415.1 Streptomyces racemochromogenes
CTCTGCGGGGCGAGCGAGGAGGTCCGGGCCCTGTCGCTGCGCCTGCACACCGCGGCCCTGGGGGAGGCACACCCGGCCTTCGCCGAACGCCTGGTGATGGCCGACGCATACGAGGAGACCGTCCTCCTCCACGACCGCCTCCAGGTCCGCCTTGAGGACGTGCTCGGCGAGCAGCGCCGCCGGCAGGCCGACTACGACGACCTCCTGGCCCGCCACGAGAGGACGACGCAGGCCCTGGCCACCGCCGAGGACGAACTGCGCACCCAGCGACAGCACCACCAGGAAGAAACCTCCCACCTGAACACCCTCCTCCAAGAGCAGCAGGACGCCCACCAACGCGACCGCACCGCCCTCGACGCCCGGCTCGGCCGGGCCCGAGCCGACCACGAGGACCAGTTACGCGCCCGGGAACAGGAGGAAGCACGCCTGCGCCGGGACCTGCTCGCGCAGGAGGACAAGATCCGCTCCTTCCACGGCCTGCTGGAGGACTCGGCCGCCGAGGCGACTGCCCTGAGGCAGGAACGCGACCGGCTCCGTATGGAGTCCGCCCGGCTGCGCGAGGACCTGGTGGGCCTTCAGGTGGAACTCGCGGCAGCCGAAGCCGGCCGGGACAACCCCGCCGACGGTGGGATGCTCGCCCCGGCGCTGCTGGCCGTCGGCCAGGTCCTCGACCGCCACCCCGCCCCACGCGAGGATGGCGAAGCTGCAGGCCAGCCGCGGGTTGCCGGGGGCGCAACCCGGCACAGCAACCCTGCGGCGCCATCGATGCCGGTCCAGCCGCCACCGGATCCGGAAACCGGCGTGGACAGGCTGAAACGGGCATCCGTGGGCTTCATCGCTGTCGGCATGGTGCTCTTGCTGACCGGGCCGTTCCTGCACACCGGCGGCCCCATGGCGGACTCCCACCCGACAGCCGCCGGATGGTGGTGCATCGCAAGCGGCGTCGTCCTGCTCCTGACCGGACTCGTCCTCATGACCGTACGCGACGTGAAAAACACCCCGCCGCCACCGCCGACCCGGACGAACCATACGACTACACCTACAACTTCCCACCGATGGTCTGAGCGACCCGCACCGGCAGCCTGCGACATCACCCGCCGGCCGGAACCGGTCCCTGCACAGCCGCCCGGAAGGGACCCGCCGGAGGTTCTACGCCGACTGTCGGGCCGGACCTTGACCCGTCTGGACGCCGACAACGGATCACCCCCGGCGCTCACCAAGGATGGGCGGCCCGCTGGACGGCCAGCTGCTCGACGTGAGCGGCTGGAGCTGGCAGATGGCGCCCTGCTGATGTCGGAGCGGGGGCGTTCGGGCCGGGTGGCCGCAGCGCGTACGAGCTGGCCGAGGTCGATGGGGTTTACCCCAGCCGGTTCGTATGGCGGGGCGACGTCCCATAGCGGCGGCACCGAGGAACCAGGCCAGGCGTCCGTGGCACGGCAGAGGGAGACGGCCAGGACGGCGAGGGCGCACCACGGCCCGCGAAGGCCCGCCGCTGCGCGCGGCCGTGCTCAGGTGTCACTCTTCGGCCAGGAGAACGCGCCGCGGGTGCAGCCGGGCAGGTGTCCACCGCCCCCAACGGGTAGGCCCCCAATGTAGATCCTTCCGCACACCGCACCGCACACTGCCGCCCGCCTCATCGAGGAGATCCTCCAGGCAGTACGCCGCGGCGACGACCGCCACGTCGACTTCCTGCTGCGCCATCTGGCTCAGGTGGGGAGCATGCGCGACTTGTTCGAGCTCCGGCACCGCCTTCACCAGCCGTATCCCCCTCTTGCCCTCCGCACCCACGAGCCGATGGGGCTCGCATCCTGCCCGCCACCGGCGCCTTCGTAGGTCGCCTCGGACACTGGGAGGTCCGCGGCGGGCCCGGCCGGGGGCGCTGTCGACCGGCCGGGCCCGCCCTGTGTGGACCTCTCGTCGCCTTGCCACCGTGCCACGGGCACGTCGGCGCCGCCCGGGATAGGGGCTAAGGGCTGTCCCGCAACGGACTTGGAGGGACAGGGCTGCCTGAGCCCGGCGGGGTTAGTGTGGGCGGATACTGTGGAGCGGCGCATCGGAGTGGCGGTCTTGGGGGGACGAGTGGGACGCAGCAGGCTGCCTGTGGAGAACGCAGGCGAGGGCGATCTCTGTCTCTTCATCGAGCCGTACGGTGAGGACTTCTATCTGAAACCCGGGGAGGTCTTCACAATCGCGCCTGAAGCCGAGGGGATCGATGTCTGGTTCTCCACCCTCGTCTGGGAGGGAGGCATCACGGTGTGGCCCTATGAGGACGGCGACCCGACCAAGATCGTCCTGAAGTACACAGTGACGGACGCCAACGGGACCCGGCTGGAGTGCGGTCACCAGAGGCCCCCGAAGCCGGCTGGCTCCGACGTGGCTGAGCTGGGCTGACCCTCTCGCTCACTGGGTCAGAGCAAGATTCTGCAGCTGGGCGATGCCCAGCACGGCGTGGTGGACGCCATCGCCTCTGAGGCGGCAGTCACGGAAAATCTTCCACGTTTTCATACGTGCGAAGACGTGCTCGACTCGGGCGCGGACCTGTTTGTGAGACCTGTTGTGCTCTTCCTTCCAGGGCGTGAGTTCGGCCTGCCCGCGCTCGCGGCGGTGGGGGATCACGAGGCCAGTCCCTGGATAGCCGCCGTCGGCAATCGTGACTGCGCCACCGACAGCGGCCTTGGCGCCGGACTCCTCTCAGGCCTTGCAATCGTTGCGGCTTCCGGGCAGCGGCCGGCCGACAACTACGACCCGGCGGGTGTCCGCGTCGATGACGACCTGATGGTTGGTGGAGTAGCGGTAGCTCTTGGATCGCTGGGCGAGGGTGTGATCGCGAGTGGGCACGAGCGTGCCATCCACGATGAGCACTGTGCCCTTGTGGAAGCGTTGCCGCTGGATCAATGCCAGGCGCGGCCCCAGGTCATCAACTACGCGGTCGACCGTGGACTTCGAAACACCGAACAACAGCGCGAGCTGTCGCATCGTCAGGTTAGTCCGCCAGGACGCAACGACCAGTAGCACGCGGTCCTCGAAGCAAAGCGTCCAAGGACGCCCCGAGCGCGCTACATGCGCACCTCGACGGCGCAGAACAGTGACCAGCTTGCTGAACTGTCGAGGGGTGAGGCCGCTGAACGGGCGTATCCAGGACAGCTCAGACGCAGTGATCACAACAGCCACGGGGTGATCGTCCCACCCATGAACACCGTTACGGGACAGCCCTTAGGTAGGCGTAGTGGCGTTGCCAGTCCACCGTCCACCCGTGGTCGTCGTCGCCGGGGTTCCAGTCCTCGTCGAGCGCGGCCAGGGCCTCGGCCCGTCGCTTCGTGCGCACGGGGTCCTTGCCGAGCCCGCCGGGCCGGCGGACGTTGGTGAGCCACTGCCCCACCGGCTTGTCGAGGGCGGTGGCGTGCCGGGGAGCGGCCAGCGTGCCGTGCAGCTCGAAGTAGGCCCGCGCGGCGGCCAGGTTCTCGGCGAAACCGGTGTCGGCGGTGTCCCACACGATCTCGAGCTGCTCCAGGTCCAGGGCCCGCTGCCCGGTCCTCGTCCTGGACCCGTAGGCGCGCCGCTGGTCAGACAGTCACCTATCCAGCGGGTAGGCGCCCTCCGTGTGCTCGTACGGGATCCAGGTCCCCCTCACGCTTCCGGTACCGCCAGGCGGCCACGTAGCCGCGTCGCCGGTCCTGCCGTTCGGTGTCGAGCACCTGGTAGCTGGTCCACTTCTCGATCAGCGCCGGGTGTGATGCGGACAGTTCAGCCTCAATGATCTTCATCGGGCCATCCCTTAGCAGACGCCGGACCCCATCCAGGCGTGGCCCTCAGGAAACACGGCGAAGTCCGTCTGATCACCTGGCTCGAAGCGGTCAGGATCGTGTGGCGCGAAGGCGGACGCCAGATGAAGGCGTCCGCGATCTCTGAACTGAAGGGTGTCGTCTGCCACCGGTCGGTGATGTCGAGCCAGCGCTCGATTTGGACCGCGCTCTCTGTGCCGGCTGCTGTCCGGTTACACCTTAGGTCGAAGTCGTAGACACGGCCGCCGTCCGACAGGAGGACACCAGACTCGATCTCAACCCCGGACTGCAAGAGGTAGACAAGAACCATGTCGGCAGGGGCCAGACCACGCTCGTTCAGCAGTGTCCTCAAATGTGCCCAGAAGTCGTGCGGAGCCGTCCTCAGCAATTGAGTGCAGTTGACATAGCTGTGGCTCTGATACTGGTGAGCCGAGGCACCGAGAAATCTGACTGCAAGTGGCTGCCAGCTCTCATAAGGCTCGGAAGACAGCACTAGGGTGCCGCTCCCGGGTCCGATGCGTGGTACGAACGGTGATCGCGTCGCGTGGTACTGCGCTGATGGCGGGGGTTGCCGAACCTGACGGGTAGGACCTTGCGATTCCCTTCTGATGCGGCCGGGGGACCTACGCGGCATGAGCCTTTCGGATAGTCATGCCCTCATTCTGCCACGACCGGCGATCTTTGCGGTCAAGAACGCCCCTGTAAGGATGCCTCGATCGGACAACGGCCGTAGCCATCAGGGAAGCGCGGTCCCAGTCCCAGCCAGTTTCGCTGATCCGCGACACGACAGCAGCAGCCCGGTGGGCGATCGGTGGATGTGTGTCCTTCCAGAGTCCATCCGAGTCCAGTTTGAAGCAAACGCCTATCGCAGGAGGCTGGATCCGGCTGACGATGAGTAGGGCCGACGTCAAGGGCAGCCGCAGGCCCGGGCTAGGCGGAAACGGGGTTGCCCAGTACCGGTAAAAGCAGGTGCGTCTTCGGCGGCCCTGGGTGATGATCGAGGGGATGAGCCACGACATGGATCCCGTTGCCGCTGTGACTTCGTTGTGGGAGGAGCACCGCTGTGCGCCTTTCCCGCCTGGTCTTGCTGGTGCCGACCGGGCTGGTTTCGACCTTGTCATGGTCGACGCGGACATCGCCGGGTGTGTGCATACATGGCTGAGTAATGCCGGCAGGCTGGATGTCCGGGGTTACAGGGTCCTGCATTGGCGTGGGTCTCAACTCAGTCAGATTCTTTCTGTGCTTGGTGATGGTGATAGCCCGGCATACTGGGACCGGCTCTTTTGTATGGCTGAACTCGTAGCGTCGACGGATCCCAGGCCACGGGATGTCTACCCGTCTGAGCCGTGGACAGAGATGGACACCTCCGGGGAGTGACCAACCCTGCTGCTGGCTTGCCCGCGTCAGCGGGCCTTGGTCCTGTAGGCGGAGCCGGAAGGACACAGGGTGGGAGCGAAGCGGACACCCCAACGGGCCGGAGAACCCGGACCCCGTGAAACGGGGTCAGCCCGCGCGGAGCGCGGGGACCTTTGGCCCGGCGAAGCCGGGCCGCTCGGGGTAGAGCGCAGCGGAACCCCGAGTCGTCCGCAGCGAAGCGGAGGACACCGGCCCGAAGGGGCCGGCTCTGGCTCGGCGAAGCCGAGCCCCGCCGAGCGAAGCGAGGCGGTTCGTTGGCACAGCGCGCAGCGCTGTGGGACCCGCCCGGGACCCCGGGACTACTGCCGGCGCAGGGCCCAGCCGCGCTCGCGGAGCTCGGCGGCCAGGGCCGCGACG
>NZ_JBBDHD010000236.1:0-5415 GCF_044129415.1 Streptomyces racemochromogenes
ATACATCCGGCCGGGGGGATTTTTTTTGTGTGGTTTTGTCGCGGCCCCGGCCCCCCCGCCCGCGCCGGCCCCCCCCCGGGGGGCCCCCCCCCCCCCCCCCGCCCTGGCGAACCGATCCTTCAGGAGAGCACGGCGCCGCCTCTGAGGAGGGCCGCGCCCAGCGGGGTGACCGTGTGCAGGACGGCGTTGCCGTGCCGCAGGGTG
Source organism: Streptomyces racemochromogenes (assembly GCF_044129415.1). Lineage (GTDB taxonomy): Bacteria > Actinomycetota > Actinomycetes > Streptomycetales > Streptomycetaceae > Streptomyces > Streptomyces racemochromogenes_A. The sequence goes on from NZ_JBBDHD010000236.1 coordinate 205, forward strand.
GTCACCAGGCCCGCCTCGCGCATCACGCAGGCGTGCTGGCTCGCCGAGGCCAGGGAGACCCCGGCGCGGCGGGCCAGTTCGCTGGTGGTGGCCCCGTCGCCGATGGCCCGCAGCACCACCGAGCGGGTGTGGCCCACCAGCTTGCCCAGGGTGCGCTGGCGCTGTTCCTCCGGCCGGGCGGCCTCCCCGCCGGCGCCGGCGGAGGCCAGCTGGGCGGCGGCCGGGTAGACCAGCACGGGCGGCAGCTCCGGGTCGTGGAGGGTCACGGCGGTGCGCCGGCAGAAGAACGACGGCTGGAGCAGCAGCCCGCGGCCCCGCAGCCGGACGTCCCGGTCCACCGGGTACTCGCACTCCAGCACCGGCGCCCGCCAGCGCAGCATGGGCGGCAGCGAGGCCAGCAGCTCGTCCGCGCCGCCGTCGAGGAGGGCGCGGCCGCGTGCGGCCCGCTCGGCCTCGATCTGGGCCTGGATGTGGGTCCAGTACGGCTCCACGGCCGCCCGGTGGTAGCCGCGCAGCTCGGCCAGCAGCCGGGGCAGGTGCTTGGTGCCGCCGTCCATGAACTCCCTCAGCCGGGTCGGCGGCGGGGTCCCGAAGGCCGCGCCGAAGCCCGCGGCGGCGCCCGCGCCCACGAGGGAGAGCTCGTGGCGCAGCCGGTCCGCGGGGAGCCCGCGCAGGGCGTCGAGGCCGACGTCCCACCCGTACTGGCCCTCGGAGGGGGTCAGGAAATCGGGGAAATAGCCGCGAGCCGGTATGAGGGCGCTCAGGAGCCTTGTTTCACCATTCAACCGGCTCCGGGCTTCCGTACGCCATTCGCCGAACAGCCGGGCGTCACGCCGGTCTCTTAAGCGATGAAAACTAAGAATCGTTTCCCACAACGCATCGGGACGCCCTGCCATCCGTACGCGTGCCAGGTCCACTCCAGTGAAATGGATACGCAGCACCGAACCCCCACCTGTGCAACCGCAATCCCCCCGCCCCATGAGTATGCACGCCGTCACACGTGGTCACCACGCCCTTTCGGCCACAGTTGAAACCCCTTTCGGCAGGGGCGTGACAAGCGAAATCCTGTACTCCGCCAGGCACACTCCGGCGCGACCGAAACGCTCCGTGAAGGCCGTGGGGGGCTTTGCGGGGCCTGGCGGTCGGTCGCACCGGGAAGCGCCGACGTGCCTGGCGCCGTAATGACTTCGTTGAATATTTCGCGAAACCCGGCCGGGTGAGGCACGGGAGGTCTTCCGAATAGCTGGAAGCGCCCGCCCCCGGCAGTCAGGGAACCGGGGGCGGGCGCTGTCGGGGGGAGCCTGGCTCAGCGGCTGTCGGAGCCCTTGGCCTCGGCGGCGGCACGGCCGGCCTCCAGGCGCGCCACCGGGATCCGGAACGGCGAGCAGGAGACGTAGTCGAGGCCGACCTCGTGGAAGAAGTGCACCGACTCCGGGTCGCCGCCGTGCTCGCCGCAGACGCCGAGCTTGAGGTCGGGGCGGGTGGCCCGGCCCTGCTCGACCGCGTGGCGGACGAGGGAGCCGACGCCCTCCTTGTCGATGGTCTCGAACGGCGAGACCCCGAAGATGCCCTTCTCCAGGTAGGCGGTGAAGAAGCTGGCCTCGACGTCGTCGCGGGAGAAGCCCCACACCGTCTGGGTCAGGTCGTTCGTGCCGAAGGAGAAGAACTGCGCGGCCTCGGCGATCTGGGCGGCGGTCAGCGCGGCGCGCGGCAGCTCGATCATGGTGCCGACCGTCAGCTTGAGGCTGGTGCCGGTGGCGGCCTCGACCTCGGCGATGATCGCGTCGGCCTCCTCGCGGACGATCTCCAGCTCCTGGACGGTGCCCACGAGCGGGACCATGATCTCGGCGCGGGGGTCGCCCTTGGCGTTCTTGCGCTCGGCGGCGGCCTCGGCGATCGCCCGGACCTGCATGGCGAACAGGCCGGGGATGACCAGGCCGAGGCGGACGCCGCGCAGGCCCAGCATCGGGTTCTGCTCGTGCAGCTTGTGCACGGCCTGGAGCAGGCGCAGGTCGTTCTCGTTGGCGTCCTGGCGGGACTCGGCGAGCGCGACGCGCACCGACAGCTCGGTGATGTCGGGCAGGAACTCGTGCAGCGGCGGGTCCAGGAGGCGGACGGTGACGGGCAGTCCGTCCATCGCCTCGAACAGCTCGACGAAGTCCTTCTTCTGGAGCGGCAGGAGGGCACTGAGTGCCTCGTCGCGCTCCGAGTCGGTGTCCGCGAGGATCAGGCGCTCGACCATCTCGCGGCGCTCGCCGAGGAACATGTGCTCGGTGCGGCACAGGCCGATGCCCTGGGCGCCGAAGCGGCGGGCGCGCAGCGCGTCCTCGGCGTTGTCGGCGTTGGCGCGCACCCGCAGGCGGCGGACGCGGTCGGCGTAGGCCATGATCCGGTGCACGGCGCCGACCAGCTCGTCGGCGTCGTCGGCGCCGGCGTGCATCCGGCCCTCGAAGTACTCGACGACCGGGGACGGTACGACGGGTACCTCGCCGAGGTAGACCTTGCCGGTGGAGCCGTCGATGGAGACGACGTCGCCCTCTTCGATGACCTGCCCGCCGACCGTCATGCGGCGGCGCTTGGTGTCGACGTCGAGGTCCTCGGCGCCGCAGACGCAGGTCTTGCCCATGCCGCGGGCGACGACGGCGGCGTGCGAGGTCTTGCCGCCGCGCGAGGTCAGGATGCCCTCGGAGGCGATCATGCCGTCGAGGTCGTCGGGGTTGGTCTCGCGGCGGATCAGGATGACCTTCTCGCCGGAACGGGACCACTTGACGGCCGTGTAGGAGTCGAAGACCGCCTTGCCGACGGCCGCGCCCGGGGAGGCGGCGATGCCGCGGCCCAGGAGGGTGGTCTGGGCGGACTCGTCGAAGCGCGGGAACATCAGCTGCGCCAGCTGGGCGCCGGTGACGCGCTGGAGGGCCTCGGCCTCGGTGATCAGGCCCTGGTCCACGAGCTGGGTGGCGATGCGGAAGGCGGCACCGGCGGTGCGCTTGCCGACGCGGGTCTGGAGCATCCACAGCTGGCCGCGCTCGATGGTGAACTCGATGTCGCAGAGGTCCTTGTAGTGGTTCTCCAGCTTGGTCATGATCGCCATGAGCTGGTCGTAGGAGGTCTTGTCGATGACCTCCAGGTCCGCGAGCGGGACGGTGTTGCGGATGCCCGCCACGACGTCCTCGCCCTGCGCGTTCTGCAGGTAGTCGCCGTAGACGCCGGCGTGGCCGCTGGCGGGGTCGCGGGTGAAGGCGACGCCGGTGCCCGAGTCGGGGCCGAGGTTGCCGAAGACCATGGAGCAGACGTTGACGGCGGTGCCCAGGTCGCCGGGGATGCGCTCCTGGCGGCGGTAGAGCTTGGCGCGGTCGGTGTTCCAGGAGTTGAAGACGGCCTCGACGGCGAGGTCGAGCTGCTCGCGGGCGTCCTGCGGGAACTCGCGGCCGGCCTCCTTCGCGACGATCTTCTTGAAGGCCTTGACCAGCTTCTTGAGGTCGGCGGCGTCGAGGTCGGTGTCGACGGTGACCTTCTTGGCGGCCTTGGCCTCGTCGAGGGCGTCCTCGAAGAGCTCGCCCTCGACGCCCAGGACGGTCTTGCCGAACATCTGGATCAGGCGGCGGTAGGAGTCCCACGCGAAGCGCTCGTTGTCCGCCTGGGCGGCGAGGCCGGCCACGGACTCGTCGGAGAGGCCGATGTTGAGGACCGTGTCCATCATGCCCGGCATCGAGAACTTGGCGCCGGAGCGCACGGAGACCAGGAGCGGGTCGTCCGACTGGCCGAGCTTCTTGCCCATCTTCGTTTCGAGGGCGGCGAGGTGCGCGCTGACCTCGTCGCGCAGCGCGGCCGGGGCCGTGCCGCTCTCCAGGTAGACCTTGCAGGCCTCGGTGGTGATGGTGAAGCCGGGAGGGACCGGGAGACCGAGGTTGGTCATCTCGGCGAGGTTGGCTCCCTTGCCGCCCAGGAGGTCCTTGAGGTCCCGGTTGCCCTCGGTGAAGTCGTAGACGAACTTCTGCTCTTTGTTTTCCGACACGGGTCTCGACTCCTCGACGACTCGGGTGGCTGCCCTGACGGCCAGGAACATACCCAGATCGAAGGCTTATCGGTACGTCCACTTGGCGGTCATGGGGCCGTAACCACCCGTGCGCCACCGTATCGAAAGTAACCGGTCGGTAATGAGAACCGACAAACAGCGTTCACATCCCGAAGGGGGAGGTGCCGAGATCCGCTTGATCGCGCTCGGATGAGCGATCATCGATACATTTGCGTTCAAGTCTTGAACGAACAAAGGGTGGCACCCAGTGCCACCCTTTGGAAGTCTTACCCGTGACGTTCGCGCTCATCTGAGCGAAACCTCTCCCATGCGTGGCGTATATCACGCGCCACGCAAGGCGGTGTGTCAGCCTCCGGACGTGTCCAGCTCCGCGTCCTCGCTCACGCCGGCGCAGTCGTACGGATCCTTCAGCCAGCCGTCCGGCAGGACAACCCGGTTGTTTCCGGACGTCCGGCCGCGCGGGCCGTCCGCGCTCTCGGGCCACGCCTGGTCCAGGTCCAGCTCGCTCAGATGAGCGTCCAGTTCGGCCAGGGAGGAGACGACGGCCAGCTTCCCGCGCATCTCGGAACCGACGGAGAACCCCTTGAGGTACCAGGCGACGTGCTTACGGAAGTCGATCACCCCGCGCGCCTCGTCCCCGATCCACTCCCCCAGCAGCTGGGCGTGGCGCAGCATCGTGTGCTTGACCTCGCGCAGCGTGGGCTTGTGGAAGTCCTCCGGACGGCCCTCGAAAGCGGCCACCAGGTCGTTGAACAGCCAGGGGCGGCCCAGGCAGCCGCGCCCGACGACCACGCCGTCACAGCCGGTCTCGCGGACCATGCGCAGGGCGTCCTCGGCGCACCAGATGTCGCCGTTGCCGAGCACGGGGATCTCCGGGACGTGCTCCTTGAGGCGGGCGATGGCCTCCCAGTCGGCGGTGCCGCCGTAGTGCTGGGCGGTGGTGCGCCCGTGCAGGGCGATGGCGGTGACCCCCTCCTCGACGGCGATCCGGCCGGCGTCGAGGTAGGTGAGGTGGTCGTCGTCGATGCCCTTGCGCATCTTCATGGTCACCGGGAGGGGGGGGGGGGGGGGGGGGGGCGGGGGGGGGGGGGCGGGGGGGGGGGCGGGGGGGGGGGGGGGGGGGGGGGGGGGGGGCGGGGGCGGGGCGGGGGGGCGGGGGGGGCGGGCGGGGCGGG